>JBAZXH010000001.1:0-763970 GCA_041659945.1 Candidatus Pacearchaeota archaeon | reverse complement strand
CCAAGCAGGTCCATAAAGAGTATTTGTAGCTTCAGTTTGATTGTAATTATACAAAAAGTTAGTGATATTTGCTATATCTAATGTTATTCCATTATTTACTGCTGAAACTTTAGCATCATAGGTTGCATTATAAGTTGATGCTGAGGTTTGATTATAAGCCCACATATTATATGTAGCATTATAAGTACTTCCAGAATATGTTTGATTATATGCATAAAGTGCATAGGTAGCATTATAACTTCCAGCAGTATATGTTTGATTGTATGCATAAAGATTGTAAGTTTCATTATAGGTTCCAGTTGAAGTAGAAGTCATATTATACCAATACTGACCATAGGCATCTATCAAATATTGAGACTGATTATAGCCATAGGGAATTAAAGAATTATATGAAGAATTATAGGTAGCTAACCAACTTTCGTTAAAACCATTTATATCAGCTATAGTATAATAATTTGCCTTTTCAGATGTCCAAACAGGATCTGCCTCTGCTCCTGCTCCTGATAAAAATTCTGCAATAGTATAACAATTTGAAGAATTACAAAATCTATTAGCTGTAACATTATAAATTCCTAAGTTTAAATTTCCTGTAGCGCCACTATACGGAACATATGAATCATTGTAGGTTGAGCTTGAAGTTTGATTGTATGCCCAGAGGTTGTAAGTTTCATTGAATGTTCCGCCAGTGTATGTTTGATTATATGCCCATAAATGATAGGTGGCATTGTAGGAAGAACCTAAACCTGTTCCATCAGACATATTATACCAAAATTGCCCGTAAGTTTGATTAAGATAATCTATTGCATAAGTAGATTGATTATAACCATATGGAATTAGAGCATTATATGAAGAATTATAGCTAGATGCCGAAGTTTGATTGTAATTATATAAAAATCCAGTTATATTAGAAATATCTAGTGTTATTCCATTGTTTACTGCTGAAACTTTAGCATCATAGCTTGCATTATAGGTAGAAGTTGAAGTAGTTGTTTGATTATAAGCCCACATATTATAGGTCTCATTGTATGTTCCGCCAGTATATGTTTGATTGTAGGCATAGAGATTATATGTCTCATTATAACTAGATCCAGAAGAAACTCCTGAAGAATTACCCAAGAAATCAGTAAGAGTGTAACAATTAGAGCTATTACAATAATAAGAAGCAGTAACATTCCCAGTAACATTAATACTGCCACTTACATTCATACTTCCAGAAACATCAATATCCTGAACAAATAATTTTGTTATTCTATTAGCAAAACTTCCTAGCCAACCAAAAAAACCATAGTTAACTACACTTAAATTTCCACCAATAGAGACATTCAAATCTGTAGAAGTTGTAACAGAAGTATTTGTCCAACCCCCAGTACCATCACTACCATTCCCACTTGAGGAAGTTCCATTTATCTGTTCACAACTAACTGTTCCATCAGAATTTATTCTTCTAATAGCATATCCTGAAGAACAATTTCCAATCAAGGAAAGATTCACTCTACTTAAATTATTAATTAATCCCAACGGCGAAATAAAAGCAAGTCTACTAGAACCATCAAAATCAAGATTGTCCCCATTAATTAAATAATCTTTATAATAAGTATTACCATATTCTAAATTTAAACCAGTATTTAACATAACATTCCAAGAACCATTAACAATTGCATTTGTAAAAACTTGTTCATAAATTTTATTTCCACTACTTGCAGCATCCCAAATTTGAACTGTTAAATTTCCAGAACGTAAAACTTGTCCCGTAGAAATATCTCTAACATCTGTTCCCTGATCACTTAAAAGTAAGCTTTCAGCAGATATAAATGATAAAAAAAACACGCATACTACAAGTATTCCTACAACTAAATAAAAACGATTAGTACACCTCATTTTATGACATAAAAAAGACGTATTCTTAGTTTAAAAATGTTTTTTTTATATATTTTAAGAAATTTTAATAATATTCAAAAGTCTAAAAAAACTCAAAACCCTTTTGATTATTAGAATCAACAGGTTTTTTATCTAATTCACTCTTATCACTTAAACCCGGACTAAATTGAGGTTTAACAGAAGTTGGCTGATCTGATCTTATTTGTCTTAGAGTCTTATAATCATTATTTCTCTTTAAAAAATCCTCAACAAACTTTGAATTCTGTTCTCTACTGTCAACATTTGAAGTAGGAGAAATACTATAAACTTTAACACCTAATTTATCAGATTTATTGCTAACAACTGTTTTAAGAGTTGTACCTACCTTTTTACTAACATCCTCACTAAGGAGAATTTCACTTTCAGCAACATCAGCAATCTTTTTTGCGCTAATCAATGTACTTCCCAGTGCAGCAAATAACATCTTACCATTTTCACGTTTAGCTACAATGTCTCCCGAATTTACTGATATTCCAAAGGCAATTTTCTGAGAAAATTTAGAATTGTGTGATTTTAATATTTCCAATAAAGCTCTTGCAGTTTTAATTGCTGCAGCTTCATTATCCATCGTTTTCGTTACACTTGGAGCAATTATACCAATGATAAAATCATTTGTTTTATACACTCTACCTTTGTCTTCAATTATCTTTTGAACCAATTTCTTCAGAGTTTCATTTACAAAATTATTACTACCTGCAAAGGTTGGACCGTTTCTAGGATCAATTTGAGAACCTTTTAGTTCCTGTTGATTCTTAAGTTTTATAGTAATAAGAGAAGCTTTTTGTCTAGCACCATCAATTGACATTGAATAATCAGCATATCCAGTATCATTATCAAAGTTAGACTTACCGTTAGAAAGAGAACTTATTTTAACAACTCCTCCCTTTGAAGGATCATTTAGACTAGCCGTCGGCTGCTTTTTAACCTCTGCATATTTCGATTTATTCTTATTGGACACAAATACGTTTTTACTAAGTATTTTTCTAGAAGTTAAAATTGTAAATAAACCAAGAATAGCTATTATAAATATCCAAGCAAAAATGCTTCTATTAAAAATTCCTAAACCGCTCTTATTTGGGCTTTCTCCAAAAGAAACAGCACTTCCAGTTAACAAACTAACTCCCTCCCAGTTTGCAGATTGTTCCCCATCACTGATTAAAACACTATTTTGTTGATCTGGAGAATATAACCCAAACTCAAAAACCTCTCCAACACTTAAATTAAGAGGTATTACCTTACTAACATTTCCAATTCTCATCTCTACTTTTCTTTCATATGGAACATTCCCAACATTTCGGATTATTAATGTTCCATTAACCAAATCAAAAGTAGCTTCCATATTCTTTTCTACATAAATAACATTCTCAACTTTAATTCCTTCGGCTTCTGAAAGTAGCTTCCAATCCCCAAATGGTGCGTTCTTTTCTATTGTAAAATATTCGTTACTTCCTAAAGTAGAAAGTCTACTAGAAACTTCAGTACCATTAAAATCTAAAAGCTGATAATCAACACTTTTATCAGTTATTTTTTCATTTGTTTGATCAAATAATTCTGATTTAAAAGAAAGATCCTTACCAGGTTTTATACTACTAGGAACCTCCACCGTCAGTGAAGTTGGTTTTTGAAGTATTTCTATTGAACCTTCTACTGAACCAGTATTCAGTATGCTATCATCTTTATCTTTTTCATAAACAGAAATAGTTATTTTATACTTCCCAGCAGCAAGAGTTTCAGGAATTAAAAAACTTCCACCAAAGACGTCATTATTAATTGAAACTGAAGTATCCAAATTAACATCTGTAAATTTTATACTAGCATATCCATTTACAGCTGGTTTTTTATCAGCTTTTTTAACACTACCTGTAAAATTCACATTATCTCCTGGTAAAAATGCTTCATTACCTATTGAAAAGGAGACATCCATTTGATCAGAAATAAAAAATTCAAAACTTTCCTTAGGTGCTCCATTGAAATTTAAGTTAAGATGACAGTTTCCAGCCATTCCCCTTAGAAAAGACTTTGTAAAAGGAGCTAAAATTTCTATTGATGTTTCATCAGTAAGATATCTAAAGTAAATCATCTTTGTTTGATTAGCACAAACAAGATCAACATTAGCCCAGCCAATCCCTCCATCAGAACCAAGAACAATTGACATAGTGCTACCAATATTATAAACCTGGTCTGGTTGCTTTGACAAAAAGATATCAGCACTAACAAAGCTAATCATAAAGAAAACAAGTAGTAATACTACAATAACTCCGAATCCTCTTTTTGTACTCATGCTATTTCATATACAAAATGCTATTTAAAGTTTATTATGTCTGATCCATATTCAAAAAACGAGTCATTTAGAAATATAAAGGTATAAATACAAGGCTATCTTTGAACCTAACAGATAAAAAACATAAAAATGAAACCAGAAGACGAAAAAACTGAAAAGGAAAAGATAACTGAAGAAATAGAAGAGCTAAAAGCTAGAATAAAAAATACAGAATATGATCTGGCAAATATGTTCAAAGGAAACTCTCTGCTAGAGGAAAAGCTAGCAATCTCAAAGAAAAGCCTTGAAGAAAAATCAAAGCTACTTCAATCACTAAGTGAAGAAGAAAACAAAGACAAATCAAAAGAGCTTGAAGCTAAAGAAGATGAAATCATCGAAGATAAAGAAGTAGTCCTCTCAAAAGATCAAGAAGATATAATTGAAAAGGAACTTGATAAGGAAATAGTTTAAGCAAATAGTCCCAAGTTTTTAGGAGGGTTATTTAAATACTCTTGTAAATTCCTACATTTTCTTCTATATAACTCCTCTGCTGCAACAATAAGCCAACCATCACCACAAGTGACTTCTCTATTTTCGGGCTGCCACACACCTTCTTTAAATACAAATGAAGACTTTACAGGATTTCCGGGCCAATTTTGAGGCTCAGGACTAGTATCAATATCTGAAACAGCTACCAAATCTAACATAGAACTATACCTCTCAGCACCGATAGGACCATATCGATCGCCCCAATCCAGTCCAATAAGATAAGAATAACTTTGATCTCCTATCATTATTCTTCTATTCCACTCATTTAAAAGAAATGTCAAATCATTTAAAGTAGATTCATCATTAATAGATCTTTTATTAACACTATCATGAAAATAACATCTAAATGGAATTTGATTTTCTGGTTTTGGAGAATTATGTCTAGCTACGAAACTTAACCATTTTCCAGGCTCTAATGGTTCTATTCCTTCATTCATAACAATATTCTAATAACCTACTTTAAAAACATTTATACAATAAAATTAATTCTATATAATTTTATCCCCGATTAGTACTAAAAAAGCGATAGGTTTATAAACCCTGAGCTTATTGAAATTAATTTTAAAACTCAGTATTAAACAAAAATCAAAATGAACTCAGAAACAGAATATAGAATAAATGGCGAATCAACAGCATTTGAGCTAGCCCTCGGTATGGAAGGGAGAAATAGACTTGTAGTCCTCTTAAATAAAGCTCTTCATGATGAACTTAATAATTCTGAATTAAGAGAACTGAGAAAGCTAAACAAGCAAGTTTCAACTTTTGTTAGAGAAAATTATGCAGATCCAGCAAGATGTGAAAAACAAAGATATTGGTGTGGACCACACATAGAAACAAATATTGGAGATGCTCAAACACCAAATTTTGTAGATTGTTTAACTGGTTATAATTCCCAAGCTAACCTACCTCCAATACCTGTCCATAAAATGGATCTATATTCTAATATCATTGCTAATATATCCAGACGTTATTTTCAAAGTAGACAGCCTTCCAAAACCTTATAAACCATATATTTCCTATAGTACTCTATAAATACTGATTACTCGTTCTGATATTAAAATGACTCAAATAGTGCAAGCTGTAAAAAGAAATGACAAAGACATAATGGAAATTCTACATCCATTAGTAAAAGAATGGTTCTTTTCAAAGTTTAAAACATTCTCACTAACTCAACAATACGGAGTTCCTGCAGTCTGGGAAAGAAGAAACATCCTAATTTCAGCCCCAACAGGAGGTACAAAAACTCTAACAGCATTCCTATCAATTCTAAACTATCTTGTAACCCTTGCGGAAAGAAAAGAGCTACAAAATAGAATCTATGCAGTTTACATATCCCCTCTCAAGGCTTTAAGTAATGATATTCACAAAAATTTAGTAGAACCTCTGGAAGAAATTACTGCTTTAGCCGAATCTAAAGGAATCAAACTAGATCAAATAAGAGTTGGCCTAAGAACAGGAGATACAACAGTAGCTGAAAGAACAAAAATGGCAAGAAAAGCTCCACACATTTTTATCACAACACCCGAATCTCTTGCAATCGTTCTAACAAGTAAAAAATTCATTGAATATCTAAACAATGTTGAATTCTGTATTCTAGATGAGATTCATGCTCTTGATAATAAAAGAGGAACCTATCTTAGCTTAACAATAGAAAGACTAAATGCAATAAGCACCATCTGGCCAACAAAAATAGGTTTAAGTGCAACAATAGAACCTCTGGAAGAAGTAGCTAAATTTTTAGTTGGAGTTTCAGATGATAGAGAAGTTGAAATTGCAAAAGTCCCTCTACAAAAAACCCTAGACATTCAAGTTCTAAGCCCATCTAAAAATATTATTGAGGATACAAACATCACTGAAGATATGTATCACATGATTCACAATCTTGTAAAAGAACACAAAACAACACTAATCTTTACAAATACGCGAGCCGGAACAGAAAGAGTTGTTAATCGTTTAAAAGAAAAATTTCCAACAGAATATTCAGAAAATATTGCAGCACATCACTCATCTCTAAGCAAAGTTCACAGATTTAATATTGAAGAACGATTAAGAAACGGTGAAATAAAGGTTGTAGTATGCAGTACAAGTTTAGAATTAGGCATTGACATTGGTTACATTGATCTAGTTATAATGTTAGGCTCTCCAAAAGCAAGTTCTCGTGCACTACAAAGAATTGGACGAGCAGGTCATAAACTACACGAAGTTGCAAAGGGAAGATTTGTTGTTATGGATAGAGATGATCTAGTAGAATGCGCAGTTATTCAAAAAGAGATGATTGAAAAGAAAATTGACAAAATAAGATTTCCAAAAAATTGTCTCGATGTTCTATCACAACAGATCTATGGTATGGCCATAACAAAAATTTGGGATATAACCGAGTTATTTAACCTAATAAAAAAGAGCTATTGCTATTCAGAACTTTCAAAAAATGATTTTTATGATGTGATAAGCTATCTAGCTGGTGAATACGACTTGGAAAAGAATTATGTTTATGCAAAAATCTGGTATGACTCTTCCACAAATCAAATTGGTAAAAAAGGTAAAATGGCTAGAGTAATTTACTTTTCTAACATCGGAACAATCCCCGAAGAATCCTACATTACAGTCAAACTCTCTCCGGCAGGAGAGAAAATAGGAGTCATTGATGAGGGTTTTATGGAACGTATGAAAAAAGGTGATGTATTTGTTCTTGGCGGACATAAATATGTTTTCCTTTATACAAGAGGAATGAATATCTATGTTAAACCTGCAATAAATAGAAACCCAACAATACCCTCATGGTTTTCAGAAATGCTACCCTTAAGTTTTGACTCTGCAAATGAAATAAATAAACTTAGATCTTTATTAAACAAAGAATTAAAATCAAACAAAAAACCAAAAGAAATAAAAGAAACAATAAAAGAATATCTCCACATTGATGATTCCGTGAGCGAATCAATTTACAGCTATTTTCACGAACAATTTAAATTCTCTGAGATTCCAAATAAAGAGCTAATCTTAATTGAAAAATATAAAGGTGAAAAAAACTATCTTCTAGTTCATAGCATGTATGGCAGAAGAGTCAATGATGCTCTCTCACGATCAATTGGATTTTTAATGGGTAATGCGGGAGGAAGAGATATAGAAGTAGGAATTAATGACAATGGTTTTTATTTTGCAGGAGAAAAACTACCATTTGAAAAAGCTCTAGAATTCTTAACAGTAGACAATCTAAAAGAAGTTCTAACAGAATCAATTGAACGAACAGACATTCTTGCAAGAAGATTTAGACATTGTGCAACAAGATCTCTAATGATTTTAAGAAATTATAAAGGTGAAAACCGAAGCGTTGGGCGACAACAGATGAAAAGTTATTTTCTTATGAATGCTGTAAAAAAAGTCTCAAAAACCTTCCCAATATTGCAAGAAGCAAGGCGTGAAGTCCTGGAAGATGTTATGGATATTGAAAATACAACATTTGTTCTAAAACAAATAAAGGACGGTCTCATAAATATAAAAATAAGAGAAACTCAGCTTCCTTCTCCATTTGCACTAAATCTTATGCTTCAGGGTCACACAGATCTAATAAAAATCGAAGATAAACAAGAATTCCTAAAAAGAATGCACGAGTTACATGTGAAGATTATTGAAGGAAAAGAGAAATAAATTAATCTGAAAATCCTTGTCCTAAAGAATTAACTAATAATTGATTAAATTCGGCATAAGATTTTCTAAGGTGTGGAAATCTACAAATCATGTCTCTTACTTGATCTGCATATTTTCTAGAGGAATAATAATCTCTATAGACCCTAATTCTAAATCTATTCATATCTTCAGGAGTCATACCATCAACTTTAATCACTGGATAGTCTGTAGAAAATTTAGACAAGTCATCTGTTAAAAATCTTCCTTCTCTTTTTAATCTTTCAAAGATAGGCGTTCCAGGAGAATACATCATAAACGAAAGTCTAAGTTCATCAAAGTCTGAGTCTAATATTGCTTCTCTTTCTTCTTCAAGAGATTGTTTGCTATCTCCTTGATCTCCTAAGATAAAATATCCTTTACTTAATACTCCCATATTTTTTAACAATCTCACTCTTTCTTTTACCATAGCTTGCCATTCACTCATAGTTCCATTAAATCCACTTTTCAAGGGTTTTGTTAAGGACTCTACACCAAAACCAACTTCAGTACAACCCCCAAGACCCATATTAAACAATATTTCTGGATCAACATCAACTCTACTCATAGCGTACCATTTAAATCCCGTTTTAGCAATTTCGCCACATAACTTTTCAATTCTTCCTTTATCTCCACCATAAAAATTTAAATCAACAAAAAACCCATAATTTGTTCCAAACATAAGTTGACATTCAGTTATTTCTTGAAGAATATTATCAATGTTTCTAAACCTTGTTCTATTACCACAATTGTCTGAAGGAAACATTTCTGAAGAGAGACAAAATTTACAAGCATAATCACAACCTCTTGAACCAACTAACAAAATTATAGATCTTTGATCAGAAGGAGCTGGATAATATAATCCTTGTCTCTTCATTCCCTTTACCATATCCTTAGTTCTTAATGGAATAGGATTTTCATTAGGATCTAATCTTTGAAAGTTATCAACAAAAACCTGTCCATCCATATAAACAAGCCCTCTGATTTCTTCCTGTTTTCGCTTACCTTCAGAAAATTCAACTAAATCTCCTAAAGTATGATCTGCTTCTCTAGATACAATATAATCAAAAGCTGGTTCAGTACTTATCTCTTTTGGAACACAGGTTGCATGATATCCTCCAATAACTGTAATTATTCCACTATTTCTGTCCTTTGTTCTTTTTGCGACTTCAAGTGCTAAGGGATAATTATATGTTAAAGAAGAAAATGCTACAACTTGAGGATTATCTCTAAGCACCTCTTCAACACTTAGATTAGCTGATTTTGGAAATATAACATTAACCTCATTTCCTCGATCCATTGTGTCTCTTGCAACATAACAAGCACCTATAGGCTCATGAACCCTACTACTTAAACCAATAACATCCATTACACTTCCTTCATCTGATTCTTTATCAACAATTGCTCTAGCACTACCCGGATCAACTATGTTTACTCTCATTTTCCTTTTACTCCATACTAATCCCCCTCAACCCTCTAGTATTTAAACATATGCTGTAAATAGTTTACGACAAAACAAAGGTTTAAATAACCTAAAAGAATCCTTAGCCTATGGAAAACATAGAAGCACTTCAAAAATTTGGCTTATCAGAAAAAGAATCAAAGGTTTATCTTGCTAACTTAGAATTAGGTGAAGCAACAGCAAACGACATTTCCCTAAAGAGCAATTTACCAAGAACTTTAATTTATGATATACTTGAAAGGCTTATTGATCTAGGACTAGTTTCATACTCAATAAAAAACAGTAAAAAATTCTTTCTGGCATCAGACCCAAATGAATTAGTTCGAATTATAAAAGAAAAAGAAAATAGTGTTTCACTAATCATGCCCTCACTTGAACAAATCTATAAAACTAAGGGATTGAAAAGACCGAAAGTTGAAATTTATGAGGGAAAAGAGGGTATGAAAACAATGATGAATGAAATTATAAGATCTGGAGTTAAAGAGTTTTATTCCTACGGAAGTTCAAGATCTTCTTATGAAATAATTCCCGCATTTATAGTAGAATGGCACAAAGAAAGGATAAAAAGAAAAGTCAAAATTAAAATCATTTATAATAACACAAAACAGGCAAAAGAAAGGATAAAAAGTATTCCACAAACCATGAAATTAATGGAATATAGATTCATGCCAATAGAACTAGAATCCCCGACAGCAATCATGGTTTATCAAAATAAAGTTGCCTTAGAGTTATGGACAAAAGAACCATTTGCAGTAGTTATTGAAAGTGAACAAATGGCAGAAAACCAAAAAAGATATTTTGAAGAACTATGGAAAATTGCTAAAAAAGCCTAAAACCAAACATTTATATATAAGTATATATAGAATAATATATGAGTTTATGTAGTTTAATAAAAAACAAACAGGTAATACACTATCCTAGTTTGAAAACTGTACTAATGGTTGAAAATATAATCAAAGAGTCAGAAACAGCAATTTCACGGGAAGAACTCAAGAGAAGACTTCCAGTAAAAATAATGCATCAAACTTTAAATTTTATTCTTTTATATTTAGAAGAAAAGGGCATGATAATTGATAGCCACAAAGGAATCCTATGGATATATAATACAAATCCAAAACTAAAAAAAGCAATCCAAGAGGGAACAGAAATTTAAAATGTTCAGAGGAAAAGAAGTAAGAATCTTCTTGTCTAAAGAAGCAAATGAAGTATATGAAGAATTAAATAAAATTGTTGCTGAAGAAAAAATAAAGAAATTGACAGTTCATTTCATCAGACACTTTTAAGATCAATTAATCGCGTTAAAGATTTATTAAAAATAAACCCATTTGCAGGAGATCAAATACCTAAATCACGAATTCCTAATAAGTATATAACTAAATATGCTTGTGAAAATACATGGAGAATTGAGCTAGCAAATAGATGGAGAATGATGTATATGATAACTGGAAATGAAATTGAAATAATTACATTTGTTTTGGATATTTTTGACCATAAAGATTATGACAAGCTATTAGGATATAAACACTAAGTTTAGAATATGAACAAAACTGAGCTCTTGAGATACAGCTTTTTTAACTCCTGTTTGTCTTAAAAAATACTACACTTATTTTTAATGTTTCTAAATTATAACTTAATAACCTAAAAATGAGGTTATGATAACCAACTAAATAACTTTTAAATCATATAAAAGGAGCTAAAATGTATGAATGTGAAATTTGTGGATATTTATCTAAAGAAGAAGACATTTGCTGTGGGCAGTTTATGATAAAACTTAAAATTCCTGCTGAAGGAAAAAGATTTAAGCAATTTAATGATGTTCCCGAACAAATAGAAGCAAGATAACAAAACTTTAAATATTCTTAGAACTTTTAATTAATACTCTTTAAGTTAATCAAAAAATGACATATTCAGAAAGTTTTAATGATAAGCATAAGATAGTTGAAATACTTGAATTAATCGGCCTGAGTAAAAATGAAATAATTGTTTATCTTGACCTTATTAGCCACAACCACTCTTCAGCCCTAGAAATATCCAAAAGAACAAAGATTCATAGGTCAAATACATACGATTCCATAAGAACTTTAATTGAAAAAGGATTTCTCAGCGAAACAATAAAAGACAATAAACGTATATTCAATGCAATTGAACCTCATAAAATCAAGAACTATATAAAACAAAAAGAACACGAATTTGATCTAATCCTTCCAGAACTTACAAATTTAAAGCAAAACGAAAATAATCCAGGAACAATTAATATCTCACAGGGACCATTTGCTGCAAGAGAGGCTCTCTTAGATCTATTAAAACTTAGAAATCCTATTTTTGTTTATGGTGCATCAAAAGAGGCCGTTGAAACCTTTGGTGAGGGTTTTTTAAAAGAGTTTCATAAAGAAAGAATAAAAAATAAAATTCATATGAAACATATTTATAACAAAAATGCTCAAGAAAGGATAAGCTATCTTAACAAATTAAAGTTTACTGAAGCAAGGGCATTACCCGAAAAGTATGACTCATCAGTTTCAACGAACATTTGTGAAGATTTTATTTTACTTTTAATATTTAGTAAACCAGTATTAGTTATAAAAATAAAAAACAAAGAAATTGCCGAGTCCTATAAAAAATACTTCGACCTTATTTGGAAGTCAGCAAAGGTTTAATTTTAACTACTCAAACTAAGTGATCTTCTAATTTTTGTTATACAAAGAGTTAAATATTTGTTTCTTAAGCTATTTTTAATAAAAAATAGCTAATTTACATGAAAGTAACTTTTCCAAACTTTGCAATAGTAGGTAAGGATCCTGAATCTGAACACCGCCTCGAGGAAGTAATTAATCAAGTTCTCCCAGTTAGCGATATAGACCATTTCCCCTCTTTTGAAAGTTTTATGTCTAGAAGACAAGAACCCTATCAAACAGTTTTAGTTGACTATGATCTTATAAAAGATAATTGTGATGCAGAACGTTTAGAGCAAATAAATACCGGCAATCAAGAAGGCAATAAGTCAAAATCTCAAATAATCGTTTTCAATGCTAATCACTCTCTTTTTAGAAATCTTGAATCAATTGTAAGAATGTTCAACGAAAGAGTACTTAGAGGACTTTTATTAAAACCAGGTGAAAGGGGATATGAAACTATGGAACATGATGCTAAAACACTGTTGGCTCATTTAATGCAAGAAGGCGTTCTTAACCTTGATTTTCCTGTTGCTGTAAATGGTGCAGGCGTAGTTGGATCACAGGTTGTTAAAAAGTTATTGTCTGAGGGATTTGAAGTACACTGGTTTAGTCAATCTTTATCAGACCAAAAATATTGTATTAGAGAGAATGATAAAGATAAATATGTCAATTATGGGGGTTATAGAAAGTTAAAAGGAATGGTAAATAATGCTCGGTTGGTTTGTCATCCAAATATAGAAAGACTGCTTGCATCAGAGCCTGCTTTTTTAGTGTTTGCTAGTTCAAAATACGACCCAGGAATTTTAAAAAAAATTAGAAAAGCTACAGAAAGAGGGCGAATGATCCGAGGATTATATAGAGATTCACAACCTAAAGTAGATGATATTATTTTACCTTATGTTCTTGGTAAATCTGATGCAGTAATAATGAATGTTTCTAATCCTCCTGAATGCTTAGCTCAAAGAGAACTACAGTCTTGTATAGACCCAGAACATATTGTGACCTGCTCACCCGATTTTCGTAGGCTAACTGGTTTGTTAGGTGTACCTCAAGATACTATAGATGCAACTATTTTAGGCGAACATGCTTCTCCCATGTATGTTCCAGAGGTTATTAGAATCAGAGGTAAATCCTTAAGAGAAATTTCAAGAGGAAAAGGAAGACTTCAAATAGCATTCAAAAGCATAATTGAAAAAATGATACATGACTTAGGAAACTATGGTCATGATGTAATGGCTCTCTATGAAGAGATTAAAGGTACAATACCCTATGAAGATGCTGCTGATGCTGTTGTTGAAGCCCTAACAGACCTTAGAAAAATGCAGATCCCAAATTCTCTAGGGTATTATCAAGAACGGTTTGATGGATTTTTACTTGGTCCTAAACCTAAAGTTGATTTTCATGATCTTACATTTAGAGAAGATCCTAATTCTTTAGAAAGATATCAAAGTATTCTTAAAACTTGCAAAAAATACGAACTTGCAAAAAAGTTACAAAGAGCTACAACAAACCAAAGACAAATTGCTAGTAAACCAAAGATAGAACATTATCAGTTTTAAGAATTAAACGTTCTAAATAAAGTTAATCACAAGATTTAACCATCTTTTTTGCTTCAGCATTTGTAATTTCTTCGTGATGTTCTATTTTTACATGTAGCTTAGCCATTTCAATAAGCTCTTTTTCATTAGTGCTTTCTACTTTAAAGCAATCATCAAGACATATTACATATTTTAGTTTGTCCATTTTTACCTCCAATAAATCTAAAAAAATAAAATATAAAATCTAATGCTGTACTCTTTTATACAACTTTAAAATTAAATCCTCTATAGCTATATTCAACCAAGAGGTAATGTCATACATAAAGTATCATTATTATTGCTATTATTTTGACATATAAGTACTGCGTTATCAAAAGAACTTTGATAAAAGAACCAAATTGAAAATGAAATAAATAGTGTTAAAACAATTACAATTATAAAAATCCACAACCCTAAATTTATTTTTATATTCTTATCACCCATTTTAAACTATTAATTATTGTACAATAAATTATTAGAATACATGCAGTCCATCATAAGACAACTATTTTAAATTCTAATCATCTTTATTAAACTTTAATACAATTGAATTCATACAAAACCTAAGACCAGTAGGTTTTGGCCCATCAAGAAAAACATGGCCATGGTGTCCTTCACATTTAGCACATAAAACTTCGGAGCCATCAATTCCCTGAAGAGTTGGTTTAATTAACAAACTTTCTTTTGAAATAGGAGCAAAAAAACTAGGCCACCCTGTACCAGAATCATATTTTGATTTATAAGAAAAAAGTAAGTTGTCACATGCAATACAAGAATATGTCCCTTTGGCCTTATTGTTAAAAAATTCTCCTTTAAAGGCCTGCTCAGTTCCACCTTCTCTAAGTATGTGATATTGCAAAGGATCTAAAATCTTCTTCCATTCAAAATCGGGTTTTATAAGTTTTTTTAAAGTCATCTTATCTACTGCAAAAAACCCCTTCCTCATTTTTTTGAAAGTATTTCTGGTGATACTCTTCTGCAGGCCAAAATTTATCAAATTTAGATATTTCTGTTACAACCTTCTCATCTCCAAGTTCCTTTTGAAGCGCATTTTTAGAGGCTATTGCATCATTCTTTTGTTTTAAATTATGATAAAATATTACAGATCTATAATTTGTTCCAATATCAAGACCCTGCTTATTCAAGGAAGTGGGGTCATGTATTCTCCAAAAAACATCAAGAAGATCTTTATAGGATATTGTAGTCGTATTAAATTCAATTTGAATTGACTCTGTATGACCAGTTCCACCACTTGATACCTGTTTGTATGTAGGGTTCTTAGTATTTCCCCCACTATATCCTACAACTGTTGAAATAACTCCTGGCACCCTTAAAAACTCCTCTTCAACATGCCAAAAACATCCTGCTGCAAATGTTGCTTTTTCAATAGCCATTTTTATTCACTTTCAGTTGATAGTATTATTAAAACATATGTCGTCTTGTTTAAGACAAATAACTAATTTGAGAATTAATTCCTAACATTAATAAACCACATATTCTCAATATTTTCATGCAACTTAACCTATTTGAACAAGCAGATAAAAACAAAGAATACGAGCTTATTGGTAAATCCCTCTTTCTAATAAAACAAAAAATCCTTGTAATTGGTGATCTACATCTTGGATTTGAATTTATGCTTCGTGAGGGCGGATCTCTTCTTCCACAAACTCAAATTAAACAAACAATAGATGACCTGAATGAAATATTTAATTATCTAAAGAACAGAAAAGTAAAGATAAATAAGATAGTTTTCCTTGGGGACATTAAACATTTTTTTGCTTATAAAAGTCAAGAGAAAAATATCTTCCTAGACGTAATGAAAGTCATTGAAAAACATGTCTCCAGAGAAAATGTAATATTATTAAAAGGTAATCATGAAAAGATTGACATTGCAGATAGAACATTCCTAACTCATTATATTTACGAAGATACAATATTTATTCATGGAGATAAATTTATTCCAGAAATTAAAGACAAATCAATAAAAAAAGTTATCATGGGCCATTTACATCCAGCAATACGAATAAATGATTCTCAAAGCAACAGATCTGAAAAATACAAATGTTTTCTAATTGGAAAATACAAAGGAAAACAGTTTTTCATACTTCCAAGTTTCTTCCCACTAGTAGAAGGAAGTAGTGTCAATGATCATGTGGAAAAAGAAGCATGCATTGTACCACCAGAAAAATTAAAAACATTTAATGTTTTTATTGTCGGAGATAAAAATTCCATATATGACTTTGGAAAATTAAAAAGTTTAGAAAGTGATTAAAATGCATTACAAAGATTTGAAAGAAAGGAGGGGAGGAACTTCTGGGAGATATTTAATTTCAGAGGTAGTAGAAGCAGCAGTTCAGCAGGAGGAAGCTGAAGAAAAAAGAGTGTTTAATCCGGGAAAACCAAAAACAAAACATTCAAATGCGGTTCACATTGATTTAGAAAAATTAGCTCAAGAAACATTACCAATTCTAACATCAATAGAAGCACAAATACCTCCAAGAAGCTATGTTTCCTCAGCAGGACTAGCAAACAGGGTTAATAGAGATAAAAATGGAACATTTCCGATTTTAATCCTCTCAAAACATATAGAAGAAGCATTTCAAAAAGAACTAGAAAGAGAGTCACTACAACATGCTCCGGTTTATGAAGAAACTGGAAAAATTTTATTAGTTGGATATAGACATTTCTTAACACCTACTCCTAATCTAATAAAAACCTTTGGTATTCAAACTGAAATTGCAAAAATGGCTCTGAGGATTTTAGAAGAATCAACAAGCAATCTACCTCAAGGAGCCTTTATTCCTTTGAAGACTATAGCAAAATTAATCAATGAAAAAAGAGGGGCTGGTGAAAGAGATAAAGAGGGAAGACGCATACATACAGTACAATACCCTGCTTTAATTTCCGTTCTTGAAAGATATGATGAAGTAAGACCTGCCATTATATTCGATGGATATGGTAAACGAGGATTTGTTGCATATGCAACAGTTCCTAAAACAAAAAAGAGGTAGCTATTTATTAAACTCTCTCACACCACTCACAAGTTTCTCTCGGACAATCACCTTCTAAAACTCTCAACCCTTTCATAAACAATTCTTCAGCATTCTTTATATTAACATTCAGTTTAATCAACTTAGTCTCAAAAAGAACTTCTCCAGTTTCAAGAACTTTATCAGGAAAATAAAATAACAAAAATCCAAAGTCTTCTGTTTCAAACCCATTCTTTCTCAACAAAAAAGTATAAATGTCAATCTGATCTTTATAATACTCATGAGTATTTTCTCTCAAAGGAAAACCGCGAGTCTTATAGTCTAAAACAATCAGTTTCTTATCCTTAACGAGCAGAGTATCAACCGCTCCACAAAGAACATTTCCAGCTTTATCTTGCCATCTAACTCCCTTTAAACCATCTCTCCAAACTTTTAACAGCTCTCTTTCATCTTCATTTATACCAAAAAGTCTCATACTAGAACAATCATGATTTGTACACAATTCTGGAGGCAGCATCCCTCTGTCTCTAAATTTATCAAAATGTATTTTCAAAATTCTGTCCATTCCACTTGGCAAACTCGGAAAAATACCTGCAGGCCTTTGCCAGACCTTGTGTTTTTCCAACCAAAAACATCTAGGACAATCATGCATTAAGCTTAGTGAACTTGGAGATAATTTGTAGTTCATTAACTAACTAGTAACCTAACCCATTTAAAGTTTACCACAGTAAAACTTATAAATCAGGCATTTATCTTAAAACCATGGCAAGGAAGAATATAGTTATCGGAATAATCTGCATATTAGCCTTTGCAATGTTAACTCTAAACTTAGTAAAAGCCAGTTCGGATTTGAGCTTACTATCCAAAAATCATGATTCTTGCACAGAAATGTGGAGTTGTGGAACATGGGGAGACTGTATTCATGGTGAAAGAGAAAGAAGTTGCAGAGACTTGCACCACTGCGGTACTATTGATAACAAACCAGAGGTAATAAAATTTTGCAGTTGTTATAGAGATGATTGCTATAGATATGACCATTATAATGATTGCAATGATGAAAGAGATTGCAATACACATCACTACTACGGATATTTTGAAGACAAATATCTAGAAATGTTCTATGAGCAACAGGGCCAGTTAAGTCAGCCCCAACAACAAACACAACCTCAAGAAACAGTAAAGATCTATCAAATCATGCCCTCAGATTCTAGCACAAGTTCAAGTATCACAACAACCCAACCCTCAACACAAATAACAGGCTATTCAAGTTATTCTCTAGGATCTCTTTCAGGCCCTTGGACACTTATTCTTATTATTCTAGGAATACTAAGCATTGTCCTGTTAATAGTAATTATAGTAATTGTAGCTGTGAGAAGATAAATCTTTATTCTTAATCTCTTTTAACACTGACAGTATTGAAAATAAACCATAAGAATTATTGTTTCACAACACTAAAAAATTTAAGTAAATTTTTTGTGCCCCAAGTTCTAATGAACTTGATGAATTCAACTTAATTTAAAGCTGTTTAATCCATCTATTAGTTATAAACTTCTTGAAGTAAAGTGAATGTAATGAACAATTGTCTATGTATTTTCAAATAAATTAGTCTAATTCTTCTCTCTAAAGTTAATTGCCTTCCACCAAAAGTAATCAGCAATAATAACCAAAGCAACTGCAAAGATTCCATTGCTTGACTTAAACATTAATGTAAAGTCATTGGTTAAATTAAATAACAAACCAACTAAAAAGATAATAAAATTAACAGCAATATCTAAGAAAGGAATCCACATCGCAACCTTAATCTTATCTTTAGTCTTCTTTTCTTTACCGTATTTAACATAAAACCAACCAATAATAATCAAAACAGTGTCAATTAAATATGGTAAAAAAACATAAAATGAATTTGTTTCAGCTTGTTGTTTAAGAACTATCTTAATAATATAGTGAATTGCTAAAATAACTACTAAAAAAACCAGCAAAATAACTAAATCTCCAAAGCTAAATCTTTTTTCTTTACCTTTTTCAGTCATTTCTTCATTTTGCTAAGTCTTTTATCACCCTTTTCAGCAATTTTATTTAACTCTTTTAAAACATCACTCAAACCAGTAGAACCAATTTCTTTACCAGTTCTAGGAGTTTTTGAAAGCTCCTTTACCTCTTGAATTTCTAACTTGTTTATTGGAACTAAAATCATCTGAGCTATTCTCATTTCAGGTTCAATATCAACAGCATCCATTGAAAAGTTAATCATAATTATTGTAACTTCTCCTCTGTATGAAGAATCAAAGGTTCCGGCCACAGCATGCAAGCCCATTTTAGTAACAATGCCTGCCCTATCTCTAACAAGTCCAATATAACCCTTTGGGATCTCAATTGCAATACCTGTTTTAATCTCTTTTTGCTCCATAGATTCAAGAGTTACAAGCTCATTTGCCCTTAAATCAAATGCCACATCACAATCAAGTGCATATTCAGGTAACTCAGCATTTTTTGTCAGTCTCTTCACTTTCAAAACAGGATTATTATCTTCTTTTTTCATATTAAAAAAAATAACTTAGAATTTATAAAGATATGCATAAGATTTATATAATATTATATCATATAGTTCCATGGGATGGATAGCAGAATTTAAAGAGTTCTTAAAAGAATACAAAGTTGTTGGTCTAGCCATTGCATTTATAATTGGTGTTGCAGCAACAACCCTTATTCAATCTCTAGTAAATAACATAATCATGCCCTTAATAACTCCATTCATTCCAAATGGTGAATGGCAGACTGCAACATTAAAACTAGGTCCATTTGTTCTTGGCTGGGGTTCCTTTCTCTCAGCATTAATCAATTTTGTAATAATAGCCCTAGTTGTATTTATAATCTCTAAAAAACTTTTCAGAGAAGATAAGGTAACTAAGAAATAATTAGATTTAAAGAAATTTACTTAAAACTCTTAACTTTTTCATAAAGTTCTTTTGCTTTCTTATTTGTTTCAAAATGCTTTCTAACTGGCTGTATTAACTCATCGATATATTTAGCAACAGTATTCTTTAGATCAAGAGGATGAATTTTCTTTTCTATAAAAAGATCTTTTAGTTCATCATAGCTATTTACTGTTATATCTCCGCCAAACTTTTGAGGCCTTTCAATAACAAGTTTATCAAATTTTTCAAAAACTATATACTTAGCATATTCCAAAACCGGATTATCTTCTTCCTTTCCCTCAGGACAATAGGCATTCTTAAACTTTCTAAAAATGTCTTCCTTTGAGTCAGTCATAAAAATTGCTGTTTCTGGTTTTGACTTTGACATCTTCAAGGCAATTTTTCTATCAATTCCTTCTAGATTACTTTCTTTAAATTGTAAACCCAAAAGCATATGATGAGATATAACTACCGGAACCTTAAAACCAAGTTTAGGAAAAAGTTCTCTTGCAAGCATATTTACTTTTCTCTGATCCATACCTAATTGAGCAATATCAACTTCTAAATGATGAATATCTGCTGCCTGCATCAAAGGATAAATTATTTGAGAACTCGGATTATTAACTGATTCTTCTCTTCCCATTATCTGAGAGCATCTAATAACTCTTTGTATGCTCGCTTCCTTTGAAAGTTTAAGAACCGTTTCCCAATATTCTGGATGTTTCTTAATAAATTCTGATGTCCAAATAAACTCAACATTATCAAGATCCATTCCACAAGCTTTCCAAACTTCTATAAAATACTCTCCCACAACTTTTATTTTTTCCAAATCTCCATCAAATTTATTATTTAACATGGCAAACCAATCTGCAACCCAAAACTTAAACTTAATACCAACAGAAGTCATTTTATTCACAGTTATAGCTCTTAAAAGTCCCTGAGCAATATGTATCTGCCCAGACGGCTCAAAACCATCGTACGCAGAAAGAGTCTTTTTAGTCTTGAATAGTTCTCTTAGCTCATCCTCCGTAACAATTTCCTCTGCAAAACTCTTTATTACCTTAATCTTTTCTTCCACACTCATATTTTTACTAGCCATAATTACCTCAATTTAGGAAACTATTAAAATCTTTCTACACGCAATATTTATAACAATCATAAGCATAATAATTATACTCTCAAAATGCAAGAAGATATCACACCCGACTTAGACAAAGATCAACATTTCCTAATAAATCAAGATGTCCTTAAAAAAGAGATAAAAGCTGCAGACTTATCTGAAAATGATAGAGTAATTGAAATTGGTGCTGGCAACGGAACCCTAACAAAAGAACTAGTCAAAAAAGCAAAGAATGTTATGGCCTTTGAAATTGACCAAAGATTTAAACTAAATCTAGAAAAAATAAAAAAAGATAATACAAATCTAATTCTTGTATATGATAACGCCCTTAAATTTGACTGGAGAGGCTATAATAAAATAGTATCAAATATCCCCTATTCTCTTTCTGAACCAGTAATTATGAAAGCCATAGAAGATAATATTGATGAAATCGTCCTAATTGTTGGAGAAAATTTTAAAGAGTTATTAACTTCAGAGAGCACAAAAATTGGTGTAATAAGTAATATCTTCTTTGAGATAACTCCCATATTAAAGGTTAAAAAAGAAGATTTTGAGCCAAAACCTCGAGTTGAATCCTGGTTAATTAAGCTAAAACGAAAAAAAGACTCAAACGTTTCAAACATCCTAATCAAAAGCATGCTATTAAAAAAAGGTAAGATAAAAAATGCAATTCTTTACTCTTTAGTTGAGACTGGTAAAACAAAAAATGAGTCAAGGTTAATTATAAGTCAACTAGCTATTGATGAAAAAACACTAGATAAACCAGTTGCCAAAGTAACAGGTAATTTAATAATAAAGATAAAAAAAGAATTAGAAAAAATAAAATAAGCAAAATGCTTAAATGTTTTTATGCAGCTTTACGTTTTGCGTAACAATCTCTACAAAAAACAGGCTTTCCTTCTGTGGGCTTAAACGGTACTTCACATTCTTTCTTACACTCAGAACATATGGCTTTGTGCATTTCTCTTGGACCGAATGGTCTGCTTGGTCTAAATCCGCCACTTCTACCACCACCGAACCGATTTCCTCCACTACTTCCACCAAATCTTGGCATTTTTCCTCCTAGTTATTAATTTATGTTTAGTCTATCACTAAGAAATAGTGTATAACGGTTTTATGTTAACTGTATATTTCTAATGATGTAAATGGATATTTACTGTGTTTAAAAACCTTCTTATTTGGGGTTTCAGGATTTTTTAAGTGTTTTTTGAACTTCTCTAACAGATAAATCAAAAAGAGGCATATCTGATCCATATTGCGGATTAAATCTAAGAAGATCATCCCAAGGTAACTTTCCTTTACTAGAAACAAAAGCCTGGTAAAGACCTGCACTACTTAGCTCATCAAACCAAAAAGAATCCCACAGGCTAAGTCCATCACCCTTAAGACAACCAACATGAAAATATACACCATAAACAGTTGCATGAGGATTTCCAGCTTTTGCTCCAAACATAAGCTGAGCTTTAGGAGTTTCAACATCCGGAACATCTAAACACGGGCCGCTATACAAATCAATATCATTTGGTCCAATAATTCTTACAACTCCTCGGTCATAAACTGGAGTTTCAATTAAATAAGTATTTCCACGAACATCAGTAATATCTTTTTCTAATTTTTTCAAAGACCTATCGCGACTAAGCATAAATGCAATAATTCTCTCAATTCTTCGAGGCCCTCTTGGAGATCTTCTCATAAAAAAGAAATAAATCTTAAGCTTTTAAGAATTGTTATAGTACTCAAGAACTGCTTAAACCCCTTTAGTTAGCGGGTTCCTGACACTCCAATAAAACCCAATTAAACCAACTGCTAAAGCACAAATAAAATAAATATATGATGTTGTTTTTAACCCAACATAGATAACTACAAGTATTAAAACAAGATAAAACAAGACCAGTTTGATAGTTGGCCAGATTACCCTCATTAAATATTAAGGTATAGGAAGTATATAATTTTTGCTATTCTAATAAGAATTAATTAACTGAACCAAATGCTTCGGTTAACTTATCTGTAACGTCTCTTCCACCATGATAAGCAGATACAATTGCAGACTTGTTTCTATCACGATGTGCAACATAATCCCAAACATCATGATGTCCTAAAACTTCAGTTAAGTTACCTTTTTTTGCCCAAAGAATCCTATATGAAGTTTTACCAATCTTAACTTCAAAGACTAAATTTTCAGGTCTTTTCCTCGAAAGATCCTCTGCACTAATATTTCTCCATCCAAATCCTTCTTCAGGTTCAGACATATAAGAAGATGTTGAAAAACGAGTACTAGATCTAAAAGAGCTAGAACCATCACGCCAAATACCATCACTATCAAAAGGTGCCATGAATACTCAAAAAATCATTCCTTTTTAAATATTTATATAGATTACGGAAAAATCTCAGCAAACTGCCTCTTTAAGCTTACGTACTCTTCAAGAGTCAAACCCAATCTTTCTAATTCTCTATCTCTTAATGAGCAGTCCTTATAAGCATGTCCATCTGGACCCTGAATAGGACAGCAATAGGCAAGACTCCCTTTACTTTGACGACATCTAAATGTATATCCTTGTTCCCTGTTGATGCCACAAATAACTGGAGCACTTCTTCCTTTTTTTCTTCTAAGAAGTCTAGCTAACTCCAAATCAAAAAATCTCTTTAAAGATTCATAACCCTCTCGAGTCAACCCTCTTCTTTCTAATTCTCTATCTCTTCCAGAACATGGTTCTGCAAAATTACAACAATAAACAAGACTTTTAAAACAGGGCATTTTGTCCACATCTTCCTAAGACCTCAACTTCCACTATTTTTTTAAACTTTACTCTCATTTAATTTTAATGAACATACTCGCAAT
The DNA here is from genome assembly GCA_041659945.1 of Candidatus Pacearchaeota archaeon. GTDB lineage: Archaea > Nanobdellota > Nanobdellia > Pacearchaeales > GW2011-AR1 > JACPLR01. The sequence continues at coordinate 740,006 of JBAZXH010000001.1, read as the reverse complement.
AATATCCGGAATTGTAAGTTTATTTGCAGGATTTAGTCTTGGTAGAATAGGCGACAAATACGGAGGCCATCTAAACGGTCCACATCACTGGATATTTGGAATAGTTTTAGTTATAATTGGAATTTTTTACATAAAAGATATTTTCGGAATATTTCTAATATTCTTTGGAATCGGTCTTTTCATCAGTGACCTAAATGATTTTTTAAACAAAAGATTTTGGAGTGTTGACATACCTCACAAATGGAAATTCTGGAGTATAAAATAAGAAACACTTTTTTATTTCTTCCACCGAACAATCATGATTACTAATCCAATAATAAAAATAAGTGCTCCCAATATATCAATATCTATTTCCCAAAGTCCATAGGTCAAAATATTCAAGAATTGAAAAGCCACTCCAATTATCATCAAAATAATTCCTAATCTTCTCGTAAAAAATCCTCTTTTCTTATTTTTCATATATAAGCTAAAAATCAAAACTTTATAAATCTGTCTTTCACACGCCCAGTGCAGAAGATTAGAATTAATCAAACACCCTTACTTATCTATTTAGTATCTAACTAACAAAGTCATGGCTTCTATTTATAATTTTCTATATTTAGTCTTCGTCAAAGCTTGCTATTTTAGAAAATCCTTTTCCAAAAACTCCCCACCAATGATTGAAACCATTATAATTTACAGCACGAATATCAATGCAGTGAGTTACTCCTCGATTAATTAAAGATTCATCGATTAAAGGGTTTACAATGCCATACATTAAGTGTCCATATGGAGGGCCATCACTTCTTTCTCCGGTTCTTGCAAATCTAAGGACTCTTTCCCTATCAAGACATAAAATAAATCCTTCAGGTATTTCTTCTAATTCTCTAATTGGTTTACCTTTAAATTCATCCTTTCTTTTAGGATCAAACAATCGTTTGTCATATAACCAAAATTCTGGTTTAAATGGATCTGATGCGAGCGGTTCTAAAAGGTGAAAATCGTGGGGATGAACCACAACAGGATTAGCAGCTTCAGACAAAGGTTTTGAACCAAGATAATTACAAGTATTATGTAGATGATCACTCGCTGCAATAATTTCATCATGTATAGTCTTAAATTCAGGACCAGTAAATCTTGTTAGATCAAGAGCAGCCTCTGCTTCTTCAATAGTCATTGAAATCTTTCTTTTATGATCTTTAACTATTCTTACCCAGACTATTGGCTCAGATCCGTCTGGTTTTATTCCAGCTCTGCTCCTATAACCATTTGGATTACCTATGAGTTGAAAGGGAAGTTTAGATTCGCAACAAGACATTTCACAAATATCTCTTATTGTTTCTCCAGGAACCATATCAGAGATGTCTACAACACGAATTTCTGGTCTCCTAAATAAAGCGTTATGATTTGTACCGTCTGCTAACATTCTTGCCTCTTCTATGACGTAAGGGCAATTAGGGTCAGCATGATAGGGATCCGCATTTTGAGAACTTAATAGAACTGCCTGGCCTTTAGGGATCTCTGGTACAGTAACTCCTGCTGGTAAAGGTTGGGATTTATAGGCATCACAAACACGAACATCAGCAAGATTATGACTATGGCTATAGCTTCTACCCATGCCACCACTATCCCAATATTCTGCTATTTTTATTCTTCTTAATCTTTCAGGATGATCACAAAAATTATCTTTTTCATTATGTTCACCGATTTTTCCTTTATCTGGTCTTGGTTCACAAGCTGTATGAACACAATTAGTACAATTAACTCGATTAACTAATCCTCTTCGAGAATCATTTTCTCTTGCTTCTCTGAATCTAAATTGTTTATCAAAATCAACTTTTTTTAACTTTGGCATATTAGTAATTTAGGTGAATTGTTGATATTTAAGAATTATTGTAGTCAAAATCGCAGCAGTTAGAGGCTTTGTGGAAGGTAGCGAAGGTTTAAAGTTAGCAGTTCTAACTATTTTTTTGAATTATCCGATTATCTGAAAAAGCTTCAATAAATCTATACAATTTTCTTAACATAATCTTAAAACACTTCTTAGTCTCAGGAGAAAGCTCAGTTTGTTCAAGTTCTGCTACAACCCTTCTAAGATCATCTTTAGAAGCTTTAGAAAAGGACTTTCCAAGCATTTTAGAGTATTTCATTATATCACCTAAATATCTTTCAATTTTAGCCACCCCAATACCATCACTAATGCAATAATCCTTAAATTTCAGGGCAATTTCCTTATTATCCTTAGAAATATCAATTGATTCTTTTATTCTTTCAACTGTTCTATCAAATCTTCTCTTGTAATTATGTATATCCATATTCTCTTACTTTTGTTGTGGCTATTAAACCACAGTAAGAGTGTCGGACTTTTCCCATCCGCCCAGTGCAGGAGTCGAACCTGCCCACCGGTTACCCGGTCGGGGTTAGCAACCCCGTGCAATACCGCTATGCGAACTGGGCACAGTTATAGAATAAAATTAAGGGATTTAAAGTTATTGTTTTCCAGTTTTTAATCTAAATAAAGAGTTATTCTAAATCACCTAATTCTTTTTATATAAGACATTCTCTAGAAAATTATGGGTAAAAAAGATAGATTAAAATGCATACCTGCAGAAATTCCATTTAAACATAATGGTCAAAATCTTCCACGATATCTTTTTGAGGCATCACCAAGGGAAGTAAGGGAAGATCAGAAAGGATCAAAATTAAGAGTTGCAACAAGAGATCTTGATCTTCTTAGGGTTGGGTATGATACAAGAGAAGATGCTTGGAGAGTTTACTACCCAGATGAAGAAGGATTTGAACTTGCTTCGAGTCCATTTTATTCAAGAAGAAAAGTAGACTGCCAAGAGTTAGGTTATGTAGAATTTGAAAGGCCAGAAATAGAATTATCTCAATCACAAAGGCTTATGGAGCTAAGTGGATTAACTATCGTAAGGTTTAAAGTTGGAGATGGTTTATGGTTAAACCCTAGAAATATAGCGCTTTCCACCAGAAGCCAGGGATTTATGAATGAGTATTTAATAAGGATAATAGAAGAAGAGATAAGAAGAAATGTAAGAGAAAAAAAGGAAAGAATTACTCCGGGACAAATAAATGATCTAGCAGTATTAGTACTAAAATCAATGAGAGGAGAAGCAAGATTATCCAATTAATTTCAAATCCCAAGAGTAGCATAGGTGGGTGCTAAAAATTCCTTCTAAATTTTGGCAACTTTCATTCTCACAAATGTAAGTATTTGAACCAAATCCCGCAGAATAGCGGAGGCGGGATTTGAACCACGCGACCTCGAGGTTATGGGCCTCGCGAGCACTCCAGGCTGCTCCACTCCGCTAAACCTTAGAATCTTCGTTCTTTTTTAAATGCTTCTAAAAGTATATGTTATAATAGTCTAATCTTTATAAAATAAAAAAACTCTAAGCTCAAATGGAGAGGTCAAAAAAACAGGTGAGATTACTAGGTGAACTAAAAGATTTCAAAAGACCATTTGATCTAGCTCAAAGAAATATTTATTTGCCCGGAGATCATGAACAAACAGATCTATGGGGAGAACAAGTTCCATATAGACAATTAGGAATATTTGGAGCATATTGTTTTGAAAGAATTGCAGGAGCTATGCTAGGAGGATATCATCATCACGGATGTGTCACTCACTTTCACAATGGAAAACAAGAAATAGGTTATCAGCCAGATGTTGCAGATCATAAAAATAGAATTTACACTGAAGTAAAAGCTTGTGTTTGGGGAACAGATACAAAACTTATTCAAGAACAGCTTCAAACACACTGCAATTGGGTTCTTTACAGTGATCCTGAAAGTGATAATCCAGAAAATCCTCCAAAATGTCACTATGTTTTCTTTCGACATAATATAAAACACGCTGAAAACAGAGGATTAACAAGAAGCGCATACCTTGAAGAACTCGTTAAAGGAGGAATTTTATATGGAATTAAAGTTCCGCTAGCTATACCTCTTTCATTTTTCATACCTCAACCAATGGAAAAACCCCATGGCTTTCCCACAAGAATATACTGTTACTGTAGACAATATGATCCAGTATACAGAGGTTATGCTGAAAAACACATTATGAGCGTTTCAACAAGATTTTTAAATATGCTAGTATCTAATCCAGAAGAGACTCTTGAATTAATTGGTTTTAAATCTAGAAAATTTTCCTTTTCAAGATCAAAAGTTAAAGGTTTAAGAATAAATAGAAAACAGGTTCACCAATTTCCGTTTATTTCAATAGATTTCAAAGATGAAGGAAAAGAGTGGCTCGAAACTTCAAGAGAACAATTAAGAGAATTCTCTAGAGAACGAGTTTACGAAGATTCTCTTCCCAGATTTCATTCAGAAGATGCAGTTTTTGGTGAGAAACAATTATTTTTACCCACAGAAGAACAAATGAAAGGTATAGTAGAAGTTCCATTTGATATTCCTCCACCAGAAGAAGATGGAACTGAAGAAGAGCCCTTGTTTTAACATCAATAAATTAATTAAAATAAACTTAATTGTCCGACATTTTTTCTTGTATCAACTCTTCTAGTTCCTTGAGAATCATCAAAAACAAGAAAATCACTTGTGTTTTCATCATAGCCAATAAGAGAAGTACATAAACTGTCACATAAAACGCAATGATATAAACAAAAGCTATAATCTCTCCTAGCACAACCTTCAGAACCAGTTATCCACAAAGCAGCATCTAAATCACGTGGATCTAATCCCTGCCTCCTAGATGATTCTAAATATGCCTTTTCCAACGCCGGAGTTAACATGCCTCTTCTCACTCTTTGACTTTTTGTTTTTACTGCTTGAGTATTTAAAAGTAGTCTTGCTTTATGAATATCTACTTTTAACAATACATTCTCAGGATCAGTTGGACTTGTAATTTCTCTTTCTAAAAGGTATAATATGTACAAATTAGCTATTCCTGATCCGATTCCTTTAAATTGCATTATATTTTTTCTAGCCTCTTCAACTGTTCTTTCTTCTATTAGCTTACGTGGATCACCATGATATTCATTAACTAAAAGCAGAGCATTATCTAAATATCTTTTTTCAGGAGGTTCTTCTCTAAGACCCGTAAGATTAAATTGAAATTCTCCTAGAGTTATATCTGAAATTTGTTCTAAAGAATGCGTAGCAACCTGCACTGGATGGAAAAACCATCGTTTATTAGGATCATTCCAGACTCTTGCTGCATTTGTTATTATATACCTTGATTGATTCATTCTTTCAAAAAAAGCACATGTCCAAAGGTACAATGATGCTCTCAATGGATCTTGTACTTTTATTGCTGGAGGGTCAAATTCCACCTCAGAGGGCAAATTCCATTGAGGTAAAAATTGTTTAAACCCTCCAGAAAAAAGACCTCTCTCTTGCTTAAAGGCATCACACAAAGTAGTATTTACCAAGTCTATTCTATCAACATCAACAACAAATTCTGGTTCTGGTTCTACTTCAGCCATAAAGATTAGCTTTCTTTAACCTATAAAAAGATTATTGGACTTGTTTATGTCAGGAATTAAACCACAGCATTTATGCTGTGAATATAATCTGGAAGGTTTAGTTCCTGAGCATCCAAAGCACGAGTGCCAAACAAACCACATAATTTAATGTGTGGTGGCACATCGTGCTTTTGATATTACAAATCTTAAACATCAATAAAACTTTTATACTCACTTCTTCTAAATAAATTATGTTAGTTATAGGAATTGATGATGCAGGCAGAGGTCCAGTTATCGGACCAATGGTTCTTGCCGGAGTTCTTGCAAGTGAAGAAATAGAAAAAGAATTTGTAAAACTTGATATCAAAGATTCAAAAATGATTCTTCCAAATAAACGAACCCGTTTAGCCGAAGAAATAAAATTAAGAGCACTCGCCATCCACACAGTTATAATTCCAGTCTATGAAATAGACGGAAAAGATAATGATAATTTAAATCTAAATGACCGAGAAGCCATAGCCGCTGCACAAATAATAAACAAGCTAAACAAAAAAGATCAAAAAATAAAAGTAATCATTGACTGCCCCTCAACAAACCTAAAGGCCTGGAAAGAATACGTAGAAAAATTTGTTATTGGAAAAGCAAATTTAACAATTATCTGTGAACATAAAGCAGATGTTCATCACGTATCTGTTTCTGCAGCAAGCATAATTGCAAAAACAACAAGAGATAAGGAAATAGAAAAAATAAAAAAAGAGTTAAATGTTGATTTTGGTTCAGGTTATTCAAGCGATCCAACCACACGGAAATTTATCTACGAACAATACGATAAGTACAAAGATAAAGGCATCTTTAGAGAATCCTGGAACACAATAAAAAAGCATAAAAGCCACGCAACTCAAAAAAAGCTATTTGACTAAATTCTAAACAAGAACATCCAATAAACCAATACTTCCTTCTGAAAGAGGTCTCCTACGTTTAACCTCTTTCTTTTTTTTAGGTCTTCTTATGTAAGCCATTGGAAATCTCCTTTTAACTCCAAGTAAAACATCAAAACTTGAATCTAAAGCACATCCAACTTCAGGAATAACTTCTTGATAGGGGATAGGTTCTTCTTCTCTTCTATTAAGAGAAAGAGTTGCATGAGCTTGATAAGCTACAATTGCTGCATAGCTCGGGCTAGCAGCATTCAAATAAACAGCCTGAACTAAACTTGTCATAAAAATCTCACATATAATTCATTTAAAAGCCTTACTCTTATCTTTTCTTCTTTAGCAAATTCTCAGATCTATAAACAAAATAAGAATAAACAAAAGACACAATAGCTGAAATTATTACAGGTATAATAATTAAAAAGAAAGCATACTTTGGTAAAACAATTCCTACAAAACAAATAACTCCAGATATCTTAAATAATTTTCCTCCAAGATTATGAGTTTTCTTCCAAACAAAATCACTGCTCAATGTCCAGGGAGTCCTTATTCCAATTGTCCAGTTTCTTTTTGACTTTTCGATTAAAATTCCAACACAAAAGAATAAAACACCCATTGCCGGACTAAGAAATTGAGTAAAGTTAATTACAAAACCTAAATTTGAAACTAATGTCAGAATATATATGTAAAACATATAAAAAACAAAGAGCAAAATAAAACCATAATAATAACTACTAAACTTTCTAATATTCTGTTTCAGGGGGTCTATTTTAGGTATAAAAACAAGAAGTAAAAAAAGAGCTAGTGTGATAATCGGCATAAAAAATAAAGCAAAGGCCTTTGAAGAATATCCATTAACCTGTCCCTGGGCATTCCAATGAGAAGCTAATTTATCAGGTAAAAATTGATAAAAATAAATTCCAATGGCAAACATAAGTATGATTACAATAATCCCTACTAGTGTGACTTTTTTCATAAAATAATATCAAATTCAAAGTTTATTAAATAAACTAGAGCTTTGTAATCACTATGCAGTTATAAAATAATAAGATTTAAAAACTCAAATAACACTGTAAAAACATGAAAACCCTAGTTTTTACAGACCCAAAGGGAGACTTTGAAACCCTAAAAAGACTAAGAGATTTTGCAGATAGTCACGGAGATATTTCTTCGGTCGTAGCCATTGGTAGTATTGCCGGACCAGTTTATACAGAAGATGATAGAGTAAAAATGGCCCGAGCTAATCAAAGCCTATATTCTCTAAGATGTCATCCTGCAATGGCCTCATATCAATCATCTAGCCTCAGTTCAATAGCTCAGATGGCCCTAGAAGGGAGTTTAAGAGAATCTCTTAGACACGCTCCGGGAACACACGGCATTATCACAGCAAATGCTCAAGTCTATCAAGAACTATTAGAAAAAGCCGCTCCAGAACTAGAAGCTCAATACGCTCAATTTAGAGACCTATGGACTGACTTTCTTCCAAATAGTCTAGTAATTCTACCTGGAGATATTGACTCAACAATTCTAGATGCTTATCTAAGAGATCAAAATGCTCTTGCAACAACTCTATCTAAAAGGCAAATCCCTCTAGTTCAAAGAGGAACAGATAGAAAATTAGATTGTGTTGGCTATGGAGGATCAACAAATCCGGGTTTTGGCAATCTTCCACTAGATCTAATTCCAGAGGCATTTGATGATGACCGACTTCATCAGGTGCTAAATGAAGCAGATGGAAGAAATGCTGACATTGTAATTACAAACATGCCCTCAAAGGGAATTATGCATTTCAATATACCCCATTATTCACTAATGCCCATTGGAAGTTACGCAGTTTCATCATGGGTTCAAGAAAATAATCCGGTACTGTTATTATGTGGAGTTGGAAATTTACCAAACGTTCAAAGATTGCCAAACGGCACGGTTGTAATAAATCCCGGAGTTCTTGGTAGACCAAGAAGAACTCTTGATAATAAACTTGAACAAATAGATCCAACATCATTTGTAGAATTAGGTCAAACAAGAGAAATAGATAAAAGAGGTCAACCAGAAAAAGGCAGTGAACATTTTATAAGTCTACCAATTTACTATAAAGGCAGAAAAACTTCTCCATCAGGTTGCTTTGCAATTGTTGATATAGATGATGATGGTTTTTTTAAAGGATGTAATGTTCATCAAATGGAATTTGATAGCGACAGAATAGATGAAATCGGAGAATTTGAACTGGGTGATGCAGGATTAAAATCTCTGCCAAAAACAAAACCCGTTGCAAGACCTCAAACAAGAAGTTCTTCAGCTAATGCCTACACGCCGATTCATGAATAAGAATAAAAATTGAGTTAATTAGAAACTTAATCCATTCTAAAACGCCATATCAAAGTTTAAAAAACTATAAAACCTCTTCATTTAATGGCTTATATTAAAAAGCTGGTGATACAGGGCTTCAAAAGCTTTGCTCCTAGAACAGAATTACCCTTTGACACAGGTATAAATGTAATTATTGGCCCAAATGGATCTGGAAAATCTAATATCTCAGACGCACTATGTTTTGTTCTTGGAAGACTAAGCATTAAAAGCATGAGAGCTGCGAGAGCTGCAAACCTTTTGTTTCAGGGTAATAAAGAAAAAAAACCTGCACAAGAAGCATCTGTAGAATTGTTTATTGATAACTCAGACAGAATTTTCTCCATAGACTCAAATGAAGTAATAATAAAAAGAGTTGTAAGAAGAAATGGAATGAGCATCTATAAAATAAATAATGAAACAAAAACCCGCCAGGAAATCCTAGAACTCCTAGCTCAAGCAGGAATTGATCCAAACGGATTTAACATTGTACTTCAGGGAGAAATTGCAAGATTCATAAAAATGCACGGTGAAGATAGAAGAAAAATAATAGAAGAAGTTGCCGGAATTTCAATCTACGAATCAAGAAAACAAAAAGCTCTTTCAGAAATTGAAAAAACAGAACAAAAGCTAAAGGAAGTTAACGCTGTTCTAAGGGAGCGTACAAGCTATCTAAAAAACCTAGAACTTGAAAGAAAACAAGCTCTAAGATTTAAAGATCTTGAAAAAACAGTAAAGCAATCTAAAGCTTCCATAATAAACAAAGGTATAGAAGAAAAAGAAAAGGAGATTAGTACAGTAGAGGGTGAAATTGGAAAAAGCAAAAAATATCGTGATACAATAAAAAAAGAAATAGATCAAATAAACACAGACATGCTCTCCATGGAAAATAGAATTAACGAAATTAATCAATTTATCCAAAAAACAACAGGCTATGAAAGAGAGTCCCTAAACGAAGAGATTACAGATCTTAATGTAAAAATAGCTTCAAATACTGCCAGAAAGGAAAACTTTGAAAAAAGAATAGCAGACAATGAAATAAGAAAAAAAGAGCTAGAGTCTAACACTAAAGAGCTGGAAAAAGAATTGGAAGAACTAAAAAAGGAAAGCCCAAAAGTCTCAAAAAGACAAGATGAACTAAAAAAGAAAAAACAAGAGCTGGAAAAAATACAAGAAGAAAGGGATAAAATCTACTCCTACCAGGTAGAATTTAATAATTTTAGAGATAGAATAAGAGACAAGGAAAAAACACTCGAGAGAATGCAAAGTGAATCAAAATTTCTGTTTAATCAAATAAAACAACTTTCAGAAGAGATTTCTTCAAAATCTCTTGAACAATGTAATGAAGAAATAATAAGAATCCGGGAAAAAATAGAAAGTTTAATTAAAAATCTTAATGAAACAAATCACGAAAAAATAGAGATTGGAAAACAGATTTCTGTTGCAGATTCTGAAATTGAAAGAAATAAAAAATTAAAAGCACAAATGCCAAAAACAGATACCTGTCCTTTATGCCAGACTAAACTTACCGAATCGCACATATCTCATGTTCTAACCTATGCTGACAACAGAATAAAACATGCAGAAGAAGAAATTAATAAACTAAAAACAAGTCAAACAGACTTAAATGATAGATATCTTTCAATAAACACCGAAATACAAACATTTCAAAGGTTATATTCTGAAAAAAAGCTTGATCTAGTCAAGCTAAGCAATGTTCAAGAAAAGAAAGATCACATGCGAAAGCTAATGGCTGATGAAGAAAATGTAAAAAAAGAACTTCTAGAAATAGAAGAAAGTAAAAAAAGACTTGAAAAGAAATTCCAGGATAGAGAATCAATTGAAAAGAAATACCAAAGTTTATTCTTTGAAATGCAGGAACTTTCATCCCGAACAGATGAAAGTTTAGATACCGCAATACTATACAAAGAAAGAGAACTGGAAAACATCAAAAATGTAATAAAAAATATTCTAAAAGACAGAAAAGAAATTGAAGATGAAATATCCAGAATCACAATAGATTTAAAACAAAACGAAAAACTGCTATCAGAAAAAGAAAAAGCCTCAAAACTGCTATCAGAAAAATTCAATAAGTTATTTGAAGAAAGAACTGCTCTTCAGGAAAGATTAAAGGATAAAAACATACTTCTAGTTAATCAACAAAACGCCCTTAACCGAATAGATGATTCAATAAACAATTTCAAGATAAACATAGCACGCATCTCAGCTGAAAAAGAGTCTCTAGAATTTGAAATAAGAGAATTCCATGAAGTTGAAATTCTACCCGGAAGCAAACAATCTCTTCAGGAAAGACTTGAAAAATCCGAAAGAATGCTCATGGAAATAGGAAATGTAAATCTTAGAGCTTTGGAAGTCTATGACTCAATAAAAGAAGAATATGATAAGATCTCCCAGAAAGTTGAACAATTGGAAAAGGAAAGAGATGAAATCCTAAAAGTAATCCATGAAATTGACATAAAAAAGAAAAAAACATTTATGAAAACCTTCACAGCCATAAATGATCTTTTCACAAGAAATTTCAGTCATCTAAGTGTTAAGGGTAAAGCCTTTCTAGAAATCGAAAACCAAGAAGATATCTTTGAGGGCGGAGTAAATATAACAATCAAAATAGCTCAAGGAAAATACTTTGATGTTACCTCTCTATCAGGCGGAGAACAAACCCTTGTAGCTCTCTCATTGATCTTTGCAATCCAAGAATTCAAACCCTATTGCTTCTACATTCTAGATGAAATTGATGCTGCCCTTGACAAGCGCAATTCCGAACTCCTCTCAAACTTACTAAAGCAATACATGAAAGCCGGCCAGTACATTGTAATAAGCCACAATGATTCAATCATCTCAAGTGCCAATGTAATTTACGGTGTAAGCATGAATAATGGAATAAGTAAGGTTTTAAGTCTAAAAGTTTAAAAACTAATCAGTCCTAAATACTAAATGAAAAAGTGGTTGATAATTCTTTTAATCTGCTTAGTTTTAGTTATAATAATTGCTAGTGGTTACTTAATAAAAACAAAACTTGATGAAAGAAGAGAGCATACATTTGAATATAAATTTATTGGCTGTTCGGTGCAATGTCCAATAGTCCCTCATGAAAGAAATAATTCCATTTTAGTTTTTGAACCAACTTGCTGGAACAAATGCGGAGAGGGCTTATATACTCCAACTAAAAGTGATGCTAAGTATATTACAAAATACTGGATGGATTGTAATAACTTATGGGCTACAAACCCAGGCAATTATACTAAATTAAAAGAATGTTGGATTGAAATTTTACCAAAAATAAAACAAGATTATCCTTATGTGGATCAATAGTTATTTCTCAGGAAAATCAATTCTCAAGCTGACACCAGTATCCTCTGGAAACATCTCCTTTAAAACCCCTCGGTAATCAACTCCCGTATCTCTTATTATCTCCAATGCCCTTCGATTTCTTTCTTCTTCAGGTAAACCTTCTAAAGCCGCAAGGCTATTAACAACTTGATGTGCAACTCTCGCAGCATAATCCCTAAATCCAACAACTGCAGAACTAAGATCTACTTCTGGGAATTGATCATAGGCAGATAAATCAGTAACTTCGGGTCTTCCACTTCCCACAAAACTAATGTCTATTTTATTTAATCGGTTCATTTTAATATTATTTTTAATCTTATTTTATTTCAGGTCCAAACCCTATTGATCCATCTTGCCTTGTGAAACAATGATCTTCATCAAAAGGTAAACCCAAATCCGTAGCTGTTTCTCTCATTCTATCTTTATCTTCACCAGTTAAAAAAATTTCAGTCATAAATTTTCGATCTTCAGTAGGATGCACGAATTGTACTAAACAACCATGTATCAAATAAGTTTCAACATGCCTTTCATTTTCATCAGGTCTTGCTCCAAGCCTTGTTATAAGACCAGAATGTCTCTGATAATCATGAAATAATCTCTGAACCGGAACTTCTAAAGCTCCTCTTTCTAAATCTAAACCAATAGCTGAGCGACTATCAAAAAAAGGGTTGGTTATAGGTTCATAATGAATTCTATATACCTTTTCACTTAATCTTTCTGTCATTTTCCAAAATTAACACTACTCTTGTTTTCTCTATTATCACCGCTTATTTTTTTATAAAAAAATAAAAAAATAAAAAAAGGAAAGGGAAAATTAAACTAAAAAAATAAAAAATAAATAATTAAATTTAGTAGTAACTTTCTCCAAATTCCTCAGATTTCTGTGGTCTCCTTGTTAGCAATACAACCAATACAATTACTAGTACAACGAAAATTATTGCAAGAGCTATTGTCAATACAATAATGTTGTTGTTAGTTATCTTTTGGTTTTTAACAACTGCAGTGTAGTTTACTTTGTCGCTGAAGTTATCTGAGTTTGCTGTTACAGCAAATCCAAATGTTCCTTCTCTGTTTGCTGTTGCATAGACTGTTACAGTCTTGCTTGATCCAGCAGGAACAGCAGCTACATAGTCACTTAAAGTTACTGTTAATGCATCTGATGCTGTTGAGCCTAAGTTGTATATAGCTAGCTTGTCTCCAGAATTAACTAGGACAAGTTCATATACAGCTTCTTCTCCAACTGCGAATGACTTACTTGAAGGGTTAGCTAAAATCTTGCCTGAAGCTTCACTTTGAGCTACAGTCAATGTTTTAACAACAGTTGCTTCTGTCTTGTCATTAAATGCAGTAATTTCAACTTTATATACTCCAGCTGGGGCATTTGAAGGAATTGTTAAGAAAAGATTTCTCTCAACAGAGTCTTCATTGTCACAGTTTTCAGTACATGTGTCAAGAACTGCAAGGTCTTCAAGATAGGCTGTCTTTGAGATTCCAAGTTCTGGAACCTTAACAGTTACCATTGTATCCTGAGATTCATGCATTCCGATGTTCTTTACAACTACACCAATTGGCATTGTTGAGCCAGCTTTTACTGTGTTATCCATGTCTACTAAAAGTACACTAAGTTCATTAGACTGTCTTTGACCTTTAAGGTTAAAGGAGTCTTCCCAGTTTCCATTGTCAGATTCAACTCTTACATAAAGAGTTAAGTCTTGTGTAGGATCTAGGTCTGTAGGTACATCAACAAGTAATCTTGCTGAATAATCGCCGCCTGAAATCAGGTCTGCGAAATCCTGTTGAACTCTTTCACTTCTGTAGCCTTGAACCCATGCAGAAACTTGAACTTCACTTGCATTTTCATTTGCAGTGAAATCAATTCTCACTGGTAATGTATCACCAGAGATAACTGCATTGTTTCCAGTTGCAGGTAGGCCATTAACTTCCACATATTGGTTTTTAATGTCCAAACTTGCAGCACTAGCAAAAGTTCCCAACATAGCAATTGTAAGAACTGCTATAAAAGAAACCAAAATAAATTTTGAATTCATTTTTGGTTTTACCTTTGTTTTTGATTAAATTTAGATTAAAATTCATACATTTAGGAGCTTTATAAACTTTATGGTGACAACAAAACGGGATACTACTCCAAAGTAACTAACTGGTCAAAAAATAGCAATATTTATATACCTGTTATAACATTGTTATAACATATGCCACAAGTAATAAAAAAACAGTTTCTCCGTCGGACAATTAGAGTTGGAAACAGTGCAGGAGTTTTACTTCCAAAGTCACTTTTAGGCTCAGAAGTTATAGTAAGAGTTATCAATCCACCCCTAAATGTCAACCGAGATGTCATAAAAATCATGACCCCCTTTCTAGAAGACCTAGTTGGAATATTTCTAATTGAACAAACAGCAAAAAAGGCAGAAATTTTAGCTGTTTCAACAACTCTTGCAAAAACATTTGAAAGTGGAAACTATAAAATTGATATTGTTCCAATTTTGTTGCTTAGGAAATCAATAAAAGAAAAATCCCTAACCCGAGAAAAGATTAGAAAAGCAAAAACAATCCTAAACAAAAGACTTCTAAATGATCTCAAAAAAGATGCAGGAATTTAAGATATTTGCTTTCCAAGAATCATATAAAAATATAAAAAGAACTAATTTAAAAGAATAATATGAAATCTAGAGAACCAGAACAATTGAACTTTGAATTTATAGCTAAGCTAGAAGCAGAGGAAAGAGAAAGTAGATTCGCTAACATAATGGGAGTTATTGGGTGTGCATCTGCAGGAATGTTAACCTTTCTTGGATTAAGCTATCTTAAAGTTACTCAACCAGAATGTTTAGAAGGACTAAAAAATGCCCTTAAAACAATTTATGCTACATATCCCGGTCCATATTAATTTCAAGAGCTAATTTCCCCCAAAACCTTGATTGATTTAACACTATCTCCAATTGGATCTGGACTTTCATTAATTATAACCATCTCTTTCTTTGTATTTTTTAGCACATTTAACAGCTTTTCAATTTCTATATCTGGTGTTAAGATATGGTTCTTTTCTCCCTTTTCCCCATAAGCTATTCCAGAAAAATGGCAGTGTAAATTATGAAAATCTTTAAACTTTTCAAACATTTCTTCATAACTCATTTTTCCATTACTTCTAGCCAGCAAATGAGCAAAGTCTATTGTAAAGCTGCATTTAGTATCTTTCACCAGTCTTAAAATGTCCTCCACACTTCCAAAGACATTAAGTTTACCAGTTGTTTCGGGGCAAAGCTCAACATTCCATTTATTCTTCTCCACAAGCTCCCGAAGCTCCAAAATAGCTTCTTTTATAATACAATAGCTCTCCTCTTTATCCTTCTTACCGTAAAAACCCGGATGAAAGACAATTTTTACTTTATTTCCAGCACTTAACAAATGTCCAATTCTACAACAATCAAGTATTCGCTTCTTGCTCTGTTCAATCTTTATCTTTTCCTCAGAATTAAGGTTTATCCAGTATTGTGCATGAATGCTCAGCCGAATATCCAAATCTTTAGCCTTTTTAGCAATCAAAGGTGCATCTTTCTCATTAATATAAATTCCATAGGTAAACTCAATCTCACATGCCCTGATTCCAAGTTTATGAAACTCCTCAAGGTTTGCAATAGCCTCCTTTACAGGCCCAAGCCCTCCGGGCCCAAATCTAATTACCATAATTTAGTAAAGAAAATAAACTTTAAAGACTTTTATAAAGACCTAACATCATCAACATTAGCAGCTAATTGTTCTAATTTAAAAGGACTTATAAAACCCACTTTTGTTGGATGAAATTCATTTCTTCTTTTAATCAATCCAAATTGAGCCAAGATAGTTAAAGCAGCTCTTTCATGAGGATCATCATCTCCTAAGATAAGATCGCCTCTTGGTTTAAATTGGCACCCCATTGCAGCAAAACTCATTGTCCATGCATCCATTAAAGGGTCCCATCTAACTAATAAGGTATCATCACCATAAGGTTGTGACTGATGAACAATTGCATAAGGTACTCCTCCATATTCATGTTGTTCTTCTCTATGAACATCATCAAACATATTTGGAAATTCATCTATATTAAAATGTCTATACCGATGTCCACCAATTCTGGCAAGAAGACTAGCTCTTTCATCTCTAGCACAAACTTTCAAAGCTTCAATTACATCTTCATACATAAAACAAAACTATTAATCAAATATTTAAATTTATATATAATCAGTATATACTCCCATCAGCGATAAGTTTATATATTACTTTCTTGAACAGATACCATAAATTATCACTCAAAATAAAATGGTAGAATCAGACAGAATACGAGATGTTAAAGGGTTTTATGAAATGTTTATTAAAGATGTTGATCCAAATTATACTCCAAAAGGGACACATCCAAATGCAGATGATGTGCGATTTTTGCAATTTGTTAAGGATCATCACCCTAAAGGGTTCCCAGATTATTATAATCTTCAGGAAGTATGCACAGTTTTAGATGAAAAAGGATTAGAAGCTGCAACGCAACAATCAGAATAAGTATACAATCTTAAGAACTAACACCATCAACCTTATTCAAATCTTCATTAATCTGGCCAATATTGCTGACAATATATTCATGAAGCTTTTTGATTATAAGTCCTTGCATTTCTTCTTTTAGCGGACCTGAACACAAATTAGGATCTGACTCCGGACTTGTAATAACTCCTAAAGGCAACACACAATCCATTGACTTGCCTTCCAAAACCAAAGCGCTTGTCAATCCACTTTTTATTTCCTTAGCTGTAACCTCTACATTACAAAGCTTATCTTTCTTTCCTTCAATATTATATAACCAAGTAACATCCTTGCTATCACTTAAATAATGAGCCTTAGCACATCTCTGAAGCTTATACTCCCAACAAGAAATATCCTTACATTTAACACTAAAGAAAAAAGTAAAATAAACAGCCAAAATTAAAACAACAATTGCAATAATTCCAATAATATAAAATTTTCTTCTATCCCTTTTACTTAATGGTTTAATACTCACGCTACTTTTTGCAACCTCTTCCATAATAACCAGTAGTGTTTAGATTTTAAAAAGGTTTGTAATAACTCAAAAAATAAAAAAATTAAGAATGTAACTGTCTAACCGTCACACGAGCTTCACTTGAATCTTCATGTTTTGTTACTAACACTATCTTTTGAGTGTCTCCTTTCCAAAAGTGACCTTCGTGAGCTTCTCCAAAACCTGCTTCAGCTAAATAAGTTTTAACATGATCATAAATTTGGGTTTTACCAACTCCTTCGTTTGGTTGATCTATTGCTAAATCAATCAATCTAGAATCCTGAGTACCATCATTTCCTACTAATGTACCTCCAATTCTTTCAACAAGATATTTCCCAAGAGTTTGTTTTGTAGCTGAATCCATAAAAATCGAATAAGTTACTAGTATTTAAATCTTTTATCAACAACATAAAAATACTTAAATACACTAAAAAAATAAGAACAATATGAAATTAAATGTTGTCCAGATACCTCTAGTTTTAATAGATTCCGATAAAAGAGGTCCGAACTTTTGGAGATTTTATGATCTTTGTCCAGATTTAAGAAGTACTGCTATGAAAAGAGGTTATACTGTCGAAGACCTAGTTAAAAAAGTTGGATCGTCTAGACCAGCACTAGTTTTGTTAGATGAATTTCTCGAATGCAAAACAAGAAGAGAAGAACAGCCTAGAAAAACCGCAGCAGAAATGATTAGAGAAGCAGGATATAAACCAAGAATTGCTTTTTTCAGATTTCCCCATAGCGGTTCTAGTCCTGCATCATTAGACCGATTTTTTAAAGAAACATTAGACTTAAATGATGATACTCTGAGATGTTATTTAAAGGAATATGGAGTAACTTGTTCAATTCAAGGCGATCCAAATCCTTTGACTCTTAAAAGAATTGTATTAGCAATTGCTCAGGAAACCCAACTAGAGCCAGAATATGAAAGAGTCAGAATCATTTTCCCATATTAATTTCAATTTAATTTTAAAAAACAACGATATCAATAATATAAGTTCAAGACTAAACAGCAATACCCTCAAGCCTAAGTGTAGAAACACTAAGACCTGATCGATTAAATCCTCTAATAACTTCTTCAGGTATCCTTGCTCCTGTTTTTACTCTATATTGATGAGGTTCAAAATCAACTTCGCAGCCACTACAAATTTGTCCAAGAGCTTCTACAACCCTCCACCAATCCAAAGGATGACTATCTAAAACAGGGGCAGACATAACATAAACATTTGGATATTCATTCATCAAATATCTTAAAAACACTTTTATTTAAATCTTCCTAAAAACTAATCAATTCTAAACTTGTTTGAGAAACATCTGCGAAATTCTTTGCAACAAGATAGCTACATCCTGCTTCTTCAGCAGCACGAACAACTTGTATTGTTGCTTTTCCATCAAGTGCAACAACCACAACACCACGAGTTCTTAAAAGTTCACTACTTGCACGCATCTTTGTAACATTTCTGATTATACTTAAGTTAGCATCAAGAAAAAAGGCCTTTGCAGAACCTTCAACTTTTCCCACAAATAAACTTTTTAATTTTTCTCTGTCTATTTCAGGTTTTTCTTTTTTAACATAACTTTTCTTTTCAACACTTTCACGTTCATTAAAAGAAGAAAAAGAAGAAAATTCCCTCGCAGGAATTTTCTTTCTTAAACTTGCTAAAATTTCTTTTCCGCTAAGCTCTTCAACTTCTTTACCATCTGGAGCAAATGCAATGAAATCAATATCTGCATTTTCAATTACATTTTTAGCGATTAATCTTCCGCCTCTATCTCCATCAAGGAAAAGAGTTATTTTTTTGTTTTTGCTAAGCTCAATCACTGAAGGAGGTAGTTTAGTACCATTCATGCAAATTACATTATTAACTCTATTTTCAAGTAAATTAATTACATCTGCTCTTCCTTCAACAACAATGATTTCCTCTCCACCAAGTTCTCCTGCAGCTAGTTTTTCTTCACCATATTCAATAACTCTCAAAGCTCTTGAAGCTGTCTTTAAGTTATCAGATATTTCCTTAGAACTAGTTGAACTGTCCATACCTTCAAGAAGTCTTTTGGCTCTATCCAAGATATAATCTCTTTTATTGCCTCTAACATCTTCTATCTTTTCAACAGTTATAACTGCCTCTGTAGGTCCTATCCTATCAATGGTTTCTATTGCTGCCGCAATAAGACTTGTTTCAGATTTATCCAAAGCAGTAGGTATGAAAATCTTTCCAATAGTTTTGCCAGCCATTGGTTCAGTTTCAACTTCTATTCTACCAATCTTACCTTCTTTTTGCAAATCTCTTATTTCAAGATCTGATCCAAGTAGGCCTTCAGTTTGACCAAATAGAGCTCCGATTACATCGGGTTTTTCAACGGGTCCGACTGCCTCAAACTTAGCATGTATCATATATTTTATCGATACCGGGCTAATTTTTGCCATATTTTTTTATCCTCCGTATTTATTTAGGTTATTTTAGGTTTGTAATAGAAATAATAAAGAATTCAGCATTACGCTAAAACTTAAGCCAAAAAAGGCTATTTTACGTCGACAAACCTCTAAAAAGGTAAGTGTGAATATGAATTGGGTAATACTAATATTACTTAACTATTTCTACTTAGTTTCTATAGAATTATGCAGTTTAAAAAGTTTACGATACTAACTTTTTAACCTACTCTGAAGAAGTTCTATTATCATTTCTTGCTCTATATTCCCTTAAATCAACATAAACTTCAGGCATAGTTTCTAATAACCCTAAAAAAGGTCTATATCTTACCGGTCTACGAACTTCAGTTACAGTTAAATATGTGTCCAATGAACCTTTAAGCATAGAATTAAGATGTACTGGAACAGAATCTCCAACCCTTGGAATTCCATTAAATGTCCGTATTCTATTCGCTACGCTATTTGATGGTTGGTCATTATCTTCATGGACATTTTTTACAATTAACTTATAATTAAACATCTTGTCTCCTAACCCGAACATGAGTATAACATCTTGGAATTTCCCCTGCATGATATAAATCCCAAAGGTTACGTTCATGTGATCCATAATCAGTACGGACTGTAACATGTTCATCAGCTCCCCACCTAGGCAATCTTTCATAAGCTAAAAGCCTAGTTCCATCCTTTTTTGTTTTATCTCTTAGTTGAGCATCCTTACTAAAAGACCTATCAAGATACTCTTTTACTTCTTCAGGAGTGCTATCTGTTGCAACAGTTATCCATTCACCCCAAAAAGGAGCATAAACAAATTTAAAACTTCCAACACTAATAACCCCAGAATGAGAATCCTTTCTATCTACTCTAAATCTTGCAGTAACATCTTCTGTTTCAGTTCCATCAGATTCACTATTTCGTTGCATGAGGTATTTAGATTAGAATCCTTATTTAAATCTTTCCAAAAAATGTCTGATAAAGAATTCAAAATTTTATCTTATCTTTATATTTTCTTTTAATTGATGATGGGAGATGTTTATAGTATCTCTTTTGAATTTCGGGTGTTTGATTAAAAAAACATGTAGATAATATTTTCCTACAATTTTTTGAGCCACATTTACATTTTACTTTCCAAAGTTCTTTATCTATTTGGTCTAATGCATTAACCCCATAGTCATATGTTAATTGTTCACCTACCTTTATATCCCTCATTGCATAAAACCTACTTTTTTTAATAGTATCATGTTTGATAAGAACATTAGGATTGCATGAATGATTAATATAAGAATAAGGATGAAAAGTAATTACATATCTTCCTTTACCAACATAATCCGCATGTTCATTTTGAGGATGATTCTTAGTCTCTTCT
The DNA here is from genome assembly GCA_041659945.1 of Candidatus Pacearchaeota archaeon. Lineage (GTDB taxonomy): Archaea > Nanobdellota > Nanobdellia > Pacearchaeales > GW2011-AR1 > JACPLR01. Next base: position 719,104 of record JBAZXH010000001.1, on the reverse strand, counting down.
GAAGAATAAGTCTTGAGTTTTGATAAGTCTATCTTAAATAATAATTCTCCTTTTTTGAAATTTTTATTGGCATATAATCCCTTACCAATATCCCTAACTTTTTTAATAGAAAAGGATTTCATATTTTATTTAATAAAAATAAGCTTAATAACCTATCTATGTAAATTGCAATCCTCTTTTCAGAAATGTCTTTCATGTAAAAATCATAGGATCCTTTTACAGATCCTATGGAGTTAATTAAAATAATTAGGTAAACTCTCCTTTATACAATTTGCTATCAGCCCAAATCATAGTACTCAAACTTGTAGGTCTTTAGAATTAACATTCCCTTCCAATCAGCGATTATATGACTATACTTCTGCCTTATTTCTGTTGAAATTCTGTCAAGCTCGTCAGTATCTTTAGCAATAAGTACGCAAGTTAAATCAAAGTCTCCCATCAAAGAAAGCAAATCAATAACTCTTTGATGTTTTATCAGATAATCAATAAACTCTTTCTTTTCTTTTTCAGTTATATTTTGAAGTTTTATTTTTATGTCTGCAACCAAAGGAAAACCTAAAGCCCGGGGTTCTATAAATATTCCAGTCAAAAATATACCCTTCTTCTGCATTTCCTTAATTCGCTTGTGAGTTGAATCAATAGAAAGGTTTACCTTCTTAGCAATACTAGTCAACTGTTCTCTTCCATCATTTTGAAGTATCATCAGGATTTTTTTATCCTTTTCGTCGATTATGCGAGACTTAAGTGTTGTTTTTACTGGCATATCCTGAATAATTAAGACATCTTTATAAATATTTCGATATTTTAAGCCATTTTATAGCAAAAACATAATAAGCTAAGATTATAGCAAATATTATGAAAACAAGATTAATTTCATGGGATATTGACGGAACACTCATACTAAGACCAGATATGAGACTAGTTCGTGAGAATTGTTTAGATCTATTAGCTCAAGCTCCTAAACAACCTCTAATTAAGGGTATAGAAGAATCCATGCAAACAATAAGAGCAGCTGGAGCATTGCAAGGAGTAGTTAGTGACTATGCCTATCAATTTGCAATAAATCTTTTAACATCTTCAAAGGCTAGAGATTACATAGATCCAAGACTAATTTTTCTTGCCAATAAATATGCCTGGGAAGGAATGGTTTTAGATGATAAAAGTTATGATGAAGTTTTAGCAGAATATGCAAAGCCTTCACCAAGAATGTTACAACTATCACAAGCAAGAGTTTCAGAAATCCTAAAACAACCAATTAATCCTCAAGATTGTGTTTACATTGGTAATGAATCAAAGGACGAACAGATGGCTAATGCTGCTGGATGGAAGTTTCTTCACATCACTCATCTTCCAGATCTTGGAAAATGTCTCTAACAACTGAACAAGAAAAGGACATCAACAACTTTCTTCAGACAATTGAAGAAAGTTTTTCTGGTTTAAATCCTAAAACATTTTGGCCATTAAATGGTGGACAAATTGGAGCCTATTTTGATGCCGATGAAGCTTTAGATATTTATTTTAGAATAAACAAGTTAAAAGAAACACATTCAATAGAACAAATTGCAGATCTAATGCCTAACGCAGATACACTAAGACTCTTTCTTCAAAATAATGGAATAGTTGGTTTAAAGGTTGCAAAAAAGCTAAACCTTGTAAACATAACAAACGAAGATATGACTAACTATACCTTATTTATGTTAGACATTATAAAACAAAAGGTAAATAGTGATGTTTACAATTTAGATGGAAAAAATCTTCTCATAAACGAAGAAAAAATAAAAGAAATAGCTCAAACAACCTACTGGGATTTTCCACAGGATGATAATGAAAAAAAACAAATTGCCATACTAACAATTGCTGCAAATAATCTATCATACACACTATTCTATGACATATTCATGACCGGAGGATTTTACCTTCACGGTCCATATAATGTAAAACAATTTTTTGGTAAGAACACAATTATGATAATTAGAGATTACCACAATCTCAATCCAAAAGAGCTATGGCCAGAATTAGAAATGTCATTTAAAACAATTAAAATATATGCAATATACAAAAACCTAAACATAAAACTTAATTTTGTAAATCATCCAATTACAAATGATACCATAGGAGATAAATTAGTAGCCTACAAAGTCTACATTGATAATAAACCAAGCTCCCTATCAAAAATAGAAGAAACAATCAGCATACTAAATAATATAGCCACCTCACAGGCCAAAAAAATAAACTCCCTAGCAGATTTAGATAAAGTAAGAAAGGGTGCAGAAATTGCATTTTACCAATTTAAAAAACTAAGAGAATATATGGGAGATAATTGGAGACCGCCAATAATAATTGAAAATACAATTCAAAAATTCGGAGATGAATTTATAAAAAAATTCAAATACAAAGAAAAACCAAGCATGGAACACTGGAAAAAGCTATTTGATCCAAGAATTGATTACTATTAGTAAAAATTTAATCCTTTCTAGGCACATAATAATCTTCTGTCAAAATACCATTAGTACCTACACATTCAGAAAATCCTGCAGCTAATACTCGATGTCTCTCTATAATTGGAGTTATAAGTTCACGTAATTGGCAATCTTCTTCAGGCACTCCTCGTTCTTTACCCCAATAAGGCTGAAGAGTAGATCTAGTTTGATAGGTAGTTTTAGGCTCAATTCCTCCGCCTACTCTTGTAATAACTCTTAATTTTCTTGGTGGCATTATTTATCATCATATTAACTATTTTTAAACATTTCTATGACAAAGGCTTTGCACGAAAATGAATAGTGGTTGCGCAGAATTACAAAGAAAGATAGATTAGTTTAATACTTCATAAACAATATGTAAATAATTATTCTCAAGCTTAGTAACCTCTTTCAGTTTTAAAGCTTTTATTTTGCTTAAATCTTTTTCAGATTTAAGTGATTCTCCATCAACCAAACTAGCAGTATCTTTACCCCCAATTAAAGCAGGAGCTATAACTAATGAAACTTCATCAATTAATCCCTCTCTTAGTAATATTGAATTTAATGTTCCTCCAGATTGGATAGTAACCCTATCTGCACCATATTCATTTTTAAGTTTTTTAAATAAATCAGAAAAGTTTATTTTACTTTTGTATTTTATAACATGAACATTTTCTAAAAAAAGAAGTTTAGTAGCCGGATGCTTTGCATTTGTTGTAACAATATATAGATCCTTAAGTTTTTTAGACAAATATTTAATGCCGCTTTCTTTTAAGTGAGGTTTACTATCTATTATAACAAATCTTACCACATCCATCTTCTTAGGTTCAGCTTTTTTACTATTCATACCTATCTTAGCCATAACTTTTCCAGTATTCAAAGACCAAAAATCAGTTAGTTTTTCAAGTTCATAGTATTGTTGCAAACCTTCCTTTAATCCTTTAATTTTTGGAAAATCTTTATCAACATCCCTTTCATCAACACTTCCAGTAGAAATTTTACCGTCAACTGAAGAAAGCATAAACAAGGTATTAAATGTTCTATCTTTCATTTTCTATCTCATCTTCATCTCAAAAGAACTCTTTCTAGCAGATGAATAATCGGGTATATTCATCAATCTATTATAATCAGTCATCCTTCCAGTTTTACTGTACAACTCCAATAATTTATCTTTTAATTTAGCTTTTTGTTCGGGCATTACCGGAAGAGTATAAAGTCTTTGAAAAATATCAATAGCTTTTCTATGCTTTCCCTGGCTCTCTAATAAACCCCCATATGAAGAATAAAAACCAAAATACCTTTCCTGAAGCCTTGCTTTTTCCATTATACTTTGACTACAATGAGCAGCCTTAGCAAAAGTCTTATCAGACATTTCAAAATGTTCTCCCTTAACAAGAATTTCAGCTTCTTTCATAAATAATTCTATTTTTTCCTTAGGAGTTAAAGACATTTCAGCAGCAGCTTCAATATGTTTAGCAGCTTCAGATAAAAAATTCTTAGATTCATTAACTTCTGCCAATTTTAAAAGAACAAATTTCTTAATATCAAGACTATCGGCCAAAGGTAAAAGCCTTTTTAGTTTATCAAGCTTAACAAAACTATCATGACTAGCAATTACATCCTCTACCTCTTTTTTAGTTAGCACCATAAAAACCTAATGATTACACTCTTTAAAAATTTTGTTATAGTAAATTTTTAATATACTATAAATATAAGAATTATTTATTCCTTAAATTAAGTTCCTCAACCAATTGATCTAAGTGAGTTCTACTTCCCATAAGAGCTAAAAAAGCAGGGTTACCATTAGAAACAGGACAGTAAGGATTACTTGTTCCGCTATCTACTTCACCATTTTCTTGTCTAGTTTCATATTTATCGTTCATTTTAATTTCTTTTCTAGCTAATTTAAATTTTCAGAAAAACACCCTATCTTCAACTAAAGTTTCTTTGCAACAAGATCTGTACACATTCCAGCAGCAACTGTTGCTCCTGCGTCTCTAATTGCAAATCTAGCCATATGTGGGTTAACTTCTTGCTTTTCAATTACAAGGTTTCCAATTGGCTTTATTCTTACTTTTGCAACATCTCCATTCTTCAAAAAGTCTGGATTTGCCTGCATTACTGCTCCAGTCTTTGGATCATATTTCTCAATTAGTTCGATAAATTGACACGGAACTTGAGCTGTATGAACATGGAATACTGGTGTATAACCCTTAGCAATTACAGTTGGGTGATTTATAACTGCAATTTTAGCAACAAATTCTTCAGCAATTGTTGCTGGTTGAGCTGCATCACAGATTACATCTCCTCTTGCAATATCTTTCTTTCCAATTCCTCTAATATTAATTCCAACATTATCTCCACACATTGCTTCAGGCAATTGTTCGTGGTGCATTTCAATTGATCTTACTTCTCCTGGAATTCCCTTTCCACTTCTTCCAGGTAATACTATGATTTTATGTCCAACTTTCATTATTCCTGTTTCAATTTTTCCAACTGGAACAGTTCCAATACCAGTAATTTCATAAACATCTTGAACAGGCATTCTTAATGGTAAGCCTGTAGGTTTTTCAGGAGCACTAAACAAGTCTAATTGTTCCATTACAGTTGGTCCTTTATACCAAGACATCTTATCAGATTTCTTAAAAACATTATCTCCCATTAATCCTGAAATAGCTAGGAATGTAATGCCATCAGGTTTGTAACCAACCATTCTAAGTTCATTAGTAACATCAGTCTTAACTTGGTTAAACCTTTCTTCTTTGTAACCAACATCATCCATCTTATTAATTAAAACTGCAATTTGACCAACTCCCATAGTCTTCAATAACCAAAGATGTTCTTTTGTTTGTGGTTCAACACCAGATTTAGCTGCAACAACTAAGAAAGCTGCATCAGCCTGACTTGCACCAGTAATCATATTCTTGATAAAGTCTTTGTGTCCTGGAGCATCAATAATTGTTACTTCAAACTTTTGAGTTATTAATTTTTGATATGAAAGATCAATAGTTACGCCTCTTTCTCTTTCTTCCTTGAATTTATCCATAACATAAGCAAATTCAAATCCAGCCTTCCCGTGTTTTTGAGCTTCTTCTTTTAATTTCTTTAATTCCTGTTCAGGCAACTTTCCACAGTCGTACATAAGTCTACCAATAGTTGTTGATTTTCCTGCATCAACATGCCCTACAAACACGATGTTAAAGTTTATTTTTTCTCTTGCCATTTTAGCGTAATAGTGAGAAAAAAAAGAGGTTTATAAATCTTTCGTTGATTAATTCTAATTCGACGAGAGAAAGGTTTAAAAGAAGCAGCTATTCAATAACCATTATGACATTAATAGACCAGATATATGTACAAGAACAAAAAACTCCAGAAAGAGTATTAAATGTTTTTCCGTTTGCTTTTTTTAATCCAGACTGTAGATATTTAGGATTTAAAGCTGTTAGAAGAGCTATTGAAACAGGAGATCAAAGTTTTTTCTTAGGTCAGATTAGAAATAATTTTTTAGCAGGTGTTACTGATAGTGATCAATTACAAGGATTATTCCGAGAGTCAATGAATCGTGGAATTAGATCCTTAAACTTTCTCTGTCAAGAAAACTTAGGTGAAGAAGGCAAGCCTTTTTTAATACCTGAGATTAACCTAGCCTCAGACCTTCTTGAATTTACAAGAGCAGCAAGAGATGAATGGATAGAAGCAAGGAATGGAAAACACGGAAGTAAAATAGATAAAGAAAAATTAAGAAAAGCTTACGAACAAGTTAGAAACTGGGGTTTAGGTTATTGGATTTTAAAAATAGATACCTCTCCAGAAGTTATAAGATCAATAAGACACCATAACACTGCTCTTGAATGGTTTAATAACCAGTTTGCGTTTTCAGATCAAGTTCCAACAGATATCGATGATCTTCCAGTTTCATGGCAAACAAAATCTGGAGTAAGAGTCTATGGCTCAGATAAAAAACCTATTAGATCAAGGTTAAAAATATTAACAACTGATGGTGAACTAAAGTATGGTTCTTTATTAATGAAAATGTTTCTAAAAGGAGAATTTATGGACACAGTAAATGATTTAACGGGAGTAGAATTTATTGTTGAAGATGACGCTTCCTGTAGGGATCTTGTTAATTATTTCCGTTGCCATATTAGAGGAACTGGCGTTTTAGAGAAGTTCAAGGATTCAATAAAAGCAGACAAAAGAAGCAAACACTCAAGTTCAAAATTTGGATGTACAAAATTTCTTGTAAGACCCTCAGTTCCTATTCCAAACATTGGGCCTCCATATCCGCTTGACTTCCCAAATTATGAAAGAATACCTGTAGAAGTTCAAATATTAACTATAGCTGATCATAAACAAAGAAATGAAGATCCTGATGTACAACATGAGGCTTACAAAAGAAAACAATATTTGGAAGTGTTTCCTCTTTGGTATCCAAAAGATATTTATGCACCTATTTTAGTTGGAAAATAAAATGAAAACAACCCCAATAACAGATCCAGCTAATCCACTAATGAATTTAGCAAAAAATTGGGAAATGCCTAAAAAGATTTAAAAATTAATTACTAATTCCTAGCTCTCAACTCACCTAATCTTTCTTTAACTTCAGCAGGCATGGGAAGAGTTCCACCCTGATAAGGAATTCTATAATCTGGAAAAGCTTTTGCTAAAAACTCCACATGTTGACCTCCAATAATTAACCCCGCAGGAGAATATTCCCTAATTAATTTTGCAAAATAATGTTCTCTTGCGATAAATGCCGTTTGTAAAAACTTATCAGTCTCTTTTTCACTCATATTTCCAAAACCTCTTTCTAAATACATAAGTATCCAAGGTCTTGCTTACCTAATTAATTCCTCACTATCTAAAGCTAAGAATCTTAATCTTAAACCGTCTAAAATAGACAATCTCATTAAATTAGCCCAATAATAAGAATTAGGAGTATTACATCGATTTAGTATTTCTCTTAATTGACTCGGATTTTGTAAAGTTTCACTTAAAGTGGCATTAAAAATTTGAAGTAACTTTGGTTGTACTTCTACACCCACTAAATCTTCTGGCATAGAATTTTGTCTAAGTATTTCTAATGCCAATTCCTCTTCGCCAGCCATATGTGAAACGCCTAGCATATATTTTCTTGAGTTCATTTGACAATCCATAGTATGCTACTTTTAAACTTTTCTAAGAAATAACTACTGAAATCTTGGCAACATCATTTTAGTATAACCCACAAAACCTTCACTAGTTAAACGAAATGTTTTATGGCTTGGATCAAACTCGTAAGATCTAAAAGCATCATTTGTTCCAAGAGCAATAAAGTAATCATTAATTTCTCTTAGCATTCCTCTAACCTCTTCTTCATGTTTTTCAAAAGAAAGTGTTCCATTTTTAACATAACCAAGATCCATAAGTAAATTTCTAATCATATGTCCAAAATGAGATGTAGACTTCAAATTAGCAACATCCATTACTTGAGTGTATGTTTTAGTTATTTTCTCAATAATCTCTGGCAATCTTTCTTTAGTTAAAGTTCTCATTAATTTCTAGAAATAGGTTACTTTTTAAATCTTACTGATTCTCACTCAAACCCTTTCTGCTTCTGATCTTTCTAACAACATCTGTCTGCAATTCCACTGGCATTCTTTCAAATGACTGATCAGCCAAAGAACTAATACCTCTTCCTTCAGTTGCAGATCTTAAATCAGAACTCCAACCCAACATTTCTGCAACAGGAAGTTTTGCTTTAATTTGCATTCCTGTTTCATCCTGCTGAACATCAATTAATTGTCCTCTCTTACTTGAAACTAATTTAGTAACAGAACTTAAATATTCAGAGGGAGCTTCAATTAAATGAGTTTGCAATGGTTCAAAAAGCGAAATACCAATGTCTTTCATTGCATCAGATATTGCATCTCTAACAGCCGGATATACTTGTGCAGGACCTCTGTGAATTGCATCCTCATGAAGTTTTATATCATCAAGTCTTAATTTCATTTTCATACAAGGTTCTCTAGATAAAGGTCCAGCATCAATAACCTGCTCAAAGGCATCTAGAATTAAATCAATAACTTCAACCATATGAACTTCTCCCCTAGTATCATCAAGAAAAACATTTCCTTTGTAAACATCTCTATAATTTTTTATTTCATCATTTGAAATTCCAAGTTCAGCTAATTTCTTAAACATATTATCGTCTCTTTTCTTATATCTTCTTTCACCAATGCTTCCACTTTTAATAGCTTCGTAAACATTGTCTTCCAAAGGTTCAACAGTTATAAAAAATGAATTATGTTTGTTTGGAGAACGTCCTTCAGCAGGCTTAGAAAGTTTTGTAACTGTTTCTCTATAAACAACAATTGGTGGTGAAGTTTTAATTTCCAAACCCTTTTCAGTTGTAATTCTATTTTCAATTATCTCAAGATGAAGTTCACCCATACCCGAGATTAAATTTTCTCCTGTTTCTTCATTAATTTCAATTTTCAAACTTGGATCTTCTTTTGAAACTTTTCTCAAAACTTCAACTAGCTTAGGAAGATCAACCATTTTCTTAGGCTCTATGGCCTTGGTAATAACTGGTTCAAATATATGTCTAATTTCCTGAAAAGGAGTTTGTGGTTTTATAGTAACTGTCTCTCCAACCTCTGCAACAATTCCAGCAATAGCTAAAACATTTCCTGCAGGTATATGTTCAACCTGTTCAGGTTTAATTCCGTTATAAACAAGAACTTGCTGAATTCTTTGAGTCTTCTTTTCCATATTAAGATAAACTTCCATTCCAGGTTCTAAATATCCTGAAAATAATCTTCCTGCAGAAATTTCCTTTCCTGATCTGGGATCTATAACAATTCTTGTGATAACAAATCCCAACTCACTCTTAGCGTCACAATTTGCAAGCCCTTTTCCAAAATCAGATTCTGGATCTCCTGGCCAAATCTTTGGAATTCTGTATTTTTGAGCTTCCACTGGCGAAGGTAGATGTTTAATTACCATATCTAGTATAACCTCATACAAAGGAGCGTTTTTCCAAGTCCATTCTTTTCTTTCATCCTCAGGCATTTCATACAACTTAAAAATATCCTTAAAAGAAACTCCTTTCTTCTTCATAAATGGTAAAGATAAAGCCCAGTTGTCTCTTGCGCTTCCAAAAGCAACTCCACCATCATTAATATCCACCTGCCATTTTTCTTTATACTCTGGTTCAGCAATTCTATCAATTAACTTATTAAAATCCTTAAATATTTTAATAAATCTTTCCTGCATTTGTTCAGGAGTCATTTTCAATTCCTTAATAAGTCTATCAACCTTATTAATAAACAAAACAGGCCTTACCCTTTCTCTCAAAGCTTGTTTAACAACTGTTTCTGTCTGAGGCATAATTCCTTCACTTGCACAAACTAAAACAACAGTTCCATCAATAGCTCTCATAGCACGAGTAACATTACCAGAAAAATCAACATGTCCCGGAGTATCAATCAAATTAATTAAATATTCTTCTCCATGAAAATCATGAACCATTGAAACATTTGCCGCATCCACTGTCATAAGTCTTTCCTGCTCATCAGAGTGTTGCCAGGTTGCCATACCATCATCCAGACTTCCAGCATTCTTTGCAGCCATCATTCCTGCTGCAGCAAGCAAATTATCAGTAAATGCCGTCTTTCCGTGATGAATATGCGCACTTGTAGCTATATTTCTAATATTCAACTGATTAGCTGTAAGCCTTTCAATTTTTGCTACTTTTTTTTCCTCTACTGCCATTTTATTTTTAGTTAGTTTAATTTAAAACCACAATCTATAAGAATCGTGACATAATGTAAAAAATTTGTATGTTTTTAAAGTTTCCTGTTATGATTTTGAAACTTTAAGGCTAAAAAATTATCAATTTTTTATGTTTTAAAGGTTACTGTTAAGGTTTTTGTAAGTTTAACATATAAAAATTAATAAACTAGAAAATTAATTCAAACTAATGAAAAGTAGAAAACGTGGAGATGACGGATTTACTCCAACAACTCGGCCTTGGAGAGGTTTAATGAGAGTAGAATGTATTGGTGAAGAAGCTTTTGTTGTAGGATTAAATCTTCCAGGTTGGAACCCACACAGAACAGTATATGTTAATATGTCAGAAATCCCAGAACAAGCATTAGCAGATATAACCGGCTATGGAGTAGGTTATCGCTTCTTTGCAAAATCAAACAAAGGAGAACCAGATCCCACAAAACTCAAAATTGATTTTAGCACATATGAAAAAGTCTAATTAATTTTAATTAATATCTTTATCATAAAAACAAACATAAATCTTTATAAATAACAAACTTTCTAAATAAAGATGCCAGTCCACGAAAGTATAGCTCGTACCGGAAATTTGGTTGCTGCTTTAGATGCTGCCGTAGAACATCACGGAGATAATGTTGTTGAAAGATGGAAAGATCAAGCTGGAAATTATACTCATTCTAGAACTCTTCGAGGATTGAGAGATTTGTCAAGAAGATTTGCACAAGTTTTAATTACAGAAGGTGTTCAGGCAAATGAGGGCCCTGCAGAAAGTTTAACAAAACAATATAGTGTTGTACCCGTTCTTTTAGAACCACATAATTTAGCATTAGCCGTCGAAAGAGGAACTTTAATTTCTGATGCAGCAATACAAAGTCTTTATCCTGAAGACACATCAAACGAAGTTACACAAAAAGTAGGAGAATTAGGTGCAAGAGTTTTAGTTATTGATAATACAAGACATTTACCTGGCAAACCAACACAATTAGAAAAGCATAGAACAGCAATAGAAAGTCTACCAAGTTTAAGAACAGTTTTTGTTGCAGGAGAAGTTCCAGAAGATTTAACACATCATCAGAAAATAAAATTTGTTTCACTAGAAGAAGCATTGGCAGAAAACCCTGGAGCTGAAAGTGAATTAGATAGAAGAATAAAAAATATCGATCCGCTAAGTTTAGCTAGGGTGATTTACACTTCAGGTACAACTGGCACTCCTAAAGGAGCAATGTTAACCCACCAAGCATTACTTCAAACAGGAATTAACGCTCTAGAAGCTTTAAGTCATTTAAGTGAAGATGATAGACTTGCAGTTTACCTACCATATGCTCATGTTTTTGGTGCTCTTGTTTATGATATAATTCCAACATTATTGGGAGGAGAATTATGGGTTAGTCATAAAACAACAACAAAAAAAGACTTTCCAAAAATAAGACCAACAGTTTTAATTGGTGTTCCAAAAGCATGGCAACAGATGATCTCTGGATTAAGAGAGGGATTAGATGAAAAATTACCGATAGTAAAAAAAATAAGACATTATTCTCCACCAACCTATAATTTTTTAGTAAGACACGTGTTAAGAAAACCAACATTACATGCTGCCGGGCTTGATCAAGTACACACGGCAATTGGTGGGGGTGGATTTCACAGTTCAGAACTAGAAAGATCTTTAGATCTTTGGTTAGGAAAAGATACATTTTATCTCGGTTCAGGACCAACTGAAGCATCTGCTGCACAAAGTGTTGGCCCACACGAACATAAAAAATCCGGAACTGCTGGAAAACCTATTCCAGGAGTTAATATTCAAATTGTCAAATGGCCAGATAATATTCCTCCAGAAGAATGGCATAACCATCCTATAGAAAGAATTTGTAACCCTAATGAAGAAGGAATTATTGTGTTTAGTAGTATTGGAGATATGGTAGGATATTGGGGAGATCCTAAAGCAACTAAAGAGGTAACCTTTCATGATCTTAAAGATAGAGCTGGAAAGAGAGTTTTCCCTCCTGGAACTAGGTGTATGACTGTAAGAGATGTAGGATCAATGGACCAAGAGGGATATCTTAGAGTTCAAGGAAGATCTGGAGAAATGAGAAAGGGTTCTGATGGATCATTTCATAATTTAAATAAAATAGAAACCAACTTTTTAAGAGGAGATGGTTTAATTTGTGATGCAGTTATTGACTTTGTAGATGGCCAGGATGGAAGAAATGCAACTGCTGCAATTGTTAGTTTAGATTTAGTTCCAACAAGATATCCTTCAATTGGGAAACAATTTGGAGTAAAATACGATCCAGACAATCCAGAAGAATTTTATTTTCATCCAAATATTACTAGAGCGTTTGAAAGTGAAGCAAGAGCTAGAATGTCCGCAATGGAAAGATTAGAGTTACCTCCCTGTGAACAGGTAGAATTAGTTTTATATACCTCTCCTCCAACAAAAGAAAACAGCAGATTAAGTTCAACACTAAAATTAAGAGCTCCCTTAATAAGAAGCACATTCCAAGAAGATTTAGTATCTATGCTTAATCAAGGTGAAAGTTTTGGAGTTTCTAGAAAATAAAAATAGTTTTTTAATAAATCTTATCTCAAGGCATTCTTCTTTCTAGGTTTGGAAACCTTTTTAAAAGGTTTATCTAGCACCATCCGCTTGCTTTTCCATTTCATTTTTCTTTGTGTAGGAAAAACTATCTCCTGATTTGTTTGATGTTGCAATTAGCTCATCAGCAAGAGTTTCTGCAATTCTTTTTTTCTTGTTAAAAGCCTTATCATAAGATCCGTGAACAATATTTCTCAAAGCCAAACTAATTCTTCTTGATGGAGCACAATCAATAGCTTGAGGATATCTAGCTCCTCCATATTGAATTGTTGTAACCTCATCTCTTGGAGAACCATTTTCAACTGCTTCGACCAAAACTTGGATTGGATTCTTTTTAGTTTTATTATGAATTATTTTAAAAGCTTCAAGAACAATTCTTGCATTTCTATTATACTTTCCAGAAGACCAATTTGTTATAATCTTATGTTTCTTACCTCTATGCCCTGGAACACCTAAATAGTTTATTAGTCTTTCAACAATATTCACAGTTGTCTTTTCAAATTTTCCTCTAGCACGACCGTGAGATTTTAAAAGCAGTTTATATTCCACACTAATAACATTCTTTAAACCCGGATCACTAACAACCACAGCATTTACATCATATAAATTAAATATTTTAAGTTCCTCACTAGGAATTTTCTTCAGTTCTTCTTTTGCTTCAAGTTCAGCGATTATTTCTTGTTCTGTCATTTTTACATCTCAAATTTACTTGGTTTATAACTATAAACTGGATAAGGATTTTCACTTTCTACAACAACTCTAGCCTTTGAATCCTGTAATTTTTCAAGTAAGTTTAATGGAAAATTATATCTTTCTCCAATAGGAGCACTATTTGCGCTTGCACTCAATGGTAAAACATGTCTATTCATTTTATCTTCTTCCCTTTTCTATCTTACCTTGAACAAGCAATTTCAAGGGCTGATCATTTACTTTAATAACCTGAAATCTAACACCCGGAATATCTCCTTTAGTTCTTCCCTGTTTACCACCAATTCTTTCAATTAACACTTCATCATGTTCATCAATAAATCTTTGAGCTAAATTTCCTGGAATAAATGCAGTTACAATCTTAGCATTCTTAGTCAGCTGAACCTTGCAACATTTTCTCATTGCAGAATTTGGCTGCTTAGCTTCCTTTTGAACCTTTTCTGTAACAAGTCCTTTTGCTTGGCTAGCTCCTTCTAGAGGATCAGCTTTTTCATAGAGATTTTGAACTCTTGAACTATAAACTTTATCACTCCATCTAAACTTTCTTCTTTTACTCATCAATTTTCTTGCACTCATTAATCCCATGTTATCTATGTCAATAAAAAACGCTTTTTAAACTTTTAGATTAGTATAATAGACCCGCTCCAAAACTAAACAATCCTCAAATCCTTGCCAAAATAGTCCTTAATAATCCTTCTCATTTCTTCAAAACGTACCTTATTTCTCCCAATAAGCATTGCCTTATTTTGCTGGCCTGCGTTAATTATAAATTGATTTCCCTTTATTTCAACACTCTTCATCTGAGCTGGGTAAATTATAGTTGAAACAAATCCCTCAGCATCGCCCAAACCATTTGGAACCATAACAACCTTTACCTTCTTATCAAGTATATCGCTAACCTTCTTAATATTCTTTCCATTTTCACCAATTGCTTTAGATAACTTAACAGATGGAACAGAAAAAATTATTGTAGAATTATACATAAAACAATGTTTAGGCGAAACACCACTTATTTTTGAAAAGAGGTTTATGTACCTCATAAATTTCATATCTATAGTTTTTATCATTGTTAATTATTTCCAGTTTCTACCTTCTGCAATAGGTTCAACAAAATCTTGAGGTCCTGTACCTACAGGATAAGCTCTCCATTCAATTGCTCTTATTGTGCTAGCCTCAGTAAGACCTTGATGTAAGGGTGGATGATAAGCATAACATTTTTCATTTTCATTTGGACCAACATCCATTTGCAACATTCTATATACTTGAATAATTGCATCTCCAAGACTACTTCTTCTAAAAGCATTTTCAACACCTTTACATAAACTGCTTATATGTTTCATTTTTTCTTTTTCTCAGCAAGCGAACCTGTAATCTTAACAAACAAACCAGGTAATCCTGTACCAACCGGAACTGGCTGGTTAAGAATTATGTTCTCAATAACACTAAGCAACTCATCCTTGCTTCCTTTTATTGTTGCATTTACAAAGTGTTTTATTGGAGTTTCAAAACTTGCTTTAGCCAAGATACTACTCTTCTTAGCAATGATTCCCATTCTAGTCATTCCTCTAATTTCACCATCAACAGTCATTGCATCGGCAACAAGTTTCAAGTGTCTTATATCAATATCCAATCCCTGAGAATTAATAACCTTGCCAATCTCATTAATAATTGCTTGTCTAGCAGCTTCAATTCCCAAAACTCTTTCTATTTCATAAATATCATTTGTTGTTGTCTTTTGCTTACTAATTCCCTTAAGTAAAATTATCTCTTCAAGATTTGATCCACTAGTTAGGATAACATAATCTCTTTCTCTCTTAACAATAAGAACCTGTTTAATTCCCTTAACGCCTGAAACAATTGTTTCCTTAAGTCTTTCCTTTAATTTATACATTTCTTTAAATCCAAGATTTGGTGTAGCAAACATAATTGAATCTCCCTTAACATTAGACTTAACTTCCTTAGTTGAAAGTTTCTCACAAATAGTGCCAATTGACATATGTGTTTGTTTTATCATCCTATCACTTAGAACAAATTCAATTTTTTTATCAGAAAAATGAATCTTAGCTTCTGAAGTAATATCTTTTAGTTTGGTTTCTTTTATTTTTTCTGCAATAACCTTTGCATTCTTCTCATCATTATAATCACTTTCAAAATATATTTCCATGGCCGGTGTAGACGGTTGCTTTCTAGCATCAAAAATTTCTATAAGTCTTGGCAAACCTAAAGTTATCTGCATCTCCTGAACTCCTGCAAAGTGGAATACATTCAAAGCCATCTGAGTTGATGGTTCTCCAAAGCTTTGGGCAGTAACTATTCCAATAGCTTCACCAGATGAAATTTGTTTATCCAGGTGTAAAGCAGAAACATCAAGTCCATCATCACCATAGCTAAACTGTACAACTTGACCTATTGCATCTCTAACAGTTCCGTCATACTCAACTCTTAAATCCTGCAGAGCATTTGCAAGTCTTCTATAAAGATAACCTGATTTAGGTGTTCTCAATGCAGTATCCATCAGTCCATCTCTTCCAGTTATAGCATTAAAGAAAAATTCGTGAGGTTTAAGTCCATTCATATAAGAAGAATAAATAAATCCTCTAGCCTTTGGTGATAAATCTTCTTCCTTAAAACAAGAGAGAGTTCTTTTAGTATATCCAAAATTAATTCTCTGAGCCCACAATGACTGTTGACCAACAGAACATGCAATCTGAGTAATATTCAAAATATTTCCTCCCGCTCCAGAAAATATCATGCTACTTACCGGATTGTCTTCAGGAAATTCATTCTTAACAGCTTTACCAATTTTAGTTCTAATTTCATTAAGTGTTTGAAGTATCTTAATTTCTCTTGATTCTTCTAGGGTCTTACCCGGAATTATTTCCAAATTTCCATTCTTATAATCATCAACTATTTTGATTGTCTTTTCTTCACCTTCATTTATAATTTCCTGAGTTACTTTTTTTGTTTTTTCGTTTACATTCAAATCTTCAAGCGAAATTGTAAAACCCCTATTAGACAAATAATGAGTTCCAAGAGCAAAGGCCTTTCTAATGATGTTCATTGTTTCATCTCTTCCAAGTTCTCTATCAATCAATTTCACAATCTTATCATTTTCAACCCCAAAAGTATAATCACTAGTTAGATCATTATTCATAATCATTGTGTTTACATTTTTATTTGATTTAGGGAAAAGTTCTAAGAAGATCTGTTTTCCAGAAATAGTTTTCTTATCAAAATCAGCAGTTACTCCAGAGTTAAAAAGTAATTGTTGGGCATCAGCCTTTGAAAGATCCATTTTTCCAAGTAAATAATTACCAGTTATAGCATCAGATATTGTTCCAATAAGATTTGTATTATTTTTAGGACTAATTAAATTATTATTTACATTTAATAAAACTCTTGCTTCAGCACGAGCTTCTTCAGTTTGAGGAACATGAACATTCATTTCATCTCCATCAAAATCCGCATTGTATGGGAATGCAACTGCTGGATGTAGTCTAAAAGTTCTATATGGCAAAACTCTAACATAATGAGCCATCAAACTTCCTCTATGAAGACTTGGGTGTCGATTAAACAGCACAATATCTCCATCCTGCAAATGTCTTTCAACAAAATAACCTGGTTTTAATTCTTCAATTATTTCCTGTTTTAAATCAAAGCTTACTTTCTTTTTTCTGCCATCTGGACGAACAATATAATTGGCTCCAGGGTAACCATCAGATAGAATTAATTTTTTCAAATACTCTAAATTCATTGTTGTAACTTCTTCATTAACTGTTAAAACCATTGCAATTTCTTTAGGGACTCCAACTTCATTAATTGCTAAAGAAGGATCAGGAGAAATAACTGTTCTTGAGGAAAAATTAACTCTTTTACCAGCAAGATTATGTCTAATTCTTCCTTCTTTTCCCTTAATTCTCTCAGTTATTGTTTTCAAAGGCTGCCCACTTCTATGTCTTGCAGGAGGAATTCTTGAAATAGTATTATCAAAAAAAGTTGTAACATGATATTGCAACAAGTCCCATAGATCATCAATGATAACTTCTGGAGCTCCAGCATTTAAGTTTTCCCAAAGTCTTTGATTAGATCTAATTATATCTCCAAGTTTATGTGTAAGATCATCTTCACTTCTTTCTCCAGATTCAAGAGTAATACTTGGTCTGACTGTTACGGGCGGAACCAAAAGAACAGTAAGTACTGCCCATTCAGGTCTAAATGTTTGAGTATTTATTCCAACCAACTTACAATCTTCATCCTTAACTCTTTCTAAAATTTCTCTTATCTCTGGTGGGAAAACTCTTCTTTTTCCAAGAACAAAAGATGTTGGTTTTTCAACTTTTATTTTTTCTTGAATAGAACCACAATAAGGACATTTTTTTGCATCCTTTGCTTTCTTAAGTCTTAGAGCAGGAGTTAATTTTTTTATGTTTTCTTCATCCAAAAGTATTCTTCCACAGGTATTACAAAAACTTCTTAAAAATGTGTAAACTATTGGAATATATTTAACATGTATAACTGGTCTTGCAAGTTCAATGCTTCCTGGGTGACCAAGACATTCTTTTAATCTGCCTCCACAAGTTCTACACCTAACACCCGGATCTATTGCACCAAGTCTCAAATCCATTAAACCACCATCAACAGGATAACCATCCATATCATACAATTCTGGCGTGATTATCTTTGCACAACTCAGTCTTTTAATAAAATCCGGACTAAGTAAGCTAAATTTCAATGCCTTTACGTGTTTTCTCGATGTCATTTTTTATTTTTTTATCCCTTGATGAGGGAAGGTAGGGGGTAGGAAACCGCAAGGTGTCCTTCGCTTTTACTCTTCATATTTATTCTTTAGTTCAAATCCAGTAATAACATGCATTCCCAAAAGTTCTTCTGTCAATAATTTGAAAGCATAGGAAACTTCAACATCTTCAACTTCTGTGCTGTTACATATTGGACAATAAGTTTTATTTCTCAAAGTATCTTTAATACCCAAAGTTCCACATTTTGAACAAACATGAATTGTAACTTTATCTGAATCATATCTTTCTTTTAATAACAAAGAAGCTCCATGTGCAACTAAAGCTTGCTGCTCCATCTCTCCAAGTCTCAATGCTCCACCTCTTGCTCTTCCTTCAATTGGTTGTCTTGTAAGCAAAGCAACTTTTCCAGATGCTCTTGCATGCATCTTATTACTTACCATATACTTCAATTTCAAGTAATACATATTTCCAATGTAAATCTTTGCATCCATCATTTTTCCGCTAATCGGATTATACATTGTTTCTTTTCCATCAAATCTAAAACCTAATTCTTCAAGTTGAGTTTCCAAAGCTGGAACATCTCTTTTTTCAAATGAAGTTCCATCCATAATCTTACCTCTTAAGCAACCAATCTTTCCAGTTATTAATTCAAGCAAATATCCTACAGTCATTCTTCCTGGGATACCATGAGGATTAAAAATCAAATCAGGTCTAACTCCTCTCGAAGTAAATGGAATATCTTCTTCAGGAACTATTGCACCAATAACTCCCTTCTGACCGTGTGCAGTTGAAAATTTATCTCCAAGTTCAGGATTTCTAGGGTCTCTAGTTCTAACCTGAACAATCTTATTTCCTTCTTCGTCAAGAGTAATAAACACAGCATCAACAATACCTTTTTCTTCCTGTCGAATAACCGAACTATTTTCTTTTTTTGATTTAATACTAATATCCTTAGCTTCTGAAAGGAATTTTGGAGGAGAAACTTTACCAATAACAACTTCTCCAGAACCAAGGTTAGCTTCAGGATAAACAATACCATCATCTTCTAAATACTTATAAGATTCTTCAGTTCTATAACCTGAAACGTCTTTTGTAGGTATTAAAATTTCATCATTCAAACCTCCAGCATAGTTCAATTCAACTGAAGTATAGGGTCTAAAAAAAGTACTTCTACCAAAACCTCTATCAATACTTGATCTATTAACAACAAGAGCATCTTCCATATTATAACCTTCATAGGTCATAACTGCAACTACTACATTTTGTCCGCATGGATAAACATTCAATGCATCATAAACAAAACTTCTAACTATTGGTCTTTGTGGATAGTGTAGAATACTTACATCGGTATCAACTCTACATAAATAATTTGCAGCATACAATCCCAATCCCTGCTTTTGAGTTTTACTTCCTCTAATTAATCTTGATGACTGATCATGGTTTCCAAAACTTACAATACTTGTTATTGGTCCCAAAAAAGCAATGGTATCAATTTCAAGATGAGTATGTTCATGAGTTACCTCTTCTTTGTTAAGCGCAACAAAACAATTCTCTTCTTCAGATGCATCAATATATTCAATAATCCCACTCTTAATTAAATCTCCCCACTTTAATTCATCACGAGCAAGCATTTCCATATGTTGTTCACTAAGTCTAGGAATGCCATTGTCAACAATTATCAAAGGTCTCAAAACTCTACCAGTATCTCCAAAAATAGCAACAATTCCAACATCCTTATTAAATCTAACACTCAACTCTCCAGGTAATTTCTGCTGTCTTCTCAAATCTCTTAAGGTTCTAACAAATTCATGAGGGTCATCAATCCCTCCTATAAAAATACCATTAAAGAAAACATCAAATCTTCCATAACCCTTATCAAGACCCATTTTTTCAAGAGTTGATTTTAATTCATCTTCCTCTATAAGAAGTCTAGTGGAAATTCTAGCCATTAAAGCCAAGTTTTTTCTTAAACCAATTTCAGTTCCTTCTGGAGTTTCTACCGGACAAAATCTTCCAAAATGTGTTGGATGTAAAGTTCTAGCAAGAAAATTTGTTTGTTCTTCTGAAAGACTGCTTGAAACTTTTTGCAACTGTGAAAGTATAGACAGATAATTAGTTTTATCCATATTCTGAGTTACTCCCTTCTTTTCACCAGTCCAACTTCCAGTAGCAATAGCTGATTTTATTCTATGAGAAAACAAAGTAGATTTAGCAATTGTTTTCAAGCTGTAAAATTTCTTTCTCTTAATTGTTTTTTGAAGAGAATATTTAATATCTCTTACAAAAATATTCAAATTAACCCTAAACAAATCAGATAGCAAGTCTCCAGATAAACGTACTCTCTTATTAGCATAATGATCTTTATCTGTTTTTAATTCTTTATTTTCTTTAAAGATTAAATATTGTTTTATTAGTTTACATATTGTTATTGCCTTGTCAAGTCTTGCTTCTCTTTTTATTCCAATATGCGGCAACAAATAAGAATCAAGTCTTTGTTTTATTCTATCAAGAATTTCTTTTTTTGTTCCCTGAAGACTTGTTTTTTCTGCAATTAACATCATTGCTTCTTCACTTGAAGCAATCTTTGCAAATTCATAAAGATTAACAATTACACTATCTGTTTCCTTACCAATATACTTTGCAATATCAGCTTCCTTTAACAAACCTAAAGCTTTCAGCAAAACAACTGCAGGAATATTCTTAAACCTACTAAAAGAAATCTCCAAAATACCTTCATTAGATTCAACAATAGTAACTGGAATTCTATAAGCTCCTCTTGCTGAAAATAATCTTAACATAAGCTTATCCTTTGAATTCTCTTCGATAAATGGCTGATTAGCTGCAAGATCCTCAGTCATAATCATAATTCTTTCATTACCATTAACAATAAAATAACCTCCAAAATCAGCTGGATCCATATAAACAGTTTCCAATTCTTCCTTAGACATATTATAGATATTACATGCCTTACTCCTAACCATAATTGGAATTCTTCCTATTTCCACCTCTTGAGTTTCGATTTGTCCTCCATCTTGTTTTATAGAAATTTCTAAGAATACTGGAGCAGAATATGTTAGATTTCTAAGTCTTGCTTCAGCAGGAGTTAATAAATTTGTTGCACCATCAGATTCAATAACATTAGGTTTATCAATTCTTATCTTTCCAAGTTTTATTTCAATATCATCATTCTCAATATTATCAGATATTTCATTAACAATTTCTTGCATTCTTTTTTCAATAAAATTATTAAACGACGTTAAATTTGATTCAACCAGAGAATTATCAGAAAGATATTTACGAATAATCAAATGTTCATTATTTCCCAATTTAAGTTTTAAACCGTCTTCCATTCTATACTATAACTCTGTAATAAGTAAATGTCTTATCGCCCTCTTTTCTTTCAATTTTTATCAAGTCTCCAATATTAACGCCCTCAGGTAAAGCAAGATCTGTGCTTTTTATCTTCGGTAATTGTGTTCTAGAAATATTAATTTTACTAAGTAAATCCTCTTCTTCTTTTTTACTAATTTTTAGGTGTTTTGGTTGGAGTATGTGCATAGCTCACTCAAAATTGTAAGTTTAATTTTGTGAAAAATATTGATGGAAGTTTACAACTTTGTAATACTAAATATTATAAAAAGATGCCTTTTAAACCTTTCTATTGTCAAGTTTAAAATGCCTCTTTTCGAGGTTTAGTCAAGTACCATCATAGCACAGGTCTTTTTCCCATCAGCTGAAAATTGCCCAACTTCCTTGAATCCTAATCTTTCATGAAATATGATTGATTCATCATTTACTGGGTCTATTGAAACTTCAGCAACAACCAGAATTTCACCTGATGCTCTGATTATTCGATCATAAAGCATAGAAGCAACACCCTGTCTTCTTACTTTTGGGTTAATAACAACTCTATCAATATAATTAAATCTCTTATTCCTATATTCTTGTTTAAACCACAAAAAGTTTCTACTATCATAACTAGCTGATTCAGGCATACAAAGAACAAAACCAAGAAGATCTAAACCAAGATGTTTAGTTATTGGTTCCGCTTCAGGTTCAATTATAGGTTCAGTTCTAGTATCTAATGCAACATAAAAATGAGGAACTTCAAGATATCTCATAAAAAAGTCTGAATCTCTCTCACCAACCCACTGCGTTTCTTGATTATTTAATCTTACAATTCTTTCAACATCTTGGGGTTTTGCATGCCTGATTGAATATCTGCTTATCATGATGAAATCTTAATTTATCAGTTTAAATATATTTGCATAATTTTTATCCTTCTTAAAGAAGATTTAAAAACATTAAATGTTAGTTTTATTTATCATTTTACGGCTTCGTAGCTCAGCCTGGTTAGAGCACTGGCCTTTTAAGCCAGGTGTCGGGGGTTCGAATCCCCTCGAAGCCATTCTTAAGGATTCGAACCTTGGTTTGAACTCGTTTCAATTCATCAATAAAAGAGAATTAAAACTACCAAGAATTCTCAATTCTTGAGTACCCTCGAAACCATAATATATTTCTATTCGCATTTCTAAATGCAAAAGTTTAAGAACTAGAATTAGACATTAGAAAGATGGATTATGAAACATTTGAAAGAATAGTAATGAAACCTATGGAAGTACTTGAAGGAGCTTATCACACTTTAGCAAGACTTAAAGTTAGAGGATTATATGATACTTTAAATCAATGTTTAGGTGAAGAAAAGTTTCAAGGTCTTTCAGAAGATGAAATTAGAAATTTTTCACTTATTTTTCATGAAGGAGTAAGCTGTGGAAGAGGAATTCAAGAACTCTGGGCAGATGAATGTCATCATACAGTTATGGGAATAGGAACTGGAGCTTGTTTAGCTTCTATGAGACGGTAATTATAAATAATTAATTATATATCTGCAAGATTATTTATCAGTTCTGAAAGTTACTTTGAAAGCATCCTCGTAATCTTTACGTGTTATTCTTTTATCTCCTAAAGACCCAATTCTAAAATATCCAGTATTAGCTCCTTCCCATCGTTCAATTAATTCTGGACAGTCATTTTTAGGAATAATTAATAATGGTCTTTCTACCAAATAGGTTTCCTCTCTTCCACCATCAACCTGCGGACAGAGTTCTGTAGTTCTTAATCTTGCCAATAAAGATCTCCAAGACTTTCTTGCTGTTGCACTAGTCATTGCATTCAATAAATCTTGATCTGATCTAATAACTCTAACCAACTTATCAGTATCTACCAAACCAAACCAAGAAGCAAAATTTTTAGCCCTCGCTGTTAATTTAGAATCAGGATTATATGGTGAAAGAGAATTCACAAACACCCAATCTAAACTCATTTCATGTGTACAAGAACCCTCTTCCTCTCGAATATAACCTAAATCAGAATTAATAGGTGCGGCAAATTCAAAGGCATATTTTGAGGGTATTACCATTCTTTGTAAAGATTCACTTACTTTCTCCGGATCAAAATAATTACCATGTCTATGACTTTTTAATGCAGTAACAATCTGTTCAATGGCCTCTTCAGCAATACGTTGACTCATAAAATTTCTAATTTTTTATGCTTTTTAAATAATTATATACTAAATCAGTTATTGCTATTGATTAGGATACTCTTCAAAAACATTGTTAACATATTCTAATGAAACGCCTGCTTTTCTAAACATTTCTTCAGATTCTAATCCTGCATGATATCTTTTTTCACAAACAACTCTTTTAATACCCGAACCAATTATTAGCATAGCACATGTTCTACACGGAGTCATTTTACAGTAAAGTGTTCCACCATCAATTGAAACACCCAATTTAGCAGCCTGAATAATCGCATTTTGTTCAGCATGAATAGTTCTAACACAATGATTTGTTTCATGCCCATCTTCATGAGTAACTTTTCTCATTTGGTGTCCAACATCATCACAATGTGGTAAGCCTGGAGGTGAACCAACATAACCTGTGACTAAAATTTGTTTATTTCTTGTAATAACACATCCACTTCTACCTCGGTCACAAGTTGCTCTTTTTGCAATTGCATTCATAACCTCTAAAAAATATTCATCCCATGAAGGTCTTTGGTATTTTAACTCTTCCGACATTTATTTATTAAACAAACAACATTTTTAAAGAATTATATAAAAAATAACATTAATCCAACACAAGAACTTTCGCTTTCTCATCAGACTGTCTAATCTCAACTATCTCTCCATGTTCGAGATTAATAAAATCCCGATTATTATCTGCAACCAAAACTGCCGGGCCACGCAAAATCTTAATTTTTATCAAACTCTTTTCATCAAGGATCATTGGCTCTACAGATTCTGTTGTATTATTAAAAGCAATACCAATCCCATCTGCAAAAGATGTTTTTGTTATTGAAGAAAAATAAGCAGTTGAACCATAGGAAGTGGAAACAACAATTCCATCTCCAATGAACTCTCCAATCAATTTCTCATCAATAAAAAGTTCAAACCTAATAGCTTCTGTAGGCAGGGTATTTCTTACAACCAAATCATTCATACCAATTAACACTTTAAAATCTTGACCAGCTTCAACAACAGCTTTTAGTTTATTTATCTCCTGAATTCTATATCGTCCAGCAAGATATTTTTCAAGTATTTCTTCAATACTCAAGTCATAACCTTTTTTTCCAATACTCTTATTCTTCACCAAAATCTTTGGAACCTCTGGAAATCTTCTCTCAGAAATTAAAAGCGTACCATCACCACCATAGGCAATAACTAAGTCCGGACTGCTCTCAGAATAAATCACATCAAATCTAGAAAGCTTTTCTTTTATTTCACCAACATCATTTTCACTTTTTCCAATCACAAATATTTTTTTCATCTGAGATTTAAAATCTATTTTTTAATGAAATGTAAGCACAATACATATTTTCAAAGGTAACCCAACAATACCATATAAGAATTAATTCCCTAATTAATAAATCTTTTTAACTATTCAGAAAAAAAATTATGCAGCTTTGCTGCCTTCGGCAGCTCGCAATACCGCAAACGCATGGTTAATGTCGTTGCCGCCAAACCAGCCCTGACCAATGAAATTAAACCTACCATGATACTCGTCAACAGCAGATACTCTTTGTTTAGGTGTTCTTCCTTCTTCAATATCAAAACCCTGAATCTCTGGATCAGTTTTAAATTTAGCAGTGACTTCTCCTAATTTTTCTGCTCCTGCTTGACCACAACTTGCAATTATAAATCCATCTTTTGCAAATGCTTCTGGAGTGTTACTTCCAAGAACATAACTTCCTTTAGGAGCAAATCTTACTCTGCCATCATTACTAACTCTTACTCCACCAGAACTTAATTCTCTTCCACCTTTAAGCATTTCTTCTAAATCCTTAGCCTTTAATATTTTATCTCTTCCTGTTGCAACTTCATCTTGAAGAACATAAACTCCATTTCTAGCCCACAAATTTGTATTAAAAACCCAAAGACAATTCTTTTTCATCTTATTTCTAACCTCCACAAATTCTGGTTCACTTACAGCAGAATCATCACAATAAGCAGTATAAAGCAAAGATGCGGTGTAATCTCCTGTTGGAACTTTCAATCCTTTAGCCAAAATTGCATTTCCAACATTTGGATAATTATTCGGTCCAAAAGAATGACTAACAAATGCTATTTCCTCATCACCATGTGGAACCCATAGTTCAGCTCTTTCTCTTACAACTCTTGATTGATATTTTGAATCTCTCATACTTTTCATGAAACGAGTTCATATTTAAATCTTTTTATTATGTTATTGCTTGTGTAATTAATGATAGAATAAATTATTGTCTATCCAGTTTCATAAAAAGAGGTTTATTTAAACTCTTATCTCAACTCTTTCACAAAAAGGTTCTGCTATTTTTTTCAACTCTAAAAGATGCTGTTCACTTGTATCCCTCATCTGATAAAAACTCTCATCAATTAACTTTCCATGATTTTTAAAACCCTGCAAATAAAAGTTTTTTATCTTGTCACAGATGATACTATCAAGCCATTGCATAATCTCAACCATAGTCTCATGATCATGTAAATCTTCAACTATGGTAATTCTAAACTCATGATTTGGGAATTTTGAAACAATTCTAATGCTCTCTTCTACTTCTTCAATATTTGCACTAACTCTTGCAACATTTGAATAATTTTCATTGCTTGACTTAATATCCATGGCAATATAATCAACTAAACCCGAATTAACAAGTTCTTTTAATTTCTCGGGCAAACTGCCATTGGTATCAACCTTAATCAAATAACCCATTTCTTTAATCTTTTTTAAAAAATCCAAATCCAAACTCAAAAGGGGTTCACCGCCAGTAATACAAACAGCATCCAGATATTTTTTTCTTTTTTCTAAAAAAGAAAGGATCTCTTCCTGAGAAATATCCGGCAAATCATCTTTAATAACTAATTCAGGATTATGACAAAAACCACATTTAAAATTACAACCCCAAATAAATAAAGTACAGGCTATCTTTCCAGGATAGTCTATAACAGTAGTTTTATGTATTGCTTTGATCTTCATGATTAGTAATAAAAACTTAACATTAAAAGTTTATATCTACTCTAGTCACTAGATCCTATGCCAAACATAACTCTATCTCCCCACTCAGCCTGCTTTCCTTCGTTCCACTGTTCAACAGGTCTAAGGTAACCTACAATTCTAGAGTACCGTTCACATTTTGTTCTTTTTATTTCAGTCATTTTTACCTCTTTTTTATTTTCTCAAATTGATTGTCTTACAATTTGAGTTTTAAAAAATACTAAGTATTTTTTATTTCCTCATCAGTTCAAAGTTGTTAAACTCCGGATGATGAGTATCTTCAATAACATCTCCAACTTCTTCCCCATGAATTGCTTCCACAATCACCTGCGTTCTAGAAGCCCTATCAGTAGTATTTTTTTCTATTTCATCAGAATAACCAATTTCACAATCACACTTAGGACAATAAACATGATCTCCTGAAATATATCCATGAACCGGGCATATTGAAAATGTTGGAGTTATGGTAAAATAAGGTAATGAAAAATTCTCAGCAACTTTTTTAACAAGTATCTTTACAGATTCTGTAGGAATTTTCTCTCCAATAAATGCATGAAACACAGTTCCGCCAGTGTAAAGAGTTTGCAAAGGATCTTGCAGTTCTAAAGCCTCAAATAAATCTGAAGTATAATTTACAGGCAACTGTGTTGAATTTGTATAATATGGAGATTTTCCATCTCTAAAAGCAGTTTCATTTGCAACTAAAATCCTACCAAATCTTTTTTTATCACTTCTAGCAAATCTATAAGTTGTACCCTCTCCAGGCGTTGCTTCCAGATTATAAATACTATTTGTCTCTTTTTGAAATTCCTCTAATTTCTCTCTCATAAAATTCAAAGTTTTTATAGAAAACTCCATACCTTTAGGAGTTGTTATATTTTCTCCAGGCAAGAAATTTGTAATTGCCTCATTCATTCCCAAAATTCCAATTGTAGAAAAATGATTTTTCCAATATTCTCCAAATCTTGCTTTGATATTTCTCAAATAAAACTTTGAATAAGGATATAATCCCAAATCTGTAAATCTTTCAAGATTTTTTCTTTTAATCTCAAGACTTTCCTTAGCCAACTCCATTAAATTTCCCAGTCTTTTGAAAAAGTCTTCTTCATTAGCCGATACAAATCCAAGTCTAGGAAGATTAACTGTAACAACACCAATCGATCCGGTCTGAGGATTAGCACCAAACAAACCCCCTCCACGTTTTCTTAATTCTTTTTGATCTAATCTTAAACGACAGCACATACTTCTAGCATCCTCAGGTTTCATATCTGAATTAATAAAATTTGAAAAATAAGGAATCCCATACTTAGCAGTCATTTCCCATATTAAGTTATACTCTGGGTTCTCCCAATCAAAATCTTTTGTTATGTTGTAGGTTGGTATCGGAAAAGTAAAAACTCTCCCTGAAGCATCACCAGCAATCATACCTTCAGCAAATGCTTTGTTAAACATATCCATTTCTTTTTGAAATTCTTTGTAAGTTTCCTTTTGTGGAACACCGCCAATAATCACATGTTCGTCTTTCATATACTCTGGAACTTTCAAATCAAGTGTAACATTTGTAAAGGGCGTTTGAAATCCCACCCTTGTTGGTACAGCCAAACCAAATAAAAACTCCTGAATAGCCTGCTTAACTTCCTTGTAGCTAAGATTATCATATCTAATAAATGGAGCTAATAAAGAATCAAAATTTGAAAAGGCCTGTGCTCCTGCAGTCTCTCCCTGAAGCGTATAAAAAAAGTTAACTGCCTGTCCCAGAGCAGTTCTCAAATGCTTTGGAGGAGTACACTCAACCTTTCCTCTAACTCCCTTAAAACCCGTCATTAAAAGATCTTTCAAATCCCAGCCAACGCAGTAGGCCCCAAGGGTGCCAAGATCATGAACATGAATATCTGCATTCTCATGGGCATTTCTAATTGCCTCAGGATAAATACGTCTCATCCAGTAGTTAGAAATTATTTTTGTAGCAATGTAATTATTCAATCCCTGAAGAGAAAAACCCATATTAGAATTTTCTTTAACCATCCAGTCATTTAGGCTCAAATAATCATCAACAGCTTCAATTGTATCAAAAAGCCCCTTAATGTCCCTTAGTTCTCTATGACTCTGTCTGTAAAGAATATAGGCCTTTGCAGTTTTAGCATGTCCTGCTTCAATCAAAACCTTTTCAACTAAATCCTGAACAACTTCCACATCCGGAATACTATTCTCATCATACATTTCATTTATTTTTTTAACAACAAGATCCCCAAGATAATCGGCTCTAGATCTATCTGTACCTCCAACAGCCTTAACTGCTTTCCATATAGCCTCAGCTATCTTATCTTTTTGAAAAAGCACAACGCTTCCATCACGCTTACGAAGTTTAGTAACCATGTTTTCTTCTTTTTTATTTTATTTTTTAAGCCTGCTCTATTGCAGTTTTAAAATCATCAATATCATGAAAATCTTTGTAAACTGAAGCAAAACGTATGTATGCTACCTTATCAATAGTTTTTAGTTGTTTCATAATAGACTCTCCAATTTTTTTAGTTGAAATTTCTTTTTCAGCTTTCATCACGTTTTCTTCAATAGTTCGAACAATCTTTTCAATTTGATCATATCCAACATTTCTCTTTTCACAAGCCTTAACAATTCCTAAAAATATCTTATCTCGGTTAAACGGCTCTCTTCTACCATCTTTTTTAACAACATATCTTTCAATTGGTTCAACCTTTTCATATGTTGTAAATCTTTTTTCACATTTCAAACACTCTCTTCTCCTTCTAGTTGTTGAATTAGTTGACTCTCTCTTATCAGTTACCTTTGTTTCATTGTGCTGACAAAATGGACAAATCATGATTGTGCGACATACAACAGGTTGTATACCCTCTTTTTTATTATACACTTAATTGTATATATTAGGAAATTTACTAATCATGTAACTATTTAAATATTTCGGTGATAAATTATAAAAATCAAATGTTCTCGATAAAAGTTAAATCTTAACTTTCTTCAATAGCAATGCATTTGTTACAACAGTTATTGATGAAGTTGCCATTGCTATCTCAGCTATAACTGGATGTAAAATACCTGCCACTGCAATTGGTATTGCAACAACATTATACGCAAAAGCCCAAAATAAATTTTGTTTTATTTTTTTAAAAGTTGCTTTTGAAAGATTTATTGATTTAACCAAACCTCTTAGAGAACCATTTACCAAAACAATATCTCCAGCTTCTATTGCAATGTCTGTGCCAGTTCCAATTGCAAAACCCACATTAGCCTGTTTAAGTGCCGGAGCATCATTAATACCATCACCAACAAAAGCAATCATAAATCTTCCTTTTGATTTATTCTGAAGATCCACAATTTTTTGTGCTTTTTCTTCAGGCAAAACATTTGCAATAACTTCTTTAATTCCTGCTTGATTTGCAATAGCTTTAGCTGTTGCTAAATTATCTCCAGTTATCATAATTATTTTATAACCTTCTTTTTGAAGATACTTTATTGCTCTGACAGAATCCTCTTTGATCGCATCAGCAATGGCAATAATTCCTAAAATTTTATTAGTTTCAACAACAATCATTACCGTATATCCCTGAGATTCAAAAGCATTAATTTTACTTTCAAAACCTGCCAGAGATATTTTTCTTTCTCTCATCAGAGTTTGATTTCCAATTATAATCTGTTTTTTATTTACAATTCCCTCAAGCCCTCTACCTCTTAAAATTTTAAATTTTCCAACTTCAAAATGTTTAGTAATATTTTTCATTTTTGCATATTCAACAATTGATCTAGCAATCGGATGTTCGCTCAATCTTTCTAAACTTAAAACAATCTGCATCAAATCATTTTCATTAATTTTAGAATAAATCTCTCTAACTTCTGGCCTTCCTTTAGTTATTGTTCCAGTTTTATCCAAAACAATCACTTTAATTTCCTTCATCGTTTGTATTGCCTCTCCCTTTCGTATCAATATTCCATTCTTAGCTCCAATTCCCGAACCAACCATCAGGGCAGTTGGTGTTGCAAGACCAAGAGCACACGGACACGCTATAACCAATACAGAAATTGCCACACTTATCGATCTACTTAAATCATGTGCAAAATACCACCATGAAAAAAAGGTAATCAAAGCTAAAACTAAAATTGCTGGAACAAATATGGAAGTTATTTTATCTGCAACCTTTTGTATCGGAACCTTAGTGCCCTGAGCTTCTTCAACTAGGTTAATTATATGGGCCAAAAAAGTATCCTTTCCAATTTTAGTTGCCCGAATATAAATGATTCCATCCTGATTGATAGTTGAACCAATAACCAAATCATTTTTTGATTTTTCAACTGGCAAACTTTCTCCAGTTATCATACTTTCATCAACAGCACTTTCACCTTTTACAACAACTCCATCAGTTGGTATTTTTTCTCCCGGCTTAACAACCATCATATCACCCACTTGTAATTTTGAAATTTCAATTTCAACTTCCTTACCATCAACCACTACTCTTGCTTTCTTTGCACCCAATTGAAGTAATTTTTTTATTTCCTGACTTGCCTTTCCTTTAGCAATTGACTCTACATATTTACCCGTAACAAAAAAAGCCATAATCATTGCACTAACGCCAGAATAATCACTGGTAATACTAAAAAGACTTAAAATTCCAGTAAGATAAGCTACAACTGTACCCAAAGCAATTAAAGAATCCATACTAAAATAAAATCTCCAAAATCCTCTTAATCCTTGTTTTTGAGTTTCAAAACCAAAAATAAAAATTACTGGAAAAGAAAGAATAAGTGCTACAATTGTCATCAAAGTTTCACCTAAAAGTTGAATACCAAAAAGTCTATCTGATAACATTAAGATAACAAGAGGTATAACAAAGATCCAACTAGCTAAGAGTTTCCTTTTCCAACTCCTCATTTCCGCTTCTTCAGGAGATTCTTTGTATTTCTTTTTGTGCTTCATAATTATAAATACCTAATTTTCTTCAACATTAACCACTTTATATCCTGCCTTTGCCACAGCTCTTTTCATATCTTCTTTAGAGACATCATCTTCAGCCTCAACAAAACCTTTCTTTGTCATAACACTTACAGAAACTTCCCTAACCCCTTTAACTTTCTTCAGAGCTCGTTCTGCATTAGAAGCGCAGCTAGCACAATGCATTCCTTCAATTGTTAGTTTTATTTTTTTCATGATCATTATTTAAGCTTGGTTCCAATCGTAAGCCAACTAAACCAACCAAGCTTATACTGTTTAATATTACCAAATCCATTTTCTACATAAAAATTATAAATTTCTTTTTTTGAATAACCTTTTTTATTTCCAGGTTCAAGATAGTGAAATATTTTATTACCAATCATTCCGAAATCAAAATCAATAATTGCCAATTTTCCGCCTTTCTTCAAAACATAATAAAACTTCTTAAAGGCTGCAAAAGGATTTGAATAGTGATGAAAAGCATCAACACTAAAAACAAAATCAAAAAATCCAGCATTAAACGAAATATTTTCAACACTCTCTTTTTTTAGTTCAATGGTGACTTTTGCCCTGTCAAACTTTTCCCTGGCAAAGCTCAACATTTTACTAGATACATCAATACCATAAAGGCTAATATTTCTGTTTCTTTTATACAAAAAATATAAAAGATTTCCTGTCCCACAACCAGCATCTAAGACTTTCGATTTATCCTTAATGTCAAGAACCTTAATCATTTTATTATAAATCTTAAGAGAATTTCCCCCAGAAAAAGAGTTATAATACTGAGAAATAAAATCAAAGAACTTTTCATTTTTGGATATTAGATTTTTTGCCATCTTATAATAAATGTAAAAGATTTATTTAGATTTATGTTTATTTGCAGACTTTATCAACCAATAAATTCCTGCACCAACCAAAACAATAAATAAAGCATAAAGAATCCAAGCAAGTATCATCATACCAATTCCATAACTGCCATAAAAACCAGACATCATTCCTCCACCAAAACAATTATAGTTCTGCGCAGCCACAGATGCAACTAAAAATGCAGCCATCAAAGGCAATACAATCAATATCATTAAAATTTTATTCATCTAAAATGCCTCTATTATTTACTATTCTACTTTTACATTTAACGCACCTTTTTTTTAATTCAATCAAACTAAGGTTTTTATCAACATTGCCATAGGACTTAATATTAAATTTTGGTAAATTTGATTTATGATTAAAACCCCTCTTTTTTAATTCGATGGCTAGATCCTTATGTCTTTTTTCAATTAGACTTGTTTCAACTAAACCCCTCTTAATATATCCTTCAATTGATTTGCCTCTATTAATGGTTCCAACAAACATATGCATTTCTACATGTTCACCAAGTAAATGTTGATTACACATTAAACTAGGCTTAACTAACCACATTCTCATGTTAATTTACCTCTTTTGCTTTATATTCATTAAAAATAGAAATTGATTCTATTTTTTGCTTATCTGTTTTAGAAGAATCATAAAATACTTGAAAGATATTTGGATCTTTAAACTTAACATCAATTACTCCATCAACTTTCTTTACTTCTTCAACTATCAAAGGACCATGACCACTACATGGAATAGCTACCTGTAAAGTAACGCTTTGATAACTATCCAAATCTTTAACAGCACTTCCAGACATGTTAATAGTAGCTCCAACAACCATTGGGAAAATAAAAAAGTATAATACTAAAGCAACACCAATAGTAATACCATACATGATTAACAAATAAGATTTATGTCCTTTAATCCCCTTAAATGAAAGACTTTTATTTTTTCTTAAATAAAAACCAGCAGATAATGTAGCAAATACTAAAGATAAACCAATCATAGCATAAAAGAAATATGATTTCATTAATAATGGCTTAAATATAGATGCTGCAAAAGTCATACCTAATACACTTAAGACTATAAAGGCTATACATCCTGCATGTGGAATTAATCCATAGAAAATTCCCTGTTTGATTCCTTTTGATTTATCACTATTAACATTAGGGCTACAACAAATAGGTAACTTATCTTTATTTGATTCCATTTTCATTAGTTAAATTTTCCATTTATAAGAGTTATGAATTATTACTATTGATTATTAATCTTCTTATAATTCTCAATAGCTTTTTTCAAAGCATCCTGCGCAAGTACAGAACAGTGGATCTTTATCTGTGGAACGTCCCCCATCACTTTGATAACATCTCTACTAGTTATCTTAGCTGCCTGAGCCAAGGTCTTACCTTTAGCAATTTCACACAGATAATCAGAAGAAGCGATTGCTGCAACACAACCATAGGTCATGAAACTTATGTCTTTTATTTTATTGTCTTTTACCTTTATGTAAACTCTCATAATATCTCCACACTTAACATTTCCAACTTCTCCAACTGCATCTGCATCTTTCATTTCTCTTGCAAATTTTGGTTTTGTAAACCGGGCCATTACTTTTTTTGAGTACATTTTATGTTTATTTTAATTTAGGTTAGTTTAATTTGGTAATTTTTTAGTTAAAGGAGATATCTTTCTCAGTTGTTCAACAACTTTTTTTGTCTCACTAATAACATAATCAATTTCACTTTTTTTTGTATATTTGCTTATCGAGTATCTTATTGATCCGTGAGCTCTTTCTGGATTGCTTTCAATGGCCATTATAACATGACTCGGATCAAGACTTTTTGAACTGCATGCACTTCCAGTAGAAACACAAATTCCCTTTAAATTTAACATTGCAGCTATTGATTCTCCCTCTATCTTAGCAAAGGAAATATTAATATTATTACATAATCTATCTTTTCCTCTAGCACCATTTAATCTTGATTCAGGAACTTCAAGCAACTTTTTTATCATATAATCTCTTAACTTCGTCATCTCAGCTACCCCCTTTTTACCCACAGCTGAAAAAGCAATTGAAACAGCCTTTGAAAAGCCAACAATTCCCGGAATATTTTCAGTGCTAGATCTTTTATTAAATTCCTGGCCTCCACCATGCAAAAGAGGAACAATTTTAATTCCAGACTTAATATAAAGTGCACCAACTCCCTTAGGACCATGAATCTTATGTGAATTTAAAGTCAACAAATCAATGCCCTGCTTTTTAACATCAATAAATGTCTTTGTATAACTCTGGCAGGCATCACTATGAAAAAAAACTCCCTTACTATGACATATCTCAGCAATTTTACTCAAATCTTGTATTGTTCCCATTTCATTATTTCCATGAATAACTGAAACTAAAAGAGTATTTTCAGTTATTGAATTCTTCAGCTGATTAATATCCACAAACCCTTCCTTATCAACATCTAAATAAGTTATTTTATATCCTTGATGTCTTTCAAGCCATTTACAAGCATTAAGAATACAATCATGCTCTATTTTAGTTGTAATTATATGTTTCTTTTCAGGATAGGTGAAAGCAAGTCCTTTAACTACAAAATTATTTGATTCAGTTCCGCTTGAAGTAAATATAATCTCCTTAGGCAAAACATTTATTGACCTAGCAATTATTTCTCTAGCTTTATCAAGAGCTTTCCTAGCTTCCTCTCCAACACTATGAATTGAAGAAGCATTTCCATAACTATCTAAAAAATATTTTTTCATTTCATTCACAACAATGGGATCAACCTTAGTCGTTGCTGCATTATCAAAATAAAATTGTTTTTTCATCTTGAGTTAACAATAGTTAAGTAGGTTTATAAATCTTTTGAAAGATAGATTTATACTATAAAAGAGAAACATATATAAATACACAAAAACCTACAAAAAACATGAATCGCCAAGAATTCAATGATGCATTTGAAAGAGAACTAAATGATATATTAGGATGTGATAATTTTAGAGAAAGTTATGGCCCAGTTCTCAGAGATTTAGATCCAGACAGAATGTACCTATCATTAACTCATGTTAGAGGAATAAATGAGACCGAAATAACTGATCAAAAAGTCAAAGATCTAGCTCTAGGATTTGTTTATGGTATTGGCCAGTTAAGTCCAATACTTGAACCAATGGCAGAGGCGGGCGATAAATTATTGAGGATTATTAAAGAATTCAATCCAAGCAAAAGATAAAAACAAATTACTTTCTATTTCTAAGTAACTTTGCCAAATAATAAGCGCTTCCAAATAAAACAACTCCTGGCAAAAATGCAATTCCCAAGGCAGGAACTAACAAGCTTGTTCCAATGGTTCCAACAGTTCCAGCACCAAGAGACTCAAGAATATGAACAACTTCAGGAACAGATTTTTCAACATTTTTCTGAAGGGCATCTATTTGCATAACCATCTTTCCATTTTTCATAATCCTAATCTTTCTGTCTTCTTCAGAAATTATAATAGATGTATTTCCGTTATAGGAAGCAGACAAACCCGCACTATGCCTAGTTCCAAAATTCTTAAACGCTTTTTTACTCTTAACCATAATCCCATAGGCTTTAACCATTCCTTTCTTATCCAAAAGAACAGCACCATCCATCAAAGCTAGAGATTCAAGCAATTTTGGATTATTCAAAGCATTAAATGATGGAACCTGTTGTTTAATCAAAGTTTTATACTCCACATCTCCGATTACAAAAAGAGCTCCTTCGCCTCTTTTAGCAATTCTTAACCCCACTTGAATTAATAATTCTTCAAGCTTCTTCATATCTTTAGATTCTTTAGTTTCCTTCACAGGTTTAATTTTAATTTTATCGACCATTTTTAAGTTATTACTACTATTTACAAATGCAAAAAGTACTTATCATTTATAAAGCTTACGAAAGAATTTTTCACAACTATATTACTTCTTTATCGCAGTAATTACAGCTTCCATACTTTTTCTAAAAATAACTTTAATATCTTTAAATCCTAATTCTTCAAGCATTTTTATTTGTTCCTGTTCAGTAATTTTTGTTTTTTCATCATCTTGATAGTGTTTTATCCATCCTTGTTTTAATGCTAGAATATCAACTTCAGGAATATCCATCTTATCAAAGATGTCAAATGAGTCTATTTGCTCTTTCAAACTATTTACATGAGCCTCTGGATCATCAAAAGCATATTTATCAGCATTAACAAACAAACCCTCTTCCTTTAAGACTCTCGCCAGTTCCTTCATCATTTGATTTCGATAATCAGTAGGAAAATTATGAATTGTTAATGCTGAAGCCATAGCATCAATAGACCTGTCATTCATAACTTGCAGAACTGATAAAATATCTTTATGAATAAATTCTATTCGCCCATCAAAGCCAACTAATACCTGTTTAGCCTTTTCTATTAATTTTTCATCAACATCAACAGTGATAAGTTTAATTCTTGAATTTGCTTCCAAAATTCGAATAGAAGTTATACCTGTTCCCGTACCAATCTCTAACACCTTCAATTCTTGTAATTTAGGATGATTATCGGCGAACCGAGCTAATGTTTCCTTAACCACATTTTGAAATTCCTCATGATAAGACATTGCTAGTGAACGCAAGTTATAATACTTACCTAAAACTCCTGAAAATCGATCATAATACTGATTACCTTTTTTTAGTTTATCTTCACTTGTATTCTTCTTTATCATCTTAATCTTTTAACTCAAATCTTTAGTTTATCGATCATTAAAAAACTTTCTATAGTTTTCCTCAATTTGTTTTTCAACTTCATTCAAGCTTATTCCTTTTATTTCAGAAATCTTTTTATAGGCTTCAATAACCAGAGCAGGTTCATTATTTCTTTCCTTATCTGGATGTAAAAATGGGGAGTCAGTTTCACAAAACAACTGACTAATTGGAACTCTTTTAACAACCTCCTGAAAATGTGTAGAATGCTTAATGCTAGCAGGTATACTAAAAAACCAACCATTATCTCTTATTTTATCGACCAACTTCATATTACCAGAAAAACAGTGCATCAAAACTTTAATTTTATGATTTTTAGCAAATTCATCAACAATCTCAACAGCTTCCTTTTCAGCCTTTCGAGAGTGGATTATTATTGGTTTATCTATTTCACTTGCAAGTTTCATCCATTCAAAAAATACTTTTTTCTGTCTGTCAAAATCAACCACCGCTTCTTTTAAATCAAAACCAACTTCTCCAACAGCAACAATCTTCTCTTTGTTTTTTTTGATAAATCTAATCTCTTCTTTAATTTCCTCATCAGTATATAGATTGTAATCTATTGGGTGAATTCCAAGAGCAGCCTTAACCTGAGGATACATTCCAGCCAGCTCTAGATTCTTTCGATCAGCCTCAACTGTATTTCCATTATTTATCATAATCCCAACTCCTTCTTTCTTTGCTCTTCCGATTATCTCTACAATTTCCTCATCACTATACCTATCAATGTGGCAATGTACATCTATAAATACCATAAATTAAACACTCTAAGAAAGATTATAAATCTTTATTCTCTAGTAAAATATTATGTTAGACAAAGATTTCCTCAAGGTAATAAAAGAAATAGAATCAGTTCAAAAAACCTTTGCAACTCAAGGAGCTACAAAAGAATATGAAAAATACTGGCCAATTGGAAAAATCATTGAATTCCCATCAGTTTCAAGAAAAACAGCAGAAGTTCTATATAAACTAGTAGAAAAAAACCGACCAAAAACAATCCTTGAACTTGGAACTTGCATTGGCTATTCAACACTATGGTTAGCTAAGGCGAGTGAAAGCTATAAAGGATTTGTCTACACCATAGACCTTTCAAAAAAAGAGCATGAAATAGCAAATACCTTTTTTAAAAAAGCAAAACTAGCAAACATACAAACAATAACATCCTACATTGATGATGCTCTGAAAAATTGGAATAAAAAAGTTGATTTTCTGTTCATAGATGCAGATAAACATAATTATCTAATTTATCTAAAAAAACTCGAAAAATTCCTAAACAAAAACGCAATAGTCGTAGCAGACAATATCCTAAGCCACAAAGAACTTCTGAAAGATTATGTTGACTATGTAAAAAACAATCCAAATTACAGTACAACTTTGCTAAAAATAGACAAAGGTCTGCTAGTCTCTAGGAAAAAATGATCAATGCCTTATAGACAATGAACTTAACATCTCAGTAAATCTCTTCTTACCCTCAATTTCACACAACAAAAACATAGGATTATTCATACTAGACATTCTTTCTAATGCTTTGGGAGCTGTTCTTAAATTAATTCCAGTTCTTAAACTAACCTCTTCTAATAAATGATCATTTAAAGCAGAATCAAAAGAAGAAACCGCAACTATACAGTTATAACCCTGAGGAATTAAAACCTTTCCTGCTTGTTGAGAAGTAGTCATTAAATAATGTTCTGAATCATTATATAACCAAAATTGCCTTGTATTTCCTAAAACACTTGGACTTTGAATAAAATCGGGGCTGAATCTTCTAAGAGCTAGTGCTAAATCTTCATAAAATTCACTTACTCTTATAGTAGCTACAGGACTCTCCATATCACTCTATAAAATACGGGGTTTAAAAACATATTGTAAACTCAAACAACTAACTTTAAATATCCCAATTAAATATCTCTAATATACAAAAAGGTGAATCTAAAATGACTGAAAATAAAACAGACATAGCAATTATTGGTGGCGGACCAGCTGGCCTTTCTGCAGCAATATATGCTCTAAGATTTGAACTTGATGCCCTAGTTTTTGATCCGTTTCCAGGCGGCATTGTAACAAAAACAGACATTATAGAAAACTACCCAGGATTTAAGTCAATAACTGGAATGGAATTATCTGAAAAAATAAAAGAACACGCAACATCATTTAAAGTAAAATTTGTACATAAAAATGTAGATGATATAGAAAGAAAAGGAAATAAATTTATTCTTAGTGTAGGAAAGGAAGAATACGAAGCAAAAACAGTTATCTATGCTACCGGAACAGAATGGAAAAAACTAAACGTTCCAGGAGAAGAAGAGTTTACTTGTAAAGGAGTTCACTACTGTGCTGTCTGTGATGGTAATTTTTACAAAAATAAAATTGTAGCAGTTGTAGGAAGTGGAGCAAGTGCAGGAAAAGATGCGCTAGTCATGGCAAACATAGCAAGTAAAGTTTACATTATAGCCCGAAAAGAAGATATTCACCCCGAACCAATAACCTATGAAAGAATTAAAGCTAATAAAAAAATAGAAATTATTAATCACGCACAAATCATTGAAATTCTTGGAGACAAAAAAGTAAAAAAGATAAAACTAAACAGAACGTATAATGGTTCAAATGAATTAGAATTAGATGGAATATTCATAGATGTTGGGCATATTCCTTTAACAGACACAATAAAGAAGCTTGGAGTAAAACTCAACACAAAGGGGGAAATAATTGCAGACAAAACAATGAAAACAAATATACCCGGATTCTTTGTTGCAGGAGATGTTGCAGATATTCCTTTCAAACAAGTTATAATTGCCACATCAACCGGCTGTCTAGCAGCATACTCAGCATATGAATATATAACAAATGAGCATGTAGAGATCTATGAAGAAGAAAAGTAAATCACCTTCTTTTTTTCTTTAAAGTTCTTTTAATTTTATGGTTCTCAATTTCCTTATCAATCTCTTTTTCAGCATCAACAAGTGTTTTGATTCCTTTTATTAGATCATCCTTTTTCTTAATTGAATTATAAAGCTTTTCAATTTCTTCATGACTAAAATCTATAATTCCTGATGATTCACGACCTCTAAAACATACAGAAATAACTTCCCGATTCATATTCAAAACATCTTCATTTGCAAGAACTTCTTTAATTTCTCCGCTAGCTTCCACTCTAAGAACACCCCTAGAATGTCCCTTCTTAATTCTAGCTCTCATAGGGCCTATAAAAAATATGGATATATAAAGCTATCTAAGAATTTTCATTGGCCATAAGGAGTGAAAAATACATACATCCTAATTTAGTCAGGTTCACTTTCATCATAATCATAAAACTTTGGATTTTGGTTTTATGAGACCAAGAAAATATAGTATATTTTCATAGGGTTTATATAGTTTTTACACCTTAATAATTTATGATTTACACCCTACCAGCACTACCATATGAATACGATTCTCTAGAACCTTGGATGGATGAAGAAACAGTAAAACTTCATCATGATAAACATCACCAAACATATACTGACAAACTAAATTCTGCACTAAAGGATTCAGCTGTGGAAGATTTAGATATATTTGAACTACTACAGAATACACACGAAATTCCCGGACACATAAGAACTGCCGTAATAAATCACGGTGGAGGATATGTGAATCATAACTTATTTTGGGAAATTCTATGCCCCACAAAACAAGCACAAAACAAGCTAAAACCAACAGGAGAGTTATTAACAGCAATAGAAAACAAGTTTGGCAGTTTTGAGAGCTTTAAAGAAAAATTCTCTGCTGCAGCCCTAAATCACTTTGCAAGTGGCTGGGCATGGCTAGTCCTAGACAATGAAAGACTTGAAATACTCACTCTGCCAAATCAAAATACTCCTCTATCTGAAGGAAAAATTCCAATTTTAACATTAGATGTTTGGGAACATGCATATTACATAAAGTATAAAAACAAACGAGCTGATTATATCTCAGCACTTTGGAATATAGTTAATTGGAGTAAGGTTGAACAACTTTACAAAGAAGCTATAAAAGAGGGATAAAATGAAAAAACAAATAAAAAAGAGGGTATCAAAAAAGGTTAGTCTAAAATCAAAAAAGGTTCTACATAAAGAAGTTAAAGGGCATATAAGAGAAGTAAACAAAAAGATGTTGATTTCAGAAGTAATGTCAATTAATCCAGAGAAATACTATGAAATGAGTAAAATAATGTTTGAAAATGGACTTCATTGTTTTGGCTGCGGCGTAGCTGCCTACGAAACGCTAGAACAGGGCTGTTTAGTGCACGGAATGACCAAGAAACAAATTGATGATTTAGTGATTAAGCTAAACAAAATCCTAAAATCC
Source organism: Candidatus Pacearchaeota archaeon (assembly GCA_041659945.1). Lineage (GTDB taxonomy): Archaea > Nanobdellota > Nanobdellia > Pacearchaeales > GW2011-AR1 > JACPLR01. The sequence goes on along the minus strand of JBAZXH010000001.1, from coordinate 677,410 downwards.
TAGGCATAAGGAATTTTCTGTAAAAGTAAGTTTATATCAAACCAACCAACAACTGTTTTCATCTGACCCATTAAAATTCTTCTAAAATAAGTTTCATCAAAAAGAACCTGTAACACCTTAACGCTAGAAATACTGGCTCCAGAACCCTTATACAAAATCTTCATAGCTTCATGTTGAATTGTTGCCTGACTAAACACAAGTACCACTCCAATCAATAAAAGGGTAATAGCGACGATAAGTTTGATATTTTCTCTTTTCATATAATTTTTTCAGCTCTAGATTATATAAATTTAACTATTCTAGTATTACTATGTAATTAACAAAATAGATAGGCTATATTCTTCCCTTTAAAACGATGACTAAGCTTAGTAAAAGTATTAAAAATGCAATAATAAATTTAAGTTTTTTGTCTTTCATTACTCTTAAAGCAAAATTTGCTTTTTAAATGCAACTATGCCTTCAAGTTTAATTGAAGTAAAAATTCTTAACACCACCAAATACATTCTTTGGTCTTTCCACCGGTTCCTCCTTGAGAAGTACTAAGTTCTCCCTGTAAACCTTTTTTTACTCCCTCAAGCCTATCCAATGATGATTTTAGATTAAATATCCAGCTTTTTTCTTGGGGCTGTAAAACATACATTTCATCAGTAAAATACCAAACAACAAGAAATTTTTTATCAGGTTTTAATTTTTTTAAAGAATCATAATTTCTAAGATTAGTTCCATGTATCATTAAATAATCTGCTCCCGTCTTGTCAAGTTCATCATAAAACTCTTGAATAAACTCGTTACTATCTACAAACGTTCCTGGTGCAATATAATAAATCTTTCCTGTTTCAACGTCTGGATAATTCTCACTAATATATTTCAAAACATCGCTTGATATTGAACTAATTAAAGTAGAATCTAAAATTCCTCGATTTTTTAAATCACCAATAATATAATCTGCAATTTTTTCATCATCTGTTTTGTTTCCATGAGACTTTATTTCTATATTCAAGGGTTTTTTCCCAGTAGTTATGTTCATAACTTCTGAATAAAGGGGGATATGATAGTTACTTATATTTTCAAGTTCTTCATAATCAAGTCGCTCAATCAATTGAGGCTTTTTCTGAAGTCTTAATAAAGAATTATCGTGATGAACAACTATCTGCTTATCTTTAGTATACATTATGTCAAATTCTATAAATTTATACTTTTCATTTTTTGCCGCATCTTCAAAAGCAGGTATAGTATTTTCAGTAAAATTAAGAGAGTTACCTCTATGAGCTCCAAAAACAGTGACATCTCCTCCAACAGCTTGAATGCCTGGAACTACTAATAAAACAAAAGCTACAAACGAAACCAAAATAATTACTATTGGAAGAATAACTAAAAGCGTAAATTTACTTACCATTAAATAAACGGTATTCAGAATCTTTTAAAACTTGCCATAACTACGACTCTAATCGAAATCTTAAATTAAATCAAAGACTTAAGTAAAATCTCAATTTCGTTTGCATGCCTTTTTTCATCTTTTGCCGCATTTCTAAAGAATTCAGCTGCACTAGACAGATTATCTGATTTTGCTACTTCTGCAGCTTTAGTATAAAGATGCTCTTGCTTAATCTCATCTTTTAATGCTCTTCTTAAATTCTTAAGCGAATTTTTTATTTTTGTATGATCCATTTTTAACCCCTCTATACTTAAAGTAATGTCAACAGACTTTATATATCTTATTAAATTATCAAAGGAAGACAATCTTGTTCATGCCCCCGTAGTTCAGCCTGGATAGAACGCAGGGTTGCGGACTCTGTAACCGAGGTTCAAATCCTCGTGGGGGCGTTAATCTTTAGGATTAACTTATCTACATAAACCGAATAACTTCTGATGAAAATAGTGCAACGCTGCGGAGGAGAGTATTACCAAAAAGTTTAACGCTTCGGAAGGGAGTTGAACTCGAGACAAATTTATAAAGAGAATATTCTCTTATCTTCTATGGGAATTAAAAAAGAACTTCATGATCTTAACCAATTACCAACTGATGGTTATGTTGTTTTTCCATTATCTATGAGTAGAATTGGTAATGCTCAAAATGCTGAAGAGTGTTACAAATGGCTTGAATTCTTTGAGAAGAAAATAACTGTGCTTGGTCTTGATGCTATTTTTTTATATACCAATGGACTTTATTATAATGACAATAGCCCTGCTTTAGAAATAAGAAAAAAGACAAATGGGCAGATGATAAGCCACAGTAATGCAATAAGAAACCTTGTTATAAAAAAGAGAAAGTATATGCCTCAAGCAATACATTTTGTTCCTTGGGACTACATCATTCTTAACTCACAAGATTTTCCAATTTACTATGAAAAATTAAAAAAACTCGATAAAGAAGATAAAGAATTTCACAAATTACTTATTGAAGTATTAAAAGATAGAAGAGAGGATGAAGCGAATATTAATTTTATAATTGAAGAAATAGCTGTAGGGCATATTATTAGACAAAAAGGAATAGAATTTCCAAAAACACTTGTTAAAAAAGATAATTTTAGGTTGATTGCTTACCCAGGACCTCCTTTGAAGGCAGATATATACCAATGGAAGAAAAAGATATTACCTCAAAATAAAGAATTTCCTTTTTATGCTTCGCATTATGATTTAGACAAAAAGATAATTTATAATTTTGATGAAATGGAACTTCAATAATTCAATTCTATTATAATATGTAGGGGCGTTAAACCAGTAACCTAATCTATTACATTTTGTGTAACACAATTTGTAACAAAAAGTATCATAAAAAGTGTGATACGTATCGTGGGGGCGTTAATCCTTAGGATTCTATTTTAGCAATCTAAACTTTGATGTTGCAATTAAACCAATGCCAATAATACCTATTGTAATTCTAGCAGGTAATGGAAAAACTCCAAAAAACATTAAAACTACGCTAGTTAACGCTAAAACAATTCCTACTATAAACTGAATTATATGTAATGTTTTTTTATCCATTAAAATATTAAGAAAAGGAGATTTATTAATCTACTGCGAGCAAATTGTTGGGCTTTAATCCTTAGGATTAAGCAAATTAAGATAATTTATCCTTTTTAGTATAAAAAGCAGTTTTATCGTTATTTTTTGCTAAGTTAACAATTGCATTTATTCTTCTTTTTCTTGTTTCAGGAAGTTTAGCTCTAAGAAGCCACCTTAATAAAGCACGTTTATAAGAAGGAGGAAATAACTCGAAATTTTTGTCTGCTTTTATTTGCTTTAAAGCTCTCATAAGATCATTAGGAGTTTGAGGATTATTAGGAATTCCAAAATCATGAGTTGGTTTTGAAAGACCATGTTTATATGCCTCTAATCCTGCAGGAGACATCTTCCCTTGTTTTATTAATTCTTTTGCGTAGCTTAAGGTATTATTACTCCATTTACTATTCTTATTCCTCTTTGCAAAATTAATAATATATTTTTCATCATCTAACCGATTTATTGTTGTATCAATCCATCCAAAACAGATTGCTTCTTTCATAGCTTCCATATGTGTCAGACTTGGCTTCCCAGTATGTTTTTTGTATCTTATAAAACCAATTTTATTTTCTTTCCCATGATTCTTTTGAAGCCATGCTCGCCATTCTTCTATTGTTTTTGCATACACTGTTTTAGGAAGATTAGACATAATACTAATTATTAATTGAAAGTTATAAAGATAACTAAAATGTTAAGGAGTTAAGCATTAGGTTAACATTAACATAAATTTATGTGAAAAAATAAGCTAAAATTATCTAGCTTCAGTTTCGCCAGGAGATGCTTCAACAGAATCTTCTTTGTTTTCAGAATCCCCTTCAGCAAATCTATAATGTCTTGTTATTTTTATCTTAGCCATATCTTCAATAACATCGCCAGTTTTATCAGGCAGTAATCTCATCTTATGAATATCTATTCCCTGAATCTCTATCTCAACCTTTCTAACACTTGAGTGATTTGGCGTTAAAACAATAGTTTTATGATCGGGCCCCCATTTTTTCTCAAATGTTCCTGAAGTATAATTAAACTTATTCAGAGGAATGTTTGGAAGTTCGGAACAAACAGCTTTTAGATATATTATATAATCTCCATAAGTCATTATAGGTATTGTACCCTTTCCTTCTATCTCACTTTCTCTTTCAAATGCCTCTGCATCATTTCTATGTATGCAGTATAAACTATCTTCCTGATTTATGCAGTGTTTTATTTCATCCAATTTATCTTCTTTTGTTTGTTCCATTTTATTTACCAAAAATTTGATTTATTGTATCTCCAACATCTCCAATTATATTTTGATGCCATTTCCAGCAAAATACACTTCCATCATTACCCAGTCCAAAATCACAGTTAATCCCTATTTCAGCAGCCTTTGAACTTCCAATTAATCCCCATATAAGCAAGATTAAGATAACGATTCCAACTGCTCCAATTATTATTGTATATTTTTTCATTTTATTTAAGATTAGAATAAATACCTAAGCTCTTTTTATTGTATGAGCTATTACTGCAATTATGAATAATACTACAAAGATTATAGCTAACCATTTAGCAATTGTATATGAGACTCCTGAAATAAGGCCAAATCCCAATACTCCAGCAACTATAGCTACTATCAAAAAGATTATTGCCCAAATTAACCAGCTTGTAACTCCTTTTTTATTCATTTTTTACTCCATTATATCAAAGTATCTCGACTATATAGATGTATGCTGTAGGATTAAATACTACTTTATTTCACGTTTTGGAGGGCAAATAGCAAAGGTTTATAAACTCCCTTCCAAGTGGAGTTTTAGTGTAATTAAGTATAATTAATAAAATGTCAAAGAAAAACAATGCTTTTTCTTCCTAAAACCAATTACTTGGTTTTTTGATTTTTGAATGTATTTATTTAACTATAAAATGGAAACTAAAAATATTTTAATAAATGAAGATATAAATGAAGACTATCAGTCAGAGCCAGAACAAGCTGAAACTTGCAGTTTTAAAGAACTAGGCATCTGTGAATCTCTTTTAAATGTCATTAAAGAAGAAGGATTTGAAGAACCAAGTGAAATACAAATAAAATCAATACCCACAATATTACAAGGAAAAGATGTTATAGCAACAGCCTCAACAGGTTCTGGAAAAACACTAGCATTTGGTTCGGTTATTCTTCAAAATACTAAGAAAAACTTTGGAGTTCAATCACTGATTCTTGCACCAACAAGAGAACTTGCTGAACAAATTGCAAGAGCACTAAATATCTTTGCAAAGTATAATTCATTAAAAATAATCTCTGTATATGGGGGTGTTCCAATAAACCGACAAATAAAAGATCTCCAATACGCAGATGTTGTTGTAGGAACTCCCGGAAGAATACTCGACCACATAGCAAGGAACACAATTAATCTTTCAAGACTAAACATCCTTGTTCTAGATGAGGCTGACCGAATGTTAGACATGGGTTTTAAAAGAGATGTTGAAAAAATAATAATGAACTGTCCAAAAAAGAAGCAAAGCTTGCTTTTCTCTGCAACGATGTCCCAGGATATCATAAGACTTGCCAAGGGATTCATGAATAATCCTGTTGAAATTTCAGCAGAGCAATATGTAGATCCAACAAAACTAACTCAAGTATACTATGACATAAGTGATAATCTAAAATATGCTCTGTTAAAGCATCTTCTGGAAAAAGAAGTGGCAAAACTTGTTATGGTCTTCTGCAACACAAGAAGAAACGTTGATTTTATAGCAAACAATCTAACATCTCACGGAATTGATGCACTTCCAATTCACGGTGGTTTTTCACAGGAAAAAAGAAGTCAAATAATGGAAAAATTTAACAGTAAAAAATTTCAAATATTAATCTGTACCGATGTAGCTGCAAGAGGACTTGATATCCAAGGAGTTTCTCATGTTTACAACTATGATATGCCTCCAGAAAGCAAAGAATATCTTCATAGAATTGGTAGAACTGCAAGAGCTGGAAATGAAGGAAAAGTAATAAATATAGTAGCCAGTAGAGATTATGAAAACTTTGGAAATGTTCTAAAAAATAGAGATCTAAGCATAAAAAACGAAGAAACTCCAGAAATAGCTCCTGTAAGAATACAATGGATGGAAAGAAGTTCCCCAAGAGGATTTAGAAGAAGTTCAGGGGGATTTAGAGGAAACTCAAGAGGAAACTCACGAGAGAGTTCAAGAGACAATCATAATAGACCATATAAAAGATCACGAAGAAATTAATTATTATAGCTACTTCTAAACAAAAAACTTTATAATAACTAATTACCAGTATTTTAAATGGTAAAAGAAAGCAATTATGAAAAACTTGGTAGAGAAATACTAAAATTAGCTGATATTGAAGTAAACGGAAAAAAAGATTGGGATATACAAATTCACAATAATAAAACATTCAAAAGAGTTTTTTCTCAAGGTACACTAGGCCTAGGAGAAGCTTACATGGATGGCTGGTGGGAGTGTAAAGCCGTCGATCAATTTATTGACAAAGTTCTTAGAGCACATTTAGAAAAGAAAATTAAAAACCCTCAGCTTATTTGGCTAGTTGTAAAAGCAAAAATAACAAATGCCCAAAGAAAAAAAGCATTTGAAATAGGAGAAAAGCACTATGACACAGGTAATGATCTTTTTTCAATAATGCTTGATAAAAGAATGATATACACCTGCGGATATTGGAAAAACGCAAAAACGCTAGATCAGGCTCAGGAAGATAAATTAAAACTAACATGTGAAAAATTAGGTTTAAAACGCGGAATGAAGATCCTAGACATTGGTTGCGGCTGGGGAGGATTTTTAAAATATGCCGTAGAAAATTATGGAGTAACTGGTGTAGGCATCACCGTTTCAAAAGAACAAGTTGATCTTGCAAAAGAAGTTTGCAAAGGTTTGCCAATAGAAATCCGGCTGCAAGACTATGCAGATTTAGATGAAAAGTTTGATAGAATTGTTTCTCTAGGAATGTTTGAACATGTCGGATCAAAAAATTATAGAAAATACATGAAGGTAGTAAATCGTTGCCTTGTTGACAAAGGTATTTTCCTACTCCACACAATTGGAACAAAAAACCGTGGAGGTGGAACAGACCCTTGGATGAATAAATATATTTTTCCAGAAGGTTCACTACCATCCGCTCATTTAATAACTAAAGCAATAAAGGGTATATTCATTTTAGAAGATTGGCACAACTTTGGAACAGACTATGATAAGACATTACTAGCCTGGCATGATAACTTTAACAAAGGCTGGCCAAAACTAAAAGGTAAATATAGTGAAAGATTCAAACGAATGTGGAATTATTTTCTTCTATCCTGTGCTGGAGCATTTAGAGCAAGGAATATACAACTTTGGCAGATAGTTCTTTCAAAGGGTGGAGTTGACGGCGGATATAAAAGTATTAGGTAAAATTAATTTCTATTAGAACTACATTTGTTCTTTTGTAAAGACTCTTTTAGTTTACCTATGATAAGAACAACAACTAAAAGTATTGCAAGAAAGATTATAACAAAAACAAGCATGAAAAAACCAAGAATATTAAAATAAGAAGTTAAAACTGATTTTCCAAAAAAGTCTTTCTTAAGTTTCGGTAAAGAAACAACTGTATGAATCATTTCACCCAACGGAAATTTCTCTTTTTTTCCAACAGCTAAAACATACTTTCCCTGATTATCCTTTCCTGAAACCTTTACAAGATAACTTCCCGCTATAACTTGCCGGTCAAATTCTGGACCTTTAAAATAATTATCTCCTCCAAATTCTTCATAAAAAACACTCCAATTAAAATCATTTCCATTAAGCGAATAAATCAAATTGTTATTAAAATAAACCTCAGCTGAAAAATTTATTGTAGTATTAGAAATTACTGGAGATAAAATTCCTAAATAAAGCTGAAATGTAGAATTTGAATCAATAGAATAATAATCCGGATTTCCTTTCAACTCTCCATAAAATGCCTGAGAAACTTCAGGATTATAAACTGGGAATGGTGTTTGTGCACTACTACTGTTATCAAAAACTAATCTTGGTTGATGAGCATTTACATTTAAAATTAGGAATAAAGAAATTACTAAAATAAAAATCAATCTCCCCCCATTCATAAATAATTAAAGAATATTCAATTTAAAAACCTATTCAACTATCATTTTTTCACAACTCAAGTCAGATGACAAACCTTTTAAACATCAAAAACTTAAATGTAATAATAAAAGAGAGGTTGAAAGGAGGTTAAAAATGTGTTTCGGAAAAATGTGTAACTGGCATAAAAACATATACAATACTGTTTTACATATAATTGCAGGTTTATTATTATTATATGGTTCGTTTATGTTCAGTTGGAAACTAACAGTTTTAGCAATAGTTCTAGCGATAATAGGACATTTAATACAATACCTAATGTCTAATAAGCGACCAGCAGTGCCAAGAGCTGTTACCAGAAGAAAAAGGAGATAAATTTTTATTTAATTTAAAATTTTTTATACTTAAAGCCGCGTCTATTTTTTAATTTTTTAATAAGATATTAACAAGAGGTATCTATCAATAGATTTATAAATACATTCTTGCTATTTAGTTTATGGTAGCTTGGTTACTTTGGTTAATTCCTATAGCAATAATTCTTATAATTGTAATTATATTTATGTCCTACTACAACAAATTTGTAGTTAAGGGCAATAGAATAGATAATTCTCTAGCTCAAATTGATGTTCAATTAAAAAGAAGAGCAGATCTTATTCCTAATTTAATAGAAACTGTAAAGGGATATGCGAAACATGAAAAAGAGATCATGATTGAAGTTACAAATGCAAGAAAAGCTTTGCTTGGGGCAAAGGATTTACCTGCAAGAATTAAAGCCGATGATAGATTAGAAAGTGCACTAAAATCAATATTTGCTCTAGCTGAAAATTATCCTCAATTAAGAGCAAATGAAAATTTTATACAACTACAGCAAGAACTAGCAGCAACTGAAGATAAGGTAGCCTACTCAAGACAATACTACAATGATACAATCCTAGACTTTAACAATTCAATAAAAGTCTTTCCAGGAAATATCTTTGCTAAGTTATTTAGTGTTAAAGAAAGACCTTTCATAGAAATCTCAGAAGAAGAAAGAAAGCCTATTAAGGTTAAGTTCTAGTTATTAGATGCCCAATAATTATTTACTATCTAAAAATTCTATCTTTATTTAAACGAAAAGTTTCATTATCCACTAAACTAAATGGAGTCAATTTAAAAAAATTATGTCTTTCTCCCAATTCATACACAAAACCAAAAACATAATCTCCTTCTGAGACTTCAAATGCTCCATCAACATCTTCTGTATCAATTCTAGCTTGATAACCTGAAAACCTAGATAAAAAACAACCATTTACATCATCAAATGCTCTAACATCCAAATATAACTGGTCTCTTTTACAAACAACACGATCTAAATAAACTAATCCATCTTCTTCGTCTGAAGGTTCACCGCGAACGATTAACTCATAGTCTGTTCCTAAACTTGAACTTAATTCAATAGGATTTAAGTCCTTAATGATTCCAATAAGGTGCCTTTTGTCTCTTTCACTATATAAAAAAACCAAAGGATCTCCTTTTCCATTTCTTCCTCTACGAGTAGGTCTAACAGGAAAGGGCAAAACATACCCATTATTAACGCAAGGTACATTTATTGATGGAGGACGATTACCTACTATTGCACCTACATTAGGAATAAATTTCATAAAACCTTTTCAGGAAGTAACTTTATAAACTTTTATAAACCAAAACAAGCTAATCTAATCATGGTAAAAGACCAAGGTAGAGTTCTATTTTACGACCAAATTGCAAGAAATAAAAGAAACTCTGTTTTTTTAATAATCATAATTCTAGCAGTTTTACTAGCTCTAGGTTATCTAATTGGTTTTATTGTTGGACCAGCATATTTTACCCTAATTATGATCGCTGCAATTATTATTTCAATTTTATACATCTGGCTGGGATATTATTATTCAGATAAAATCGCTCTAGCTTCAGTCAATGCAGTTAAAGCAGATCCAACAAAGTATCGATCTTTGTACAATTCAGTTGAATCAATGTCCCTAGCATCTGGAATGCCAATGCCTCAAGTTTATGTTATGCAAAACCCACAGATAAACGCCTTTGCAACTGGTAGAGATCCAAAACATGCTGTTGTCTGTGTAACAACAGGTTCCCTAGATAAATTAAACAAAGAAGAATTAGAAGGAGTTATAGCCCACGAAATGAGTCACGTTGCAAATTTTGACATTAGATTCATGACTCTGGTTGCTGTGCTAGTAGGAATGATTGCAATTATTTCTGAAATATTTTTAAGAACACTATGGTTTAGTGGAGGCAGAGATAGTGGAGGAGATAATGATAGAGGAAATGCAATATTCATGATAATCGGAATTGTGCTAGCAATTTTAGCTCCAATTCTTGTTTATCTTGTTCAGCTATCAATTTCAAGAAAAAGAGAATATACTGCTGATGCAAGTGCAGTTAAATTTACAAGAAGACCAACTGGTTTAATCAGTGCTCTTAAAAAAATAAAAGCTGAAAATGAACCTCTCACAAGAGAAGAAGCCAGCAAAGTTAGCAAAGTAACTGCCTCGTTATTCATCTCAAATCCTTTTACAAAAGAAAATGTAGAAAATATGTTTTCAACTCATCCTCCAATTTCTAAAAGAATTTCTGTGCTAGAGAGAATGTAAATTATTTATTAAAACTGATCTAAATCTTTAAAAAATATTTTATCTTCAAGAAGAGTCATATATGCTCTATAAGCTCCATAAAGATCCCCCCTACATAAAATTTCGTTAGGACTATGTAATGCTGCAACCGGGATTCCTACATTAATTGTATTAAATCCTCTAGCAACAAAAAACTCATTCATTGAAGGAACTCCCCCAAAATCCGCTTTAAGAGGTGATCCTGTTTGTTGGGTTATTACTTTTGCATTTCCTAAACAAGCCATAGTTATTCCAACAAGAGCCGGATCTACACAATCCCCCTCAAGCTGATCTCTATAAGCATTAATATAAACACCATACCCGAGTTTAGCAACATTGAATTTATCAATATGCCTGGGAGTTTCACCGTCCTCTAATTCAATATATGACGAACCTACATCAACATCAGCATCAAATGCTAGAGATTTCGAAGCAATATCATCAAAAAGACCCTGAGTCATATCTCTAGTTGATCTAATAACTCCTTGATTTACTAAGGTATCATAAAGCACTCTTTCAAAAAATTTGTCTCCTGCTCCTCCAGGACCTTTGCTACCAACTTCTTCTTTATCAAAACCTAAAACAATAGTTGTAAGTTCAGGAGTTCTAGAATCAAGTAAAGCTCTTACTGCTGAAAAAACACAGCAAGTATCATCATGCCTATAACCCGTAATAAACCTTGGCCCTAATATATGCGGACGAGTACGAGGAACAAAATATAATTCTACCGCTGCAAAATCAGTATTAGCCCTTAAACCAATAGCTTTACGTAGCTCTTCATAACTTTTTAGACCAGTATCAACATTAAGATTATCCTCCTTAAATGCATCTTCGACTTCTTCTCTTCGTCTCATATCTGTATGGGCAGATCTATCTGGGCAACAACCATCTAAATGAAAAAATTTTATTTTTCTCCTTCCAAGACTATCAACAAAGAAGAATTTACCTCTTCCATCTAATGATTCTGGAGCCCACTGGTGTGGAGAAATACCTCCATAACCAAAAGTATCAATCTCAACACCAAGATGCATATCTCTTAAATCTGGATCCCATTCCATACAAGCAGGATTAACTTTTGCAGCTAAACAAGGAGCATCAGTATGAGTATATAATACTCTCACACCATGAACTTTATCCTTATCAAGAATTGGTTTTTTACCTGGTCTAATTAATGCAAAGGCTGAACCATTTTTATGAGGAATAAATGTAAGCTGATCTCTAAGAGACCTTTTAGCGTTTACCATAATACCAACATTTCTAACAACATCCCATGGCACATAGGATCTACTCAAAAATCTCATATAAGAATCCCCAAATTTAATAGCCTCCTCCCTATGATGATTAGCCAAACCCTCAATTGAAGGGTATGCCCTGCTCAATTGAGAGGGATGAATTTCTTTTAAAGAACTATATGTTCTTACTCCACCTTTATTTGTTCCTACTCTTACTTGTGTCATCTTTACATTACATCCTCACCAACAAGCAGATACAAAAGTCAATTTAAAAAGCTTTATATCTTATAGTATTTTATAGATAAGTATTTAAACAAAAAGTTTATGCGAGAAAATTTAAACTGTATAAGCCTATTAAAAAGAGAGATAAAAAGATAAAAATATGAAAGATAAAACTCAAAAAATGACTAACAAAAAAAGCAATAAAATAAAAATGAAATGTGGAGTTTTATTTAGTGGAGGAAAAGATTCATGCTATGCTGCCTATCTAGCTAAAAAAGAAGGTTATGAACTAACATGTTTAATTTCTCTGATCTCAGAAAACAAAGAAAGTTACATGTTTCACACCCCTTCAATTTCCAAGGTCGAATATCAAGCAAAAAATATGGATATCCCAATAATAATGCAGTCAACAAAAGGAAAAAAAGAACTAGAACTAGAAGATCTTAAAAAGGCAATTAAAAAGGCAATTAAAAAATACAAAATAAATTGCATTGTTACCGGGGCAATAGAATCAGTTTATCAAGCTTCCAGAATTCAAAAAATCTGTGACGAACTTAATCTAGAATGTTTTAATCCTCTTTGGCAAAGAAACCAAATAGAATATCTAAAAGAGCTGGTAAAAAACAAATTTGAAGTGATTATTATTGGAGTTTTTGCCTATCCTCTGGATGAATCCTGGTTAGGCAGAAAAATAGATGAAAAGTTCATTGAAGATGTTAAAAAACTGCAAGTAAAATATAAAATAAATCCGGCAGGTGAAGGCGGAGAATTTGAAACATTTGTACTAAACTGCCCTCTCTTCAAAAAACCTCTGGAAATCAAATCAATTGAAGCTTCTGGTGAAAAAAACTCTCATAAAATCGAAATAGAATTAGGATAAACAAAATGAATTACTTTATAATAATAAGAGGACCTGCAGGTGTTGGGAAATCAACAGTCGCTAAAGTATTATCAAATAAGATTAATGCCAAAGTTATTCACTTTGATAAAGTCATGAAAGAATTAGGATTAGATTACATATTGGGAGAGAAATGGATACCTCTAAATAAATTTTTAAAAGCAGATAAACTAATGATTCCAAAATTTAAAGAATCTTTATCAAAGAATAAAAACATCATCATTGATGGCAACTTTTATCATAAAGAACAAATTGAAGATTTAATAAAAAATATTAATTTTAAACATTCTATTTTCACATTGAAAGCTGATTTAAATGAATGTATTAAAAGGGACAAAACAAGAAAGAATAATTTAGGAGAACAAGCAACAAAAGAAGTTTTTAATCTTGTATCTACTTTTGATTATGGAACTATTATAGACACAAACAGTAAAACTCCCATAGGAATAGTTAAAGAGATTATTAAACATTTAAATAAGGAAACAAAATGAAAATAATATCTTGGAATGTAAACGGCTTAAGATCGATTGAAAGAAAGGGTTTTCTAAGCTGGCTAGAACAAAACTCGCCTGAAATCATCTGTTTGCAAGAAATAAAAGTAACAGAAGACCGCCTTAGAGATGAATTTAAAAAACTAAAAGGTTACAATACCTATTTTAATTTTGCCGATGAAGTAGGCTATTCTGGAGTTGCTGTGTTTACAAAAGAAAAACCAAAGTTTGTTGAAAATGTCCTAGGACTAAAAAGATTTGACAAAGAAGGAAGATTTTTACGCTTAGACTTTAGTGATTTTATTCTAATTAATATCTACATTCCACACGGAGGAAGAAAAAAAGAAAATTTAAGATATAAAATAGATGTCTACAAAGCTCTAATCAAATACCTAACTAAGCTAAAAGATCAAAAAGTCATTCTAGTTGGAGATTTCAACATTGCAAGAGAGGACATTGATCTTGCAAGACCAAAGCAAAACAAAAATAATATAATGTTTACCCAGGAAGAAAGAGACATAATAAAGAGTATGGTTAATCTAGGTTTCATAGATACTTTTAGATCACAACATCTAACTCAAAAAGACTGGTACACCTGGTGGCCCTACGCCTTTGAAGCAAGAGAAAGAAACCTTGGTTGGAGAATAGATTATATTTTCATAACAAAAAAACTCCAAGATAAATTAAAAGAGTCTTTCATTCTAACACGAGATAAAGGTTCTGATCACTGTCCAATTGGTATAGAAATTCTTTAAAACAGTTAAAATATACTTCTTGATGGAACAATTTAGATTAAATTTATATCCCGATTCAACGCCTGCAGATTTATTATCTTCTCAGGAATTAGTGGTTCAGCAGGCAGATGCATTTATTGGGTCTCATCAACATATGCTTAGATCAATACAAGAAGGAGGTATTGCACAAGATTGTCTTGCAGCTTTATTAGATGACATAAAAGATGGAAGATTCTGGCATATTCTTGGGCAACTTGATGGATACCCAGATACTCCAAATGATACAACAATAAGAACAAACCGAGCAAACAAAACATTCTCGCCAGAAGAAATACAAGAACTTTTTGACATTAGCATTAATTTAGCAGTTCTCTCTCCAAAATCAAAAAGAAATGAGATAGGGTCAAAATACGGCCACAAACTTTTACGACAACAAATGGTAACTAGAGATTCAAGGTTTAGTCCGTGTTTAACCACTGAATTTATAAAAAGATTGCATAATCTAACTCTTTGGGAAACAATACCAGATTTAAAGCCATACTTCGGAGATATTAGCTCTTATGCAACTGTTGAAGACATACTAGCTAATCATTTTGATGAGATAGATCCAAAATTCTTTAGAAAGGGTTTTGATATTCTCTATAGAAATGCAACAATAACTTCAGGAGAATTAAACTTGCATCCAGACTTAATACTTCTTTCAGATGGAGCAGTTGACATATATTTGGCTTTTCTTAGAAAACTTGAAGAATCTAAACAATTAGCCAGTATAACTGAAACAGATATCGAAAAACTTGTAGCTCCCTACGTTAATGTTGCAATTTCAAGAGATGATGATTGTGATCTTAGATTTCCTTCAGAAAAAGATAATGACTATGAAAAAAGATTAGCAGATCCATTGGTTGCTAAATATCTAGGTTCATCACCCTATGTTCATGAAGCATTGGGGGAAAGATTGAGATATTGTGCATCTGATGAAGATGAATGGGGTTATGTTATTCAAGTTTTTAGGTGCCTTCCAGAACCAAAACCTGTATTTGATCAAATTATAAAAGCCCAGTTAGATGTTGCAGGTAAGGTTGATATGAGAGCTAGACTAAAAGTAAGAGAGCTAGCATTAGAATTAAGAACTGAGGGAATAACTGTATAATATGTTTATACATCTTGATTCTAAGAAAAAACTTATAAACCCTTAATATAAGAAAAGTTAATGAAAGCATCACAGGAAAACCTATTGGCTCTTATTTGCCTAGCAACATTTAGCCTAATTTTTAGCAATGTTAGTGGATACTTAATTTCTAGGTGTGAGATATCACAGGCAGAACAATCTTGGGGAAGAAATCACGCAGAAATTGTTGCAGAAGAAATAGATAAAAGTATCACAACTCCAAAACAAGTGCTATTCTTCTATGGTTCTAAACATGCTGCTGAAAGTTATCTAAATAATAAAGATTAGTCTAGTTTTATAAACACCTTTTAAATTAATTAGTTATGATACTTATAATTTCAACCTGTAAAAATTCCCTTCACGAACTGGAATTTGTAAGACCAATTGAAAGTATTCTAATGGAAAATAACATCTCTTTCCTTACAAAACACTACACAAACATAAACAAAAGTGACCTGACTAAAGCCGAAAAAATAATAATCTCAGGAACAAGTTTAGCTGACAATGACTTTTTGAAAAAAGAAAACCTAGCTAAATTTAATTGGATAAAAACAACAAACAAACCAGTTTTAGGTATATGTGCCGGAGCCGAGATAGTTGGTTTAATATTTAATAGTCAACTAAAAGAAAAAAAGCAAATTGGATTGATAAATGTTCAATTTAACAACGATTTTCTAAGCTTAAAAAAAGGAAAGCATGAAGTATATAATCTTCATGGCCTCTATCCAGAATTAAATAAACAGTTTAATGTTTATGCCCAAGCAGACAGCTGCCCCCAATCATTTAAGCATAAAATCAAACCAATCTACGGAGTTTTATTTCATCCAGAAGTTCGTCAAAAAGAGCTGATTGTTAGTTTTTCAAATCTTAAAAAATAACTATTTTTCTGTACAAAATTTACAAATATCTGTACCCTTATCATAGCCTCTTTTTATCCGTTCTCTTAAATCTTCAAGATAAGCTCTTTCTCTTCCCAAAATTGTAGCTAAATGTTCTTGGTGAAGATTTCCAAGTGGTCTTGTACTTGGAAAATGTTCTTCCCAACACGGATAAACTTTCCCATCCCAAGCAACTGTTGGTCTTATTCCAACACCATCTAAAACATAACATTGTGTTTTTATTGCAACAGGTTGTAAATTATTTGCCTTTGCATGACCCGCACAACTTTTTATTGGATAAAATTCTCCATCAGCAGTTCTTGAACCATCTCTATAAATAAACCATACTTTCTTCCCTTGCTCTGACTTTTTTTCCCAATCTCGAGTGCTCTGACTTTTAACCATTTTCAAACCAAGTCCTTTCATAAACTCATGAAATCTAGTTAAAGTTTCTTCTCTATTTTTTGCATCATAAACTCCAAGAAATCCCAAATGCCTATCTTCTCCAAAAAGATTATCAAACAAAGGAATAGTAAAAGTTAAACGATCTTCAATTCTTCTTCCTTTATCTGTTTCATTACCTTCACCAATCATGTATAGATTAAAACTATGAAAAACATCAAACACTCCAACTCCTTCTAAACTTTCAACTCCACTCACATATCTATCAAACAACTTATCGCCCGGACAAGTACTACTGGTTATAATTCTTGGTTTTAACCCTCTTTTAAAAACAGCTCTAACTCCGTCACCAATTGTATGTTCTTTCCTGCCCCAAATAATTGGTTCTCCACCAGTTAGATTAGCACTTTTAATCTTTCTAAAATTCCGATGTTCATTTGTCCAAATAACCTCATCCAATATCCGAGTAAGAGTTGGAAATTCCATTTCAGATTCTTCATGCTTTCGAGTCATACCACAACTACGAAAACAATGCCTGCAAAACTTATCACAATCTAACGTCAGCTCAATAACAATATTATCTTCCATTTTATCTTACAAAAAGTCCAGCTTATAAACTTTCCTAGTCGTTACTATCATCAAGTTACATCACATCAAAAGGTTTAAAAGGAGAATGAATCATTAACAAATAAGCGGTTAAAAATAAATTGATTTAAAATTACTTTAATAGTAACTACCGGATATTTCAGGGTAAAGTACTATATAAAATCAATGTTATGAAGCATCGCGCTTAACAGCCCAGGAAAACAAAATGACAAACATACGTTCAACATTAAAAAAAGCATTGGCAGGAGCAGCTGTAGTTTTAACAGGATTAACAACAGGGATTAGTGCTGCAGATGATATAACCTCTCCTGCGAAAATCGAAGAAGTCAAACCTCAAAGGCTATTTACTGGAAGAGTTGGAACTGAATATTTAGGTGGCAATCAAACAAGCTTGCTAACAACAACTGTTGGAATTGCTCCCAAAAGCTTCGATCCAAATGATATGTGGACAAGATATTTTGAATCTGCAAGAATAATTCAAACAACTGGAAGAGAAAATGGAACAGATGTAAACTGTCTAGAAGCAGGAGTTCAAATTCCACTTAAAAAAGTAACGGGATTAAATGATAAACTGACTTTATTCGGCGTTGAAAAAACAACAAATGGATTAACAAATTCTAGTGAAGCAAATGGTATTGGAGCTGAATATTTTGTAAATGAAAATGATTATACACTCATTTTAATGGGAGATAAATTAGACTCAAAAGAAACAAAGCTAGTAAAAAAAGAATTAGTAATACCTGCAAAGATAGCTGGTGATAAAAAAGACCATGTATTTCCATACACTGAAAGAGAAACAACAGACAATGATTCAGCTCATTTAGGAATTTACGGAGATTGGAAAAATGATAAATTAGACATTGGTGGTGGTTTTGATACAGTTAGAACAAGTGAAGGAACAACAAATCACTTCTTAGCAAAAGTAAGATATTTACCAACTGCAACAGATCAACTAGGTTTAGCTCTAAGATTAAGTCAAGAAGCTGATGATTCAACAACAAAAAGTATAGCTGCAAATTATGGTCATGTTGGAGAAAAAGAAAAGTGGGGCACAAGAATCTTTGCAAGATATGATCGAAATGAAGAAAGAGATACAAGTAATGTAGAGTTTCATGGAATCTTAGCTCAAAATCCTACACTAGGAAAAGACATACCATTTTGTTGGTTAACGAATAACTCAACCTCAGATGAGGGATTATATTCAGAAAACACAGTACTTCCATATGCTCTAACACTTGGAAGAGTTCCATTAACAATGCGTTCTAAAGAAGGATTTGTACTAGGATTAGATGCAAATCTTCAAAATAATCAAGGAACTGAAAGTGGATGCATCAGAGCTGAAATTGGATATATGTTTCACCCTGAAAAAAATACTCAAATAGGAATAAGCGGATTTGGAAAGCATGATTTTACAACAAGTAATACAACAAACAATGCTTCTGCATCTAAAGACACTGTTGGATTAAATTTTTACGCTCACCGTAATAATCTAGAAGCTCAACTTGGAATTTCACAAGGAATTGGAAAAGATCATAATACAAGTATATATACTGGTTTACAATGCGTATTTGGAGGTCCTAGAAAATGACCGAGCAAGCAGAAAAAAGAATTTTACTAGTTGAGGACAATACTGACTATTCAACTGCAGCAATTGAATGTCTTCAAGGAAGAGGTTATCAACTAAGACACGCTCAAGATTATCTTCAGGCTCACGAAGCACTATTAGCTAGAACTCCCTCAGGATTTAATGGAGTAATTACTGATTGTTTCTTTCCAGAAATAACTGGTAGCGGAACAAAAACTTCAGGATTAGAATTAGTTGATAGAATGCAAAGATCAGACAAAACAGAAATGAGAGTTTTAGAAACTCTTGAAAAATTAGGAGCAATAATAACTCTCGATCCGGAATTAAGAAAAATTGCAAGAGCATATTTTATACATAATGCTGGAAATTGTGAGGAAAATCCAACATTTAGAGCAATTAAAAAAATAGTGATACCCTTGGAAACGAAGCATCAACAGCCATAGCAAGAAATACTTTAGGTATGATCTACCGCGAAGCTACTGCTCCAAAAGATTATTATACTGATCTAAGAACAGCAATTGAAAAAGATGAAGCAAATCAACCTCTAGGAATTTTAGTTGCTGAATTAGCTGATCAGCTAGGATTACCTGTAGTGTTAGCAACTTCTACTCATCATCATGATTCTCTAACACACCCCATTATAGCTTATTCAGAATATAAATGGCCATTAATAGACTGTGGTCAAAATAGCCCAAATGAAAAGGCAACACCTGAATTCTGGTCACGTGTATTAAATTGTTTAGAAGAAAAACTAAAATGAAAAGTATACATGTTATCACAAGATATCTAGGAGTAAAGGCAAACGAAGGAGCACAATTTACAACATTGCCCTCTGATGAAGCAACCTACAGAAGATTAATGATGGGAACTGCAAGAGTTCTTTCAAAAAGTCAAAAAGAAAAAGAGCCCTATATGGGATGGATAAATGGCATACAGTATGTTGTAATGCCTGGAGTTTTTCCTCCAACTTATTTTCAGGATACTGCCTTCTTTGCAAAAGAAGTTCCAAAGCGAGTTCAATACGTAGAACTTGGTGGTTTTCTAGAAATGGGTTGTGGAACTGGCGTTGTAACCTGTGAAGTTATAAAAAGAAGTATGAGAGTTCCAAATAAAAAGCATCCAATTGGAAGTTCATTTACAGTTCATGCTGCAGACATTAATCCAATAGCAGTTAGAAACACAAGGATTAATAGATTGCTTCACGATCCAGAAGGCAATTGTTCAGATGTCTATGAATCAGATCTTTTTGATACTCTTCCCGGAAATGGATATAATACTATTTTTTGGAATATACCCTTTGGAGATTGGGGTGAACAGGGAAAGTTAGATCTTCTACATCAAGCAGTGTGGGATCCAGGTTATAAAAATTTAAGAAGATTTGGTGAACAATGCACAAGCTATCTAGGAGATAATGGAAATTTACTAATTGGATTTTCAACAACTCTTGGGAAGTTTGATGTTCTACAAGAAATTCTAAAACAAAATAGATTTCAACCTCCAAAAATTGTAGCACAATCAGGCTATGAAAGAGAAGGCAATCCAAATCTTCCAGTTAAATTCGAACTTCTTGAAACGAGGTTAATGTAAACTGGAACTTCAAAAGTGTTTAAAAATCCCATCTAACTTCTAGATCTATGAATAAAATAAAAGATCTAGAACAGCTAAAAAAAGATATTGAAAATTTCAAGAATTCTAATCCAGATAAAAAAGTAGTTTGGACAAACGGATGTTTTGACATACTCCACGTAGGGCACATTAGATATCTGCAAAAAGCAAAGGCCTGCGGAGATTTGCTTATAGTTGGAATTAACAGTGATTCTTCAATCAGAGAAATTAAAGGTCCTTCACGTCCAATAGTTTCTGAAAGTGAAAGAGCTGAGCTAATTGCAGCTCTAGAATGTGTTGACAAAGTTATCATCTTCTCAGAAGCCCATCCAACCAAATACCTAGAAGAATTAAAACCAGAAGTCTATGCCAAAGGCGGAGATTATAATTTAGATACAATTAATCAGGATGAAAGAAAAATAGTTGAAAGTTATAATGGCAAAATTGCAATTCTTCCAGCAGAAACAAACAGCTCAACCACAAACATCATAAGCAAGATAAAAAGTGAGTCTAGATGTTAAAATATATTTGAAAGCATACCATAGGAATTTATGTTAACACAAAATTCAAAGCTTAAAGTGGTTAAGTCAAGATTAAATGTTTAAATTAAACTTACAGAAGTGATGTGGATATATATGAACAATTGTTTACAGATTTTCAAACTATTAAAAGGAGGGTGATACTTTAAAAATTATTAAGGGAAGTTGATGTTTCAAGAAACCGTTAGGTGTCTTAAGCAGTTAATCATACCCCATCATAGGATTTTGCATTCCCCCAAACTTATTCTCTCTTGCATTTTTCTTGCCATTGCTAGCAATAACATCATCGATTCTCAAAATCATTGTTGCAACTTCAGATGATGAGCTAATTGCCTGGGTTTTAATTCTCAGCGGTTCAATGATACCTGCAACAAAAGTATCTTCAACCTTTCCGGTAAATAAATTCAAACCAACATTTTTATTTCCCTTATCATGCTGAGCTTTCAAATCAGTTAACATATCAATTGGATCTAATCCTGCGTTTTCTGCAAGTGTAATTGGAATACACTCAAGTGCACTGGCAAATTCTTCCACAGCAAGTTGTTCCCTTCCATTCAAACTTTGTGAAAATTCTCTTAGTCGTTTAGCCAGCTCAATTTCAACAGCCCCCCCACCAGCAACAACCATCCCATCTTTCAAAACCGCACTCACATCACCTAAACCGTCTCTAATAGCTCTTTCTGTTTCATCAATCACATGATCACTTCCTCCACGCACAATTATTGTTATTGCTTTAGGATTCAAACATCCTCTTACATAAGTCATAGCATTTCCCCCTTTTTTTATTTCTTCAACACTCTTAGAACTTCCCAGGTCTTCATTATTTAACTCACTTAAATTACTAACTATTTTTCCTCCAGTAGCCATTGATAATTTTTCCATATCACTTCTGGCAACTCTTCTACAAGCATAAATTCTAGCTTTAGTTAAATAATACTGTGCAACATCATCAATTCCCTTTTGACAAAAAACAACATTTGCTCCGGATTTTTTAACAACCTCAATCATTTCTTTTAGCATTTTTTCCTCAGAATCAACAAAACCCCGTAACTGTTCAGGTGTGGAAATACTTATCTTTGTTTCAATTTCCGGATTTCTAAGTTCAAGTGCAAAATCAAGCAAAGCAATTCTCGCATTTTCAACAGTTTTTGGCATATCAATATTAAGTTTTTCAGCATCCAAAACAATTCCTGAAACTAGCTCAGTATCTTTTGTTCCATCTCCCTTAATTTTTTCTATCTTAATATTATCCAAGTCAATCTGTCCCATATCCTCAATAAGTTTAACAGAGTCAACAATAATATCTGCAAATTTTTCCTTAACATTTTCAACACTCTTTCCGGTCATTGATGTTATTGCAATTTGTCTCAAAGTTAAATTATCATCAGTTGTGATTCTAGTTCCAATTTGATTTAAAAAATCAATTGACTTTTCAGCAGCCAACTGATAACCTTTAGTTATAACGGTCGGATGAATTTTCTTATCAAGTAATTTTTCAGCATTTTCAAGCAATTTTCCTGCAATCATAACTGCAGTTGTTGTACCATCACCAACTTCATTTTCCTGAGTTTTTGCAATTTCCACCATCATCTTTGCTGCCGGATGTTCAATTTCCATTTCCTCAAGAATTGTAACGCCATCATTTGTAATCACAACATTTCCGCTAGCATCAACAAGCATCTTATCCATGCCTTTAGGCCCAAGTGTAGTTTTCACAGTATCTGCAACTATTCGTGCAGCTAGAATATTATTTCTCTGAGCATCCTGTCCAAGCATTCGCTGAACATTTTCAGGTGATATGTAAACTGGTTTTGAATCGGTCATTTTGTTTTTTATTTAATTACTAATAAAATCCTTGAGCTCTTAATGCTTCATCCCTTCTCTGAATCTCTTCATACATTATACCCAACTTTTGTTCGTTCACTAAATTAGCTTCACTTAAATCATGAGCATCAGTAGAGCCTTATTTTATAATGCCTCCATTGTCATGAGTTATAATATTAAGATCAATAATTCTGCTAACTAGCTCTCCTAAACCTACTTCTTTTATATCTTTTTTTCTTTCTTTTGTACTGTCTGCCATAAACATGAACATAACTTCAAATTTTTAAAGATTTATGTGATGAAGATTAGAGAAAATCTTTATAATATTTTATATTATCCTGTGATATGGAGAAGAATGAACAAGAGCATTTTTGTGTGAAATAACTTGATAATTAATTATAGGTATACCTAAAGTAATTCTAACTAAATTTGTAAAATAATGCTCCAAATTACTTTTTTCTTGAATATATTGTTGAAATTGATCAACAACTTGAGTAAATTTAGTGGCTGTTTTATTTTCAAGTCCTGATTTTGATTTCATGATTGCTTAAGATATAATAAACTTTTAAAGATTTATATAGTAGAATTAAAAAGAAAAATTTTAAATTCCATAAGCTTCTTTTACTACATCGTCCACCAACACTGCTAATTCTCTTTTCACACTTATGTTATTTATTAAACCCAATGAAGCAAATCCGCCTAAAAATCCTCCACTAACCCCTCCAAGAGCAGCAGTTCCTAAACTTCCTTTTAAAAAATCTCTTCTAGTTATACCTAATTGTCTCAAACGCTTTTCTTTATCCAAATCATCAGTAAAATTTGCAACTGCTCTTCTACCAATTCTTGATATTCCTCTAAGTCCAACAGCTGAAAGATATGCTGTCTCAAAACAAAATGCAAGAATTCCTCCACTACCAACAGGATTTATAATTAAAGAATCTGCACTAGAATAAGGCCCAAAATCACCTCCAATAATTACTCTCATATCTCTAAGTCTTTTAAAAGTTTCTTCATCATATCTATTTGGATGCAGGGCTTTCAATCCTCCAACTCTTTCAGCCAAAGCATCAAACTCGCTAACAACCATTACTCCCTTATCTAATCTTTGTCTTAAAACTCCACTTTTAGGTCTATACCCTTCAATTACCTGTTTATAGGCTTCAGGCCTGCTCAAAGATACTTCATCGGGCAAATCTCTTATTGCTTTAACTTCATCAACTAAACAATGATATTTCATAAAATTATTATCTATTTTTTATTTTTAAACTTTTATATAGTGGAATTAAAAAGAAAATAGCTAATTCCAGCTTTAAAAAAAATACAACTGATAAAACAAGAAAGATTATTAAGTCTACTTTATTATAAAAAATATGACTGCAACATGGTTCATAGATGGAAAGAAAACAGAGACTAGGAAATTTCTCTGTCTATTGCAAGGGCTATCAGTTATTAATCTAATTCCTGTAAAACTAGATAATGGAGTTATTGAATACAGATGGAATTTAAGTGAAAAAGGCAAAGCCTTGATATTTAAAAATAAAGAGTTAGAAATTCTGTGGGATTCTAAAGATATAGAACAATTTTATTATAAATTAAAAGAGATACTAAATCAATAGGTTTTGAGCTTCAAAACCTATATAAACTTCGAGCCCTTGAATTTAACATGGAAAATCAAGAAAATAATGAGCATGTAGAACATCTCAAAATAAGAGTAGGTGATGTTATGACACGTAATTTTGTATATGTTTCACCAGAGACATCTATTTTAGACTGTGCTAAAAAAATGGCTAAAAGTCGTGTGGGAAGTTTGGTTCTCAAAGAAGGAGACCAACTTAAAGGCCTCATAACTGAAAAGGATATCATCTGGGCTCTAACAAAAAAAGGTGGTGAAATCGATAAAATACAAGCCAAAGACGTTGCCACCTCAAAAGCTCACATAATCCACCCAGAAGCAACCATAAGTGAAGCTCTGGATAAGATGAATAAAAAGAAGTTAAGAAGAATGCCGGTTGTTACAAACAATCGTCTAATTGGCTATGTAACCCTAAAAGATCTGGTTAAATTCATGCCAACAATCTTTCAGGAAACTAGAGAATTTGAAAAAATAAGAGAAGAGGGTGAAAAAATACAAAGAAGCAAGTCAGCCATGAGTGGAATCTTCAATGAAGCTCCATGTGAAGAATGCGGAAACTATGATCTACTCTCAAAAATAGATGGTCGTTATCTCTGCGAAGCCTGTAGAGACAGCATGTAATTCTTAGTGAGTTTTCTTACAAAAAAATCACAAAACTCTCTGAGTTTTATTCACAATAAAGCGTGATGTTTTGGGAGAACTGGGAAAAATCGAGCTAATTTACTCCAATCTTGAAATTAGAGATTTTTCACAAGTATTAATAAACAAGTAAATATACCTAATGTCAAGAACCTGCGATTCTGGTTCTTGAGCACCATCAAGATTTGATTTAATACCCTCGAACTGAAGTAGGAAGATTGCGTAAATACAAATCTTAAGGTTTTAAGTAGTAAAGAATCCATACATAAAATGTAAAATGACTGAAACAAAACATAAAAAAAGACGCGGAATAACTCTTGTACTAGGTGGTGGTGGAGCAAGAGGTCTAGCACACATTGGAGTAATAGAAGTTTTAGAGGAACATAGAATCCCAATAGAAAGAGTTGTTGGAACAAGTGCAGGAGCGCTGATTGGAGGAATGTTCTGTGCTGGAAAACTAAAAGAAACAAAAGAATTTTTCCTAAAAATGAAAAAATGGGATATATTCAAATCATTATTTTCACTACCATCAGCTTCCCATTTGTTTAATTCAAAGATAATAGATGCAAAATTATGTGAATATACTAAAGGAATAAAAATTGAAGATTTAAAAAAACACTTTGTGGCAGTTGCTTTTGATATTGTTAACGGAAGAAGGGTAATTTTTGATCGGGGTGAACTATTTGATGCCATAAGGTCAAGCATATCAATTCCAGGAATTTTTAAACCATTTCAAAAAGGAGAATCACTTCTTGTTGATGGTGGTGTAACAGACAATCTACCAGTTGATGTTGCAAAAAAATACTCAAAAAAACATAAGATAGTTGCAGTAAATGTTGGCTCTAGTCCGGGTGAAAAAATAAAAAGTTTTAATTTTATAAATGTACTCAACTATGCATCCTACTTTCAAACAAGAGAACTTTCAAGACTACAGGAAAGGCAAGCAGATATTGTTATCCGTCCAAATGTTAAAGTAGGAACATTTGATTTTCAACACGCCAAAGAAATTATTAACATTGGACGAATGGCTGCTAAAAGAGCCATACCTGCAATAAAATTAGCTCTAGAAGAAGAAAAATTAAAAGAAGAATTACATGTAACAGAAACAAAAGTAATTTCCTAGTCTTTACACTTTTGCTTCAACAAACTCTCTAAACTTTTGGCATCTTTCTTCATAAAAACTCTTTGGCATACCTCTTTTATCACACTGTTCAACCACTTGCAATAATGAAACAAGTGGGCTTTTCCCTCCTTGTCTAAATAATTGATATGTAACCAAACAATCAGAATAATCTTGAGTGTTAATAAAACCATTAAAATGAATAGGACTTGGAAAAGCTACAGCTGCTTTTGCAGCAGTTGTTACATCAACCTGATCTCTAGCTAAGACTCCATAAATTAAAATCTCTCCTGCAACATCCATCTCTAGCGATCCATCTAAAATCTCTTTTGCTTCAACATCCATAGTCCTAACTGTTTCATCAAACTCTCTAAAAAGAGGATTTTCTCCATATCTAGATTCATAGGCCTTTCTTGTTAAATCAACTTTCATTTTAACTAAACTCTAAGCGCTAGGTTTATAAACCTTGCTAAAAAGAGATTTTAATGCCAACAAAGAAAAATAAACAATTTCGCTCAATAAGATATGCAACAAGGTTAGGAATAACAATTCAAGAAAAAGCTCGTGAAATATCAAGTGCATACCGAGCAGGAATAAGTATCAGAATGATAGCTCACGGAATTACAATGTCAGGAATATATAAAGGAATATTTCCAGAAAACATTTCGCAGGGCGTACTCGAAAATGCAGTGTTAAATGCTCTAAAGGGAAATTATAATCCAATAAACGGACCAACTTATAAGGGGTTAATACCTCTAGAAGAATATTCAACAATCTCGGCAAGAAACAGAAAAAATGCAAGAATCAATGGTACAAAAAGAACAATAAATGAAAAGTTAGGATTTTTATCACTAGATCCTAAAGATCATCGTGAAAATGCAAGAGCAAGTGCAAGATCCAGGGGAAGAACTCCATGGATGGATGATGAACTACTTCTAACATTGGTAATGAGAGATGATCAAAATCAACAATATCACGATATTGCAGTCACATTAAATAATCAATATCATGACAGCAGAGCAGTTAGAACAGAAAACACAGTTAGAGAAGCTCTTAGAAGAATTAAAGGAAAAAAGAGTAAGTAAAGATCTAAAAATAAAGGAAAAGTAACCATAATCTAATAAACCCAATAATTCTTAGATTATAATCTCGACCAAAATGAACTCTGACGGATATGAAATAATTTTAAGATGTATGATCTGTGAAGAAGAATCAGAAGCCAGAAATCTTTGGCCAGATTTAAGTGATATTACAATATATGATCTAATTGCTCAAAGCGCCGAAATGCAACAAGCAATAATTGAAACGGGATATTGCCCAAGGTGTTATCAAAAGCGTTCAAATGCTAAAATACTATAATTCTAAAAGCAGTTTTATTTTCAACATATAAATCTTTTTAACTGCTTTTTAATAGAGAGGTAAATGACTAGAACTAGGTCAATAGGAGAAATTTTTGCCCACAATCCTGAAGGAGTAAACTTAATTGGATTTCCAACAACCGATACACCCATACTTTTAAGTCTTGAATACCTTCTTAGCAGAGAACCTCTTCTTAAACAAATTGAAGAAAAAGGCAGTGGAAAAAAAACAGTTGCGGTTAGCTTTGACCCAAGGTATATTAGAGAAAGACAAGAATTTTTCAGAAGAGTTGATTCTCCAGGATTTAGAACTAGATTTTTTGACACCTATTTAAAACAATTTAGAGCTCCATCTAGCTACCAATCTAAAGAAGGTTTTCTTGATCTTTGTAGTGCTGTTTATGAAATAGTTCAAAGAGCCAGAACAGACCTTGGAGGTTTAAGAGGGATAGAAGAAGTTCAAAAAATTCTTCCGAAAATAGATAGTTTTGATTCAGAATTAAAAAGAATGTTAGAGTTATTAAAATCAATTGAAAGCGGAAGTGTATTTGCAATTGATACTGCAGGCGGACAAGTGAGAATGCTTTCAAAAATGCCTTTAGAAGGCATGGTTTTGGATACTTCTTCGTTTGAAAGTAAAACAATCTCTGCAGTACTTGATAGACTTAATCGTACTGGAATATTAAAGCTTAAAGAAGAAGCCGTTAACATAGCAGAAGAATTAGGTATTGGATTTAAAAGAAGAATATTTGATTATGTTGAAGGAGAACTAAGAGTAAGACCTGGAGAAGAAAATATCAGAAGCAACATTGAATCTATAGCTTTTCCTTTAAGATTAAACGACCTTTATGATAAATTTGTACAAGCATGTCAAAGGTATAATCTTAATTTAGCAAGGGAAGCTTTTGGACAAAGAGAACTACGAGAAATGGGACTTGATGAATGTAGTTCTGAAGAACTTGAAAGAGCAATTAGGGAAGAAATGGGAGGTATTTGTCTAATGCCTCCACAAACAACTCCAAAATTTGGAGACCACTACGATATTCGAAGACTTTTTCCACCAAAATTAATGTCTACGCACTTCTGGCAAATGTATGATGAAGATGAAGGTTATGTACCAATTGATTTTAAAACAACTTCAAGAGAAAGAAAATTTTTAATTGCTGGGCTACATAGTGGAAGTAAAAGCTTTTTCATTGAAAATCTTGTCATAGCTTCTATTCTTGGACAGTTAGGTGTAGATCTTTTTGGAGATTCAGTTACACTACCAGCATATCAAAGAATCTACTACTATAGAAACACTCAAAATACTGGAGGTGTTGGAAAACTTGAAACAGAAATTAGAGCAATTAATCAGATAGCTAGACAAGCAAAAGAAAAAGATGCTATTTTTATAGATGAATTTTTAGATTCAACGGGCGCAGAAATTGGACATGTAATGGGCAAAATGATATTAAGAAAATTAAGAGAGTCAAGAGCAACAGTTTTTGTAGCCTCACATAAAGATACAGATTATGCTAGGCTTAAAAAAGAAGGATGGATAATAATGTCCCCAGATTATGAAATCGAAAAAGATAGAGTTAAACCTCTACGTAGACTAGTAAGAGGAGCTCCAGATGAAGGAATTAATGTAAGGTATATCGAAGAAAAATATCGTGATCTCTTTAAATAGCACCAAATTGAAAATGGTCGATCATAGAATAGAAATCATTAAGCATGAATTCACATTAAAAGTACTAGATGGTAAAACCCCTTGTAGATCTTTTCCAATAGCTATTGGAGAAAGAGATGATGGAAAAAATCGCTTCTATGAAGAAGACTTTAGAACTCCGGAGGGCCAATTTAATGTAAGCCATATAGTAGACGGAAAAAAAGATCCAAAACTAATAAGTCGTTCAAACCAAGTGTATTACCCATTTTATCTTGCTCACAAGCAAGGTAATCCATTTGAAGATGCTGGCGCAGGAGTATATGGTTCAGCTATAATAGCTTTAACATATCCCCGACTAGAAGATCTAACAGCTTATAGAAACCTGGTAGATTCAGGAGAAGTTTTAAGAGATTGGCAGTGGTTTATGGAAGAAAAATGGAGAGCAATTTTTGAATTCATGGCTCAGCAAAAAAAATTGCCCTTTGAAAAAACAACATTATCTAGTGAACAACATACTAGTAGTAGAAGTTTCATAGAAGGAAAAACTTTTGAGGAATTATTTTATTCAACCCCACCACAACCCCGATTGCAAATGGCAATTCATGGAACAAACGACCCCAATTGCATTGGTCATAAAATAAGTGGAGGTTGTGTTAGAATGCATAATAAAGATATAGAAGAATTAATTAAAAAATATTTAAAATACTGGACTGAAGTATCAATATTACCTTAAGTTTAATATGCGCCAGCCGGGAGTCGGACCCGGGTCTCCTCGTCTTTGCACTTTACTGCAATTATCCTCCATTTAAGGAAGGTAGTGCGGTAGGAAACCTTGGTTTCCTTCGCTTGGCAACGAGGAATACTAACCACTATACTACCAGCGCATGTTATATAATAACATAAAAGGCGTGTTTAAAAAGATTATTAAACCTACCAAATTAGAAAATTCAATGGAAAGTTCATTTATAATAATACATGGGGAATTAGCTCTAAAACCCGAACCAAGATGTCCTTTCTATGGAATGCACTATGTTTCATCCCAAAGATTATTTGTTGATTCTCGTGGCAATCAATGTTCATTAGTTACCTGTGCCTATGCTCCCTGTAAAATGGAAGTTCAAAGCGAAGAAATAGACTGGAATAAATGTCATTTTAATTCTAAAGAAGGTAAGAGAACAGTAGAAGAAATGCTAGACTCTACAACCGTTTTCCCACCAAACCTTCAACAAGGAACCGGTATTAGTCTAAGAGATTGGTATGATCATATAATGGATGGTAAAGAAATTCCCGGATTAAAACAAAGAACAGAAATATTAAAAGATCACGGAAAAAACTAATTTCATACAATAGAAACCTTTTTAACCCAAAATCCTATAATTAATTAATGGCCCGTTAGGCTAATGGTAGACCCTCTCGTTTACACCGAGAAGGCGGAGGTCCGATTCCTCCACGGGCCATATGCAATTGCATAAATCAGAAGATTTAAATATAAAATTAATGTAAATTAATTAAGAGGTGAAAAATGCAAAAAATACAGTATCTTGGTTTCTTAGGTTTTCTAGGATTTTTAGGATTTTTAGGAGTCTATAGCCCTTGGAATTATTTGAACTTTCTTCATTTTCTTCATTTCCTAAGATTCTTACCAACAAAATCAAGAAGAAAGTAAAATTTTAATTATTTTAAATTTCTAAAGTTTTATATATGAGAAAAACAATTAATAGTTAGAGGAGGTGTAAAAGAATGAGTAAAAAATGGATGAAACATAAATTCTGTGGACATCATTGCGGTGGAGCAATTTACGGATTAGGTTTTATTGGTGCATTAATTTATTATATTTCAACCGCAACAGGTTTTTGGATGGGCGTTCTAGGAATTTTAAAAGCAATTGTATGGCCTGCATTTTTAGTATATAGTCTACTAAAATCTACAGGAATGTAATAAAAAGAAATTTTCTCAATCCAATAACCTTATAAACTCTATTTTATCCTTAGTTTTATAAAGTCTAAATTACTGGACATATAGTAATAACAAAAATGGCAGAACAAAAAAACCAGGATAAAAGCCTTAGCGGAGAAATAAATAATGTTAAGAAATACATCTCAAAGGATGGAATGCCAGAGATTTCTGAAGAAGCAAAAAAGCAAATGGAAAAGAAAAGAGATGAACTTGAAAAAGTAAAAGATATGATTCTGAAAAAATATCCATTTACCATTGCAATAGGTCTAATAGCTCCACAATTTGTTCCAAAAATTGAGGAAGAAGAAGACATTCCAGAATCAGAAATAAATGATAAAAGAGAACATATTGTTGTCATAATTCCTGAGGAAAAGTTTAAAGATTCTCAAAAAATAAAAAAAGAATTAGCCGAACAAACAAAAACAACAAAACCAAAGTTATGGTTTCACGTAATAAGTCCAGTTGATATTTGGAATTTTCTAATGGACACAAGATATGATCTGAGTACAGCAGTAATCATGTCCTATCCTTTATTTGATAAGGGCCTTTTGGGAGCTCTAAGAGTTGCCGAAGTCCATAAAAATTTAGTTATGAAAAAATTTGAAAAATATGTTAGCAGTTATGTTATTGCGGGTTCAGTAGTAAGGGGCACAGCAACAAAAACAAGTGATGTTGATGTTTTCATAATCATAGATGACACAGATGTTAAAAGAATGCCTCGTTTAGAGTTAAGAGAAAAATTACGAAGTATTATCTACCAGTATCTTACAACTGCAGCTGAAATTGCCGGAGCAAAAAATAAACTAGAACCTCAAATCTATCTTTTAACTGATTTCTGGGAATCTGTTAAAGATGCTCATCCAGTTATGTTTACTTTTATCAGAGACGGAATTCCGTTATATGATAGAGGAACATTCATACCTTGGAAACTTCTTTTGAAAATGGGAAAAATAAAACCTTCCCCAGAAGCAATTGATATGTTTATGTCAATGGGAGACAAGGTAGAAAAAACAGCTCAAAGAAGATTACTAGACATTGTTGTTGGAGACATTTATTGGGGTGTAATAACTCCCTCACAGGCATTGCTAATGCTATACGGTCTACCTCCGCCTGTACCAAAAGATACAGCTGAAATTTTCAAAAAAACCTTTGTTATTGAAGAAAAAGTTCTTGAAAAGAAATACGCAGACATCCTTGACAATATAATCAAAATATACAAAGATTATGAGCATGGCAAAATAAACGAAATAGATGGCGTAACAGTTGACAAGCTAGTAAAGGACACAACAGATTACATAAACCGAATGAAAAAATTAAGAGAACAAATTGAAAAGATAAGTCAAAGAAAAACAATTGGAGAAATAGAAAAAGATGTTTTCACACTTTTGGAAAATCTTTTTGGTAAAAAATCTAGAAAAGAGTTGATTGAAATATTTAATAAAGAACTAGTTAAAAAAGGAAAAATGCCTCTTAAAATGTTAACAATCTTAAAAGATGTTGAAAAAGCAATTGAAGAATTTAAAAAAGGGAAAGTTAATAAAAACGATGTTGAAAATGCAAGAAAAGATGCCACAATCCTGATTAATCATCTAATTGACTATGGTCAAAGATGTGATCTAGTTGCAATTGACAAATCAAGAATGCAAATTATTTACGGAAGTGAAAAAGAAAAGCAAAGAGCTGAAGTAATGTTCACAGAGGATGGTGCTTTTCTAATTCAAGGTTTAATAATTAAAAAAATAACTTCTAAACTAGAAAACTCAACAATAGAAGAACTAAACAAAGCAGTTGCTGAACAAAAAGGTAAAGTTCAAGTAAAAACAAACAATAAAGTTTTTGATATTCTAAGAAAAGAATTAGGTGACTTTGAAATCATTTTTTAATTTTCTATGATTTCAAGGCCCAAAGAATCATAGATTCTTTATGCTTTGAGATTATTTTCTAAGATTACACTCTTTCTAATTCACAATCAATAGCCTTTTCTAACGAAAAATAATTAAATCCTGCATCAGTTGCCACTTGAATAAGCTCAAGATCCTCTTGCCGAATCTTACCTATAGGCAAAGAATAACCTTCATGCTCCATAACATATTGCCTTATTAAAACTCGTAAGGGGTGCTCTGGATGATCTTTTAATTCACCCACACTGCAGTCTATTAGGTCTGCCGGATCTACTGCGGACATAATATTCCTAGTATCCACTTACTTATAAGGATTTATG
The DNA here is from genome assembly GCA_041659945.1 of Candidatus Pacearchaeota archaeon. Taxonomy (GTDB): domain Archaea; phylum Nanobdellota; class Nanobdellia; order Pacearchaeales; family GW2011-AR1; genus JACPLR01. Next base: position 643,930 of record JBAZXH010000001.1, on the reverse strand, counting down.
AGAATGAGAACATGTTACAAAAAGGTTTTTAAACGCACTTTTGCTGGATAAAACATACACAAGATGAAAGGCAAAGTTATACAATTTAGACGTGGTAGACATACAGTAACTGAAAGACATTTTCTAATAGATGTTGGTCTAAAAACACGTAAAGAAGCTGAAAAATTAGTCGGCAAAGAAGTAACATGGACTTCACCCGGACAAACCAAAAAAGTAATTAGTGGTAAGATTGCCGGAGCTCACGGAAATAATGGTTTAGTTAGAGCAATATTTGAAAAGGGTCTTCCAGGACAAGCTCTAACCACAGAAGTGGAGGTTAAAGCATAAAATGCCCGTTTGTGATTGTGCAAGAGGTTGCCCTAAAAGAGCAGACTTAACTCAAAGAGTAATTGAAGGTGGTTTGGATTCTGAGTATCTTCAGGTTGTAACTGAATATGATTGTATTGAAGGCGGAAGATCTTGTCAAGAAAGATATTCTCAACTAGCTAGAATGGAGGCACCAAAATAAAATGGCAGCACTAAGAAAAGCTGGAGCTTACTCAAAAAGATATGCAAGACCATATACTAGAAAGTCAAAGAAAAAATCAAAGAACTTCATAAAGGCAGCTCCAAATCAAAAAATCAGTAAGTTTAACATGGGAAATAGAAAGAACTATGATGCTAACAAATTTGACACAATTCTAAGGTTAGTTAGCAAAGAAAATGTTCAGATAAGAGATAATGCTTTAGAAGCTGCAAGACAGTGGATCTCAAGAAACCTTGAAACTCAAATGCAAGGACTTTATTATTTTGAAGTTAGAGTTTATCCTCATCATGTTCTAAGAGAAAATAAAATGTTGACTGGTGCTGGAGCAGATCGTATGCAGACAGGAATGTCAGCTTCATTTGGAAAATCAATAGGTAGAGCTGCCATGGTAAAGCAAAACCAAGAAATATACTTGGTAGCTACTTCTGGAGACAAACAAATAAGAATTGCAAAAGAAGTTGTAAGTAGAGTTAAAGCAAAATTACCATGCAAAACCCAACTTTTAATATCAAAAAACACTGCATAATTTGGTTTGGGTTTTTAGATTCCCAAAAAATTTAGGATAGATTTTTTTAGGAGGAAAAAGTTTCACCTCAAAAGTAAAGTTTATATACTTCAGGGGATTCTCCAAAATATGAGATCAAAAGTATTTTTCCGCGTACTAAGTCTGGTTTCAGTAGTTTTTGGTATATTTTTAATGTTAACATCTCAAGTGAGAATTTTGGGTTCTGCAGTAGGCGTTACAGAAATATCTTCTTTTAAAAGTATAAGCTTTGGTATTATTTTCATAGTTCTAGGTTTGGTGTTATTTGGTCTAGACAGAAAAAGAAAAGTAGAATAAGATTATTTTTCTCCAGGTAACACTGGATATCTTCCTATCTTTCCGTCTCTTTCTGGATCCCAGTACATTGTTTCTTGAACTTGTCCTGGTGAAAGCTGTTTTATTCTAGCTCCAACATGTCTTGCAAACAAAACAGAAAGTTGATCAATTCTTGGGTGTTTAAAAACATAATTTCCTTGAGTATTTTTTTCTCTAACTAAAAGATTATTATTCTCTTTATTCCAATATGCAGCATCCAGTCTAGATAAAAGTGCATATTGAGACGTATCCCAAGGAGAATAATCTCCCTCTCTCATACTGAATCTTAGTAATTCACTCCATGATGCAAATGCATGTGGATCAACTAAAGTAAACTCAAAGCTTTCTCCTCTTCTATGACTTCCTTCGTGACTAATCTGAGTAAAAAACTCATGCATAGGTGCCAAATCTTCTCTTTCTTCAAAAGCCCCCTCACTAACTCTCCCATAAGCAGGTCTTGTACTCCAACCAATTACTGCCCTATCATCCTCACGAATTGATCGTATTGGAACATTATGCCACTTAACCAAATATCTTCCCTTTCCATCTTCTGTTGAAGGAACTCTTGTAATAAACTCCGGAGCATAATTTCGCTCAACAATTGTTCCTGCTTGTTCTGGATGATCTTTATTAAAAGGAAGTTTTTTACAAATTCTTTGAGAGTAAGCATCAAGAACTGTTCCGTTACACAACGCCCAATAGGGAACTAAAATAGGAGATTTATTATTTCCAAGAATAGGCCAAAACATATACCCTACATAAAAATTTTCTCCCTCAGGAATAGATCTCATTGCTTCAAATAAAGATTTATTTCTTAATTTAAAAGGTAAATGTCTTTGTCTTGATATGGCAATAGCACTTTCAACAGACCTTGGTTGTTGAATTGGCACATATGAAATAAACTCTCTTTTATCTCCTTTTCTTTTAACTCCTCTTAAAGCCATTCTTGAGGCATATTCTAAATCAGAAGTTAAACTAGTAAAACTTGGATGAGTTAATGGAACCTGCCCTACATCAATTATTAACCCTTCATTTTCAGGATCTAAGTTTTCTATTCTACTCACCAATCCTTCAGGAGTATCAACTACCTCACAATTTAATCCTCTAATTTCAGCAACACTTCTTCTCTGAAAAAAAGCCTTTTTTGTCATTTTTCTTTCTAGGTTTGGGAACCTTTTCAAAAGGTTCATTTTTTGTCATTTTAATCAATTTCAATGATAAAACGATTTATTTAAATTTTTATATAATACAGAAATCTTACAAAGCTTCTCCGGTTCTTGCACTATAAACTCTAGCATCTGATCCGGGTCTTTGAAAACCAGTAATATCTTTTGAAGACCAGGGGGTATCTACAACAGTTTCTCCGATTCTAAAATGTGGAGTTGTAGCCTCAGCAGCATGATAGACTTTTCCATTTATTTTAAAAGAAAGTCCATTTTCATTTCTAAAATTACCCTCAACAGCAGTTGTTATATGCTTTCTATCAGCCAGGTACAAGATTAAATAATTAACTCCAGTTTGTTCTAACAGCGAAGCTAACAAAATAGTCTTACCACTACAATCAGAACCTCCAGTCATTAAAACTTCATTTGGTCTTTTCAAAACCTCAGTACCTGATCCAGATTCACTATGATCATAGGCCACCTCACCAGTCACAAAATCCAAAACTCTTTGAGCTTTTTCTTCGCCAGATAAAATTCCATCTGTTAAAGATCTGACAAATCTTTCCAACGAAGGTTCTCCCTTTCTTGCAACAAAAGCTCCGTGATTAGCTCCAGCTACTAAACCTCTTTCATTTCGTCCAGAATTAAAAACCAAATTTCCACCATATATGCTAGCATTATCAAGAAAATTATAAAGCTCTTTTAAACTTAAATTATAATTTGCACTAGGAAATGGTACAGATATAACTCCCTTTGGATCAATTCTAAAATCTCCAGAAGGAAATCCAAAGAAAAAAGTTTCAGGAACATTTAAAACATAACCATCAAGAGAAACTGGATCACCAATGCCTCCAAAAAATTTATCTGCATCTGTTTTGCCAAATCTTACGCCTTGAAGATTTAGTGTTAACTTTGCCATAGTCTCTTCAAAGTTTCCCTGATTCAAAACTCTATTTGGAATAGAAAAGTACAACATCTTTTCAGGAAGATCAAAAAGCCTTAATTCAGCATCTGTTCCACTTATCTGTCTCATAAATCCTTTACCTGAAAATTTAGGCTGAGCTAAATACATTAAAACACTCTCTCTAAGTTCGTCTTGGTTTGGTTCTTTTAAAGTATAAGCCTTAGACCTAGAACAACTAGTAGATGAACCAACTAATGAACTCAAAGCTCCAGCTCCACATAAACCTAAAAAGGTTCTTCTTGCAATTGAATTATTATTTCTCATCTCGCTTTCCTCTCAACATTCTTACCATCAACTACAACCAAAGAAATCTTTCTTTTTGGATGTGTTTCATTCCATCTGTCAACATTATCTGAGAAATCATGATTAGAACCATAAAGAGTTAAAAAAGTTCCTCCAGCAGGATAATCTTTTGAAATTTGTTTTAATAAAAAGTCCTCTCTATCACCATAAACTATTGGAGAATTTGTATAAGGATCTCTTTTTACTTCTGCTGATGCTTTTTCATTAATTCTTCTTGTTCCAGTAGGGTTCCAAGCTAAGTTATGTCTTAAACTAAAAACTGTGGCTGCAGGCGCTTGTGCAAATGCAGATTGAACTTTATCAGTTGGATTAATAATAGCATTTAGTACTGAAATTGAAGTTGATTCTGGATCTTCTATTCTTTCAGACAAATCTCTAAGTCCAGAATTATATTTTTCACAATCTTCAGTTCTAACCCCTTCTGGATAAAATCCATCAATAGGATTTGAATTAAAAACATCTTCTAAAGAGTCTAATGTTTTACATTGAGCATTATATTTATCAAATCTTGAAGCTGGAGAAAATTCTTCTGGTCTAAGTGCATGAGTCTGCTTAACATGAATTAAAGTGTAGTTTACTGGTCTTTCTAAATAATTTCTCATCCTTAGTCCAACTTCAACAGTAACTCCAACTAAACCTGCAGTAATTAAACTAACCAAAGCTAATCTTTTCGCAATCTTAATTACCTTATTTTTTGCCATTTTATTCCCCACGTACAAGCTCATTTAATCTTGCCAAACTTCCTTCAAATTCAACAATATCTAATTGATCATAATCAGGTTGAGCTCTAGTCCACTTAACAAGATTATCAAAAAATCTTCTTCTCATTTTAATATATTCAGGTCTAATATCACCTGGAACTAATTCAATTTCTTTTTCTAAAGCCTGCAAGCATCTACCATTAACGTCCAAACCAATTTGACCAAATTCCATAAACTCGTGTGCAACTGCAAATGGTCTAAATATTTCAGGAACAGTTTCAGAAATTCCAAAAACATATCCATCTTCAGGACTTCCAGTACATCTATAAACAAAATCAGGCAGTTGAGGACAAAGATTCTGAGGCATTACAAAATAATCAAATCTAAGCCCAGCCTCAGCTAAATCAACTTGAACATTTGGAAAACAATTTTTTCTCATCCAATTTCTTGAACCTTCAATTTCTTCTCTAGTATACTTTTTTGCCATTTTATTTTATCAAACATTATTTAATCTTTATATTCACTTTAATATTTCTTAACTAATCTTCCATACCTTCAAGTGATTCTTCAATTAAACCTTCTAACTCTTCTAAAGGGGGTTTTGTTTTAGATATTTCTCTTAACAAGTCTAAAACAAAATGCTCATTACTTAATGCTTGAAAAGCAGTACTTGAGAATGTAACATATGGACCTGATTTTACACCCGGACTTGATACTCCATTTCTATCATAAACTCTAATTTGATATACTGACTGATTCTCAGTTTCATGAAAAGGAACTTCCAAACCATCTTGAGTCATAAAGCCATAGCTAACATACACATGTTCACGTTCACTTCTGTATGCTACAAATTTTTTTAAATGAAAGGGAGTGGCCCTAACATTTAATCTATGTCTTACTGATTCTGATTTCATTTTACCTCATATTTACCGACATTTTTCACTTTTTAAACCTTTCCATTTGTAACTACTTGTAAGTTATAATTTAATCCAATTTGTGCTCTGTAACTGTTTGAAAAATAATCCCTTCGTACAAAACCTCTTGAGTATATCTGTCATCACTTTCAAAGCTATTTTTCTTGCAGTATTTTGCTCCTGCTTCTAAAAGAAGCTGGAGTTCATCAACATAAACCCAATACTTTTTATCTCTTCCACAAGAAAGAGATATTTTTGCAAGTCTAACCAATTCTTCCACAGATTGTTGTTTCATTTTATTTATTTCCTTCAATTAAACTTCTTGTTAAATCTTCTAAAACAGGTTTGCTTGAAACAGTTCTAACTAAAACTCCTCCATACTTTAACAAAGCAGCTTTAGCTTCACAAAGATCTCTCCAGCCCTGAGTTAAAAGATATGCTTCTTCAATAGTTGGATCTAAATGAACTCTTTCTAAAAAGGCAATTATACTCTTATTTTCTTCTCTTTCAGCAACCACTCTCTCAACTTCTAAACAGGGTATTGCATAAATTCTTGTATCATTTGTACGTTGATTTCTAGTTCTAGCCACCATAAATTGGTAATTATTAGCTTCATCATTACAAATACACAAATGATTCTTTTGCTCAGAAAAACTTTTTACCATTTTATTTGTCCTCCATTTCCATCTCTGTCTGTTCCCCAACCATACTCGCAGATTTGTATAATTCATACATTGTATTAGGAAAAGAACAATTTTCAGGATTAACACCTATAATTCTTAATTCATTTTTCAACTCCAAAAGTCTACTGTAAGATTCAGATAAACTTTTCGCAATTGAACTTGCCCTATCTGAAAACCCAATAGTTTCAACAACACTACCAGGATTGTTTCTATATAAATCTAAATCTCTTCCCAAAGATTCAACAGTTAATTTAGCATCATTAAATCTTTCAACTAATTCTAAACTATCTCTATGAGCCCAAACTCTTTCAAATACCTCATCCAGTGTTATCTCTAAACCAAACTCTCTTTGAATTCTTGGCAAAGATCTTTCACAGTCACATTTAAGAGTTCTTATTCTATCTTCAGCAAGTAATGCATGTACAAAGTATCCATTCATTTTAGCCCTCCTAATTACCTCAATATAAAACTAAGAACTAAACCAGTAGCCATAACTCCTAATGGTAAATTATTTGGAATTTTTACACCTGCAACAAGCAAAGCAACTAACCCTATTGAAATTCCTCCAATAACTCTTAGTACATTTAGATTAACAAACCCAAGTATTTTAGGCCCAAAACCTGCAGAAAGCATAACTATACAAGTAGCAATAACTCCTGCTAAAAGAGCACTCAGCATTCTCTCCTTAAGTGAACCATCAATTAAAGCAGCAAGAGTAATTGCTCCGGGCCCTGCCATAAATAAAACTGCAATTAACAAAGCATTTCCAATTGTAAAAAGTCCTGCAACCGCGGCTAGAGCTACTGCTCCATCTACTCCTGCAAGCCCGAGCAGAATTGCTAGCCTTTTGGTTCCATTTGTATTTATTTTTGTTTTTTGTTTCATAAAGCCAGATAAAAAAGAGTCTATATATATCTTATTGTAGATTATTCAGATAATAACCAAAAAGTATATAAATAGTTGAATATTATTCAATTTATAACAAAATGAAAGATATAACACCAAAAATAATAGAACTTTTTAAACAAGGATATTGTACTCCACAAATAGCAAGAATAGCAATAAAACTAAAAGAACCTTCAACAACAATACATTATAATATAAAAAAACTAGAGCGAGATGAGGTAATAAAGACATACAAAGCAGTTTTTGATTATAAAAAGATAAATGAGGGGCATTGTGTGTATATTTTTATAAACCTTGATAAAAAAAGTTACTCTGATCCAGAAACAATTGCAAAAGAAATTGCAAAAGACCAAAAGGTTGAAAGCATTGATATTTGTACAGGGGAATATGAACTATTAATTAAATTAAGAACAAGGGATATTGATGAATATTATGAATGGGTAAAAACATCAATTAAGAAATATGGATTCATAAAAATGATCTCTACAACCTCACTAAAACAGATTAAATCAGAATTTGTTGAGCTATAAATAACTAAAATCAAATTAATTATTCTTATTCAAACACTCTTCAATAATTTGGGATACGGGCTTACCTGTTTTATGTTTCATACTCTTAAGTTTGTCTATAGTTCTCACTGAAAGAGTGATATCTATTCTTTTTCTTTGAAATGGCAGCTCTCTTGTTTTATCATAATTTTCAAGAGCTTCAAATAGTTCTTTATATTTTTTCAATATTTTATCTTCTTTACCTGATTGCATTTTTCATTCTCCATTCTATATTTCTTATGTCAATTATGTTTTGTTTTGCAATTGAAATAATCTGGTGTAACAATATATCATTATTTACTTGCTTTTTATTTTCACTTGCAAACTCCAATGAAACATACATAGCTGTTCTTTTATTTGCATCTGAAAATGGATGATCTACCAGTATAGCCCTCAAAAGATAGGCTAACTTCTTATACGGACCAAGTTTTTTACTTTCCTGCAGGTCTATAGCATAGTCTAAACTAGAGTCACTTCTTAATGTTCCTCCAAATCCTTTGTTTATTCTCAATATATCTTCCTTACTAATTATCATACACATAATTATTAGTAAGCTACTATTTAAATCTTGCTGTCAGCAACAAAAATTACTGTTTAACCAAACCGGCTAAATCTTTAATTGTATAAACTCCAATAGAATGGCAATATTGAACTAAAGGGTTCTTTTTTTCCATAGCATCCAGAACCCCTCTGACTCCCATTTCACCATAACAACATTTAGGAATATGATATCTTACATCTTTTTCATTTTCTACAATGCAAGCCTCAAGTCCTGCATCCAACCAATGACTAAAACAATAAACTGATCTATGTTTACCATTTAAGATAAAACCCGTATTATCAATTAAAATAGGAAAACAATCAATAACAACAACTCTTTTTTCAGGACTAAAAGAGTGTCTACTATTTCTAATGTTTCTCCCCCATAACTTAACAAGCTTTTCTTTGCTAAGATCAGGCCAATGAGGAACCAAATCTCCACATTCTGCTTTACTTAAAACTATTTTTTTCATTTTAATTACCCTATACTAAGCCTTTTAAATATTCCTAATACTCTCTTTCACAAATATAACTTCGCTTCTACGCCATAATAAAGTTTATTAAACCAAATCTATTAACTTTCCTAACTAAAAACAATATAAAAAAGAGGAACAAGTGGCAAATGAATTTATCCGCTGGCTATCAGAACTAAACAAGAATTCTGGTCCGATAGCTGGAGGAAAGGGAGCAAATTTAGCAGAGATTTTTAATTCAAAATTTCCAGTCCCACCAGCATTTGTGGTTACAACAAAAGCCTACTATCATTTTATTGAAAAATCTGGAATAAAAAACAAAATATTCCAACTTCTTGACAGTATTAATGTTGATGAAACAGAAGAACTAGAAAGTAAAGCTAAAGAAATACGTCAAACAATAGTTAATGCAGAACTACCAGATGATCTTGCAGCAGAAATTCTTGAGGCCTATGAAGATCTAAGTGTTGATAAAAAAACACTTGAACAGGCTGGAAGATATGCTCTAGGAATATTAAAACATGGTAGCGAACCAATATTTGTTGCAGTAAGATCAAGTGCAACAACAGAAGACCTGTCAGATTCAAGTTTTGCAGGCCAACAAGAAAGCTATCTAAATATCAAAGGAAATAGAAAACTTATAGAAGCTGTTAAAAAAGTATTTGCTAGTCTTTTCACAGCACGAGCAATATACTACAGAAAAAAACGTGGATTTAGTAAAGAAAAGTTCTCACTGGCAGTGGTTGTTCAAAAAATGATTGATTCAGAAAAGTCAGGTGTTATGTTCTCAAGAAACCCGGTAAAAAATGATACAAGTGTAATGGTTGAAGCTGTTTTTGGTTTAGGAGAGGGAATAGTATCTGGAATGATAAAACCAGATAACTATGAAGTTTCAAGAGATTTAGAAATTCTAGATAAAAGAATTGCTGAAAAAAAAGTTGCACTAGTTAGAAATTCGCAAGGAGACACCGAACAAATTAAATTAACACCAAATAAAAGTAAAGAACAAGTTCTAAAAGATTCAGAAATAAAACGTCTAGCTGACTATGCAATGAAACTAGAGGAACATTACGACAAACCCCAAGATATTGAATTCTCGGTTGAAGATGCAGATATTTACATTGTACAGACTCGTCCAATAACAACCAAAGCCCAAGAATCAAAAACTGAGGTCAAAGGAGATATAATTCTTTCAGGTTTAGGAGCCTCACCCGGACTAGCTTCTGGAAAAGTAAAAATCATAATGAATCTAAATGAGTTAAATAAAGTTCAGAAGGGAGACATTTTAGTTACAGAAATGACAAATCCTGATATGGTTGTTACAATGCAAAGAGCTGCAGCAATTGTAACAGATGAAGGAGGAATTACGTCTCATGCCGCAATTGTAAGCCGTGAAATGGGCATTCCAGCAGTTGTGGGAACAGAAAAAGCTACCAAAACACTAAAAGACGGTCAAGTTATAACTGTTGATGGTTTCAATGGAAGAGTTTATGAAGGTTTTACCGAATCTAAAAAAGTTGAAATCAAAAAGATAGTTCCAACAAAAACAAAAATAAAAGTAATAGTAGACATACCTGCCTTTGCAAACCGGGCTGCTGAAAGCGGCTGTGAAGCTGTTGGACTTCTAAGACTAGAGGGAATAATTGCCTCATCTGGCAAACACCCAATAAAATTCCAAAAAGAAGGAAAAGAAAGTGAATACTCAAAATTAATTCAAACAGGAATTGAACAGATTGCTGAACATTTTAAAGAAGTATGGGTAAGAACTTCAGATATAAGATCAGATGAATTTTCCCATCTAGATGGTGCACCAAAACAAGTAGAACTTAATCCAATGTTAGGCATGCACGGAATAAGATTTTCTCTAAAAAATCCTAGTCTTTTCAAAGCAGAATTAAATGCAATAAAACACTGTGCTGAAAAGTTCCCACATAAAACTTTTGGTATAATGATGCCCCAAGTTATTTCTCCAGAAGAAGTAATTGAAACCAAAAAACTAGAAAAAGAATTAGGCATGGATAAACTAAGCAACATAAAAAGAGGAATTATGGTTGAAACTCCTGCTGCTTGTTTGATAATTAAAAATTTACTTGATGTTGGTCTTGACTTTATTAGCTTCGGAACAAATGATCTAACACAGTATGTTCTTGCAATTGATCGTGGAAATGAACAAGTTCAGTATATTTACAACGAACTACACCCTGCAGTAACCAATGCAATAAAAAGAGTTTTAAGAACATGTGAAGAACATAATGTAGAATCAAGTATCTGTGGTCAAGCAGGAAGCAATAAACAAATGGTTGAATTTCTAATTAAAAACGGAATAAAGAGTATTTCTGTAAATGCCGATGCGGCACACGATGTTTCTGTTCTAGTTTCTCAACTAGAAAGTTCTCATCCTCAAAATCAGAACCAAGTTGAAAAAACAAATTTCCAAAAACCAAAAAATGATTTTAAAAAAGAGAAAAATGAAAATAATAAACCAAAAGAAAAAGATTATTCAAAATTTGATAAAACAAAAAAAGAATATGTAGAATTTGAAAGTATACAAGAACCTCTGAATGAGAATGAAAATAAAAATGAAGAAGAAAGTGTACTGGATGAAATACCCGAACTACCTCAAATTTCAGATGAAGAACTAAAAGACAGAAAATTACTAAACGAACTAAACTCTGAAAAACCAGATAATGCAAATAACAAAAAAGAAGTGCCAAACTATGTAGCAGATGATTATTCAGATAACTCAAGTGATATTGTAGAAGAGGAAATCTCTAATTCAGAAGAAAAACCAACATCCAAAAAAAGTGAAGATGATGATGTTGAGGTGTTAAAAGAAATAAACGAAGATGATATTGATGAGATACTGGATATTTTTTAATTCTATTTTGAAATCACACAATAATTGTTTGTGCTGTCGCAAAACTTGCCTAGCTTAAAGCTGTTTAATTTACTTATTAATTTTAACCTACAGAAGTTAAATGAGCAGATGCGAATGATTATCTTTATATTTTCAGAATTAATAAATCTAACTAATATTCTTCCTTACTATAGCAACCATTGTATTAATAAAATCTTCAGCTTTTACTTGCCAATCATCAATTTCTTTTCCACTAATATTATTCATCTCTCCGTGAAATATTCTTTTATGTACTAAATAAATATCTCTGACCATCAACACATAATCCATTTTTAACTCTCCAGCATCAACAAAAATCTCTTTTAGCATTTGAGGTATATGTTCTGGTGAAGCAGGAGTTTGTTTAACAGACATCAGAGCTGCCTGAGCTGAATCAAGTATTGACCAATAAACTCCTTCGATAGAACTTAATTTAGCAATCTTACTTCTCATTAAATGCTCTGGAGCTCTTTGCAAAGCAGTATAAATTGATTCGGGAGTTGGCTTGATTCTACCCTGAATAAGCAAAGCTTTTATTGGATTAAAAAATCCTGCCGCATCAATAAGAGCCTCTCCATAGCGCAAAACATTCAAAATAATTGGATCACCCTTTAGCAAATCACTCCAAAATGTTGTTGTTTTTATTGTATTAACATGTAACTCTTTTCTATAGGGATTAACTTCAACAATCTTTCCAAGTTCTTCTCTATACCAAGTAATTAATTCAGGATCCCAATTAATTGAAGCATCATCAACCACAATAACTAAATCAATATCAGAACCCGAAACAGCAGTATTTTTTGCAGATGATCCAAATAAAACTATAGCCTTAACTAATTTATCAAATTTCCTATAAACTTTAACAGCAAAATCCATTGCGATCTCCCGATCACTTCTCAGATCTAATGTTGGAAAATTCTTTTTAGTTTTTTCTTCAACATTTACTTTTTTAGATTTCTTGCCTTTTTTGCTTGCCATTTTATTTATCTGCAATATTTGCTAATCCTTGTAATATTAATATAATTGATAAAATTAAAGTTAAGATTATTGTAGATGCAGAAATAAGTTTGACTAAATTAATTGAATTAGATAAGTTAGATTGTAAATTCCAGTCTTCATATCTAAGAATCATTTTTGTATCATTTGATAGGCCATTAAACCCTGGAATTACTCTATCTTGAATTTCTGGTATTGAAGTATCAGTCACAATAGGTAAACGATTAAGTAATTTATTTTTATCTGAAAAAACACTGATTCCAGTTTCCTTGGGAATATAAAAAAGCATAATACTTATTGCAATTATAGGAATTATTATTCCCACAATTATTTGAATCCACCCTATTGTTTTCTTTTTCATTTAATCCTCTTTTTTGCTACTTTATTCAAGTAAATTTTACTTTTAAAACTTTCTTTTTTAATTTTCCTTGATAAGGGAAGGTAGTGCGGTAGGAAAAGTTCATCTTTGTTAAAAGTGAACTTGCCGAGAAGGTATCCTTCTCGAGCACCTAAGGTGTCCTTCGCTATGCCATCGGAGTACCACTCATTCTAGAGCCTCTCTGCTGCATTTGCCCTCCAAGTTCAGTAGGCATTCCTGAAAATCCTGATCCATACATCTGAAAATTTTGATCTGGAAGCATAGTGCCCATACCTGAAAAATAATTTCCTCCACCTAAAACTCCTTGATTCCAATATAACATTCCTCCAATATCTGGTGCTGTAGAATAAACTGGAGAACCAAAAGCTTCTAACATATAGCTATGAGGTGATTGTTGAAAATGCTGAAAGAAATTCCCACCCTCAAAAACTCGCCGTCCTTTAAATCCTACTTTATCAAACTCTTGCATAATCTCTTTAATTGGAACATTACCCATTCCAACAGGCAAATCAGTATGACTACTTCCAAAATTATCATTTAGATGAACATGCTTAACAAACGGAGCAATTGTCTTAGCTTCCTTAATCAATTGTTCAGAACCAAATCCTTGTTTTCTCATCATAGCTATGTGAGATGTATCCCATGTAGCACCAATTACACTATCAGCAGCTTTCTGAGCTTCACCCTGGCTCATTCCCTCTTTTCTAGCTCTTTCAATAAAAACTTTTTTTGATTCTTCAATTAGTTTTGCAACATCCTTAGCTCTTGATACCGCACTTCCATAGGGGGGATTTTCAATGGAAATTATCGGAGCATTTGGACCATAATTTTTATAAGATTTAAACGCAGTATTTCCAATTGTCTGAGATGCTTTTTCTGTAACAAATTCCTCAACAGGTTTGTAAACTTGAGGTATATGAACTCTGGGGTCAGAGGAAGTTGTTTCCGATTTCATATTCTGAATTAACCCCTGAAGAGCATTGGAAAAAGCTACCGGATCTCTAAGCTGACCACTACTGTCAACAGCCTGAGAAAAGTCTTTTTTGAAAACATCAGAAACTTTTTTTAATCTTTTTCTACCTTCCTCATCTGCAAGTTTATATGCCTCATTAAAAAGACTGCTCGTACTTAGCTGAGTGTTTTCAAAGTACAACATTGCATTTTGTAACTGAGACTGTGGAGCAAGTTGAGCTGTCTGTTTTAGCTGCACTATTTGTTCTTCATATTGTCTTTTTTGTTCATCAGTCAACGGCTGTTTGGTTTCTGGGTCGATATTACTACTAAGAATTTGTTGAGTTTTTTTTGCTTCATTAACATATCCCTGGGCCAACTTATCAGCTTTGTCTAAAATTTCATCTCCCCTATCCTTATAAAATAATAATTGTGAAAGTTTATTATCCCAATGACTTCTATTTGCAATTTCTAACTCTTGTTCGGGTTCATAAATTTTTCCAAAACTTTCCTCCGGCCTATCAGGATAATATCTTTTTTCCCTAATCAAAGGAATTAGCTGACCGGTTTCTCTATTAACTGCAATCATTTTTTGTGTTTTTTCACCCATTTTACCATTTTCCTCGAATGGAATTGTTTCAGTTCCTGGAATAGATGAAGCATGAATTGTTACGGGCATAGGACCATTAGGACTCAATGCATGTGCTTTATCTAACATATCAATAAACTGTCTTTCAACAGCTTCTCTATTTGTCTCTTCCCATCCCTGTTCTGTAAAACCTGATGGATCAATAATCGGAGCATGTAAAGAAATTCCTCCTTCAGTTCCAGTTAATTTAGAGAGTCTGTTTATTTCTCTTAAATGCTGTTTAGGAATCATATCCAAAACATCAGGTCTGATCATGGAAACTTCAATATTTCTCATTCCCTGATTTAATAAATTATTAACTTCTTTTATCTGATTTGCAGTTTGTACACTTGTAGTAGCACCTAAACTTCCAGCAGGTAACCTATAACCAACAAATAAATCACCATATTTAGGTTCCAATGCAGAATATGCTCCTTCGTAAAAATATTGATAAGACATTTACACCTCTAGTATATAGATAAAAAATTAAGTTTAAATATTTATGTTTTTGTATTGAAAATAAATAAACAATCATTCGCTCTGCTCATTTAACTTCTATAGGTTAAAAGTTAGCTAGGTAATAATATTCTAGCATATATTAAACAGCTTTAAATTAGGGATGTTTTGCGTAGCACAAACAGTTATGGTATGATTTCAAAATTAGTCTAATAAACTTCGTTAAAACTCAAAATCTTTTTCTCTTTTCTTCCTTTTGCTCAAAGGGCAGACCACTTTCATACTGTAGTTTATCCGCTCCAACAACATAATTAGAATATTCATCTGCACCCATACTTCCTCCCTGCTGAGTCATTTCTCTTCTAAAATCTCCAACATTCAAAGCTCTTTCCTCTGGTTGAATAAAAGCCCTTTCTTCTCTTTTTCTACGAGCTGTCAAAACAGTTTCATCCATATCATCGTTTCGTCTTTTTCTTGCATTCTGCATTGTAAAGTCTTGACCTAGCCGTATGGTATAATCAATTCCAGAATTAGTAACATAAGGATTAACATTCGCTTGTTTTTCCTTTTCCAGATTTGCTGCTTCAGGAGCATTTTGCACACCTCCAACACTTCCTTCCAAAGATCTATTTTCCGAATCCAAAACCGGCCCTCTCAATACACCACTACCAACACTAAGTAATCTAGGATCAAAAAAACCAATAAAATTATTTAAATTATCTTCTTCATCAAATTCCTCTTCTCTAGGCCGTTTAATTTCAGCAACTTCAACTTTGCTTGATTTATTTGACTTAGAAGACAAACTAACCTCTACTTTTTTCAGTTTTTTTAAATCACCTTTCTTTTTAGTAACTTTAGGCATTAAAAACCTAATACAAAGAACTATTTATTTTCTTCGGTTCGACTTTATTGAAAATAAAAATTAATTAAAAAGGAATATCTTCATCTCCATCTTCACCAGCACCAACCTGTACTCCACTTTTAGAAGGAGTGTAAATAAAATCAGCAAGACCTGTTGGCATTATAGGTGGATGAGTATAATTTGGAGCATTATGTTCTGCCAATAAGGCATATGATCTTGCAGCAGCTTCATCTCCACGAAGTCTTGCTAAAGAACAACAACCACCATAATCTCCAGCAGTCTCTGCCCTTACAAGATGTTCATCTGTAACAAATTCTATAAACCTATCTCGTGGTAAACCACTATCTCTAATAAATGCGCATGCTTCTGAAAAATCTCCTTTTTCAACAAGTTTAGATACAAGCCCTCTAGCAGCTCCAATAAAAGTTGTATCCTGTAATTGTGCTCCATTATCTCCAACTAAAGCAAGTGCTTGTTGCATCTTCTCAACTTCAGCATTATACCTTTTAGGATCAAAAAATAGACTTGGCTGAAATCTCCTATCTGCTATTTGAGTAGCTGATCTAAGATAAAATGTAGCCTTATTAACAGGATCATCAGTATTATCAGCTGCTGAATCAAAATTTCCAGCTGCATAAAAAAGATCTCTAGCATCTTTTTTTCTTCCAAGTTTCACAGCTGTCCTAGCTGCCCACTGATGATGTTCTCTTTTTCTTAATGTTTTTAATAAAAATTCATTTAATCCATACTGATCTGCAATAGCTTCTATTTCTTCATAATCAGCTCCTTTGATGCATCCTACAGCCAAAGCAAGATAATCTTCAATTATTTCTTTTTTCCCCTCTGCATCTAGACTTGGCAGAACACGATCACATACAACCTTTTTAACTCCTCCTTTTACTGGATTGCCAGTATAAAAATCATCATAACAACCCCTATCACTATGCAGCAAAAGATTTTTAGCATATTTCATGGCTTTTTCCCACTCCTTAAAAAGAATAGCAATTCCCAACCCATCCCACGAAGAACCATAAAAATCACAAGAATGGTAAAATTTTAATTTTGCATCCTCAAGTTGATCATCACTAACATCTCCACTTTGTTTTAAGTCATAAAGAACTCTTGCACAACTGTCAGGTTGAGATATTGTTTGTACTCTTGAATCTGCAACTCTTTCTAATCCCTTAAGAATAGTTTCTTTTTTTGTATGCCTCCTTCTTCTCCCCTGTTCAGTTAAATTATAATCATAAAAACTAAGCTCAGGACTTCGCAATTCAGCTACAATTTTACCCATTTCATCGTTTCGTCTTGCCAAATTTGAATTAAAAACTCTTGGTAATAAACCAACAGCTTCATTTCTTAATGCCTGCAAAAAGCTATCATCTAATCTATAAGCCTTAGCAGTCTTAATAGCCTCTGCTAAATTATGAACTCCTCCACCTGAATAATTATTTTCCATTGCTCTAAGTTTTAATGCAGTTACATGTGAATATCTCAATCTTGATTCTAAATCACTTTCTCCCCTATGTCTCATCTCTCCAATTGCTTCTCTAAATCCAGTTCCTGCATTTTCAACAATTTCAACAATTTCAACAGGAGAAAGATTCATAAAAGCTAACTCAATTGCTCTTTCTCTTTCATGAAGACAAACTAAAGTATTGGCAGCTTTTCTATACATACCTTTTCTAACAAATCCAACATCAGTATATGCAGTTGCAAGTCTTCTTATTCTATTCATAACATCATGTCGTGAATCTCTAGGAAACAGTCCTCCTGAAGAAGTTCTTGTTGCTTCTTCATATAACCAAGGAAATGCTTCTCTTACCCTTTCAAATTCCGGAGCTTCAATGTCTAAAAAAAATGGAACACCTAATACTGCTGAAAATTCATCAAGAACTCCGCCAGAATCAGCAATAGTCAATCCTAATAAATTTTCTTCAGCTTTAATTGCCTGTTGAGCCGCTGTCACAACACCCTCTCTAAGATTTTCTGGAATCTGAGGTAATTTTGGTGTCCTTGTTCCTTGCTTTTCAGCTAACCTCTTTGCTTCAGTATAAATCGTTCTTGCCTTTGCTTCAGGAGTTTTCAAAATTGTTAAAGCTTTACAAAAGGCAGAAGTTTCTGGGATTTCTTGATCACTCATCTAATAAATTAAAACTAAGCCTTTATAAGAATTATTATACTATTCCTAAACAAAAATAGTCACTTCCTAAGCCGTTCCATCAACACGCTATAGAACCTCAAATTATGCATTGTAGCCAACCTTATAGAATCCTTGCTTTTGTCCTTAAACAATTTATAAATATCAGAACGACTAAATTCTTTACAACAAACACAATCGCAATATTTAGACATCGGTCTTTTATCCTTAGCATATTTTGTATTTCTTATTCTAACATATTCATAGAATTTTCCAAACTTAAATCCTAATAAATTTCTTCTAAACGCATAAAGTCTGTTATTTCTAGCCTCTCTTGTGGGAATTACACAGTCAAACATATCGTATCCAATTTTAACACAATAAACAATATCTTCAGGCCTTCCAACACCCATTGCATATTTTAATTTATCATTTGGCATCAACTCACAAGTATATTTTAAAATATGATGAAGAAACTTTCCTTCTTCAGCAGGCCACCCGCCAAATGAATAACCATCAAAACCAATTTTAATCAACTCATCTGCACATTTTTTACGAAGTTCTAAGTTATTTCCTCCCTGAATAATTCCAAAAATAAGCGGTTTTTCTTCATGTTTTAAATTTTTAGTAAGCCTTTCAAATTCCTGCTTACATCGTTCAGCCCATTCAATAGTTCGCCTAACACTTATTTCCTGATCAGCCAAAGACATATCTGGATAGGTACAATCATCCAAACACATAACAATATCACTACCAATATCTAATTGTAATTGAATACATTTTTCAGGAGTCAATTCAACTTTCTTACCTTTATCTTCATCCAACAAAAAAACAGCTCCATGATCATTTAAACTTCCCAGTTTTGGATTGCTGTGAATTAGCGACATAACCTGAAATCCTCCAGAATCAGATATAATTACCATATCTTTCAAATTCATATAGCTATGAATTCCGCCTTTTCGCTTTATCTCTCTAATCATATCTTCCTTAATCAAGTGATAAGTGTTTACAACAACTCCGTCAATCTTGCATTTCAAAAGATCACTGTTATCGTCAATTCCTTTTATCTTAGCAAATGTAGCATCTGGGAAAAAAGCTGGAAGCTGTAGTTTTTTACCTCGAATGATAATTTCTTTTTCTTTCATAAAATATAATCAAAAAATCAAATTTATAAACTTATCATGTCTAATATTAAAATGAACTTAAAAGATAGTGAAACTGCAAAAGCATGGATAAAGAATTATGAGTCTAAAAATGATAACTATCGAGTTAAGTATCTTGAACCTTACATTAAGAAAGTAATCAATAAAGTCCATAATAATTCAAAAATTCTTGATATTGGTTGCGGTTGGGGAATGGTAACTAAATTTATAAAACCCTTCCAAGAGTATACTGGAATAGATATAAATAAAAATTTCTTTAGGTATATTCTAAAAAACCAAAGTAAAAAGAAGATAAAACTTTTAGAGGGAAAACTCCCAGAAAAAATTAATGTCAAAGATAATTATTTTAATCTAGTAATTTGCTCAATGACAATCCATTCAACACCAAAAATAAAAAAAGATATTCAAGTTCTCTTCAAAAAAGCAAAAAAGAGTGGAAAAGTAGTCATAATAGACTTCAAAAATTCAGCAGAAAAAATACTAAGAAAAACATGTGTTAAAAAGAAAAAAGAGACAAAAGATTATATCAAAGGCATTTACACGCTTCCTTCAGGTATTGAAGTATACTCAGAAACATATTTTTTCAAAGAAAAAGAATATGAAACAGAAATAAAAAAATATGGCAAATTCAAAAAAGTAAATGTTGGTCCAATATTTGTAGCCTATGAATGCACTAAGAATTAACTTAAAGATTTTTTATTTCAACATCTCCATAACACCTACCTCTAAGAATTATGTTAGTACTAGTTAATCTCTCTGGTAAAACATAAACTTCCCTCATCAAATCTAAAGGAACTTCTTTTCTAACTAAAGCAAAAGTTCCAGATGGCTTAAATGAACCTTCAGGTAGATCAAAACCAATAACAGCTGGATAATCCCCACTATTAGCACAACTTTTAGCCACTTCAAGATTACCTAAAAAAACACAACAATCTCTTCTCAACTCTTTATACAAATCTGAATATCCTTCACAAATAGAAAAAAGTAAAGCAAGATTTGCAACATCTTCATCATCCTTACATTTTTCAAATTCAGGCATTAAAGATTCTACATTAACATGATTAGGAATTTCTGCTCTCACACGAACTGCAAATTCTTTAGCAGCTTTAAAATATCTCTTAGAAATTGCAGCATATAATTTATCTCTTTCATGTTCATCTCCTCCAACTAAAAAACGACATAAAACTGATCAAGTTTCAACTATTTTTATTAAGTTTCCAGTACCATGATAAAATCTCTGAGTTTCCATTTTAATCGATTTTAACATCTAGAATACACTTTTAAATCTTTCTTTATAGAAGAAATATAAGAATTAAGCTCCCAAATATCTCAGCATACCTGGCCTTGGCTCATAAATTATTCCCTGCTCCAGAGCTCTTTTAATCTCCTGATTGATTAAATCAGGTTGAGCACTCAACTCAAGAATAAGTCTTTCAGAACTCACACCCTCTGGCTCAGCAACCTTTATCATTTGCAATATCTGATCTGCCAAAGGCATGGAATCGGTTTGTTTTACTTCCTTAGGTATTTCTTTTTCAAATTCTAATTTTCTAACCAATAAATAACGCGGATCCTGAACTTTTATTATTTCCGGGGTTATGTAAAGCTCTTCATTATAACTTCTCAAAAGTCCAATTATCATAACCGTGTCTCCCTGACCAATATTTCCAAACCTAACAACATCCTCTCCAAAAACCTTAATCCTTATCTGCCCAGAAGCATCATCAACTGTAAATGTTAAATACTGTTTTTCTTCAGAATTATACTTATCAACAACATTTGCCACAATATTCAGTCTAGATATTTTTCTATCTCCCAATTCCAAAAACAAAAATCTACCATTGTCCACAACAGGCTTTCCCTGAAATACATCTCCGATCTTTAATTTGTAAGCTGTTTGTCTTTTAAAATCTGGTGACATCTTATTCTCTTTTTAATCTCTTTTTTATTTTATATTGATTACCTATGATTATAAGTTATTATTTCCATATAAGGAAACCCCTTCTTATCAAAATGAGTTTCTCTCATAACTGTTAATCTACCTTCAGCATCTCTGGTTTCTTCAGTAGCAACATATTCCTTAAACACTCTTCCTACATTACTAACACAATTTAAATGTGAACATCTCTTCATGTTAACTTAACCTATTTTAATGATAAAATTCACACCTTTTTAAGGATTTACTTAATCAGATATTATGATTAAAATCACAATTAATCTAAAAATAATCTTATTCACAAATCTTTTAACAAAGCACCAATATCAACTATATTAACACTTCTATCACTACATATTTTCTTTAAAGTGCTTTCA
This sequence comes from Candidatus Pacearchaeota archaeon, assembly GCA_041659945.1. GTDB lineage: Archaea > Nanobdellota > Nanobdellia > Pacearchaeales > GW2011-AR1 > JACPLR01. The sequence goes on along the minus strand of JBAZXH010000001.1, from coordinate 622,566 downwards.
GCACTAGCCAACTCTTGAGGATTTTCAGCTTCAAGTACTAGATTATTCATAGGTATTGCATATAATCTTACTCTACCTTTCCCTTCTTGGTAAGGAGAATATACAATAACAGATCCCTCAGAAGGTACTTCGCCCTCTTCAGGTCTGACTCTTCTAAAACCTCCCTTTTTCAAAGAATCATTTTCAGAGTTTGAAGAATAAACACCCAAATTACTTAAAAGAGTTCTCCCTAAACAAGCAAATACCGGATCAAGAGTATAATGTTTCAGTATCATAAAAAGATTAAATTTTCAACCTTTTTAAGTGTTTATCTAGTCAAAACCATATGTTGCCGTCGAGTCTCTTTTAATAAATCATTCTTAAAGCTCTAGGCTCAACACTAAACTCAAAATGTTGTCCAATCCCTCTACAGGTACCATCTGTTTGATATAAAACTTCTTCAGGCATATCAATAATAACTCTTTCTCCAGAATCATAATGTCCAATTTTAGTGCTAGTTTTTCCAGATGGATATCTAACTATATTGCCTTCTCCTAAAAAACAACCAGCAATACCTCTTGCTGTTCCCCACAACCCTGGGTCACTAACTCCTAAAATATGTAATTTACCATCAGCAAGCTCTGCAAGAGGAACCGGAGTCATTCCATAACCCCAACAAGGAACTTTACTTACAATAGTTGTCAAGTTTCTTTTAACAATAAATTCACGACCATCAACACTAACTCCTGCATCAATCCTTTTCCAATTGTGACTATTACACTTACCCATATAAACTCTCCAGGTAGATTTACCATAAACCAAAAGTCCATTACTTCTTTTTCCAGTTCTTAATTCCTCTTCCTGAATTTCTGCTCTTTCACCCAGCACATAAGCTTCAATTCCAACTCCTCCAAAAAGGGCCCTAGTAGGTTTTACACCATCAGCACTACACAAGATTAAATCTATCTTGTGTTCAACTCCATCAGCAATTCTTTGAGCATCTTCTACTATATCTCTTGCACTACTCCCAGTACTGTGGCTAAAAGCATTTCCATTACCAAATGGCAAAAATGCTAAGGGTATACTCGGAGGCATATCATCGTACATATTAAGACCATCTGAAAGTGTTCCATCTCCACCACAAAAAACTTCATAATCATAATATCCACTTTCAGCCAACTGTCTAGCAAGTTCACGAAATTCTTCAGGAGACTTTGTATCCAAACCCCATAAATCTCTTTCATTAACACGCAAAACTTCCATAGCAGGTCTTAATTTCCTTACTTTTCTATCCGCACTTGCTGTACCTGCACCCGGATTGACTAATAAAGCATATCTTCTTTCTTTAGGTTCAATTTCCATAAGACTAAACTTTTTAAGAGGTTTATAAATATTTAGTAAGAAAAAATAGCTTTCTAACTACTCAGCCTCTGAATATACCCACTTTTTGGGTGAAAAATATCACTTGAACTTGTAAGCTTTGTCAAAACATCATCCAATTCCATTTTGTTAACTTTTCCTTCCAACTCTTTTTCAAGTTCTTCAATAGGAATTAATTTTCCAAGACGAGATTCAAGTTTAAATATGGCCTCTCTAACCTCATTTATCTTTCCTCTTTTTGATGCAGTAATCCCAGAAGTTATTTTATCAATATCAAATGACTTAGTTTCATAATCATAGCCTGCCTGCATTAGATAAAATTTTAACAAATTAATTGCTCTTGTGGTATCTTCTTTTTCAACAATTGGACAAAGTCTTGTCTTTGCAGAGGCCTCACTCAACCTAACTAAAGCTTCCAACTGACGTGCAGTAATTGGAATAGGTTTCAAAGGAGAATCTCCCTGAGTTGGAGAATTTCTTAACGTAACATAAAAATTTCTTATATCTGCAACAGCCTCATCAGTTAAGTGAGGTTTAATTTTTTGTTTTGAATAAGCTATATACTTTCTAAATAACTCTGGTTCTATTGGTCGAGGTCTCGGGTTAACATTTTGATATTCAGTTAAAACATGAGAAGCAATTGCATCATCTTTAAATTTATCAGGCATATCCCTCAGCATAAATATAACATCAAATCTATTCAACAATGTTGGAGGTATGTCAATTTGTTGGGCAATTGCCTGATACGGATCAAACCTGCCAAATTTTGGATTTCCAGCTGCAAGAACACTTGTTTCTGCTCTTAAACTAGCCTGAACATTAGCTTTAGAAATAGTTACCGTTTGTTGTTCCATGGCCTCATGCATCGCACTTCTATCCTGAGGATCCATTTTTTCAATCTCATCTATACAAACAGTTCCTTTATTTGCAAGCACCATTGCTCCAGCTTCCAAACTCCAACCTTTTAAAAATTCATCTCTAACAACCGTGGCTGTCAACCCAGCTCCCGAAGCAGATTTACCGACGACATATCTTCCCTTTGGTGCAATTCTAGAAATAAATTTTAATGTCACAGAATTGTGAACCCCAATTCCATTGGCAACAAAAGTGTTTGTTTTTGGTATAAATAAGTCATAAACTTCTTCTTTAGATTTTTCAATTTCCTCTATTTTTACAATCTTAGACCAAATAATCGGGCTATAAGCAATTTTTTTAAGAACACTAAATTCAGAATTGAAATTTTTGCTGTACTTTTGAAACTTTTTCAAAATTTTAATTAGTCTTATTCTTCCAATCTCTCCTCTTCTCTTTACTGTTCTCATCTCTGCAGCAAATACTCTATCACCGCCGATTCTCTTGTTAAAGCCGAGTTTCTTAGTCAGATCATAAACCAGATCACCGCAAGGAATGCAATTATGGTAGCTGTAAATTGGCTTGAAGTAATCAATAAAAGTTCGTCCATAAAAATTAAAGTTTTTTCTGAATTTGCTTATCATTTGCGTTGGAACCGAAACAGTATAATAGCTGGTTTTGTTTTTCTTATACATATATGACCTGCTGATAATTCTATTTAATACCCCTACTGAAAAAAGCAAATCTGAAGTTCCTTGAGCCAGCTCTTTGGAAATTGTAATTAACTCAAATCCTTTTATGTTCTTTTTGTCTTTAACAAACCTTCCATCACCGGAAAAAACTCCAGAGATTAATCCTTTAATAAACTGTCTTGGTGCAAAATAAGCAAAATCCGGGACTTTTTTAATTCTCGAAAAATTACCTTTAACATTTTTAATAATCTTGCTTAATTCACTTTGTGTATAACAATAAAATTTTAATAAATCTGCTAAGCTCTTTGAAAAGATAGAGGTCTCTTTTTTATTGACATTAAATTTAAGGTTAAACTTCTTTGCAGCTAAAATCACCTTTTCCTGGATTTTCTTATTTTTATTTGAAATATTTATCGTCTTTCCATTTTTAATATATCCTTCGCTCAAAAAGATACCAACTAAAAATCCGAAATTTTCATCTAAAATAATATTATCTGGCAGTTGTTTTGCATTTGTTTTAAAAGTATTAAACTCTTTGGCATTTATACTGTTTACAACTTCTCTATGATACCCCAATGGAAGCGGAACAAATGTTTTATTTTCTGTAAGATCGCTTCCTTTTATTGAAACAATCTCTCCATTAGAAAGAGTAATAAAAGAATGGTCCATTGTAGCAGTTATTTGTTTTCCATGTTCTGTGGTCACTTTTACAAGCCTTTTTTCAGGTAAATGTTTTATTATCTCTCTTATAGATTTCCATTCAACTTTATGCTTATTCATGTCAATACTTAAAGTTTTAAGATTTTTTGGATATCTGCCAAATTTCTGAAAGATAAATTCAATAGAATTATATCCATATTCATTGCCATTAAAATAGATTATTTTTTCATCCTTGCCTATACTCTTGGCCACACCCGGGTCACCAACAAGTAAAATATGAATATCCCCCCTACTCGATGTACCATCAGTTTTTTGTTTCTTTACTCCCCCAAACAACTGCAAGACCAGTGATTGTTTAACTTCTTCATAACCATAAATGCTTGGTGCAATACTCTCTGTTAATTTTCTAAATATATTTGGATCAACAGAAAGTTCCTTTATTTGCAATTCATCTTCTTCACTAATTCTTAAATCTTCATAAGTTTCTTCCAGAGGTATAACACTATTTGCATCAATTGCAAGATCAAATCTTGTTGTAACTCCTCCAGTTGGTAATGGAACCGGTACTTCACTTAATATTCCCAATACCTTAATTTTACTCCCAGGAGTTGTTCTTTCTTCCATTTTAGGGTCAACCAAATCTTCCTTAAGAAAAATATTCATTCTTCTTGGTTGTTCCCCTCCAAGCAATGCATCCGGGCTTTCTTCAACAACAAGTCTTTGAGCATCAACCATTTGTTTACTGACAAGTTTAAAAAAACCTTTTCTACCACAAGAACATCTTGATGGCTCTTTAAATTTTTTATCCAATTGCAAAACAGAAATAATCGTGCCACATGAAGGACATTCAAACTTAGCACTTACAACCTGAGGACGAACATCACTAGCCTGACGAACAATTCCCTCAACCCAAATAAAACTATTCAGATGCTTAGCTCTTATATTTCTAATCTTAACAAAACAATTTTCAGGCAAATCCAAGAACCTTATTCTTGGATTTTTTACAAGACCAGTTTCCTGTAAGGCAACTTCCATAATATTAATAACCTCTTCAGGCTTTTCAAGCAAAGCTTCAGAAAGCTGATGAGAAAAAGCAGCAAGATCGCTAAAACTCACAAATATAATATTTTCAGATTCTCTGATGGCCTCACCAATCTTTTTTCGGTAAGAATTAAAAAAATTCTTAGCCTCTATCACCATCTCCTCTACTTTTAACTTATCCATGATTATCAAAACCTATGTTCATTTAAATGGATTTCTATCAATCAACATACACAAAAAACCACCATTAACAACTAAAAAGAGACGAAATAAACTAGATTTTAGTTGTTTATCTTAAACTAAATAAATCTTTATAAACCTAAACAAAATAAGATTACTATGCAACAAGATCCTCGTTTAGGAAAAGTTAGAAGATTAGGAAAAGAATTAAGAGCAAATGTTGTAACAAATACTACTCCAGCAATGCGAATAGCAAATGAAATTCTTGGATTAACAGATGAAGATGGTGATACAAAATTTCTTGATGAATTAAGAAGAGATCCAGAATTAAGAGATATTTACACACTTGCATTACTAAGTTGCCAACCTATACATTTAGAAAATCATGCTCAAAGAGCTGTTGAATTTAATACAACACCAGATACAGCTAAAGCTTATTTTGATGCGCTTTACTACGCATATCTACTGGGAACTAATAATACTAGTAGTGGAAGATTACTACAAAGAGGACCTTATGAAAAAACTGCAGATAAACTTGCATTTCTTGGTAAACCAGAAATGGCCATCGAGGCAGCTGTTTTATTGTTACAACCAGAATTAGCAACTTATGATGAAAGAACTTTAAGAGATTTTTGTTGGGCAGGAGAACTTGCACAAAAAACAGGTTTAATTCGGGATTCTTTTTTTGGACATACTGGTTTTATTCAACGGCATCCAAATGGTCCAGGATATAATCTATTAAATGTTGGGCCAACCATACACGATTTATGGATAAATGAAGCATACCAAGCATGTTCAAGAATAAAAACTTCAATAACAGAACCAAATACTAGTAGAACATTATTAAGCATTTTACGAGAAAAACCAGTTCACAGATTTTTTGGAAGTTCATTTATAGCTGACATGATAAAATCACATCCGCAAGATTTTGGAGAATTAGGAGCTTATACTTTAGATCAATATAGTGAACATAAAAGACATGCAAAAAAGGTTGCTTAATTACTACTTCTCAGCCAAAGCTTTCTTTATATTAGAATTAAGTATAACCATGCTCTCATCAAGCTGTTGTTTGTTCTTTGTACCAGTACAAACAAGCTTTCCATTGCTAAATAATAAAAATGTAGCATTTGGTTCAATTAATTTATACACCAAACCCGGGAATTGTTCAGGTTCATACTCTGTATTTTCCAGGGCTAATGCTAAATAATTAAGGTTCAATTTTAAATCAATACTTCCAGAAGCGACAATATTTTGAACAGTTATTTTTGGCTTGTCAGTTATTTTAACACCAATTCTTGCAAGTTGCTTTATAACCTGATTAATAACTTCCTTAACCTGAGCAGTAGATTTTGTTCCAGTACAAACTAGATTTCCAGAAGAAAAAACTAAAACAGCAGATTTTGGTTTTTTAATTCTTAGCACCAAACCCGGGAATTGTTCAGGATTATATTCTGTATTAGTCTGAGTTCTTGCAAGCTTTGTTAAAGAAACAGGTTTTCCAAGTGAGGCAGTTGCGACAATATTTTGAACAGACAAATTGCTCTTCATAACATTTATAAAGGGAGTCCCTTTATAAACCTTTCGATATGCTTTAAAACAAGTTTATAAACAAATCATCTTATTGGAAATCTTCTATCAGGTGTAGGCCTTACTGCAGGATTATTTCTCTGTTGTGAAGGAGACGGTTTCGTAGAATTAGAATAAACATTTGTTGGCCTTGGTGGTTGAATTGGTGGTCTTACCTGTTCCACAGGTCTTGCTACCGGTGTAGCTCCAATACCTCGGGATAGAACAGTTGAAGAACTAACTGCAGACTTTACCTGAGATAGTGAACCTCCACTACCTGAAGAAGGTTTAGAAATTGTAGTACTAGAAGTTGAGCTCTTTGACTTAGGCTTATTGTTTTTATAAAATAAAGCCACAATAATTATTCCGATAACAAGTATTATTAATATTATTAACAAAACAACCCAAAACACTAAAAAGCTTTTAGAAGTAATTGGAGGAATTATACCACATTCACCACAATCTGAAGGACAACTAGCGCAATCTTCAATATTAGCAGCACAATTATCATTTCCACAAAACTCTTCAGGAGGTGGTTCTTCTCCACATGCTCTATACTCTGATGGCTTACCAATTATTTTAGAACATCTATGAAGATCAACACAATTTCGGGTACCACAACTTTGATCAAAATTTGACCAGTTTGTGCAATCCCAATGAGGAAAGCAATTACAGTTTGTACAGATATTACAACTAGACACATTTTGTACGCAACGACCATCAGGACATAAATAACCACTGCATCCTCCGCCTCCGCCACCACAATTTCCAGAATTAGCTACACATCTCCCATCACTACATCTATAGGGCGTTGCATCATCACAAGAACTTTCTCTATCTCTACACAATCCAGCTTCAAGATCACAATATTCTGTACTAGAACAGTTTGAATCACTTGTACACGGAAGGTCATTTGCAGGAATAAATATATTCTTAATTGTATCAAATATTCTTTGTAAGAAAGTAGTATTTTGCAATTGATATTTCACTTGACATTTACTTTCAAGACAACCCGCGTTCACACATTCATAGTCATTAAGGCAATCAGTTCCAAGTTCTTTTTGAGCAGTTAATGTTCCGTCATATTCACAATACTGTTGATTATAAACCTGACCAATAGAAAGACATTTATCCAGATCTTGAACATAACATCCACCAACTTGAGCACACGGATTATCAATTACCTGAGCGTAAACTCCATTAACACTAACTAAAAGTAAAACAAAAAAAACAAAAGACAACAAGATGATCAAAATCTTGTTCATTTTAACCTCCACTTACACCACTAGCTATACAAACATCATAAGCTGTTTGTCTTTGTGCTGCATTTCCAGGATTATTTATAAAGCTTGTTAATGTGCACCAAATCCTTTTTAACAATGATCCCTGCGCTGCAAACTCTGTTGCAAACTCTTGACAAGAACTTTCCACACAGCTATTTGACTCACACTCATAATCATTAAAGCAAGTAGATCCCTTTGGTTGTGCTTCAATAAACTCTAAAGTCAAAGGATCACAGTAAAGCATATTTCCTTCAAAGTTAACTCTTGTTTTTGATGGAATAGAATTTCCGCCAGTTTCCAATGGATTGCAATAACCTACCGGTGTTGGTGCTGAAATTCCCTGACCTCTATCAACAAGACTAAATTGAGATGCAGATCCAATCATTTCATATACCTCATTAGTTCTCCACAAATCAATTGTAGTAAACTCTCCTCCATTCATCCTATGACCATATCCTGCAGTTGGTTTAAATTTATCAGATAAACCCAAGCCTACCTTAGAACTAGTCATATCTGTAAAGTTATTAGGATTTCCTGGCAACCATAATACTCTCAAACTACCACTGGCATTCCACAAATGCATACCTTGATTATTAATATCATGTTTGTAATAATACCCTACAGTTGGAATAAATCCATACAATCCCAAATTACTCATATTCGTAGGATCACCTCTTGGTATAAATTTCTTCAGTTCAAGATTATAAATGTACAAAAATCCACTTGAATTAAACAAATAAATTCTTCCACTTCCAATTTCCGAAGAAAATCCTAAAGTTGGTTTAAACTCTCCAGGCAATCCTAAAGCAGATTTTGACTGCATACTACTAAACTTTCCGGTTGTCAAATTAAGACTAGTTAAAACTCCTTCAGCATTCCATAAATGAACGCCTTGAAATAATGTGCCATCATTATTAGTTACATTAAAATAATATCCAGTAACTGGTTTAAAATTAGCTCCTAATCCGGCCAATCCTAAATTTGTTAAGTTGGTATAATCTCCACGATACAAATAACTTCCAGCCTTAGGATTATAAAAGTAAACTTGCCCAGTTGAATTAAACAGCATTATTCTTCCATCACCCATTGGATGATAAATTCCAACCTTTGGAACAAACTTCAATGGTAATCCACTAAAATTACTTGCTCTTGTAGGACCACCAATTCTTCCTCCAGCTAAAGAAGAAACCTCAGCATCACTCAAAACTCTAGAATAAATTCTTACATCATCTATCATCCCAGTCCATGACTGTATCAAATCACCAGTATCTGGTTTAATAAAACCTCCAATAATCATATCTCTTGTTGGACTTGTAAACACAACTGGAGAATTTTCACTTACTAAAACTCCATTTCTATACAGCTTCATTTTACTTCCATCATAGGTTGCAGTAACTAACTGCCATTCATTAAGTGGAAATAAATTATTAGCATCTTCTGTTTGAGATCCACTAATTGTAAACATCAATCTATTATTATATACATTAAGATAAGCTCCATTTCCCCCAGAACCTGTTCCGTGAGACATAATCATCATATCCCCATTTGTAGTTTTTCTAACCCAAGCACTCCAGCTAAAAGCTTTTCCAGAATAATAATTAGGTAAACTAGTAACTTTGAGATAATCACTACCGCCAAAACTTAAAGCTTTATCAATTTTTCCATCAACAACTTGAGGATGACCAACAACACTCACGCCAGTCATAGTTATACTATCCATATTTAAAGAATAATAATCTGCAGGAGCTTCTTTTGCCTTTCCCCACAAAACATTACTCCATATATCCTTACCATCACTAGCTACGCCATATGTTTGAGAATAACCAAATTCTGGAGCAAATATTCCAGGCATTCTACCTGCTCCAATTGAACTTCCAAATAATCTTGAATATGACCAGTAACTCCAACCAGCATCTTTTAATCCCACAAATGCAGCATCCACATTATTACCATTCACTCTAAATAATATTGTGCCACTACCTTCACTATTATTGCCAAATCTTTGAAAAAATCCAAAACTAGGAACAAAGGTATCTCCTGCAGCTAATCCACTTATGCTAACATTTTTAAAATCATTAATTCCGCTCCACAAACCAGTTTTTTTACTTAAGAACACATAATGTCCTGCTGCATCATAAACAACAGTTCCAGTAGACTGATGATCTTTTCCAAAGTCTTGGTAATAACCAAATTTAGGAACTCCAAAAATACTTTTATTCACTTGGATTGTATCTCTAAAGTCCTGAGGATTAGTCCATCCAGTAAAACCCTCTAATTTAGGGAAATAAACAATATACTTTCCAGTATTATCATATAAAACAGTTCCAGTATTTTTATCTCCATTAGTTACATCTCTCCAGTCTTGGTAATAACCAAATTTAGGAACAAAATTTTCAAATGCTGCATTTCCTACACCTTGTGCAAGTATAGACTGTCTTGAGATATAATACCAGCAATAAAATCCTCCAGTCTTAGGCCAAAAAACTGCATTTCCTCTATCATCCCACAAAACCGTTCCAGTAATAGAAGATTGATTTGAAAAATCAAAGTCTTGGTAATAACCAAAAACTGGTTTAAAACTCTCAGGTACTTTTGTTGCACTATCTGGATTCTTATCATTACAAGACTTAAATTGTTCAGAGTAACTAAATTTATTCCAATAAAAATTAGTTGTTCCATAGGTTATACCATCCAACCACAACCCAGTTGGTTCAAATTGATCAGCAGACTCAACAGCATCAGAAACCATTAGATAAATAACTCTGTCATCACCACCTCCACTGTAAACTCCAATACCATCAGGACTTCCACCCGCAAGACCCTTTCCACTAGGACTATAGTAAACTCCGCCACCTTCAAAAGCATTTATCACACCACCTTCATAAGGATAAATAAACAAAACTCTCTGACCCAAACCATAAACCTTCTCAGCATCACTAAAGTTTAATTGAAGCCTTTCATTTCCTGCAGGAGATTGATAATCAGCTGAAGGAACAACATAATTAGCTTTATAATATACGGGCTTATTTACTGTTTCATCAAGTTGAACAAACAGTCCTCCATTATATGCAGACATATACAATATCTTTACACCACCATTTGCAGTTGTATCCCAAACAGCTTTAGTATTTCCGCCACCACCAAGATTTTTCCCGTCCGGACTATAGTAAACACCAGTACCTCCAAATGTTGTTAAAACTCCATCTTTATATGGAACAATAGAGGTTACAAGACCTGCAGCAGGATAGACTTCTTCAGCACCATTAACTAATTTTTCAACATTAGTACTATAATATATCTTACCATTTTCCAATTGAGTATAAATTCCATCATTATATGCAGCCAAGTATCTAACCTTTAACCCAGAACTCGAATTAGCAACATAAACTACTTTAGTCCTATCAAATGCTCCACCACTTTCATTTAATCCAATATCTTTTCCATCTTGAGTGTAATAAACTCCTCCGCCATTAAAAGCAGTTAATACTCCATTCTTATGGGGAATCATTGCAACAATTCCTTGTGCTGCAGATCCCGGATAAACATTCTCAGCATCAGCTCCGGCTAAAGAATTAACATCCTTACTATATAATACATTAAAATCAGCCAACTGTGTAAATATTCCTTTTCCACCATATGGCAAACTTTGAGTTGTAATCATTGAACAAACACCCTGTTCTTGTCTTGTTCCAGCGATTATTTGATCAATATATATAGAATCAGTTGAATCAATTTGCCCATCTTGTTTAACATCTAAACAACAAATGTTTTCAGGCATACCAATAGTTTCTTGAACAACATTTTTTGCTAAATCAGAATCAACTGAATTAATAACTCCATCACCATTAACATCACCAATTTTTTGATTAATACCACAAGAAACAGTTCCAGTAGGTTGGGTAGAACCAGGTGTTAAACTTATACTTACTGCACTTCTATCTCCAGCCTCAATATTTGTTGTTGTTACATAATCATTATACCCAGATTTTGTGAGTTTAACTGCATGATCTCCAAGACTTAAACCAAAAATAGTTAGAGGAGTTGATCCTCTATAAACATTATCTATATAAACACTCGATATTGGATCAGAACTTGCCTCAAAAATTCCTGTTGATTGAGTTTGACTAGTTAATATTAAAATCATATTTACTCCAATCTTGTCTGTATTATATGTACCAATATTCACTGTTGTTGAAACAGGTTTATATCCAGTTTTTGTAACTTGAACCAAATGATTTCCATCAATAGTTAAATCAGAAACAGTTTTTGGTGTAGTTCCTTTATATGCACCATCTACAAGAACAAGTGCACCAGCTGGTTCAGAGGTTATTTCCAAACTTCCTGTTCCACTAACAACATTTCCAGTTGGAGTTTTATAGTTACTATAAATTACTAAAAAAGAAATCAACATTAAAAAAACAGCTACAATAACCAGGACATTTGTCAATGGTTTACCATTTATCACACCCTTTTTCATATCTAATCTAAAATAAACACCTTTATAAATCTTTTCACAAATTAACTATTATGTTACAAAAATATAAATTAACGACAATAAATTTACTTTTGGTTCTGATATTCTTTCTTAACTTCATCCAAGGTATTTATCTCACTAGCACGTCTATCGTCGCGCAGAGCAGTTACTCTTGGAAATCTCAAAGCATAACCCGAATTATAAGTCGGAGATTTTTGTATTTCTTGATATGTAATTGAAACAACGACTTTCGGTTTTAGTTTAACATTCTTACCCGTTGTTTCAATAATAAATGGTTTTAAAAGTTGAGTTAAATCATCAAATGAAACACCCTCTTCAGATTTTTCTTTAATTCCAGTTCCAACTTTTCCAACTTCCAAATAATCTCCACTTTCCTCGTCATAGCAAGCTAAAATAAAACTACTCATCCAACCTGCACGTTTTCCAGTTCCATATTCAGCACCAACAATTACCAAATCCAAATCCCTTTGATTAGGTTTTAGCTTAACCATATAGCCTACTCTTGCACCGGGTTTGTAAATTCCATTTAAATTTTTAATCATAACGCCCTCTTGATTTTCCTTCAAAGCCTCATCAAAAAAATTCTTTGCTTTCTTTTCATCATTGGTAATTAACTGCTTAGCACAGATTATTTTATATGGAACTCTCCTGACAATTTCTCTCAGAGTTTTAGTTCTTTCTTGAAAGGGTTCATTTAACAAATTCTTTCCATTAATCATTAGCAAATCAAAAACATTTACTTCAACTGGAAAATCTCTAACCATTTTCTCAATTTCATATTTTCTTTTAATTCTCTGACTTATTGATTGAAACGGTAAATATCTTTTTGTTTTAGGATCAAAACCAACTATCTCTGAATCAACAATAAAAGATTTAGCATCAATATACTGTTTAACATAACTAACTACTTCTGGAAATTGTTTTGTTACATTGTCTAATCTCCTTGTAAATAAAGAAACCTTATCACCATCTCTGCTAATTATTAATCTAAAACCGTCATACTTGTATTCAAATGCTGCAGGTTTTCCAACAACTTCAAAACCCTCCTCAATGGAAGAAACTTTTGGAGCCAACATAGCTTTTATTGGTCTATTAGTAACTAAAGAAACACTTTTCAACGATTTAATTCCTTTTTTAGCATGTTCAAAAATCATTACAATATCCGGATTTAGATCAAGAGCATTTTGTATCTCAATGGCTGCTTCCTTAGAATTCTCACTAAAAAAGGCAAGAGCTATCGCATCTCTTATTGTACTTTCTTTAATCCCAATTCTTAAATCAGCCATCAAAGTTCTAACTATATATTTAGCTTCAATAGAACTTGAATTCGACAAAAGACCAGCAATTAAATCAATTTTTTTTCCAACAGTTCCCTTTCCCTCAAACTTTGATATCTCTTTTAAAATTTTAACTATATCATCAACTGCTAAAGATTTAGAAAACAATGTTGACTGTTTTTTATTTAAAATTAATTTTCCTGCAACCTCTCCCAAATCTCCAATTTTTTTCCATTCTTTAATAACAAGTTCTTCACTTTGTCCAGAAACTTTTGAAATAGCTTTAATCACTGTCTGACTACTAATACCAATTTCACCTTCACCATATGAAGATTCAATATTTCCCAGGAGCAAATAAAGAATGTCTTTGTCTTTATCACTAACCTTTTTCAAGAAATGAGAAAGTATATCAGTCTTTTCCAGCCTTTTTGTTGTGCCACCTATTCGTTCATAAACCTCACACAATTCAGAATATCTCATTAATCTTATAATATAATAAGATATTTAAGTTTAACCGATTTAAATAAAAAATGATTAATGTAGCTAAAACAGTAATTGAAGAAAATAATAAATATCTTTTAGTTAGAAGATCAAAATGTTCTAAGTTTTTTCCAAATCAGTGGGATTTTCCAGGCGGAAAAATTAACCAAGATGAAAAACCAGAAGTTTGTGCAGTTAGAGAAACAAAAGAAGAGACATCTTTGACAGTTGAACTCAGACAGCTCATAATTGAAGGAGATCATATAGAACATGAAATGCAAATTCATTATAGAATTTACTCAACTTCAGAACATAGTGGAAAAATTAAACTCAGTAAAGATCATTCTGATTTTAGATGGTTTTCTAAAGAAGAAATAAATAATCTTCAGGTGACTCCTTTTGTTACAAAATACTTTTCAAGAAATTAACTTATCTCAATCCTCTACCCTTTTTACCAGCAGAAGTCAAACCTCTAAATGCTCTCTTTTGATTATTTCTATTACAAACCCATTTCATTGTTGGATCATTTTTTATTTCAGGCATAAATGGATCAACTAAAATAACTTCATAAAAATAATTCATTCCATCTTTACCAATTACATAAGAATTTAAAACTTCCAAATTTTTGAATTTTCTTGCAGCTCTTTGTTCAGCAACTGCTTGATAATTCATTTTTAAGGTCTTTCTAACTCTTAACTTTTTTCCTTGTCTTCCTTTTCTTGGTCTAGGTCTTGCCCTTCCTCCACGTAATATTCTAACTCTAACAACAAAAAAACCTTTTTTAGCTTTATATCCAAGAATTCTAGCCCTATCAAGTCTTAGAGGTTTTTCAACTTCAACAATTGTATCTCCCTTTCTCCATTCAATCATCCTTTCTCTAAGTAGCTTAACATCTGGTTTTTTCCATGCTTGTCCAATATAATGATACATTCCTTTTGCCATTTTTATAATGAATTATTTTACCAAGGTCACTTTTTAAACCTTTTCTATTAATTTTTACTATATGAGCCCGCCAGGATTTGAACTTGGGACCCCTGCCTTATCAGAGCAGTGCTCTACCGGGCTGAGCTACGGGCTCATTAAAAAGTTAGTTTTGGATAATTTATAAGGCTTTGGATTAGTAAACAAATACATAAACTAAAGCCTAGAAAAATCATAACTGTCTAAATAACTTCTTAATTTAACAACATCTTTTTTATTGCATAACAATCCACAAATAACACTGGTGTAAGCAGGCGCGTTTTTTTCTTTATACCATAAAAACTGAGTATTAAACAAAGTTTCAGAAAGATTATTACAATCAATTCCTACAGATTCCAGACTATATCTTTTTTTATCAGGATGTTTGCAAGATAATTTAAGTTTACAATTACAGGGTTTACATAAATTACATGAACCAGTGCTAAGAAATTTTGTTTTAAAGTTAGTTTCTAAATCTCTCATTAACCGATTTATTTTAGATTTCATAACAACATTTGCAATTCGAATCTTGTTATATTCAGTCGATTTTATTTGATCCAACTTAACAACAAACAAAACAACAAACAACCCATCAGAATCCTTTGAAAGTAAACTAAAATCAGGACTAAATGGAGGACATGAATATTTTTTATTGTAATTAACACATCCAGTTTTACACATTTTTGCAAACAAAACTTTATCAGTTTTTACTTGATCCTTAGAAATATAATCATAAACATAATTTATGTTAAATTTATTTTTGGCAGTATTAACCTTAAATGAGTTCATATACAAAAAAAGATCAACTAGTATATAATTTTATTCACTTCTTACACAAAACTAAAGCATACATTTCATCTGGAGAAACATACATTTTAACATCTTCGAAATACATCTTCATAAAAGCCATGAAATCATACTTATCATACTTATAAGAAATAGCCGTTATTATTTTATCTCCCCGATTAAACTCTATAGTTTTATTTTGAAAGGTAATTTTTTTATCTTTTTTAAGAGTATAAAGTATTTCAATTCTAGAGTTTCTAAATCTAACTCCAAATTCTATATCCTTTTCAGTAAGGCCTATTTGAAATGGAACGTTTATTTGAAAATTATTTACTGCATCATTATTATAAGACTTTGTTAATTCATCCTTATGTCTATTATCCAACCCATTTCCAATTAATAATAAATCTCCTTCCCTCATACTACTTCTAACTGTATAAAGAAGTTCGTTAATTTCAAAATTACCTAAAGTATTTCCAAGTAAAAGAATAAAATTTTTCTTATATTCTTCCTGTCTCAAAAGAGCAGAAACATTTTCCAAGTTTTCAAAATCAGAAATATTCCACTGAAACTGGACAACTTCTCCAGCATTTAAATTTCTCATTGTCTTAATTGCTTTTTCAACCATGTAACCACTAATATCAATCGGACAATATCTTAATTTTACCTTTCCTTTTAACTGTTCCACAAAAAGAGCTGCCTTTTTTCCATCTCCACAACCAAGATCAATTATATTAAGTGGACCAGTTCCAACTGTTATAAGAACCTCTTTGATATTACCTCTAATTAAATCAACTTCCTTTTGAATAACATCTTTTTGATAATCTTTTGATCTTTCCAAATCCAAAAATGATTGAGCTTGCTTAGGTGTTAAATACCATAATTTTGAATCTGCAATATTCCAAACATGAGTTTTCCCCTCATTAGAATGTCCTCTTTTTATCAGCTCTTTGAATATAACATCATTTATACGACCAGTTTCAGCTGATTTTGTTACACTCTTACTTCGAGCTTTTTTCATGCAAATAATGAGAAAAGAGCCTTTTTATGTCTTTTGATTTTTACCAACTTCCAATGGTAATAACAAGCTTTAAAAACGAAAGTCATGTAACTAAAATAATGCCCCTGTGGTGTAGAGGCCAAGCATAAAGCCCTTTCGAGGCTTTGACCCGGGTTCGAATCCCGGCGGGGGCATTATACTATTCATTCCGATTTAGCGTCAAAGCCTCTGTTTAGTATAGCCTTAAATTCTCTTTTTGCAATTTCTGTTGATAATCTTAGAGAGGGATTCTTAGCTCCAAAGTTAATTAAAAAACTAAGTCTCTCTAAGTCCTTAACAGATTTATTATCATTAATTACCTCCTTACAATCAAATAAACCAAAAACAATAATATAATCAAAGACGTCATTCAATGTCCTAGTTTTGTCAATTTTGTGCAATTCAGAAAAAAGTAATTCAAAATATTTGATTAAATACTTATTAGACTTTATCGAATCTACAAAATCTCTTGTGCCATATAATCCCTCTATTTCTAAAATATTGGGCATTATCTCTTTACTTAATGTTGGAGATACAGCACTCTTTGATGCTTTTCTATTTAGCTCTATTTTAAATTTTATTCTATCAAGGAATAACTCAATAATCTTTTCCCATTTTACCTCATAAATAGTTTTCTCAAAGGGAAATTTATTTTTATTTCCATACTTTTTAGAGTTAACATATCCTTTCCGTTTAAGCAATTGAACTTGACGAGAAACATTACTTGGCTCTTTTCCTATAACCTCAGCAATCTTCTGAGGATAATTATTGCCAGCAATAATTGAAAATAGCATTTGTGAATACAAAGAGTTATCAGGAATATCTAAACGGACACGTCTTTTATTTTCCATACAAACGTAGTGTAATTTAAAGTTTAAATAACTTGCTATCGTAAGAAATCTATTTAAGTCACAAGCTATACCTTTTTCCATGTTATTTGAAGTTATATTAAGCCTTGGAACTTTGTTAGTTTTAGTATTTCAAGGTTGGATTCTCTGGAGACAAACAAAAATAATTAATTCACAAAAGGATATTTCAGAGAAACAAACAGTTTACTTAATGAGGAAAGAAGACCCTCAAATTGAAGTTCAAACAAAAGATTATTCAGAAGACAAAATAATATTAAATTTAATTAATTTAGGAAAAACTAAAGCTGTTGGTGTTGCGTTAAAAACCGAAGTCTATTTAGTTAATCTTGAGGTAAAAAAAGAAAGGGATAAAATGTTAATATCCAGTGTAGGAGATTGGGATTTTAAAAAACAATGTAATATCAAAGACGGAGAAAAAATCTATTCTTTAGAACCAATTATTTCAGAGATATTTCATGATAAAAGTAATTACCCTGAACTTGAAATAAATCAGAATCATAAGTTTATTCATGAAATTCATTTTGGGTTATTTGATAAAAAAGAAAAAATTCCAGTTCCTGTAAAAAATATTGCTTTTAAACAATTAATTCAGTTATTAAAATCAAACACTGTTTTAGGATGTGAAATAAAGATTAGCCTCATTTACAAAAATCTATCTAATCAAGTAGTAGAAGAAATTCAAGTAGACAAGTTTTATATTATGCCAATAAGCTTAGAACCCAAATTTTTATCAGAATTAAAAGAAAGTGAAAAATTGAAAGGTGGAATGAAGTATGTCCCTATTCATCCTTTCTTAAAACAAGAATTGAATCTTCCAAAATCTGAAAATACTTACAGAGATATAAATCATTGTCAAAGATAAAATCCAAATTAGTAACTCAAAATAGATAAATTAGCTAAAGAAAAATTAAATGACAAAAGAAAGTGAACTAGTGAGAAAAGAGAATTGTGAAATTCAATTGAAAATATTAGAAAAACTTAGGGAAGAATATGAACAAAATGCCTTTAGCTATGTATCCGCAAATGATTTAGTCAATTTTCTAGAAGTTGATGAAAACATTGTAAAAAATAATATTAAACAATTAAGCGACGCTGGATATATTGACACTCAGTTTTACTTGGGAGGAACATTTATAACTAAAATCAATAATTTTGGAATCGATAAACTCGAGAAAGAAAAAAAAGAGAAAGATAACAACTATTGGGTTCTATATGAAATTTCAGAAGACCCAATAATCTTTAAGTTATTACAAACAATAAAAGCGTACATAGAACAAAATTTAATAGACATATCGCCGAGAACTTTAAAAAAACTAAGCCTGTTATATAATGATATAATGGATTTAAATGATTCAGTAAATGAGCAATACTTCTCTAGAGTTGCATATACTTGTAGAGAGATTATTAATGACTTCACGGATGATATTTTTAAACCTGAATTTATCCCAATAGGAGAAAAACCTCCTGCACGAAATCAAACAAAAAATAAATTAAGATATACTTTAAGTTTTATCAAAGCGAGTAAAACTAGCAGGTCATTAATTGAATCAAGGTTAGATTATTTATTAAAGTATTTTGATGATATCAACGACCTTATCCAAAAAAATGTTCATCCAGAAGATTTTGATATAACTTTTGATGATGCTAAAGCTTGTATAATAAATACTATGCTTTTAGTTTGGGATACTATTAGGTTATTGAATGCCAAAGAAATAGAATAAGTATTAACAAAACTTATTTAGATAGTTTAACCTTATCAATAAACCAATAAGCAGAAAAAAGGAATAACCCCATAATAAATAAAACCCATCCAGCCATTTGAGTGTAAAAAGCAATACTTTGATTATTCTGAAATTCTTTTAAATCGCCTTCATAAGACTTAAAAGGATTTATTGATGCAGACAGATTCTTTATATAATAAGAATTATCTAATAAGCTATTTGACATATTAGCATAATATTCTAACTTAGAAAGATTAATACATTCTTCAGATAAGTTAACTAAAAAATTTTGGTTAGGATTTTGTGTGTCTTTATACACTAATGTAAAAGAACAAAAATAGTTTCTTAATGCTAACTCTGAGTTAGTATTAAGTGAATTTTGGCTCATTAAGTAATTGTTAACATTACCTACATCAGAGACATAACCTGAAGTATCAAACTGTATTATAGTATTAAGTAGGTTATTTGTTGCTTTAGCTTCAAAACTTTGAGAAACTGCTAAAGAGATAGCAGAAAGAGCAAATAAAATACTCATAATACCCAATATCTTATCTTTTGGTTCTAACATAGGATATTTAGTTTATTTAGGTTTATTATCTTTTCTATCTTATTTAAAACCAAAGAATAAATTAAATTTTATAACATATATTTTTATTTACCAGTACATTTGCAGGTAGCATATTCTCTTGTTGAAATTTGTCTGTAAGTTATAATACAACTTAATCCTAAATCATTTATTTGAGTTAAATGACTTTCTTGAGCATAACCACAAACCATAGATTTTCTATCACTATTACTTAGATATTTGAAGTAGTTTGTTAAAGAACCATTTTGAACTATTCCTGTTTTGTTTTCTAATATTACAACTCTTTCAGTTAATTGTTGTATCCAAATATCGTGTTCACCAACAGATAGAAGTATTCTATCGGCTAATTCCCTCCATGAGTTAATTGTCTCTTTCCATAATTCTAAAACTGAAAGTCTATTAGTAAGATTTGTTTGATTTATTTTTAATTCATCTATTTCTTTTTTGTAATTGTTAATTATTTCACCATTATTCGTAATCAAAAAAGCTCCATTAGCACTATGTCCTTGAGAAGAAATTATACCCTCTGTTTTATTATTATATATTAAAACAAACTTCACTGCTCCGTTTAAAGTGTTAGCAAGATTGTCATTTTGAAAAACAGGAATAGATACAAAATTAAAGTTCATGGTTACATCACACCAATATGTTTGATTCAGATAAGGTTGACATTTATAATTTCCAGTTATTATTCCATTAGGATAAGTCACATTCTGATACTGAAAACCTCCTTCATCATCAATTATTCCTGTAAAATAATTAGTCTCATTAAGGTTAATGTAACTTTTACATAATCCAAAATCATTAGCCTTGAATGATAACTTAATCACTCTTTCAGGATTTACCCAATTTCCAAACATTAAAGTTGTACTATGGGCATCACAACTTACGTTATATACCTCTGAAATACCAACAAAATCATTATTAACTTGTGCGGAAATAAAAGGTAAGAAAAATAAGATTAAAAATAAACCAACAATTCCAAACAAAATTAATCCCTCTTTTGTTTTCATTTTAAGCCCATCCAATATTTTTTGCACAGTTAACACAAATATAATTCTTTGGTCTTCCTGTTATTGTTTTTTGATAAGGAATACCTTCAGCAAATATTCTTTTACAAATTTTACATGTAGATATATTTCTTTGTTCTTTGGCTATCATGTCTGCAGTTATAGCCGCTTGTCTAATCCTTTCCTCATCCTTTTTTCCTTGTTCCCACATCCACTTCATAATTCCCATTTTATTAAATCAGCTCAATTGCCATTTATTTGTTATATGTATGTTATATTATTCCCTTTTTATAAATATTTGTCTGTTAGGGTATATGAATGAAATAAGGCAATTATCTGCTTTTATCCTAACAAGCAAAATTAGAAGAAAGGTATTACAAACACTAGCTAAAAAAGATATGAGGCAGATTGAAATAGCTAAAATCATCAAAGAAAAACAGCCAAATATCAGTAAAGCCCTATACGAGTTAGAAAAGAAAAATCTTGTAATATGTTTGACTCCTGAAAAGAAAGCTTGGAAAGTTTATGGGATTACAGAACTTGGAAAACAAACTCTAAAGAATAAATAATTAAGAGATTAAAACTCGCTCGCCTTCGGCTCGCTCGTAGGTCAACGTTAAATTTATAAGCCACTTGTTTATCTAAAATTGAGGTGTTTTAGTACCTCAGAACTACTAATTCTGAGAAAATAAGAAAATGAAAAGAATAATTTGGGATACAGATGAATTACCGCAAAGAGAAGTAGTGGGACCTAAAGCATATAATCTTATGGTAATGAAAAGAGCAGGGATTCCTATACCAAGATTTTTTACAGTTTTAAGTGATGGTTCTACGGATACAACTCTTGAAGATAGTATTGTTGAAGCATCATTAACTCTTGGTGATGATTTAATTGTTAGAAGCTGTCATCCAATGGAATCTGGTAAGCATCCTTTTTCAGGAAAATTTTTAAGTGACTGGTGTCCTAATGAGCCTGAAAGAATAAGAGAATCTTATCAAGAGATTAGACAAAGTGCAAGAAGCGAGGCAGTTAGACAATATATTGAAGAGCAAGTAATAACAGATTTTAATCCTGAAGCAATGAATGTAATGTTTACACCAAATTTCAGACATAGATTTTTTGGAATGTTTATGACATCTGCACAGAATAATCCTAACGAAATGATACTTAACTATTGGGATGGAATAAAGGCTAAGGGTAGATGGGAAATATATGATAAACCTTCAAGGAAAATAAAAAGTACTGGTTTTTTTAATGATGAAAATTTAGAAGCAATAAATCAATTTGGTGAAGTTGGAATAAGAGTAGAAGAACTTTTTGGCAAACCAGTTCAACTAGAAGCAGGAATTAATGAAGAAGGATTGTTGCAAGTATTTCAAGCAAAAGAAATAGAACTAACTGACCCTAGAAGTTTAGCAAGACCTCCTGAATATAGCACTATGATTACAGGATTGCATGCACAAGGATATGCTTCTTTCAGAGGACCTGTTTTAGTATTAGATGAATTAAGAGAGGTATTCCCAGAACAAAGATGGTCTACTGAAGAAGAAAAAAGAAGATTAGTACAACAATATCAAGCAGAGATTGCAGAATTTAGAACTCATAATCCAAAGTATGTTGTAGTCTTAAAAGAATTAATAGATTTAATTGGAGTTGAAAAACCATTTGCAAGCCGTGAAGAAAGATATGCCTATCTTAATGATATTCTTAAAGGTGGAGTTATTCAAATGAGAAGTAAAGCTCAGTCAGTTGTTAGACATGAATCTTGGAATAGTGTTGAAACGGGTGGAGCAATAATTTACATAGATGTAGATGATGAAAGCAGATTTGGTCACAGATTTTCTCATAAGCCAAAATATCCAACTGAAACACGAGAGAGTAAACCCCGTTTATCTAGTAATGAAAGTATATACACTCATAATGGAGTTCTTGTTCCAATTAATATGGTTTATAGAAATGAAATTTGTACTGGAGATAATTTAGATGTTCTTTGTAATGAAGATGGAGTATTTGTCTGGTAATGAAAATGATAACACAAGAACAAATCAATCGTGGCGGAAGTAAATTGGAAATAATAAGAGCATTATTAGAGAGAGAGAGAGAGGGAACTAATATTCCTATACCTCGTTCAGTTTGGAAATATGCTGGACAGAGTTTAGATTCTGTAATGCCAGAAATTCAAAGAATGCGAGAACCATTAATTGTAAGAGGTTCTCATCCAAATGACTATCACGGATTTATTGATGTTATTCCAACATTTAGAGATGTAACACATACAAGTGTGGAAGAAGCAATAGAAAAAATAGAATCTTTTATGTTAGGTAAACATTATATTGTCAGACCAGGAGTTTATGTAGGTGACATTTCTAGAGAGAATGAAGGACTAAGAGTTCATTGTGAAGATTGGGGTCAACCATATACTCCTGAAGCACATATATTAATTCAAGAACAGTCACCATCGCCGATAATTGGTTCTATGCTTAGACACCCAAACACTAATAAATTAATGATACAATATAAAGACATAACTGACAATAATCTGATGGGTCGTGCTCCTGTTTCACATGCAGAACTTGAAGAATCAAGTTACTGGCACCATAGCTCGGAATTAGAAATAGAAGATAAGGAAATTAGAGAAGCAATTGAAATGTATGAGAAACTTGAAACAAGTGGAATTTTAGATGATTCTTTTGCACAACAAATAGAATTTGGACTTAGACCTTTATTGTTCTTTCAGGCGAGACCATTTAAATCTTTCCAACCAGCCAAAAGTTATGAAAGAGCTTGGAATATTCATGGTAAGGATTTTCCAATTATGACTGCTATGTCCTGTTTTGGAGTTACTCCTGAAGAAGGTATTGAAGTTTCATTTTACATTGATAAACCCGAAGCAATAGACAAGCCTTACGGATTAATATTACCACATAAAATAGAAGAATCATATCCTCTTCATCAAAGATTCGGTAGCCTTTCAGTATTTTGCTCAGATAACTTTGATTGGAATTTCCTACATCACGGAGTTTATAGGTTTATGAAAAAGGCTGATTATTCATTAGTGCAATTATTAGTATTAGGTGAGGCTAGAAAAGACTGGAGACATAATTTAGGAGTATTTAGAGAATCAAGACTTTTTTCAGATGGAAAGCATGCAGCAGTTATTCCTGTTAAATATCTATAAAAGATTAATTAAGTATTAGAGTGTAAAAAGCCTTTAGACCGTGGCAAGGAGTTCATAACAGCATCTGGGTCTATCGTAGCACAAGGGTCTGTTATCCATTAATCAAACTTTTAATCTATCCGAAGTTTTAGTATTTTCTATACTTTTAATAATTCATGAGTTTCAAAAGACTATCATTTGAAATGTTTTTGCTCCTTATTTTTTGGTATTCAAACCAAGTCTCAGAAAACAAATAGACAAGTGTGAAGTAAAAAACAGCAAAAAATAATCCTCTAACAAGGTTAAGTAAATTAATTTGAAATGGTTCAAAATCTCCAAAAATTTGAAACATTTGACCCCAAGATAAAAACCCAATAATAATTAGTAAAATATAAAATGCTACTTGATGTTTCTGCCTAAAAAGTTCTAATTTTTGACCAAAGTTTAATTTTAATTGTTTTGTCATTTTGATGTTTTTCTTACAGTTAATATTGCAGGTATAGTTTTTACTCCAGTTGCCTGCTCTATCCTTTCTTGGATAATACTGTCTAAAGTAGTGTCTGCCATTTTTGCCAGTTCTTCAAAAAACTCTTTTTGACCTTTTTTATACTTGACTACATACATTCCTTTACCATCTGTAACAATCTTCAGCTCAAGAAATTTTTTTAATTGTTTTTTCATCTTAATTTATCAGTTAGTGAATCTCCAAAAATATGACTACAAATTCCAAGTAAAATAGCTATCCCAATTGAAAAATAGTTAAAAGGAATATCAAGAAAAAACTTCTTTGGGTAATCCAGATAAAATTTAATCAGTATTGGAACAGCAAGTAGAATTACAACAAAGGCAATTTTACTATGAAAAATACCCCTATGCCAACGACCTCCAAATTTGGGACTTTCTATAGTATCTAATAAATAAGCAGAACCTATTAAATAAAAAGGTAGATGAAAACATAAGAATAAAGTTGAGATTGACATAAAGTCTTTTAGCATATAAAACCCCAATAGACCGATTATTAACCCAAACCAAACATGTCCCATTTTATTCAAACCCTTTTTATTTTTCATCAGACTCATTTTGTCTCCTGTCCTTTAATTGTTCAGTTTTAGGACACTCATAATTACGAAGATTTGTCCCTCTATTTTGAGCTAATAATTTATGGACAAATGATTTTGAAACTAATTTTTTATTCCTGTTCTCATCATAATAATAAACTTGTTCTGCTATTTGTCTAATTGTTCTTCCCTGTGAATTAAGGCTAAGAATCTGTTCGATAAGACGAGTATTTTGCAAACTTCTCCTCCCCCACTTATTCCCTTTATATGACTTTGTTACTCCCTCTCCCCTCCTAACAGCAATCTTAACCCTTTGAGATTTCTTCTCACTTTCCTCTTCAGCAATCCATCCCAAGAACTGCAAAAAATTATTTCTATACATCTCAGTAAGAAACTCAAAACCTTGAGGCAATTTTAGATTATCAAAGACATTAAGAAACTCTTGCCTAAATGAATAAACTTTAACTTTATAGACATTGCAAAAAGTGAGAAAATCTAATAGCCTAATTCTGTGTCTGTATATTCTATCCAAATCCCACACAATCAAATTTTTCACTTCTCCCTTAGTTATTGCTTCTCTAATTGAATT
Source organism: Candidatus Pacearchaeota archaeon (assembly GCA_041659945.1). Taxonomy (GTDB): domain Archaea; phylum Nanobdellota; class Nanobdellia; order Pacearchaeales; family GW2011-AR1; genus JACPLR01. The sequence goes on along the minus strand of JBAZXH010000001.1, from coordinate 596,905 downwards.
AAAAATCTCTCTTTCTATATTGTCTTTAAACGCAGATTTTTTCTCAGGTAAAACTTCGTAATCTTCAAACCCCAATCTCTTTGTAAGTTCTTGGCAATCCTTCAATTGATTTTGAGGGTTTTGCTCTTCAGTCGAAGTTCTAACATAAATTATTGTTTCTTTCATTTCTATAGCTCTACTTTGTTAATCTCCTGTAAGTTTAGTTTATTTTTTAAATTAGAAAGGGGAAATTTCACAATCTCAAGTTTTAAAATTGGACTTTCCATATTCTCTACCTTCTGTATCTTCCCTACCTCATGAGGTATAGAATGTATCGAACTTATAGAAGGTTCTGAAGGTATAGAGGGTTCTGAACCAGATTCACACAATTCCTCAAAAGTAGGAAGAACTAACTCCTGTTGAGGAGAATAAGACTCAGATAAAGAATATACTTCTATGTCTCTGTTACATACATCCCTTTCAATATCTACCTTTAGAAATCCATATTGGACTAATTTCTGCAGATTAATTTGAAGAGCCTTATCCGAAATGAAATTCATTTCTTTATGAAGTTGCATAACCCCTCCTTTGAGAACATTATTTTTTTCAAATACCTCTAAAATCTTTTTTTGATTTATTGTCAGGGGAATCATATATTTATTAGAACACAAAGCTAAAAAACATTCTCTAGCTATATCATAATCTTGACCTACAGCTAAAACAAAACCATTTACATCTTTCTGTCTTTGAAATTGGTATAATGCTGCTGAAGCAGAAATAAAATCTAAAAATCGTGGATAATGAGTTCTCATAATAATACTTTTATATGGAAAAAACTTATCCAAAATATCAGCAAAAGGAATTCTTACAGAAACTCTTTCTAGATAGCTCATTGCTTCCTTAAAGTCTATATTGTAATCTGGCACAACACCCAATTTCTTATATTGAGAATGTCTTTTCATAATTAACTTGGTTTGATTCTCAGAACTATTTAAGTTCAAAATAGCAAATCTTCTGGTAAGCTCGGAATTTGGAGTAGAATTAGCTGTTGTGGTTATGATTACAGGTTTACCATCAATTTCAATATCAACTGCACGATTTTTTATAGTAATTATTGCAGAACTTCCATTTGAACACATCACTTTAAAGACATCAGAATTCAATACAGTCTCTGAAATATCCTCAGGATAGAAAACCTTCCCATTCCATGTCCAAAGAGGTTCAGAAGCTTTATTATGCCAATATGTAAATACCGTAGGACTTATTCTCGTCTTGTGAATGTAAGTTTCATTTGGTAATATTTCTAAGATAGCATTACAAACATAATCTTTGCCCACTCCTGCTTCATCATTAACAAGCAGATTATAAGAAGCAATCTGATGATTCTTAACTAGTCTTCCTTGAGAACAAAGAAATATAACTTTTCTAGCAGAAATTTCTTCAACAATTTTTTTATCAAATTCATCAATTATTTCATAAAATAAATTTGGGTTCATAAGTATATTCATTATTCTGCTTTCAGGTTGGTTTACTAATTGCAAAAGTTCAGATGGGTCGTTTGTATTAATTTCCATATTTTACTAACTCCTTAATTTTACCAGATTTCCAATGCTTAGCAAACTCCAAAGCTATCAAAGTTTTATTTGATGCCTTTTGGATATCTGTTTTAAAATATTTGATTATAGCTATTTTTTCTGCTTGTGAAAGTGCCCGATTAAAGAATAAATGAACATGATATCCCCGAGAACCTGTTGAAAAAACATAAAAAGTTAATCCAATTTTATTTAATTCAGAAATAATAATTGGAAGTTGTTCTTTATTTTCAATATCCAAAACAACTTCACATGGCAATATTTGACGTTGATTTACTATACTTAAAAAGAGTTTATTTTTAGGATTTTCATAATCAAAACAAATCTCACTATACTTTCGCCATTTAGTTTTAACGCCATTAACTTCAGAAAACTGCAAAAAGTAATCATATTGCTGTTTTCCAATCTGATAAAAAAGTTTGTCTAACCATTCCTTAACTAACCAAACTTCATCAATACTTTTGTCCATATTTATTTATTCTCCATTACTTCTAATTTTTCATTAAATAACTTCTCAATCTCTTCAAGTTGTCTTTTAAAATAAAAAAGAACCAACTTTTCTTGATTGAATCCATTAACTAATTGAGTTTCTGGTGCATTCATTTTTCTCCCTCCGATATTTTTTTGATTAAGCATATTCTTTCTCCATAAATTATTTCAATTTTTTTTAAGTATTTTAGAAAGTCAAGACAACTTTGAACAGAATAAAAGTGAAGTCCTGATTTCAAAGTTATCTTTGATGGAGTAAGAGGCAAATCTTCTTGATTGATTATATTCCAAACTTTCTCGATAGATGCCCTTTCAACACCTCGTCTATTTTTAGTAGTGTAGTTTACCATTTATATTACTATACTATAAGGGTTTATAAACTTTTCCGTGATTTAAGATAACTACTTACTTACAGTACAATCAGCTTTAGAACTAACAAAAGAGTCAAAATCTTCTTTAAACTGTTTAAACTTTGTTTCAAGAGTAGTTAATTTCATATAAGCTCTAGTCAATTTTTTTCTCAAATCATCATTTTCTTCTTTAAATTTTTCCATTCCTTGAGATTTAAAAGACTCCATTATTTTATTTTGGTCTAAACCCGCTCTATCAATATAGACATCAGGCATTCGTGAGATAAAAGACCACCCATAACGAATACAAAGCTCCTGTCTATTTATTCGAGAAGCATAAAAAGTGCATGACGCATGACGCAAAAGATGGGGATGAACTCTTTTATTAAGAACTCTTTTTCCTAATCTAAGAAGAAATTTTCTTATATTATCATATTTAGAATCAAATATAACCTCGTTATTTTTTTGAGTTTTTCCATCTAAATATTCTTTAACTGCTTTTTCACTTTTATCCCAAAACAATCCAATTTTTCTTCCTTTTGTTTTACTATATTCTGTTTTAAAATCAAATAAATAATATGGGAAACTTTCTGTAGGTGATATAGCGTCCTCATGTCTAAGATTTAAAAATTCTTGAATTCTTGCACCTGTATCGAAGAGAACAGCGACGATAAAACGTTCAGATTTGTTTTTACATCCATCAAATAAAGCAATAACTTCTTTTTCAGATAAATAATCTGGTGTTAAAGGCTTATAAGTAGTATCCCACCAATCTGTTAATTCCACAAACTTCGAAACATCATTTTTCAATTTCCATTTTAAATAAATCTTAAATAATTTTCTTATCTCTATCTTTGTATTAATTGCAAAAGGCATTTTTGTCTTTTTACCAATTATCTTATCATTAGTTAAATCTTCATCAAATCTTTCCATTTCTTCTACTGTAAGACTTGCTGAATCTTTTTTAAAATAACTTAAAGGTATCATTAAAACTTCTATATACTTTAAACATCTAGAATCACATAATTTTGTTTTTTTATTTATCTTGCCAAGTTTAGCTAATCTGATAAATTCTTCCATATCAAGTTTATCTTGTTCAGATATGTCTGGATTATCCTTAAAATGATTTAAAGCAGATTCAACGTTTGATTTGTGTATAACAATTCTTTCAAATGCCATTTTACACAATATATAATGAAAATGTGATAATTAAGAAAATTTAATAAACCTCCGGCTCTATCAAGTCTTTGTGGGATTACTACTATCTTTAAAGTTTTAATCTACATATAAGTAATATTTTTAGTTATAAGCAGTCATATCTAAAAACTCAATAACAATCTTAAAGATATATTATATCATCTATTTTTAAGATATTACTAAAACTTAAAGGTTCATAACCTCTTTTATTACAAAGGTTTGCTGAACAATCAGCGCCCCCATACATTATGTAATAAATCCACCTTAATAAATGCTTTCCTACATCAGGTTATTTAGCAAAACCACTTCGGAATAAAACGTCTGCCTCCCGGCGGGGGCAGTCATATTTTTATCGTCAATAAAAAAATTTCAAATTGGGGCATCTAACCTTTTTAGGTAATTTTAAATACTGCTTATTTCAGTAAAAATCATGGCAAAGAAATATTGTTTAATATCTGGACATACTTCAAGTGGGAGACTGAAAGAAATAGACACAAGAGTATTAAATGAAGGAGGCAATAAAAAAGTTTTAGTTTTAAATATGGCTTCTGATGATTTAGAGAAAATAAAAACAAGGAGTAACTTTTTTGCAAGGTATTTTGAGGAACTTGGAGCAGATGAAGTAAAAATTGCAACAGCTGAAACAAGTTTAGACAAAATTGGATCAGAATTTAGAAAAGTAGGTTTAGTTTATATTCCTGGTGGGGATACAAATGTTTTAGCTAGACACTTAAAAGAAAGAGTTTTAGAAAAGATGATCAAATCTTATAGTGGATTTATTGGAGGAATTATTGCAGGAAATAGTGCAGGAGCTTATGCTATTGGTCAAGTTTATCCCAAAATAAGAGAAGGTCAAGTAGAAGTTTTTCCTATGATAGGACTTGTTAATTTTAGTGTTAAAGCCCATTATACTCCAGAATTCGATCCAATATTAAAAGAATTATCATATGACAGACTAATCTTTGCTTTACAAGATGAATCGGCTATTTTTTGTAGTACTCCTCTTCCCGAAGGGGCAGAATTTATAGGAACTGTTTGGAAATTTGCAAAAGGTGATAAAGAACAAGTACATTAAAAATTTCATCTCAAAATCTTCTCGTAGGCATTATATTCTCCAAGCATATGTTCTGGAATTCTTATAACTCCTCTATGAACATATCCTTTCTTTCTATAGAAAGCATTTGAAGAAATATTTTTAGCATATGTATCTAATCGAATACTCTTATGATTATTTTCTCTTGCAAAATTTTCTGCAAATTCCACTAATTTACCGGCAATTCCCTTTCCCTGTTCAGAAGGAAGAACAGCAATTCTATGAATCATCAGAGGATTCTTATCATCCAATTTCCATTTTACTAAAAAATATGGTTTTGGTTGATTTGTGTCTATGCTCATACATGCAACAACTTTTTCATTTTCTTCTCCATCTTCAACAACATAAAGAGAACCTCCTTTAATATCTCCAGCAACATTTTCCATAGTTGGATAGTGTTCCGGCCATTGCTCTTCACCTTTTCTCTTCATATCTACTTTACATTTAACAATAATCTCATAAATTCTCTCAGCATCTGAAGGTTTAGCTTTTCTTATTTCCATAATTAATAAAGAAGATAGAGGGCATTTTTATTTCTTTCTCAAGATTACATTTCACTGAATTATGGATGAGAATATTTCTTATTAGGTAATTTTATAAACCATAATTTTATGCTGATATCATGGACAGAGAATTTGAAGATAGTCAAGCATTAAAACAGTTAATTGAATGTAATGGTTGGACATTGTATGATACTACTTCGTTTATAGCTACTGGAATAAGACCAGAATTTGAAGATTTAGAAAGACAGGGCCCTGCACAAACATATGTTTTCGGAGGAAATTATTTCTTTACTCCAATACCCCAGAATGGGCAATCTTTAAGAGAAGCTTATGCTGTTACAAAGGGGCTTGGTCCATGCTTGCTAATAGAAGATCCAGATCACCCTAGATGGCGATCATTAGATGTAAAACCCAAACAAAAAGGGAATTATTTCTTAGGACGAGCTCCTGATACTGGTACATTTGCGATATTCTCTCGCTTATCATTTGACATTATAGGCAAAGAAGACTGTGTTATTGCTTGGACACCAGAATCTGCATACCCTAATCCAGATCATGTTTTTATAAGAGCAGATATGGCACTAGATACTTTTATAAAATATTTTAGGGTTCTTCAATTACAAATACCTGAAGGAAATTAATAATCTTTAAAGTAAAGTCTTACTAAAAATTTATAAATAACCATATCTAGTAATTAAAATACTAAGATGAAAAAGAGATTGATTTTAATTGGTTTAGCTTTGTTTTTTCTAGTTTCAATATTTTTAATAAGCAATGCTTCAGCAATACTAACTTCATTTACACTAACTGCCCAACCAAACGAACATTATTTTATTAGACTACTAGATTACAATACAAACGAATCACTAACTGATTTTGAAATAACATTAAATGATCAAGGATATGGAAGCAATTACTTCAACCTTGAACCAAAAAAATTAACAGTAAAACTAATGTTAATTGAAAATGGAAGAGTTTCTCAAACAACTTTCCTCAATAAAGAAGATTACACTGCCGGAAAACCGATTGTCATAATCATGGGTGCTGGAAGTGGAGCAGTAAATACAAATACAGCAATACTTGCAGTAAATAACACTCAAAGTGAAACAAACAAAGAAACAAATGAAACTTCAATTGAGAAAGAAACAAACACAACTGAGACTATAGAAAATAACACAACTGAAGCTAACATCCCTGAAACAAATGTTCAGCTAACCAGTGAAGTAAGTCAAACACCCGAAAGCCAGGTGCAAGATAATCAAGTGACTGGTGATGTTGCTAAGAATAATGATATTCTCAATGAATCTAAAAGTGCAATACTAAAAAACAAGTATTATTTTATAATTGGAATTATTGTCCTAATAGTAATTGTTTTTGCAATAGTTCTCTATAAAAAGAAATTGTCTAATTCAGATTGGATACATGAATTTTCAACCGGGAAAAAACATCGCAATCTTAAGCTGCTAAAAGCTCAAAACAAGCTAAAAAAAGATAAAATGGAGCTAAAGATGTTAAAAAAAGCTCCAAGAATTGAAGAGATAAGAAGAAATATGATAAGAGAAAAAGAAGAATTAAGAAAGCTTAGAGGACAAAGATAAGAATTTTAAGCAGCAGCTAGTTCATGCCTATTTTCATCAGGAAGGCAATGCAGCCAACATTGCATACTAAAAAATAATCTTCTTGGAGATTCACCCTGTGCTAAAAGTTCAGGTAAAGTTCCTCCAACTTCTCTATAATTTGCATCTTCCTCAAAATCAAATTTAACCGTAGGAAGCCAAACATTTCTAAAATCTTCATATACTACCCGAGTTACCATTCCATCACTTAACCTTGCTACAACATAGTATGTTCCTCTTTCATTCATTCCATCCATACTAAAAAAATCATCTTCTGGAACAACGCACGGATCTACAGCATAACAAAAACCACATTGAGCCATTATTTTCCTTCTTAACTTCTCAGGTTTCATAATAAGAATAGTAAATATAATATTATAAATATTTGTATATAAAACTATTCTCTTAATAAGTTAAATTTATAACCTTCAAGTGGCTTTACTTCTAATGACTAAAAAAAGAGGAAAGAAAGGAACAAAATTCTGGATATATCTGGGAAAAACTCTATGGTTTATCATAAAAATACCTTATTATCTGATAAAGGGATTATACTTATTAATAAAAGGAATATATCTTATAATTAAAAAACTCTCTGAATTATCAAAGAAAAATAAAGTAAAAAAAACAAGAGAATCAATAACTGCAAAATACGAAGAGTTTAATTTAGTAAAAACAACCATAGGAGATTACAAAACCTGGTTAAATGATCTTTCAAAAGCTGACAGCAAAATAGGAATAATTGTTGGTGCAAGAGGTACCGGGAAGACTGCTTTTGGGATGAAACTTCTAGAAAACATATATGCAAAGAATAAGAAAAAATGTTTTGCCATGGGTTTTGATGAAAATGAATTACCTTCCTGGATAAAATCAATCTCAGATATTTCTGAGGTAGAAAATAATTCTATAATTTTAATTGATGAAGGAGGAATATTATTTAGCTCAAGAAACGCCATGACTAGTACAAATAAAATTCTAAGCAAATTAATTCTAATATCAAGGCATAAAAATCTAAGCATCCTGTTTATCTCACAAAACTCCTCAAATCTAGAGGTTAATATTCTAAGACAGGCTGATTTTATCGCCCTAAAACCCTCTTCTCTACTGCAAAAAGAATTTGAAAGAAAAATAATACAAAAAATCTATGAAGAAACTGAAAAACAGTTTAATGAATATAAAAAAGATAAAGGTATAACTCACATATATTCAAACAATTTTAGAGGTTTTATCTCAAACGCTCTTCCATCATTTTGGAAAGAGAGCATAAGCAAATCTTTCAAGTAAACTAGTAAGTAATTAATCTATGAAAAATGAAATTAAAATAACCGTTTCAAAAGATGGACCATATATTGTAACTGGAAAGGTCCCACTGATTGAAAAGATAACTCTTGTTGATAAAAATGGGGATCCAATAAAATGGAAAACTGGTAAACAACTCTCCAAAAGAAATTGTACTCTATGTCGTTGCGGTCATTCAAATAATAAACCTTTTTGTGATAGCACTCATTTAAAAATAAATTTTAATGGAAAAGAAATAGAAAATAAAAAATATAAAGATATGGCACTGCCAACAAATGGTCCAGAACTAACACTAATGGATGCAAAAGAATTATGTTCAAACGCAGGTTTTTGCTACAGAGTTGGAGGAACCTGGAACTTAACAGGAAATTCAAATTATAAAAAATCTAAAAAGTTGGCAATACAACAAGCTTGTGACTGTCCATCTGGCAGGCTTGTAATTTATGATAAAAAATCTAAAAAAGAAATTGAACCAAAATTCAAGCCAACAATAGGTATAATAGAAATCCCGCATAAAAATCTTAGCGGTCCAATTTGGGTAATGGGAAGAATTCCAATAGTCTCTTCAAACGGTAAAGAATATGAAATCAGAAATAGAGTTACCCTATGCCGCTGCGGAGCTTCAAAAAACAAACCTTTTTGTGATGGAGCTCATGTATCTATTGGGTTTCTTGACAAGAAATCGTAATAAAATCCCTAGTTTAAATTGTTTAATTATTTTTATAAAAAACAACCATAAACGTAACGTTTAAATCCTCAAAAAAGAATACTGTTAAATGAAAATAATGTTGCCATACTATAATGATCTAACTGTTTTACTTTCAACAGTTTTCAAAGAGTTTGAGTTTGATATTGACTATGTTGGCCGCCCTAATAAAGAAACAATTGAGCTAGCCACAAAACACGCACCAGAATCCTGGTGTTTTGATCTTAAACTAATTTTAGGTCAAGCAATAGCCGGTGCTGAAAAGGGAGACAACATACTAGCCTTACCCGGTTCCTGGGGAAGAGGAGGAACTTCAAATTGTATTCTAGGGTATTTAACAAAGGGAGTAATGCAAAAAAAATTAGAAAAAATAACAAAAAAGAAAGCAAAAATATGGTTCTTTAATGTAAACCCCTCTGAATTAATTTTTTCCGGCTATACTGGAGCTTACAAAAACCTTGCAGAATTAAGAGAATATACTAAAATTAAATTCTCGAGAACTAGGTTATTAAAAGCAATAGTTTTTGGAACTCAAAAAATGGATATGGCTGCTAAAATAAAAGAAGAAATACTAAACTCAGCAAACGTAATTGACAAAAAAAGACTTTTCCTAATTTACAATAGCTTCATAAGAGACATGATTTTCAAGGGAGATGATTTAGAAAAATCAAAAGAAATATTTGAAAAGTCAATGATCAGTATAAAAGAATTAAAAAGAAAAGAGCTAAAACAAAAGTTAACTGTGGGTATTATTGGAGACTATAGTTATACTCTTTTTTCACTAGTTCCATTTTTAGACATAGAAGAATTCTTACTAAGTGAAAATGTAACAGTAAAACAACCCCTATCATTTATGAATTATTACAATGTTTTATCTCCAATTTATAGCAAAAAGAACCGTGAAGAGTCCTCAAGATTAATGCCTCAACATGTTGCTGGATCAAATGTTGTAACAATTTTGACTTCATTATACTTAAAAGATAAAGTTGACGGACTCATCCATGTAAGAACATTTGGTTGTGTCCCAGAAGATGTTGCAAATGAGGTTCTCATAAACAATAAGGATGAATTCCCTCCAATGCTGAGTCTTTCCTATGATGCTCACACAACTGAAGAAAATCTAAAAGTAAGAATTGAGGCGTTTATTGACATGCTTATAACTAAAAAATCTATGAGTAACCAAAAAGGTAAAAAATGAGCAAACAATGCGTAATGGGAGTTGATGTTGGATCGGTATCACTAAAAGTAGTTCTAATGGAAAAAAACGGAAAAATACTAAAAGCAGTCTATGAAAGAACAAATGGTCAACCTGTTGAAAAGATAAAGGAAGTTTTTAAAAAGATCTCAAGAAAATATATAATTACTGGTGTTGGTATCACTGGAAGTGCAAGAATATTCATTGGAAAGATAATTGGAGCAGATGTTGTAAAAAATGAAATAACTGCTCACGCTTCAGCTTTAAAAAAACTCTATCCTCAAGCAAAAACAGTAATTGAAATTGGAGGACAAGACTCAAAGATAATTATTTTTCGAAACGGGATACCTGTAGATTTTGCAATGAACACTGTATGTGCTGCAGGTACTGGTTCTTTTCTTGATCAACAAGCTTCAAGATTAAATATTCCAATAGAAAAATTTGGAAAACTAGCGGTTAAATCAAAAAAAGATCTAAACCTTGGAGGAAGATGTACAGTTTTTGCTGAAAGTGATATGATACAAAAACAACAAGCAGGCCATGAAATAAAAGATATTATCAGTGGTCTATGTACTAATTTAGTAAAAAACTACATCAACAATGTTGCAAAGGGAAAAGAATTAGAAAAGCCATTTGTTCTAATTGGAGGCGTAGCTGCAAATAAAGGAATAGTAAAAGCATTTGAAAAAGAACTTGGTTCAAAAATGATCATACCAAAATATTATAACGTAATTGGAGCAATTGGAATGGCTTTCCTAGTCTTAGATGAAAATGTAAAGGACACAAAATTCAAAAGCCTTAACTTTGAGAAATACAAACTAAAAAGATCTGTATTTAAATGTAAAGATTGTGAAAACAACTGCGATATAGTCAAGGTAAAAATGGGTAAGGAAACCATACATATTGGGAGCAAATGTGGTAAATTCGAGTAAAAAATAATTCTAGAACAATCTATCATAACACTTAAATATCTTCCCTCACTCTAAAAAGCATGGTTTCACTAACAAATCTAAGAAAGGAGCACGTTAAAATTGGTGTTGAAATAGATGAACTAGAAGCAGTTATGAGTTCAGATGAAATAAACTACCCTAACCTAATCCATGTATTCAAAAACCTAGTGCCAATTTGGAATTCTCATGAAGATAAAGAAGAAAAATTATTCTCAAGGTTACAAAAAGAATACCCTGCACTAGACTTTTCAGTGGTTGATAGAATGCTCTTTGACCATAAAGAACTAAAAGGGCATAGAAAAGTAGTCTCAGATGCAATTTCATCTGGAAGCGAATTTGAAATTAAAATTGCTCTCGATACGGATGGTAGAATGATGCTAGACAAAATAAGACGCCATATTAAAGATGAAAATGAGTTATTTGACAATATTCAACATATGGACAACTCAACAAAGCAAGGTAACTTAAATCTGTAACTTACCATTATCTTTCTTTGGTTCAACTTCCAGTATCTTCCCTGCTTGAATTTCAACATCATCTGCCTTTCTCAAACATGCAATTTGACTTCTTGTTAAAATCTTCTCATGAGGTATCTTAGTTAAATATCTAGGAATTAACCAAACATCTTTATTAGAAAGCATCCACTTTTTATCATCAAAAATCCTAAGATCTACGGGTTCTGAAAAAGTTCTTAATGTTTTCTTTCCATTTGAGTTTAAAAAGTATTCATGAAAAAAAGACATTGCCAGTTCTCTCACAGATTTGTAAACCGGTTCTCTATACCGTAAAACGGCATGGTTTGTTTTTGCTATAGCTCCCCAATGGTTATCTTTCATAAAAAGAGCAACCACATGGTCATAATCCCCCTTAGTAGCTTCAAGATCCAGTATTAACGGAGGATATCCATGAAATCGTAAGATAGTTGCAGCTAATATAGCTCCTTCAATACAATGTGCCTTTCCAGTTTGTAAAACCTTTCGCGGAGACATGCAAGTATCTCCATTTTCTTCAAAATTAACATCTAACGAATTAATAAAATCCTGAATTTTTACAGGAGTATTAAGTTTTTTAAATAATTTTATTTCTTCTTCATTAAATCCAAAAAATTCTTTCGATTTCATAATCATATAGTTAAAAAATTAGGGTATAAAAATTTAACTTATTTTTATAAAAAATAAACAAATAAACAAATAACTCCGACTAACCAACAATAAAAAGAAAACAACCAAAAACGCTCTTTCTTAACAATATAAAATAGTAAACTTAAGAACACCAAACTCAAAATTAAACATACAATAAAAGAAATAACTAATGTAACAACTGGAGTAGTCAACAAAAAATTACTAATAACTGTATCCTTAACTTCCAACAAAAAAGCTCCTAAAGAAACTGGAATAAAAAGAAGAAAAGAAAACTTAACTGCCTTTTCCCTATTAAATCCACTAAACAATGATGAGGAAATAGTCATACCACTTCTTGAAACTCCTGGAAAAATTGCCAATGCCTGAAAAATTCCAATAAAAATTGAACTCCCAATACTAACCTCTTTACCTTGCTCCTTCTTCATAAAAAATTTAGTTAAAAATAAAACAAATCCAGTAAACAAAAAAGCAACTCCCAAAAACAAAAGTGAGCTAAAAGCTCCCTCAATCATATCCTTTAAAAAATAACCCACTAAAGCGGCAGGAATTGTAGCTATAATTAGATATCCCCACAGTTTTCTTGATTCTTTACCAAATTTTAAAAGGAAAATAATCTCTTTCCTAACAAAGATTAAAACCGCTAAAAGAGAAGCTAAATGTAAAATAGTGATAAAAAACAAGTTTGGTTGTTGCTTGAGCAATAAAGAAGCTAAGGCTAGATGACCTGAGGAAGAAATCGGTAAAAATTCAGTGGCTGCTTGAATAAATGAAAGCAAAATTTCATTGAACATGTTGAAAAAAGCCATTAACAATATTTAAAACCTATCATTACATATTCAAGAGGAAAGAAAATGGTAATTATAATTGGTCATAGAGGGGCAGGAGGATATCTAAATGAAAACACTGCAGAATCGATAAAAAGAGCTCTTGAAATGAACGTAGATGCAATTGAAATGGATGTAAGAATCTGCAAAACTGGAGAACCAATATTAATGCATGATGAAACCCTTGACAGAATAAGCAATGAAAGAGGATTAATAAGCGAAAAAACACTTAACGAGATAAAAAAAATCACAACATTAAATGGAGAAAAAATCATAACATTAAAAGAGGGGTTGAACATAATAAATAGAAAAGTAAATGTTGTAATAGAATTAAAAGAAAAAGATAGTGTATTCCCTGTTGCTAAGATAATCCAAGATTACATAGATGCCAAGGGCTGGAAAGAAGATGATTTCGCAATAATCTCCTTTAGAAAAAAAGCCCTTTTAGAACTCAGAAAACTCAATTCCAAAATACGCTTAGCTCTTCTTCTTCGTCTTCCAATAATCCCCATGAGGTTCGCCAAAAAAGTAAATTTATTTGCAGTGGGCTTACACCATAGGGCTCTAAGAAAAAGGTTTATAAAAAAGGCTCATGAAAACAATATATTAGTATTTGTTTGGGCAGGAGATAAAGAAGAAAGACTAGAAAAGATAAAAACCACAACTGATGTAGACGGAATAATCTCCTTCTATCCTGATAAAATTCACTCACCCAAAACGTTTAAAAACACCCCTTAACGCTAAATATTATGGCATTTAAAATTAACCTATCTGAGAAAAATAAAACCTTTCACCTAGAAACAGAAACAGAAGAACTAATAGGAAAGAAGATTGGAGATAAAATCCAAGGAAAGGAACTTTTAGGTGATCTTTCTGGCTATGAATTCGAAATAAAAGGAACATCAGATAAAGCAGGGCTTCCAGGAAAAAAAGAAGTTGAGGGACCTGCATTAAAAGGACTATTATTAACCAAAGGACCTTTTTTACATAAAACACCTCATCCAGGATTTAGAAGAAAAAAGACTGTAAGAGGTAATGAAATCTCTCCTCATGTTGTTCAGATCAATCTCAAAGTTTTAAAAAAGGGTGGAAAGTCTCTAGAAGAAATTTTCCCAGACCAATGTCAGCCTAAAGCTAAAGAAGAAAAGAAAGCTGAGTAAAAATGGAACCAAGATTAATAGAACCGACTTATGAAACTGCCTTAAGAGCATTAGGAAGTTTTATGCCTGCCTGTTACAAATTAGCTTTAGAAAAAGTAGTTTCAGAAAGAATAAGGAGTAATCGGCCACTAAAAGAGGATATAATTAGTACTGAATCATTTTTTGAAAGAAGAAATCAACTTTGTGATTTAGCAGTTCAAAATGCCACAAGTCCTGATGAAATAAAATCAATTGCAGTTGCATTAAAAGATTATGCTCCTTTATTTAGAAAGTTTACTGCTCTTGCAACTAGGGCGAGAGAAAATAAGCTTAGGGTAAATGATGAAACAGAATTCACTGCATTGCATTGTGCATTAACAACTTACCCAGCAGCTTTAGAAGAAATGTTACAAGTTGTATTTGAACACCAAATTTATCCAAGAGAACCTCTTCCTCAAGCAGCTTAAAAAAGAATAAAGATTTAAAAGAGGCTAATTCTAATAATCTGCATGGCAAAACAAGATATTACTACAGACATAACTAAATTACCAATACTTAACATTGGTGTTGTTGGACATATTGATCATGGTAAAACAACTCTTTTAGCTGCGCTCACTGGAAAATTCACTGATACGCATTCTGAAGAATTGAAAAGAGGTATAACAATCAAACTAGGCTATGCTGATGCAATTCTATACAAAAAAGAAAACAAATTTAATGTTTTAGATGGAGAACCCATAAGGTATCTAACATTTATTGACGTTCCGGGCCATGAAATGTTAATGGCCACAATGCTTTCAGGAGCAGCAATTATAGACTCTGCAATACTTCTAGTTGCAGCAAACGAAGGTATAAAACCTCAGACAAGAGAGCATTTAGTTGCACTGCAAGCAAAAAAAGTTAACCAAATTATAATTGTTCAAAATAAAATAGATCTAGTTACAAAAGAAAAAGCAATTCAAAATTACCAAGACATAAAAGAATTTGTAAAGGGTACAATCGCTGAAAACAGTCC
Source organism: Candidatus Pacearchaeota archaeon (assembly GCA_041659945.1). Classification (GTDB taxonomy): domain Archaea; phylum Nanobdellota; class Nanobdellia; order Pacearchaeales; family GW2011-AR1; genus JACPLR01. The sequence continues at coordinate 581,819 of JBAZXH010000001.1, read as the reverse complement.
AATAATTCCCGTTTCAGCTCAGCACAAAATTAACATTGAAAAAATATTTACAGAACTATCAAAAATAACTATACCTGAGCGTGATCTAATCTCAGCTCCAATATTTGCAATTGCACGAAGTTTTGACATTAATCGGCCTGGAACTCCAGTAAACAAATTACATGGAGGAGTACTTGGAGGAACACTCAAAAGAGGAGTCCTTAAAATTGGTGATGAAATTGAAATAAAACCTGGCATAAATGTAATTGAAAAAAATCAAAAAAGATATGAAACAGTAAAAACAAAAATAGTCTCTCTTTATAGAGGGAATCACGAACTAAAAGAAGCAAGCCCTGGAGGAAATTTAGCCATTGAAACAGAATTAGACATGACTCTTACAAAGGCAGACAATCTCTCAGGATGCACTGTAGGAATTATAAATACTTTACCTTCAATAAAAAGCAACATAAAAATAAAATCCACACTTTTTAATGAAGTTCTGGGTAGTGAAGAAAATCTGAAAGTTGAAAATTTCAAAATGAGTGAACTTCTCATGTTGAGTATAAACACCGGTATAAGTGTTGGAAAAGTCTCTCAAATTAAAAATGATTTAATTAATCTTGAACTAAACATTCCAGTTATTGTTTTCAAAGGAGATAATGTAGGTTTAGCTAGAAACTTTAGCGGCCACTGGCGGTTAATCGGATTTGGCGAAGTTGTTGAATAAAAAACCCGAATACATGTTAAGACAATCATAAACTAAAACAGTACAATAAATTAATATTCACTATACTATAGAATACTTTTTAAACATCAAAAACCATTGGTTTTTGTGGCCAAAAGAATCTTTGATTCTTTGGATCCAGAAAACTGAATAAGTTTTCTTGGCTTAAAGTTTATAACGGTCACATAAAACTTTAAACTCAATAAATTTCATAAACAAGGAGGTAAATAAAGAGATGAGAGATAGAAAATTTGCAATTGCACTTCTTATAATTGTAGTATTAGCAATTGGACTTGTCTATGTACTTGCTATAAAACCTAAATTCCAAGGTTATGTAGTAAATCAACAAGTAGAGGCCCAAAAAGCTCTTATCAAGTCAATGATACAGGTTGCAAATCAGCAAGGGTATTTAACTCTTAATGATGGGACCGAAACAGTTATCCTTGTAAAATACCAACAACAAGCACAACAACCAAATCAAGCAGCTAGTCAACAAGCCCAAACACAACAAACTCAACAGCCAACCCAAATAAGTGCAGATCAACTGCCTGCGGCAACAAAGTAAGGTTTAAATTTAAAAACTCAGAAAACCTACTATTTCTATGAAAAGAGGTGTATGGATAGCTATAATTCTAGGTATAAGTATAATATTTCTAGCAGGAACTTTTGCGCAAAGCGTTCTTGATGAAACAAATGGCTTATCAAAAGAAGTTACAGACTATGTCAAAGCATTTGTAGCTGATGAAGAAATTAATAGTTCTCAAATAAATAATATAACTTTAGTTGACACAAACAATCTCCCAGAAGAAATAGAAATAAATAAAGTTGAACCAAACAAAATTGCAATATATGAAGTAAATTACACTGATGTAAACAGTAATGAATCAAAAAAGGTTTTTGTTGTAACATATTCTACAGATAGCTTAAATAAAAAAGAACAAAATATAGTAAAAAATATCCAAAACTGGATTTTTGGTTATCCAGAAGAAACAAATTCATCTGATTATTTATATACTTCAGCAGGAGTCAAATCAAATAAAGAGGTAGGTTATGTAATGATGCATCCCGGAAGCATAACAGGAATTTCAACAAGCTTAGAAATAACTCAAGGTACTGGAAAAGTTTACATTAAAGTTTATAAAAATGGAGAAGATACCGGTTTCAACAATGTAATCTCTTCAGAGGATCCAAGGAAAATAGACTATGATGTCCAATCAGAAAATTCTCTAACATTCTATCAAGGAGATTTAATTACCACCTATATTGAAAATCCAGACAATATCACATTTAAAAATGCAGTTGTTACATTAGAAACTACAATTTAAATAATATGAAAAAGATACAAAAATACAATCCATTGATTAGAGTATTTATTGTAGTAGTACTTTTAGGCTCTGTTTTCTTCTTTGGTTCTATAAATAAAAACTCGGTAACCGGTTTAGATATAATCAGTATAAATGCAAATTCTTTGTCAAACCAAAAGTTAGAAGGAAATATAAAATTAAGCCTAAAACCTGGCGAATTACTTCCAAAAGAATCACTATTAATAATAAAAGATCAAGATGATACTTACAAATTTCCAATATCTAACTTAATAAATGACACGCCCATAGAAGGAAATTTTTACATAGAAAGTAGTTCCTTATCACCCAATGGCTATGGCTATGGGTACGGTTATGGATTTACAGTTAAAATTGAGGGCTATGGTTATGGGTATGGTATTTCTCCTGAAAATCAAGATCAAAAAGAATATGAAATAAATATTAATTTATCATCATTAAACCTAAACATCAGTAGCAAGGAAATAACTGCATCATTAGAATATAATGGAACTGAGATTGCATCAATAAATACGACACTAAATACGGTAGATGAAACAAATCCAAATATAGATTCAAATGAAACCCTTGCAAATACAACAGTAAATAACACAAACAGTACAGATCAATACACATTAACAACAGAGGAATTAAGTATAATTAAAGAAAATACCGGTCAAGAACAAGTAAAAATCACAAAATCGCAAGAGTTCCATGGCAGGTTAATAATTAGATTTGAAATTGGAGACTATTGGCTAGAAAATTCATATAGCTATCCAAATCAAAACAACGAAGATTTAAAAAAACAAATAGAAATAGACAGAAAAATTTGGCTGAAAAATTTAGCCAAAGAATTCTTAAATAACAACGAAACTGCCAACACATCCAACACTCCAAAAAATGTAGAAGAATTTATCGGAAATTATTCAATATAACATTATCTTTTTTATAAATAAAAAATGAAAGACCTTGACAAAATTAAAATTGATATAGAGAAGATAAAAGAGAGAAACAAAAGAGTTGAAAAAGATAAAGCCTGGGAAAAAAGCTGGACAAGAAAGATTATCATAGCTGTCTTAACATATGTAGTAATAGTAATCTTTTTCTTTTTCGCAGGGCTGCCCAATCCTTTTGCAAATTCAATAGTTCCAGCTGCTGCGTTTATAATATCAACATTATCCCTTTCGCTTTTCAAGAGAATTTGGGTAGATTACCTTGAGAACAAAAAGAAATAACTTATTAACTATTAACTAAAACTTACCTTATTTTAAATATTATCTACACAATATTTATATACTATTTTTGAAGTATAATCCTATATAAAAAGAGAATGAATAAGTTTAATTTAATTACTGCTTTTGCAATAATCGTAGTCATAATTATCTCAATCTCTTTTATATCTTCATTTCAAGGAACATCTGATAGCTATTCAACTGAACAAAAAATAGACTCAATAACTAATGAGAACAGCTCATCAACAAATTTTCTTCAAAGATTTGTTGGAGGAATTAGTGCAGTAAGCCAATATGTTGGCAAAACAACAAAAAGTGTTATTGGTAGATTTGGAATACTGGCTGATGAAATACAAATAACCTACGGCAATCTTACAGCTTGTAGAACAATCACTACTGCAAATTCAGTATATGATCTAAATAATAGTGTTATGTCAAATGGAACTTGTTTCACAATAGCTGCAAATAATGTAACAATAAACTGTAATGGCTACTCAATAACCTATGCAAATAAAACAGCAGGTTATGCAGTAACCTCAAATGGATACTATGATGGGTACGTAAAAAACTGTCTCATATATCAAGGAAATCAATCAAGAGCTAGTAGTTATTCTTTATATTTTAGAAATTGTTATAGAACAATACTTGAAAATAACACCATCAACACATACGGAATTTTAGCAACAACAAATTATTATAACCATCCAATAATACTAAATGCTGATCCAAACAGCATAATAAAGAACAATACAATTGCAACATCCGGAAGGGCAGATTATGGAATTTATATTGTAAACTCTAAAAATACCAGCATAGACCAAAATACACTAACTTCATCTGCAGTCTCTGCTCATCCAATATTTATAACTGGAATCAACTCTAGTGAAAGTTCAATAAACAATAATCTTTTGACAATAAATGGAAATAGTACTTATGGAATCGTGTTAAGTACAAATTCTTCATATGGCCAGATAACAAACAATGTAATAACTTCTACAAAAAATGCAAATTATGGCATATACCTAACATCTTACATAAATAACACTATAATAAATTACAATAGCATATCAATGCTGGGTACAAATTCCTATGGTATTTTAATAAATTCAAATTCAAAATATAATAATCTCACAAATAACAATATAACCTCAATTGGAACAGGTAGTAGAGGATTATATTTAGCAAGTAATAGCAACAATAACTTGATAGTAAACTCAACAATAGTTTCGTTTACTTATCCATTGATAATCAGCGGTTCAGGAAATAATTCTCTATATAATAATATATTCAACTCAACAACTTCCTCAATAGTCTCAATTTCAAATGCTAATAGTTCATCGAATATTTTAAACACAACAAAAACACTAACAACAAATATTATTAGTGGAAGTTATCTTGGAGGAAACTATTGGATAAATTCAATAGGATCAGGTTATTCTCAAAAATGTGCTGATGCAAACAATGACGGAATATGTGACCTTACATACACAATAAATGCTTATAATAAAGATTTTCTAGCCTTAACTACTCAAGATACTGTTCCTCCAGCAATAAGCCTTTATTCTCCAATGGATGAAAGTGTAGTTAATGGAAGAGTTACAATAAGATCAAATTATTCTGATAACCGAGGAGTAATAAGAGTTAATTATCAATACTCAAATTCAACTGTTTCATGGACAAACATCTCGGGTTGTAATTATACCATAGCAAGAAATTACTGTTATTGGACTACAACAACATTCAGTAACAACGCCGAGGGTTATGACATAATGGCCATAGCATATGATGCAGCTGGAAACTCTGGAAATGACACCTTCCATTATCTAATTGATAGAACAAAACCAATCGTCTATGAAATGAATGTTACCTACCCTACAAATCAAACAAGCGCGAGAGACTCTCAAAATATTACAATAAATGCAGTAGTTACTGATTCTCCATTTGTTGGTGCTGGAATTAATTATGTTCAAGCAAATATAAGTAAAATAAACTCGACTCAATTCACAAATCTTACATTTATCTCTGGAAGTAGAACTGCTCTACAAAATAGCACTTGGGAAATGGAAGATATCAATGTCTCAACAAACTCAGCCTCTGGAAACCGCGATATGAACATAAGAGTTTATGATGCGGCAATACCAACAAATAACCTAAGAACCGGAGATTTATGGAGAGCAATAATAGACAACCTAGCACCAACATATTCAAACCTAAGTACTGGAGAGACGGTCTTTAACAATACTCTAACTTCTTTTTTCATTAATGTTAGAGATAACATAAACCTGAGTTATTTTATATTTTCAACAAATTATTCTGGTGATTGGGTAAATAATTCAAGAGTTTCTTTAGCTGGAACCGGAACAATTGACTATATTGATTATTCAACAACCGTTTACACCGGAAACTTTTCATATAAATTCTATATTTTTGATGATGCTGGAAATATGAATGAGACAACTACTCCAACAATAGAGGTCCAGGGAGATCCACCAGTACCAACAGTTTATCTAGTTTCTCCAGAAAATAACGCCAATCAATCAACTACAGAGAATATACAATTCAAATATTATTATTCTGGAGCAAATATGTCAAACTGCTCATTATTTATCAATGATAACTTAACATCAACACAAAATGCTCCTATTGAGTTAGAAACATCAACATTCACGACAAATCTTAACTATGGAAATTACACTTGGTTTGTTTCCTGCAGTCAAATAAAAGAAGAGGAGGAAGAAAATATAAGTATTGATTATTCAAGTGAAACAAGATTATTAGCCATAGAACAAATATGCACGGGAATTTGGGTAAGCTGGGGAGAATGGGGCAGTTGTTCACTAGGTGTAAGGTCAAGAACACTGGTTGATACCAGCGGATGTATTGGTAGTGAAAGTGAAGGTTGTAGTGATGGTTGCCCAGGATGTGGAGGTTGTAGCCCTCATTGGAGTAATTGGGGAGATTGGAGCACCTGTAACTTAACAAGAATACAATATAGTTTAAGAGATAATGGTTGTGGAACAATAGAAAGTCAGTTTAGATCATGTAATTGTACATCTAATTGGATTTGTGGTCTTTGGGAAAACTGCATAAACAACACGCGCAAAAGAATATGTAATGATCAAAATAATTGTAATGATCTACTAACAAAACCTGAAGAGTCTCGTCCATGCACTAACATCAACTGCACTGAAAGATGGCAGTGTAAATGGAGCCGGTGTGATTCTCAAGGCTATAGATATCCTGAAAGTTGCATAGATGTAAATAACTGTGGAACTAAGATAAACTACCCAGAAAAAGCAAATTGTAACTGTCTACCTAATTATAATTGTTACAATTATACCTTATGTAATGCCCAATATAATCTAGAAGATATCCTAAACGGAAAACCAACACTAAATGGTACAAGAGAAGTTTTTTGTGAAGACCTAAACAAGTGTGAAAACAAAAGTATTATGTCTCTTAACTGTAGCTTAAAATCCCAAATAAGCTCAAAGAAAACAAAATGGTGTAACGAAACATACATTGAGATATATGAAACCCAAACAAATAGAACTGTAAGTAGAATAAAAGAATATGTCCTAAAGGGAATAAAGAAACTAGATATTGCTCTTTCAGTATCAGATGAACCAAATAAATACTGTAGTCATTGCTTTGATAAAATCAAAGACTTTGATGAAACAAGTATAGACTGCGGTGGAAGTGAATGTCCGTCTTGCATAATTAAAGGAAAGTACTTTGATTGGTTACTAGAACTAATAATCATTCTATGGGCAGTATTTATAGGCTTAGTAATATACCTAATAATAAAAAGAAAACAAAAAAGATATAATTAATTAAATAAAATTCGATTTTCTCTGTACAATTTTAGTTATAATAAATCTCGGTCCAGCAACATCAGAGTCTATGGCTGTTATAACAAGATTTCCAACTATTGCCTTAAAAATTCCTCCAATCCGAGGTATACGAACAGCATTAGAAAAATAATTTAATATTGAATCAATGTCTTCTTTCATCAGAACAATTTTTGTAATAACTTGTCTCCCAGTAATATTCCTAAGAACAATAAATCTTCCCGGGCCAGAGCAATCAATACTTACAATAGAATTATCCTTAACAAATTTATCTATTTTGTTTAAATCTGATTGACCTTCTTGATTAGCCTCAAAATAATCTTGATTATTCTGATTATTCTGAGGCTGTTCAATACTAGAAATCGGTCTAGTATCAAAAACAAACTGTCGAGATACCTCTTCCTTTTGAACAGCAATCTGTTTTTCCTGAATTGGTTCAACATAAGATAAACTTTGCTTAGGCATTTCAACAAAAGCTTTTCTTTGATTTTGAACAAACTCTTCGATTAACTTATCCTTTTCTTTTTGAGAAATAGAGTTATCAATCAAATCTTTTGTAAATTCTTGTAAAAAAACAGCTATTGTAGCAGACATAGTTAAAAGCGAGGCAGTTGTCTTGACTTTAATCCCGAGTCTGAAATAGATGGTTGCATTGCTCCAAGACTATTATCTTGACTAACCTGAGAACTTCTAATATTTTCTGGACCAAAACTTCCGCCTATCTCAGGTTTTCCTCTAATTTTTTCCTCCATCATAACCAAACTACGAGCAATAGTTTTATTTTGTTCTAGGAGTTTATCAATTTTGTCCAAGGTCTCCTTATCTTCAATACTAACCCTGCCGCCTCCACTCTTCTCAATAAATGATTTAGCAGATAGTTCAAAAAGTCTTAGTAACTTAGAAGTTTGATTTGTCAAAGAGTCTAATTTTTCAGCCAAATCTATCAAAGTCTTTTGCAGTGAAACAAAATTATCAAGCATCATCTGTTCAACTTCTTCTTTTGAATGAATTCTTTTAATTGAAGTAGCCTCAGAATGAACCTCTTTTTTTACCATAAATCTAATAATCCATACTAATTTATAAATCTTTGTTTAGCTACAATTAACTATAATCTCAACTTCCCATTTTGCCAATCCTTAATTATTTGAATTGAAGTTCTGCTCTCATCTACCACTCCTCCACGCTTAATAAACCCTTTTTTTTGACCAATTTCTTTGATAATTTCTTCCGGATCATCAGAGGTTATCTCAATTTTATATTGTTTTTCCAATTCTTTTTTATCATCAAATAGTTGAATAATGCTACTAGCAACCAAATCAATTTTCTTTACTCTTTCAACATTCTTTGCAACAATTAAAGAGTGTCTAACCTCATCATTTTCTCCTACCGGAATAACTCCCGGACTGTCTAAAATAAAAAGTTTATCAAAAGCTTTAATCCACTGCACACCATGAGTTGTTCCTGCCTTTGCAGAAGTTACTGCTTTTTTCTTCAAAGCAAGAGCATTAATAACTGAGGATTTTCCAGTATTTGGATAACCAACAACACCTATTCTTATTCCTTCAAAACCTTCTTTTTCATTTGTTTTTGCAAGGGAAAAAAGATAGTCTCTTAGTCTTTTAGTACCAACCTTTTCTCTTGCAGAAAAGATAAAACACTCTCCCTCTTTTAATTTTAGCAGTTTTCTGTAGTTTATTTGCAATTGTCTTTCAGAAATAAGATCAGCCTTGTTCAAGATAAAAATAAGTCTCTTACCATTTATTCTAATAATCTTCTCAACCTCTTCATTTCGGGATAACATTGGCATTCTTGCATCCAGAACTTCAAGCACAACATCACTATCTTCAATAATCTCTGCAACAGTCTCCCATCTAGGAGTCATATCTGTTTTTCCAATAATCTTAGGCCGATTAGCCTTAAATCTATGATTAATCATAATTAAATAAAAGAAACAAGAGTTATAAGTGTTTTGATTAAAGAGTTATAGATTATTCAACAAAGTAGGTAAAATTCCTCCAAGAACAATTATAACTATCAAAAATAAGAGCTTGAAAAGTTTTTGTCCTATTTTTTTGGGGTGATAAATAAAATTAATAAAGGAATATATTACAAATAAAACTATTATCAAACCAAAATAAATGAGTGCAAGATTTCTAAAGAACTCTGCAGTTATTAGACCTACAACATTCAACACAAACAAATTACCAATATTATTTGTAAACCAACCAAAACCATCCCAAAGCTTTGCTTCAGAACGATATGTTATCTTTGTATAAGCTAAGCTAGAAACATAAAGAAAAGGTATTGCCAAAACAAGTTCAGTAATCACAACAATTCCAAACTTAGAGGGATCAGTAGCTAATATTAAAGTAAGGATGAAAAATAAACTTCCCATCATAAAGCTATTAATAGCTATTTTGGACTTAGCTTTTTCAGGATGCGCAGTAAAAAACCCTCCCTCTTTCATAAATAACTCAATGAAAATAACTTTAAAAAACTAACTAATATCAAAAAAACAAAGTCACCTCTTTTTTCTTAAACCTCATTCAAGAGGATTAAGCTAAAGCTGCTTGAACCAAAGATTTGTATTTTTCTGGAGCTTCTCTTAATGATTGGAATTTTTGTTTAGCTTTTTGTCTAAACTTTTCATTTTCCTCTGTATCTTGATGTAGAGAATAACTTACAAAGTCATCTCCTTCACCCATTCTTGTGTAAATTGAACCTAACCCCGAGCCAGATTCAACAATTCCAGCAATTGCAAATTCTAAAGATGTACTGTAACTAGAATTTGCTCTTATTCCATGAGGTTCTAATCTTTTGTAAAAGTCTTTAAGTAAAGATCCGTGAACTATTGGAGTTAAAACTTTGCTTCTTGCTATACCAACAACTTCACCTTGAGTAGATATCAAATAAGCTCCGCTCACATCTATATGGCTAATACTTAATCTATGTCCATTTTCTCTATCTTTTCTTCCAAGATAATAACTCAAATTGTTAATCTTAACAAGTCTTTTATCCTCAATTACTTTTTCTAGTTCAGTTGCAATTCTTTGCCGATCAATTAATTTTGGATTTTGTATTCCTGTTAATGCTCTTAAAAATCTTTCTTTATACTCGCTATCTTGTACTAAAACTTCATTGAGCAAGTCATTAATAGTTACTTCTTCATTATATCTAACTATCTCTCTAACAATTGATTCTGGTGTTGGATTTTCATGAGGTCTCACAAAAAGTTTCCAAGATTCTTCTGTTAGTCTTCTTTCTCCTTCACATTCATAAACTCCGATTATCTTAGACCTAGATTGTGTTATTGCATCATGCAAGATTCTTGTTCTTGGGTATGAATCCATGCAGCTACATATGTGTTGAGGATATATAACTGCAGGAATCCCTTCTTGAAGTGCTTCAAGAAACTTTCTTCTTCCTTCTTCTTTAGTTTTGTCATTGATTACTAAAATCTTATTTGTCATTTTCCCTGTGCCCCCTTTCAGTCAATGTAATTATTTTCATTAATTCACTTACCTTTCCTTTTTCTAAAACATAAGTTACCCCTGCTTCCAATGCTCTTTTTCTTTTTTCTTCATTTAATTCTCCACTTTGAAGCAAGATTGGAGTAGTCTGATTAAATTGTCTTATTTGTCTGATTGCTTCAATTCCTCCACTTTCAATTCCATCTTCATAGTCGTTATCTGTGATTACCAAGTCATAGTTTGATTGCCTTACTTTCTCAACAAGTCCTTTTGAGTCTGAAGTTTCATCAATTTCAATTCCTTTTAACAGTATTCTATAACTTGAGATTATAATGCTGTCATCATCGCCTATTAATATTTTCATTTTATTTTCCTCCTAAAAATCACAGATAAAGGGATACTTAAGTATCTGTTGTAGACATTTCTACAACAATTTGTTAAATAGTCCGATAAGCAGAACTCTGTGAGCACGACGCAATGAAGCAGTGCAAAAAAACAAATGCACAACAATAAGGAGACAAAAAATGACAGAACAAACAGAACAAGAAAGACAAAGATTCATGCAAACTTTAGGCTTGCTTGACATGATCTATGAAATGCAAGTAACAGCTTTAGCAGGAATGACAAGAGGAAGTTACAAAGGAATGGAAGAAGGTGTTGAGAAAGTTAAAGTGCTTACAGAATTAGAGAGAAAAGGAATCTTACCTTATAGAGAAAGTAAGTAAATGTCAAGAAAAGAAAAATGAATGAAAAACAAACAGAATACACAGAACTAGTAAGAAAAGCATCGAGCCTAGAGCATGAAATAAGAAAGAGTCTTGACTTAGTATTAAGCCATATAAAAGGTTATGAAATGTGTCAGGAAGCAAGAAAGTTGTATAATGAAGCAGCTCAAGCAGCTGAAGAAATAGGAGATCAACAAGAAGCAGGTTTCATGAGAGAAAACGCAGATGATTGTGATAAACTCCTTTCAAGATTAGGAGACATCCATCTTGGGCTTGAAGTAATAAGAAAAAGAGACTACTAAACTGCCAAGAAAAAGAAAAATGAAACAAGAAATAGAAACAGCAATCTTAGACTTTCGATCTAAAATCAAAGAAGCTAAACAAAATCCATTATTAGAAAACTTAGCAGCTTACGAAAGATTAATTGCTGATAATATAGAAAATGGAAATCTAGCTACAGGAAAATATCATGCAGAACTTTTAGTTGAGTTTTACATAGATGAAAATCCATACAGCCCAGACGAAGAAAGTGAAATGGCTAGAATCAAAGATTCAAATCCCAGACTATATCAAGCAATGGATGCAGGAAGAAAAGCTTACCATATTGGAAAAGCAGCTCAAAGTCTAATAGCTTTGCTATAAACTGTAGACTAAAAATCTACAACACAAAGTAAAGTTTAAATAGCAAGAGCAGTTCATAACTAGATGAATGACAAAAAAATAGAGCAAACTCTTGAAAAAGTAGGATTAAGTTCTAATGAAATAAAAACATATTTAACCTTGACAGATCACGGCTCAATGAAGGCCGGGCGTATTTCTAAAATTGCTCAGATTGACAGAAGTAGTGCTTACAATGCAATAAAACTTCTTATTGAAAAAGGACTTGTAAGTTATGTTTTAATTGGAAAAGTAAAATGGTTTCAGGCCGCTGGTCCAAGAAGATTATTAGACTATATAAAAGAACAAGAAGAAGATCTTAAAGAAATCATCCCTCAGTTAAGTGAAAGACATAAAGCACACAAGATAGAAGGGCAGCTCAGAATGTTTAAAGGATTAAAGGGAGTTAAAACGATATTCCTAGACATTGCACGAACAGGAAAAAATAATTATGCATTTGGAAGTGAGGGTCAATTTTCAGAAAGGATGCCGGATTTTGCATATCACTTTGATCTTTTAAAAAAACAAAATAAAATACACACTAAACTGATAATAAGAAAAGGTCGGAAAGAATTAGATAATAAAACTACAGAATATAGGTATTTAGAAAACATTGAAGAATCTCCTGCAGTAACAAATATTTATGGAGACAAGATAGCAATTATAATTTGGACAGATGAACCAGAAGGAATAATTATAGAAAATGCTGCTGCTGCAAAAGCTTACAAAGCTTATTTTGATGTAATGTGGAATTCTGCTAAGAAATAATCCTTTTATAAATTTCTTAACCAAGAGTCTTCAACAAAACCATAATCAAAATTCCCAGAACAAATGCAACCAGCTGGCCAAAGGAATGACTTAGCTTAACAAACTTATCTCTATGCAATTCCGGAATTAAATCACTACATGCAATATAAATAAAATTTCCTGCAGCAAATGGAAGTAGATAATAAGTTAAATTACTTGAGAAACTACCCAAAGATAAAGCAATTAACAATCCAATAAACGCGGTAAGAGAAATTAAAAAATTAAAAAATAAAGCTCTTTTCTTTGTATAACCGCCATAAACTAAAACCCCGAAATCCCCAATTTCTTGAGGTATTTCATGAAAAATAACTGCTATTGTTGTAGCAATTCCAATAGGAATAGAAACAATATAACTTGCTCCAATTATCAAACCATCAATAAGATTATGAACCCCATCTCCAATCAGATTCATTGAAGATAAATGATGAGGATGTTCGTTTGTTGTAACATGATGACAATGTCTCCAGTGGATTACTTTTTCAACAACCAAAGAAAAACCAATCCCTAAAAGAACAAGCAAAGAAATATTCATGACAAAACCACTTTTTTCAACAGCTTCAGGCAATAAATGAATAAAAGCGTCTCCAATTAAAGCTCCTGCAGAAAAAGCTATCATATAAATCAACATTTTCTCAAGTTTTTCATTTCTTATAGAAAGAGCAAGGATTCCAATAATAGAAAGCAGACTAATGACAAGTACACTAATCAATGAATAAATTAAAACATCAATCATATTAAATATAAGTAAAATTACTTTTTAAACTTCTTCATCAACTTTTTAAATTTTCCTTCTTTTACCAATTCCCTATTGATCCAATATCCTAAAAAGATTACAATCACTAATCCAATAAGTGAAATCAAAAATCTAAAAGTATTATTTGCGCTTGGCCAGTAACTTCCTGCTCCATAAATCAAAGTAACAATACCTCCAAGCATTATTCCAGCTCCAATAGCTTCAAGTGAAAAAAGAACCGCTCCAATAACAATCAAAACAACCCCCACAGGAATTGTAATTAAAAATAAATTTTTCGAATAAGATTTTTGAGCTTCTTCAAATTTATTATTACATTCATAGTACAAATCACAATAACCCGTAATCTTTGGGTCCCGATTCATTGTATCAATATAGGGTCCATAGGAAGTCCAATTTCCTCCAAAAGACTCACATTGCTGAGAATTATTAATCTCAAACATAATAGGTTTGTTAATATTTTCACAAAAATCATTATACTGCGGGCTATCACCATAAATAGCCTTTATACCATAAATAGCAACAAAACTAGTCAAAACAACAATTGCCAACCCAAGAATTAAGTTCTTTATTTTCATGAAAATAAAAAGACCTTACCCATTATAAACCTTTTTAAAGGAGATAAGTATCATTATTTCATGACAGAAACCTACGAACAAATGCTAGATGAAGCCTATGAAAAGATAAAACCTATTAAAGTTAGTAGCAACTTTGAAAGATTTGAGGTTCCAAAGGCAAATTCTCAGATAATTGGAAATAAAACAGTAATAAGCAACTTTTTACAAATTGCCTCTTACATAAGAAGAGATCCTCTACACCTGGCAAAATTCCTATCAAGAGAACTAGCAAGTTTCACAAAAATAGAAAATGAAAGAATAATAATAAACAGAAAAGTACAATCAAACCAAATAAATGATAAAATTACCTTATATGTTGAAGAATTTGTTATTTGCAAAGAATGCAGAAAACCTGATACTCAATTGGTAAAAGAGCACGAATATCTGTTTATTCACTGTTTAGCCTGTGGTGCTAAACACTCTGTAAGAGCAAAGATATAATAGGAATCTTTAAAAAGCTCCTAGCATAAGAAAATAAATCCTAAACTATAAATAAAATCAAGGAGGTTAAAAATGGTTGAAGCATATTGCGTAAAATGCAAAAAAAAGTCTGAAATGAAAAATCCTGAAGTTGTTAAAACTGCCAGAGGTGGATTTATGGCTAAAGGAAAATGTTCATGTGGCACATCAATGTGTGCAATGATGTCAGAAGATACTGCACAAAAAGCTATCAAGGCCGGTGCAAAAAAAGCTTATTAAATTTTAAGGTTATTCTTATCTAATTTAATCAAATCTTAAAGATTTAATGGCGCCAAAAATCTTTTTAGATTTTTGTGCGTTTATTTTTTATTTATGTTAAAAATCATCTAACTAGACAGAGATATCATGATGGCCTTCTCAGTCTCAACATTTATAAACGTAGAGTATTAATTTCTAATATGCAAAATAAACATAAGTCAAATCAAGGAAATCAAGAAGAACCAAAATTTCGGTTAAAATTCCCAAGAGAAGGAGAAATGCTTGGAATAATTGAACAAAGAGTTGGGGGAAGTAGAATGATCGTTAAATGCAATGATGGCAAAACACGCAATTGCCGTGTACCGGGTAGACTAAAAAGAGGGCTATGGATAAAAGATAATGATATTGTGATTGTAAAACCTTGGGAATTTGATGACTCTAAGGGAGATCTCTTATTCAAATATCATCCAAATGATGCCTCAGTTTTAAGAGAAAGAGGCTACTTAAAAAATCTAGAATAAACCTTCAGATGAAATCATTGTACATAAAGTCTGCAAGAAAAATTCTTTCTAATAAATTAGAATTAGAAAAAAAGCTTAAAGTTAAGATTTCTGTTTCAGGTACAACAACCACAATAGAGGGTAATGAAACTGATGAGTATTTTGCAGAAAGAGTTCTTTTAGCCCTAGACTTTCCATTCACTCTAGAAGAAGCTCTTCTTTTAATAAACGAAAACTATATGTTTGAAAAAATAAATATAAAAAGTCATACTCATCGAAAAGATCTAAACACAATAAAGGCTAGATTAATTGGTACTAAAGGAAAAACTCTAAGAGTTTTAGAAGATCTTTCAGATTCTTTAATTACAGTAAAAGACAACAATGTTGCTATCATATCTCCAGCAGAAGATGCTGAAAAGTCAATTCAAGCAATAATTTCAATAATTAAGGGTAGCAAACAAGCCAATGTTTATGCCCGCCTAGAAAAAGCAAGAAAGCAACAAAAGTAATTTAATTCTAGTCTAAAACCCAATTACTAATCCATAATTAGATTTATAAATCACTAAAACCCTTCCTTATGTATGCCTCGGTAGCTCAGCAGGTAGAGCATACGGCTGTTAACCGTAGGGTCAGAGGTTCGAGTCCTCTCCGAGGCGTAAAACCATTTTATCGACGATAAAATAGCCTAATTTTAACCACCCTAAAGAGGCGCTACGGAACTTCTGTAGTCCGAGGGACTCAATCTAAAACTCTAATTTTATATGATTCTTCGAAGCAATATATTTAAACCTCTTTTTATTAAAGTAGATGTGAAATCAAAAGACAGATTTAAAAGATTAGAGTTCTTTAACAACTTATGAACTGGGCATTATGGATACTGCTTATTATTGGAACTTCCTTTGTAATTTATTTAGTAGGAAAGAGGAGAAATCAAAATGTATAAACCAAAAATTTACTATATAATCACTCCAAAACCAGATAAAAATTATTTTAAAAATAAATTTAACTTGCCTTGTGGCGAGGCATTTATACCAAATTTGACTGCTTTGTTCTATGCATCAGAGCTTAATGAAAAATGGAAAAGAGTTGAATATTTTGATTATTATGATGAAAAAATGCCTATAATTAACAAGAAAGATACACAAGAAGTTCATTTATTCTTAGGTTATGCAAATTACAATAATGGATTGAAACTAAAAAAACAACTTGAAACTAAGGGAATTAAAGTTTTTATAAATGGGATTTACAATTTTATAGATGGTCAAAACTTTTCAGATATTAGCGTTCTAAAAGAAAGGGGTATAGATTCTGAAAAACCAGTAGTGTCTATGGATGTAAAACTAAATTATGACTTACTTAAATCCTTACCTCGTTTATTTAAATTACAAAAACAATTTGGAGAAAGAAAATTCTTAGCAGTGATAAGCCAGTATTATGGATGTCCCAAAAAATTAAACTGTCTTCATTGTAATAGTGATAAAGTTAATTGGATTAGTTGTTCAGTTAAATTAACAAAGATGCCTAATGAGGTAATTGAAGAAATTATTGACTTGAAAAGAAAATATAATTTAGATATGGTAATTTTAGGAGATCTTATGAATACTGAAGCAAGATTGAAATCATTATATGAAACTTATCAAGAAAGGTCTTCTTCTGACAAAATACCTATACTGAAGATATCAACAGCTGCTAATTATGTAAATGAAAAGTCAATTAAATATCTGAAAGGATTAAATTGCAAAGAAGTTTTTTTAGGTTTAGAAACATATAATGAAAATTTGCTTATTGGTCTTGATAAACCTTTTAGGGTAGAGGACATAAATCGTTCTTTAAATTTGCTCTATGAGTCTAAAATATCAGCATTTATCTCTATAATTCTTGGAGTTCCTGGTGAGACTGAAGAAACATTAAACAGAACATTGAATTTTGTTAATGAATGGAAAAGTAAACAAATAGATGGGAAACCCTTTCTGAAGCTACAAGTTACGATTGTTACACCTGTTCCAGGATCTGGGCTATGGAAATTGTTTAAATCAAAAAATGGTGTTAAAGATACTCTTAAATTAGTAGAGTCTAAAGATTGGATACATAAAATCCAAGTTAAATATCTTAACCTGTTCTTTACAAAAAAAGTGCAAAGGCATATATTAGATGTTTATAATAAGTTAAATAAATTTGCAGAGTCTAGTTATGTTAATTTTAACTTTTGAATATTCAGCTGAGACAAAAAGCAAAGTCTTAAAAATAAACTAAATTTAATTACATTATGTTATTTACAAAGAGGCAAGAGTCTGAATTAATAACTGCGTTAAAAGGGCGTGGTGAGATTCCTTTAAAATTTGTTTATCTTGGAGAGGGAGCAAAGAAATGGGCAGTAGTTACTAAAAACAGATTAGAAAGTGGAGGAATAAACAGTATTGAAACGACATTGTTAAAAAAACGAGCCTTAGAGTTTATTAATACTTTCTCAAATTTTAAAGAGGTTAATATTGTAGATATTGGTTGTGGTGATGGAACTCCCTGCATACCCATTATTGAAAAGCTGAAAGAAAAAAATATTCCTTTTACATATGTTCCAATTGATATTAGTAAAGAAATGTTAGACCTTGCTGTAGAAACAGTTACTACACGATTCAAAGGAACAAAGTGTAAACCCTTTCAATTAGATTTTGAATTAGGGCAATTTTCAGATATAATTTACAATCTTAAGAAAGAAGGTTCAGTTAATTTAATGATGTTCTTAGGGAGTACATTAGGAAACTTCTCTGATAGAAGTAGAGTATTAACTAATTTTAGAGATTCCATGACTTCTGATGATTTTTTAATTGTAGGAGTTGAGCTTACAAATTTTGCAAAAATTGATAAAGTTCTTACTCACTATAAAGGTAAAGTGCCAGAGGATTTGCTATATGCTATTCCAGAAATTATTGGTATGAAGAAAAGTGATACAGAGTATAGTGTTTCTTGGAATGAAAGGGAAAGTCAGGTTGAGTGCTTTGCTATACTAAAAAAGAATGTTAATGTTCACATAGGATCAGAAAAGTTTCTGTTAGAGAAAGGAGAAAGGATCCTGCTTTGTCGTTCAGTTAAATTTACTGAGTGGGTTATAACCAAACTATTGTCAGATACTGGATTTAGAACAGAATTGCTTACAACTGCCCCAGATAGAGGCTATATCCTTTCTATGATTCAACCAACAAGGTATTCTATTTAAAGAGCTAACTTCCTAAATAGCCTCTCAAGTCCCCACAAAATTGAACAACATGTGTTTCGTCTCTCCGAGGCGTTCTATATAAAGAGTTATATAACTCAAGATCATAAAATTTAAATGAAAAGAGATCTAGATATCCAAGTATTTGATTATGTCCCAAAATTAGATGCCTTCGTTGTTAGACCTGAATTTGAAAGATTTGTTAGAAGGTTTGGATTATATGAATGGAATCCAGTAGTATTCATTGGAAGATATTTCGCTCGTGATAATGATTTTGGTGAGCACTGGTTTGACAATCATGACTTAAGAGAAGAAATAGCTGAAAGAGCTTATCGACTTGGTTACGAACCAGAAAAACTTTATATAATAGATCCAAAAAGATTTCGGGATGAAAGAGACGGACCATGTCACAGTGATGAATTAAGAAAACAATTTTGGACAGATGTCCTTAAATCCCTAAGATTAAGCAGAAAATTTTTAAGAAACGAAGCAAAAGAACAAAAATAACCAAAAGACAAATTTAAAAAGTTTCTTTTATTATGGTCTTTATGAAAAAGAGTTTGAGGATACATAAGAAAAACGTAAAAAAACGCAGTAAAAACCTACATCATGCTCTTGTTAAACTCTTGCTAAAATCTCCTGTAACAAATATCAGATTCTATAAAAATAAAATCTCCCTGAGTTTCTTTAATCATAGGATTGCTGACAAAATAACAGTCAAAAAACAGCCACATATTGCTGAATGGAGTAGAAAGGAAAATGAAAGAAAAATTGTTATAGACAAACACTTCAAAGAAAAAGCCATGGAAAAATCATTCAGAGCTTTGTGTGTTCATGAAGCAATTGAGAGATTTTTAGTTAAAACATATGGTCTTAACACAGACAACGAAGCTCATATTGTTGCCACACAAAAAGAAAAAGAATACTTGGAAAGTGTAAATGGTAACTGGAAAAGCCATGAACTAAAGGTTTTTTGGGATTGGCATAAATTAGGAGAACATTAAATAAATGGAATTCGAAAAGATAAAGCTAGATAAGGCTCATTTTTACTGGACATGGAAAGACCTCGCATATTATCCATACTCTTGGTTAGATGAAAAGGATTTGAAAACCCTGCCAACACCATTTTTTCTCACAGAGATAAATCCTGACTGTCCACTAGGTTTTGAATCAAAGGAAAATGATGAACTAACTAATATAATAGAACTTCCAAATAGTTTTGATAAACTAAAGTTAGATAATGATCTAAGAAAAGATCTAAAGAGAGTTGAAAAAAAGAACGAAAGTATAAAGCTAGTCTATAATGAAAAAGACGCATTTGATAAGAGTAAAAAATGGTTTGTAGAACTTTGGAAAGAAAACAAAAAAGACATTCAAAGAAGAATTAAAATATGGAAAGAAAAATGTTACACAATTAGTGCCTATCTCAACAGCGAACTAATAGCTGTGCACATAGCCATGATTGATAAAGAAAAAAGTACGGTTTTCTATCTTGGTTGCTGGTGGAACAGAGAACATAAATCACTATCAACTCCAACCTTCCTGCTTAAAAAAGACATAGAAAAAGCAATAAAAGATGGAATAAAATACTATGATCTTGAAATTGGTGACCAACCCTATAAGAAAAAGTGGGGAGTTATTGAAAAACCAACAAAATACTACGCCATTCTCACAAAAGAGCTAGCTAATTATCTCGAAGTAGACAAGTACATTGAAATGTAAAGTATATATTACAAAATATACATTATTATGAAACATTCCTTAAAAGTAAGCCTTAATTCTAAAACCTGGAGGTAAAAAATGAATAGACACGTTAGAACATTAACAGTAGAAAGATGCGCAAACTCTGCACAGGCCCTACCAGCACAAGCTCACCACTATGCAAAAAGTGATGATGGTTTGTACGCTGGACTTGGAGTATTAGGAGGAGTTATAACAACTGCATTAGCTGGTTTAGGAATAAATTACGCTAAGAATGACAATAACTGCAACGATTGTAGAAACTAGTAAGCATCAATATATTTATAAACAAAAAAAGCCTAAAAGTATTATGAATAAAAAGGGTGGACTAATTCTTTTAGGAATCGCACTTATAGTTGGTATTGTAATAGGAGTTATGTTTTCAGTTACCCTATATAAGTTTACTTCCCTTTTCAGAGATAATAACCCCTTACCTCAGGGTCAAAATAACCCTCCTACTTGCATTGAAAAAGACAATACTTTTACCACAGTTTCAACAAATTACACTCAATGTGATAAATGCTGTTCAAATAATTGCACTCACTATGAATCCAGTTGTCCTGCGGGTTTAGAGTGCCTTCAGGCTCACAAATGCCTTTGAGTAAATCTTTTCTCTTTCTTAACCTTTAAACATCAAAATCAGAGATTTTGTGGCCAAAAGAATCAAAGATTCTTTGGATCCAGAAAAATAGTATTTTTCTTGGCTTAAAGTTTTTTAAAAAAACTTTAAAAACTAAAACTAATTGGTAGTACCATGTATGACCTATTAAAAAAGGAAGAAAGAGAAACAATTGAGAGAATTAACTCAAAAATTCACGGCCCGGAGTATCTTTCTAAGAAGCTCAAAAGTATTCTATCTGAGCTAAACTTCCTGTTAAAAATTGAAAATGCAATAATTTACATAAGAGAGGGAAAAAGTCAAAAAACAGAGTTTCTAGGAAATGCAAAAAAATACTGGGAAGAATATTTTGATAAAATAGATTCAAACGTTGAAAAAGCAATAACTCAAAACAAACCAATCATAACAAATGATCTTAACAAAGAAATAAAAAAGTTGATTGTAATCCCAATTAACTCAAATAATGAAATAGTTGGATTTTTAATAATTATAAACAAAAAAGTAGATTATGGATCAAACAAAAGAAACACTGAAATAATAAAAATAATAGAAAGTCAAATAAAATTAGCCATTGAAAGAACTCAAGAAAGAGAAGAAATTTTTGACTTATTTGGAAGATATCTAGACAAAAGACAGATTGCCCAAATACTTGAAAACCCTGATTTTCTAAAAAAACCAAAGGCCATAGAAGCTGTTGTTCTTTTTGCTGATTTGGCTGATTTTACAAAATTTGCAAATAATAAAAATGTAAAGGACGTTTTTCAGTTCCTAAGCAAAATGTTCTACGAATACACTAAAATAATAAATAAAAACAATGGGATTGTTGACAAGTTTGTTGGCGATCAAATAATTGGTATCTTTGGCATCACAGATCCAAATAATAGAAGTGAAAATGCAATAAAGAGTGCAATAGAAATGGAAGATATCTTAAAAAAAGAGTTTGAGAACAATAATATTGGGGTTAAAATTGGTATTGTAAAACAGGAGGTTTTATATGGAAACCTCGGAGGTAGATATAAATCTGATTTAACAGTAATTGGTCCCGGAGTTAATCTTGCAGCTAGAATTTGTAGCTTTGCTGATAAGGGTGAAATATTAGTAAATAAAAAAATATATGACAAGTTAAAAAAGATACATAAATTTAAGATAAAAGGTTTCAAAAGATTTAAAGGATTTGATAATAAAGAACCAGTGTATAAATTAATGCTAAATCAATCAGAAACCTCGCTAGTTAAAAAAAGAGAGTTAGGCCGTTTACATTCAAATTTCTCAAAAATGTTTAAGCATCAAAAACCTACAATATCTGAAGTCAAAAAAATCTATAGGGCCTTTGATTCAAAAAAACAGTAATTTTTATTAACATAATGTTTTAAAAAAACTTTAAATAGTTAATCTTACTTAGCATATTATGAAATTTGATGCTATAATAAACGAGAGGAGGAGTGTAAGAAAGTTTCATCCAAAAAAGCCCGATTGGAAAAAGATTATAGAGGCAATTGATGCAGGAAACAAGGGACCTCTTGCAGGCAACATTGGCAGTGTTAAATTCACTCTTGTCAGTGATGCAGAAAAGATCCAAGAAATTGCTACCGCATGTCAACAAGACTTTGTGGGCCAGGTTCATTATATAATTGTAGTATGTTCTGATACAAGAGATGTTATGAAATTTTATCCTGAAAAAGGAGATGTTTACATACGTCAACAAGCTGGTGCAGCTATTGAAAATATACTTTTAAAATTAGTAGACCTTGGTCTATCAACCTGTTGGGTAGGTCTTTTCAATGAAGATTTTGTTAAACAAGCTCTAAAAATACCAGGACCAGTTTATGTTGAAGCAATTCTTCCGATAGGATATTCCATGGATAAAACTCCAAGAAGAAGAAAGCCACTTCTAGATAATTCCATTTATTTTGACAAATGGGGAAATCGTCTGATGAAACCAAGAAAAAGAGTAGAAGCCGGGTAAACTTTATTATATAAATTCTTAAATACTCAAATAAAATATCAATAAAAATGGTAGAAGTTAACTGTATGTATGGCTATGTACCCCAAATAAATTGGGATGATCCTGCTACTTACTGGGGTGTGCCTCCGACTCCTAACGAAATTTGGTTACGAGCTAATTGGAAAAGAGATAGTGATGATCACCGAGGGTCAAAGTCTTTAGTTAGAAAATTATTGAAAAGTTTAGTTTAATTAAAGTTAAAAACTTCTAAAACCTAAAGTCTAAATGAAAAATGTCATTATCCCAAACCCAAAAAGGCTAAAAGAAAAAATAGCTAAGTTTAAGAAAGCCGGAGCAAATGATTTGTTTATCTTAGCAGATTTTAATAAAACATTCACTAAAGCATTTGTAAATGGAGAAAAAACTCCAAGCCTAATTGCTCAGCTAAGAAATGGAAAATATTTAACTAAGAATTATGCTGAAAGGGCAAATGATCTTTATAATAAATATCATCCAATTGAGATCTCAAAGGAGATTAGCTTAGAAGAAAAAAAAGCTAAGATGTTAGAGTGGTGGAAAGTCCATTATGCTCTACTAATAACCTCGGGTTTGGATGAGAAAACTATAAAGCTTACAGTAGAAGATATGATAAGAGAAGGAAGAAAATTCAGACCTCACATTAAAGAACTCTTCAGATTACTAAAGAGCAAAAATATTCCAGTCATAATAATGAGCGCAGCAGGAATCGGTAACATGGTTAATCTTTTTTTAAAAAAGAAAGGTATTTTATTTGATAATCTTCATTTTATAGGAAATACTTTAGAGTTTGATAAAAATGGAAAATTTAAAGATATAAAGGAAGATAAAATAATCCACGTGCTAAACAAACAAGCAATAGAGACAAAGGGTTTACCAGTCTATGAAAAAATAAAAAATAGAAAGAGTATAATTCTTCTGGGAGATTCTATGGATGACTTGGAAATGACCCATAATTTCCCATACAATAGTCTAATTAAAATCGGTTTTTTCAATTTTCCAGATGAGGCAACTATTGAAGACTTTAAAAATAACTTTGACCTCATAATAACACGCGATGGTTCTTTTGAAGCAGTAAACAAACTTCTGAAAGAAATATTAATCTAACTACTCAATCCCAAAACTTTCTGTGAACTCAGCTATTAACCTGTATTTATTCAAATAGTTAATCCCTTTATCAGTTATAGTATAAGTCTTTCCAGTTTCTGTTTTAAGCTCATTAATAAACTTCTTTTGAATCAAATCTCCAAGATATTCTTCCATCATTTGATGTGAAAGATTTGACTTGTAAAGTATATGCGTAGGTTTTATTCTACCATTCTTTTGCCTAATGACTTCAAGTATATCTCGAATAATTTCCAGTTTATTCCTTTTTTTGTTCATTTTTCCCCGAATTTGGAAACCTTAAAAAGGTTCATTTATGTTTTACAATTATTAGAAGTTGAACCAATATTAAAATGTATCCAACTAGCTCAAATATGTGGCCCAAAACATAGTAAAGATAATTAGTAGTAGCAAAAATAAAATGAATATGACTTATAAATAAAAGCACAAATGCAATTAAACTAATCAAATTTCTGGTTTTTCGTTTCTTAAAGTAATGATAAGCATAATATATTGCAAGATAAGCTAGAAACACCGATGCTAAAATATAAAATACTAACCCCTTATTACAGCTTAATGCTACTGCAAACAAAGAAACAATACTTAATAAAGAACACATTTTAATATTCCCGCTTTTCAAAGTTGTACAGGTTATAAAAATAATACCTAAAATAAACAAAACCATATGTGAATAAATTGCTGCACTATACATAAAGGCGATTTGTTCAATATTAACTGCTTGCACTGCATCAGAAATATTGTCTATTAAAAATAAATTTATAATTAACCATACAATATATGAAATAGAAATAAGCATAAAACCTAATCCAAACCATTTTGATTCTTTTTGTTTGCATAAAGAATAAACTTTAAACGAAAAATAAGCAACTAAACCTGCAGCAATTGCAAATATGGCTTCAAAAACTATACTGTATATAAAGAACCAGTGAGGTATTAAATATAAATGCGTCATAATTAAATCAATTTTTCTTCTCTTTTAAACCTTATGAAATAAGCTTCTCTAATAACTCTCCTTAGTTAACTTTAACAAGTGCTTAATAAAGCAATTTCTTGAGTTAATTAACAAAAAATAAATAAAAAATACTTAACCCAGGAGGTTTCCAAACAATGACAAACAAAAACACCAACGTACACAGCACAAATGAAAACAAAACAACTGCAGACTTTCATCACTTACCCCCACCAGAGAAAATTAAAACAACCCTTTTACAAAAAGACAAACCCAAAAACACCTTATCTTTTTCGAATAAAAAATTCGATTTTCCCCCGAAAAATCCAGTTTCACAAAAACACCCAACTCAACACCTCAAGATTGATTTAAAGACTAATCAAATCTTGATGGTGCTCAAGAACCAAAAAAACATCTTGAAAGTTCTTGACAATAGAGGGCGCACAGGACCAAAGTCTTCCTCACCATCCTTGGTTCTGTGCGCTCCTAATATTTAACATTACTTTTTCTAACACCAATCTGACTAACTTTCCTCTTAGAATTCAACTTCAACAAAATCAAAATCACTGCAGCAAACACAATAACAATCACCAAAACAATAATCAACCACCAGTAGAATAATCTGCTCTGCTGAACTACTATCTCTCCGGTTTCATTTCCAGTTGTATTAACTGTATTATTCAAAGGTAAAATAATAGGTTGAATTATTTTCAGATTAACAACCACACTATAGTTAGACATTGATTTAATCAAAACATTCAGCTCATTCTTACCATCGCCATTCAAATCTGTTTCCTTATTATTTCCAACAGTTAAATCAAACAGCTGCAAATTACTTTTCAAACCAAATTTAGCAGCATGATTTGTAATGTTATTCAGAGTTAATGTATGATTGATATTATTGTATGGGAATTTAATTCTCCAGCTAATTGGAAGGCTAATTTCAAAACCCTTTGTACTTTCCAACTGTTCCTTTTTTGCATTTATTGTAATTATATTCACACTTGATTCAACACATTTTTCAACTTTATTCAAAGAAGGATTTAGACCATTAACATTTCCACCATGACTTAAAATTGTTGTAATCAAGCTAGATAGCTCCTGACTTGAAAGAATATTACAAATTTCCAGAGCTGTAATGTTCTGAGGCGTTGTATCTGGAGATGGCCCGCCAGGACTACCTGGATTGTTATCCTGTGGATTTGTTACACCACAAACATTACTTTCATCAGTTTGACCATCACAATTATTATCCTTGCTATCACATATCTCCGTTGTGGGTTCAACATTTCCAACGCAGCTACTCCATGTTCCAGCATTACAACTCTGATTTCCAAGTTTACATTCACCAATGGCGGAAGTTCCACACTGTCTTATCTGACCGCTTGTACAAACACAACCTTCATCTGTACTTCCATCACAATTATTATCTTTACCATCACAAATCTCTATTGCACGAGGTTTTATAGTTAAATCAGAATCATCACAGTCTATTACACCACAACCAACCATACTAACATTATAACCATCATGATCAAAATCAACACAAACCGGAACAAAACCCGCACTTAATGGAAATTCATCAATATTGAATCCCTTACAACCCATACCAATACACTCTAATCCAGAGCTTACATTAAAACTAGTATCACAAATTCCATCCTTATTAGAATCCCCACACTTTTGTGAAAAACCATTTCCACTAGGTTGTGCCCAAAAATTCCCTCCAACATATCCTCCACCAACTATATTTGTACCAGGTGTTTTTGTAACACTATAATTACTGTCAGGATAAGATCCACTAATTCTTAAAGGATTAATATTATTTGTATTATTGAAGAAATTATCATAAATTATATTATCAGAATCTTGAAAATCATCAATCTTAATGCCATAAACAGAATTATTTATTATCTTAAATCCACGGATATGATTACCAACTATAAATGGGCTGCCTAATTCAATACCATAAACATTGTTAGAAATTAAACCATAAGAAAGATCATTAAACTGACCATACCAATCATTAATAAATATTCCAATATTATTTCCTGATGAGTTAACATTATAAATAGTATTAAAACTAGAGGACCAGATATTCACACCAACACTTGCTGCAGAGGTTACAGAAGAATCTAAAATATAAGAATACCAAGTTCTCTCTAAATCAAATCCATTGTTAAAATCATTAATTTTACAGTGTTTAATTGTTACATTATTTACATTAATTCCGGTATTAACATCTCCTACCTTAATACCATTCCCCAAATCCAACCCATCAATAAGCAGATTATTACAACTTAAAGTTACATTACTTGCGTAAACATTAATACAAGTATTAGGGTAATTTCTTATTGTACTATTAACTAAAATATACTGCCCAGGAATATAAATTGTACTGCAATTATAAACAAAAGAATCAGAAGCATACTTAAATGCATAATTTCCATTTCCAACATTTCCTGTTTTAGATCTATCCAATATTGATGAATAAGTTAAAGTATAGGAAGCAAGAACTGTAAGTGAACTGGAGGTAGTTAAAATTACACTTCTATTATCCTCTAATAAAACTGCACTAGAAATTCCAACACTTGGTGTTAAAGAATAATGACTAACATCTTCAGCACTTAATTTTGTAATTGGTTCACTAAAAGTTAAAAGTAGTTTATTAAAAGAATATTGTTCTTGATAGTCTTTAAACACACTTACATCTGAAAGAGTAGGTTTGTCTAAATCCAAGGGTGTTGAACCTGTAGAAGAAACGCTTTGGCTACTTTCCAAAAAAACAATATTAACTGCCGAAACATTATATGTGTAAGTTGTGCCTTCATCTAATCCAACATCGACAAAACTTGTCTTGTCAGTATAATTTCCAGTATGACTAACTAAATTACCATTTCTATAAACATTATACCATAATAATTTTGATTCTGCTTCACTTGATGCACTCCAAGATAAACCTATTGCACTATGATTCAAAACACTTACATGCAACCCTTGAGGAATACTTGGAGAACTATAATCAATAGTTCCCTGAGTTGGCATGGGGTTCAATTGATCTTCTTGCCAAGGAAGCCATGATACTGGAGGCAAATAACTTTTATTTATAAGAAGACTCATCATTTTAATATAATTAATATTTAACGATGCACCACCTTCACTTGTTTCTGTTAACCACAGTCCATCCATAAAGTTTCTTAGTTGTGGAGTTGCATCAATAGGAGGATATTCTGCATTTTCAGTATAATAATAATAACTATTACCATGAGTAGTATTACCTCCAATAGGACCAAACACTGTAATTCCAGGTAATAATCCTTGTCCTCTAGATACAAATACAGTATTATCATCATGTTGAGGACTCACAGGAAATTGCGAACCTAAAACTGTAATCCAAGTCATTCCGGCCGGATTACCTCCCAGAAGATAGTCTGTTGAAAGGCTAATATCATCAAGATAATCTTGTTTTGTTTGAACATCTAAAGGAGATTTTGAGTCTAATAGTAATCTAGAATACTCCGGCATAAGGCTTGATGCTCCACTAGCTCCAGTTCCCCACCCTAAACCTCCAGGCCTTATAGTACGATGAGATTTAGTATCAATTATTGCATGAAGAGCATTTGCCCTATCTGTTAATTCATTTAATAAATAAGAATAATTACCAACACCCTCGCGTAAATCTGAACTTTGAAGATATCCTACCACCATCTCAGGTCCAATACAAAGCTGAGGTTCATTATTTACATTCATAGATGTAAGCCCGCACCATCCTCGCGATATAATTCCGTCTCCACCATTAGGACAATATTCATTATGATCGCAAGCATAATCAATTGTTTTCTCAAAATCAATTCTATATTTTTGCTCTCCAGTCAGTTTATACAACTCACTGCTAGCAAAGGTTAATGTACCTCCAGAACTTTCATTAACGCCATGAGCTTTAGCATAATCATAAGCCAAAATAGCACGATTTTTTAAATTAAGATATTCCGATTGATTAAATTGTTGTACTAATCTTGCGCCCATTGCAAATGCTCCTGCAACTCTTGCTGTATGCCCCGGAACAACAGAATAGGTAAAATAGGGAAGCGGATCTTCATCAGCAAATTGATCCATTCCATAGGGATGGCGATATGATTCAACACCTGCTCTTATTCCTCCATCAACTTCTTGCAATTCTTCCCATACTCCCAACTCCCATAGTGCAGAATCTAAAATATCTGGAATTTTATTTCCAGATTCAGGTATTGTCCACTGACTATCTCTATATACACTAGGATTTAATTCATAAGCTACAAAAAGATCAACAGCCATATTGTAATGAAATGGTTGTTGATCCCAATCTCCTGCATCATGATAACCCTCAGTTATTGAAACTCTAGGAACATTTGTAGATTGATCTTCTGGAAACATTGAAAATCCATAGGTTGGACGGCCAGTTGTACTGTCATATAATTCTGCTTGATATACACTATGATAATCTGGGGGTCTTGGTCCAAAATTAGTCCACTGTGGCTGTAGGTCTCTTGCCCAACGATTGTAATAAGTTCCTCTTCCAATAACATACATTGCCTTAAACAAAGCTAAATCACTTACCTGAGTTTTCCAACTAACTCCAACTCCAGAAATATAAACATGATAAATAGCTGTGTCATTTGTTGGTAATGCTGATAGATTTATTTCACGAACTTGTGTACCAGCATCACAATCAAAAGGAACTTGGGGGAACTGTGAAGGAACGGGGTTCCATTGAGTAACACAATCATAGATAATAGGGCCGCTACCATTTCCATTATTATAAGTACCATTAAAACACCAAAGATTTCTTCCCGAATCCCACGTTAAAAGCCCGCTCGCATTACAATTAGTTGTATCTGGAATATATCGTATTCTAACATCTAGATTATTAAGAGTTAAACTTCTATTTACAAGAGGATTCTGAGATTCAACTAAAACACTTGCTTTTGTGGGAAAATTAGCTAAAGATAAATTTTTTCCATCTCCCAACCAACCAGAAATATAAGCATATCGTTTCTTTGCAACCGGACTATAGGCAATTTGATTAACTTGAATTACAGGAGTTTCTAGAAATTTATCACTAAAGGGTAAAGCAAATTTAATTCCCAACGGTCCAGAAATATTTAAGATTTCATGATTTCCAACATTTTCATTTAAAACAATGTAAACATTATGATTAACATCGGCATGTTCAGTTGGCCAGTCATTATACTGACCGCCAATCGTAGAATGTCTATAAATATTTTTAACCTGAAATGAACTTCCATTTAACCTTTTTATATTCCAAGTTCCATTTTGCAATAAATGCCCAGTATAATTTTCAATTCTACTAAAATTCCACATTGGTTCTTTCCCTTCAGGAATATAAGATTTTACATGTTTGTCTTCATAAACCAACATAAGAATATTCGGCGCCATCAGATGAACTTCCTTTAGAAAAGTTGTGGGAATCTTGCTTGATATTGGATCAAGATTTGTATTTGGCCCACCAATTGTTCTTGCATAAATATCTTCAAAGGTACTTGTACCAACAGCCTCAACTCTAATAAAAACATCAGTAGCAGCAGAAATATTTGTAATTTTATAATTTAAAACAGAACTAGAAACAGTTGTAATCAATAATCGATGATTATTGTCACTCAACAAACCAGGTTCCGGCGCAATGTAAATTTTATATCCACTAGCACCAGTCACTGAATCCCATTGTAGACTAATTATACTCGAACTAACATTTGTAACATTCAAATTTAAACTAGTTCCAAACGCTCCAAAACCCTCACCAACTAAACCTGTGAATCTAGAAAAGATAAAAAAACATGCAATTGCAATAGCTAAAATAACAATCACTAAAATAACGATTAAATTAAAATTAAATTTTTTAGTTTTAGACTTGTTATCTGTTTTAGAAACCTTTACCAAGGATTTACTAGTCACCTTCTTTTTCATATCCTATAGTACAATTTAAGCTTTTTAACTATTTCTAAACTTACACAGAAAGACTTCCCTTACTTCTTAGCACCTTTCCACAATAATTCAAAATGATTCCTAAAAGAATCTGAAATCTCCTTGTTACTAATTAAAATTGTTAGGATATAGAGTGGATTTCCTACTTCAATTATTGTTTTATCTTTGTACATAACAATAGTTGCAGGCGTAACACTGCCATTTGGTAAAAATCTAAAATCAGTAAATTTGTTTTTTCTTTCTTTTGCTTTATATTCCGCTGTTTCATCAAATAAAGCCTTTACTTTAAAGCCGATTTTGAACTGTCTCTTAAAATAACTTGAAAAATAGTTTCTTATAGTCTCTGTTGATTCAGAAATACCTAAAACATACATGATATCTCCTTTCTTTAATTCATCCAAAGATTTTTCAAAAACCCCCCTCATCCCATTAAATCCTTCATACACTCTTGTTGTTGAACTTTTTTCAGATGACTTTATCATTTCATTTAAAAAAACCAAATTTTTCTCAAGATCAATTTTAGTTTTATCGAGCTCATCTCTTTTTCTGGAGATATATTCTACTAACTGTCTTGGGTCTTCTGCTTTGAATTTTTTTACTCTTTCAACAAAAATTGAGCTAACTAATCCTTTCTTAATAAGCCGGTTTAATATTTCATAAACTTTAGACATTGATACACGTGATTTAGCAGCTATTGGTCCAACACTCCCCACTCCAAGCTCAACCAAAGCCAAATAAACCTTTGATTCTCCTGGAGACAATCCAGATTTTTCTAGTAATTGCTCTATGTCTTCCATAAAAAGATTAATTATGCCAAGTTTATAACTCTTTCTCTTTTGTCCCCCTAAGGGGAATATTAAGTATAAAAATAGACAGTTTACTCAATGATGATGAAGTAATGGAGAAATGAAAATGAACTACGAAATACATCCAATGAAAAGAAAAATAAACGGTATAAAATCAAGAAGAATAAGTGAACCGATTGGATTAGTTACACATGGATTTCTAAGAGACGGCTACAGTGGTAGCCCAGCTCATTACCTTCAAACAATGATTATTATACAACCTAATGTAAAAGGAAAAATTAAATTTCAACTGTATCAAAAGTCATACATCGGAAGCGGACCAATTACTCTAACTAATGGAGACAGAATTTATTTACCTTATGAAAGATATTTTAGAGAGGAAGACAAAATTGATGAAATAACTGCTGATGCGTCATTTTATTCTATGACTATAGATGGTATATATTATACTGTTAGAGTACCATTACGTGACTTATGTGGGAATATTTATGATCATTTAGAAGAAGGTAGATCAAAATTTCATGGCTTTAGTGTTTCAAGAGGCAAACCCAAAAAAACAATAAAGGTTTCAATTGGAGATATTACAAAAAATCGTAAAGAAACTGTAAGCAAATTAGTAGAATTATGTACTCAATGCGAAGGGGCTGTTCCAGAGAATATTCTAAAAGCTATTATGGAAAAAGATGCAATTGAAGCTTTAAGCCAGATTGCTGCATAAAAACTAAATCTAGACTTACACAGCAAATCTCAGTACAGCACCAATTCCACTCAAATTAAAAAACTGCTCACCCTCACCAGTTCCTGCAGAAACAATCTCAATCTCAGTACCCATTTGTTCAGCAATCTTACTCAGCTCTCTTAAAATATCTCTATCAACCTTTTCAGAAACAATTAATGTTTGCACAGCACCCATGTTCAAAGCTCTTTTTACTTTTTCATAGCCATAGGCTGCCTTATCTGGGTTTTTTCCAAGAGTATTAAAAAAGTTTTCTATAATTTTCTTTTCCTTAGTTATCTGTTGTTCAGCTAAAACATCTTTGCTTGACTCAACTAACAATTGCAAACCATGTTCATCAGCATAACCAATGTCTTTAACCCCAATAACTTTATTCTTCAGAGCAGTAACTAACTGGCCTTCTTCTAAAAATTCATCTTTAGTTGGAATTGGTCCGCCAACTAAAATTCCCTTTAGTTTTTTCATCTCAAAAAAATGTTCTTTCATAGCTTCAGCAACTCTTCTAAAAAATTCCTTTGCCATACCTTCAGTTATACGGGCAAAACGCTGAGAACTTTGTCCTCCTGCCCTTATTTTACTAGGCACTCCTGAAGTCATTTTTTGCAAAACTTTAATTTGTGTGCCTTCGAGTAAACCAATTGTAGCTTCTTTTCTATCAATTGCAAGTAAACCAAAAACTTCATTTATCTCAACCATCTCCTTTAATGGTTCTGTAACAAACTCCTGATCACAGCGATAAATTCTAACTCTTAACTCCTGCGGAGGTTCCACAGAAAAATATTGAATATCCGGAACACCCTCATCCTGAGAAACATTTCCACAATAAATTGCAATTCCCTTAGGATACTTTTGAGGTCCCAACTTCAACTCTCTAACAATCTTTTCAATTGCTTCAATAACAGCATTTCTAGTTGACCGACTCTTAATGTTCGAAGCAGTAGATCTTTCAGCTTCCAGCTGCTTAACAACCGCGTTGACATTATAATCAGCCGGAATTAGCACTGTAACTAACTCCGTATGTCTGCCTTTTATAGCATCAATCTTTTCAATAAATTCTTGAAGTTCAAGTAGTTTTGCATCACTCATCTTAATTAGTAAATTATTATAATCATAAGAAAAACAGGTTTAATAAGTTTTAGTTATGTTAAAAAATAAGCTATTCCCTTAACTTATACTCTAAGTAAAACAATCCCAACCCGCCATCATGAGCTCGCACTTCTCTTGCACTTAAATAAATTAAAGAATTTCCAGCATAAGCTGTTAAAGCATTAACAACCCTATCAAGCCAAGTACTTTGTTCAGTAGATTCCCGGTCATTTATTAAATTGCTTGGCACTCCCCAAACCTTTGGAATAGGAACAGATAATCTAACTTCATCTCCAGACTCAGTAATTCCAACTAATCCAGATTCACAATGTTTTACTTCTTTTAATAATGGCATAATAATCCTCAATTTTTCAGATTTTTAAAGATTTATATGTTAAAGATTATGACAAATCTTCAAATCCTTTTCAAACTCTTTTAAAGTGCCTGGAATCTCAACATTTAGCAAATTTTCTCTCAAAGAAAGTCCTTTTTCCTTTTTAGCTTTCCAAACAAAACTATTAAATTCCATTATTTTATCAACCAAAAACAAACTAGAATCAACCTTACCTGCTTTTGGATATTCAGCTTCAAGCAAATCAATTTCTTTTTCCTTAGCAATAACACTTGTTATCTGTGGAATTATTGGATACATCAAAGTTAAATATCTTTCAAGAATGTGATGTAAAGCAAACTTTGCCGAATCACTTTCCTCTAAACTAAACTTGCCTTCTTGGTTGTAGGCTCTTGCCTTAACAAGTTCGATATAATGTGAAGCAAAAATCTCCCATAAAAAATTTCTTAGCTTCAAAGCCGGATGATAAAAATCATACTTTTCGTAGCATTCGTCAGCGTATTTTGTTAAATCTTCAATATAATCAACAAATAGCTGATCTATTTTAGTTAACTTCACCTTTTTAGGTTTAGGAAACTGCATAACAAATCTTGCAACATTTAACAACTTATTAATTGTCTTTAGTTCAGCTTTTATTTTTTCTTTAGAACAACTTAAATCTTGCTTAGATAAATCTCCCTCAACAGCCACCCAAAGTCTCAAAGCTTCTGCTCCAAATTCTTTTAAAATATCCTGTGGATCAATAACATTTCCAAGAGACTTTGACATTTTTCTTCCTTTTTCATCTAAAATATGCTGATGAATCCAAGTGTCTTCAAAACACGGTTTCCCAGTCTCAAGGTAACCTCTTAGCAAAGTATAGTACAACCAAGTTCTTACAATTTCCTTTCCTTGAGGACGAAGAGTTACTGGATATGCTTTTTTAAACAAAGCACTGTCATCCAAATATTTTATAATAAATAACTCTGAAATTGAAGAGTCAAACCAGGTATCAAAAACTCGTGTTTCACCATGCCATTTAACTTTAGAAAAATCTTTAACTTTTCCAATAACCTTACCATTTTTTAAAACTTCAGCATCTTGAGGAACACTTTCCTTCCACGGCCTATAATACTTTCCAGCCTTAGGTAAAGCAACTAATTTTTCATTAGTTTTTCCTTCAGAATCTTCGCCATACCACAAAGGAACTTCGGTAGCATAATATCTTCTTCTTGATATTGGCCAATCAATACTTACCGAATCAATCCAATCATCCAGTATTTTTTTAGATTCAGGTGGATAAAAATTAACTTTTTTGGCCAGTTTTCTTAGATCATCCTTAAATTCTAATTGTTTAAGATAAAACTCGGGCATTTCAATAAATTCAATTTCAGCACCAGACCGTTCAGACACCGGAGTACGATGCATAATTTGAAGTTGTTTAGCAATAAGTTTTCTTTTAGTAAGTTCATCAACAATTGCCTGTCTTGCATCTTTCACTTTCAAACCTTTTAAAGGACCAGCATGCTCATTCATTGTACCATCCTGATTTATTGCAATCACAGGTACTAAACTCATTTCTCTAAAAAATTGAATATCAGACAAATCCCCAGCAGAACACATCATTACCAAACCGCTTCCCTTATCAATTTGAGCTAAAGGATGCGGTTTAATTAAAACTTCTTTTTCAAATACCGGACTTATTGCAGTTTTACCTTTCAAATGTTGGTATCTCTTATCTTCAGGATTATAAATAACCATTCCACACGTACAAATTAATTCCGGTCTTGTTGTGGCAATAATAACTTCTTCACCAGTTTCCTTAATCTTCCATCTAACATCATAAAACACAGAGGGAATATCTTTATAATCAATTTCAGAATCTGCAATTGTTGTTTGTAATTTAGGATCCCAATTATTAATTCTTTTATCCTCATAAACCAATCCTTTTTTATACAATTCAAAAAATGTAGCTTGAGTTAAAGCCCTATACTCTGGTGAATCTGTTAAATAAATACTTCCAACATCTTCACTTTGTTTATAGGAATTAAATGAAATTCCTAGTTTAGCAAAGCTATCAACAGATTCTGCTGAAGTTTCCTTGAGCAGCTTTTCACAATATTCAATAAATTTTTCTCTACCAATAATAAATGGTGAAACATTAAACTTTTTCTCAGCTCCCATTTCTATGGGCAACCCATTTCTATCAAGCCCAAGTGGGAAAAGCACTTCAAAACCCTTCATTCTTCTATATCTTGCAAAAAAATCCATCATACAATAGGTAGAAGCATGTCCCATGTGAATTGGTGAATTAATGTATGGTGGAGGAGTGTCTATAGAATATATCTTCTTCTTAGACTTTGGATTAAAATTAAACTTTTCAGCCTTTTGCCATGCAGAGGTTATCTCAGTCTCCACAGCCGGACTCCATGTTTTGATATCTTTGAAACTAGTTTGTGTCATATTAACCTAAGATAGTAACAAAAATAGGGGTTAAAAATCTTAGGGTAATAGAGTTTTTTACCAATGCTTCACATTTATGTAAACAATATCTTTAGTCTTTAAAACTCTAGAAATAAACTTGTCTTTTCCTTCAAAATAAAGCCCATCACCATCATCCCTTATTTGCTTTTTTGTTATAGGATTTATATAAATAAACCTTTCAACAAGATCCTTCTTTGTCCGCAATCCACATTTTTCATAAAACCCTGTGACTTTTGGCCCACAAAATCCAAGTCCGGTTTTATTAGTTTTCTTCAAATATCTGATTATAGCCTCAATTAATACTCTGCCATAACCCTTTCCTTTTTCAATAGCAATAATATGACATATCCCTTTTATGTTATACCTTTTTCCAAGATAATCAATAGTAATTGGCCTTAATCCTCCAACAGAAACAACCTTTTTTCCTTCCTTTACAAAAAAGAATAATGTCTCAGGCTCATAATCCTTAGTATAATCTTTTTTCTGTTTCTTGCCCCAGGCTTTAATCCTAGCTCTATTCATTAAAGCCATCTCACTTTTCGTTAAGTTCTTGCACTTCTTTGTTTGAATTTTTATTGTCATTTTTATCTTCCCTGATCATTAGATATAAAATTATAGCAGGTATCATAACCAAACTTGAAACAAATATTGTGTATCTTGCTCCAATAGTATCAACTAACCAACCTTCTAATGGTAAAATAATAATTATTGCGATTGAAAAAAACATATTTCTCACACTACCAACACTTGCCCTTAATTTTGATGGAATAAACCTATGAAAATAAACTTCTTCTGAAGGTTGTTTTGAAAAATAGAAGAGTATCGCTAAAAACATAATAACTAAAGCTGGTATTATGCTACGAGTAAACAAAATAAGGAAAGTTGTAATTGTCCACAAGATTACGCCAGATAAAATGAAATTTCTTTCTTTTCCTTTTTTCAAAAACTTCATTGCAAGAATAGGTGAAACCGCAGTGATAACTGCCATTGCACTCCATAAATATCCAAAATAATAATCTTTCATTCCAAAATTCTTAAACAAAGAAATCCAACTTATTTGACCTTGAAGATTTAGTGCAAAGGTAGCAATCATTCCAGCAAAGATGAGATAAAACAAAACATGATGTTTATAACTATAATCTAATGATTTTTTAGTTTGATCCTTCAGTTTAAGGATAGAATTTTTTATAGTCTGCTTTTTTATTATATGATCATCTCTAGTAAAGAAATAAAGAAAGCCAATAGACCAACAATAAGATAAAAATGTAGCTATCCAGATTATACTTACCCCATACTGCTTAACAAAAAAAGCACCTAAAAGTCCTGAAAAGATCAATCCAATGCTAAGGAAAAACTGTTGTTTATTAAAAAACGTATGAATTAATTTTTTGTTCTTCTTGTTTACTAAATCAACAATCCATGCATCTTTGCTTCCTGAGGAAAAAGTAGATGCCAAACCTAAAACTGCAAAGGATAATAACATTAACTTAAAGTCTTTCCAAAAGAATAATGAAAGCATTACTAACGCTTCAAGGGTATAACCTAACAATACTGAAGCTTTTCTTCCATAAAGGTCTGCAAATGCTCCTGTTGGAATTTCAAATAGTAAAGCAGTTAATGGCCAAACTGCAAGCAAAATCCCCATTTGAAATGCAGAGAACCCAAGACCTGCAAAGTAAACTATTACAAATGCAGGCATAAAAAAGAGAGCCGATGCAATAAAATATTCTAAATAAAACGGCCATAATATCTTCAACTCCCCTTTTTTAAATAGTTTCATCTTACCTCTACCTCAGCAACCAAAACTCTATGGTCTGAAAGACCCTTTCCAATGCATTTAAATGACTTAAACTTATAATTTTTAGGTATTACAATATAGTCTAATACCCATTTTCTTGGAGGATATGAAATATATTTTTTAAAAATAAAAGAATTTGTATACTCTTTTCCTATCAATTTTTTTAGCCAGTCAGTATGCCACATATTAAAATCACCTACAATGATTGGTTTAATCTTCTTCTTTCTAATTTGATTCATTGTTTCAATCAAATGCAATTTGCTAAATAAATCACTATTTGAAAAATGAACAACTAAAACATCAATTATTTTATTATCAATTTTTATTTTAACATAATGATTACCACAATAATAAATATCTTTAGGGTGTTTTTTTAGCTTTACTTTTTCATTTTTAATTATAGGAAATTTAGAAAGTAAAGCGGTACCTTCAACACAATAATGGTCATACTTTTCTGGTCTTTCCTTGTGTTTATCAGTTGTTTGATAAAAAGCATAATAAGGATATTTCAATGCTCTATTCAGCTGTTTTGCCTGATTATCTCCTTTGTTATTAAATTGAATATCATCTCTAATCTCCTGAAATGTAACAATATCTGGTTTTTCTTTCTTAATAAACTTAATAATTTTAGGTTTTCTTTCTTGCCAGTTATTATAATTGTATATGTTCAGATTTAAGAGTTTCATTTAAACAGCTTAAAATCCTCCACTAAGTTATTTACAAA
Source organism: Candidatus Pacearchaeota archaeon (assembly GCA_041659945.1). Classification (GTDB taxonomy): domain Archaea; phylum Nanobdellota; class Nanobdellia; order Pacearchaeales; family GW2011-AR1; genus JACPLR01. The sequence continues at coordinate 542,937 of JBAZXH010000001.1, read as the reverse complement.
ATCAATATTCCACTTTATGTAATAATCAAGTTTAGCTACTTTTTTATCCATTCCTAAATACATCCACCAAAAATCAGCAATGCATTCTCTTAAAATAAAATAAGGAAGCATTTTAGTTTCTTCATTAGTTAACTTGCCTTGTATTTGATATGATTTTAAAAACAAATTGTATCTTTTTCTATCAATTCTATCTGTAACATGACAAAATGATTTAACAGTATGAGACAAATCAAATAATTTTGAACCATAAGTAAGATTATCAAAATCTAAAAAAGCAATTATTTTATCATTTTTCAAAAGAACATTGCTTTTGTCTAAATCCGCATGATTAATAATAGGTTTAGGATTAAACTTTAACTTTAACATTTTACTTAATAAGTCAGAAAAATAATCATAATTATCAGTCATTAATTTATCTACTTTATTCTTTACATTTATATTTTCTAACTTTTTGTAATCTTTAACAAGCCAATTTAATCCTCCAAGAGTTTCTCTTTTAAGCTTAGGTTTAAAGTTTAAAACAGATTTATGATAAATTGCAAGTGCCTTTGCTACATCTTCTATATTCTTATCTTCATTTTTTTTAGCATGTTCGCCCTCAATCCATTTATAAACCCAATAATATCTTCCATTTATTTTAGAAAAATAACTTTCATTTCTATTTTTTATAGGTAATGGAGTTTTATAACTAAAATTCGAGTTATTAATAAAATTAAGAAGTTTGAATTCTTCTTGTTTTTCGAACTTTCTTTTCTTAGTCATTTTATAACTTAAAACTCTAATAATAAATCTTCCTTTATCGGTCTTTAAATCAAAATTATAATTTATCCAACCGCCTTTAATAAGTTTGATACTTTTCACTTTACCTAAATCATATAAATTTGCTATATTTTGGGCTTGTTTTTTTGATAATTTCATTTTAACTTATTAATCCTCTCTTTATACTTAATCTTAATAGAATAAGGTAAATATTTATAGTATTTTCTTTGAGTTGATACAGGTAACTTAAAAAAATCTCCAATAATTTTCTTTCTACAATTTTTACTTCCACAATTACAATCCATCATCCAACCATCTTTATTATCTATTTGGTCAACTGCTGTTAAGCTATAATCATGAGTTAATTCTTCTCCTTTCTTGATATTCCTTAAAGCATAAATATTTGATTCTAAGATAGATTTCATCTTTACTATTGTATTTGGATCACAAGAATGATTCATATAAGAACAAGGATGAAAATCAATTATATATTTGCCATGTCCAACATAATCCGCATGGTCATTATCTGGCATTTTGCTAATTTCATCTGAAGAATATTTCCTAAGTTTACTTTTATCATGGTGGAAGATTAATTTACCTTCCTTAAAATCTTTATTAGCAAAAAGTCCTTTTCCTTTTTTCCCTGTCTTTTTTATTATTACTTCTTTCATTTCACCTCCTTCAAACACTCAACAGCAGCATCAAAAAGTTGATTAAGAGCATGATGCAAATCCCATTTACCAAACTTATTCTCCCATTTTTCTCCAAGAATATCACTAACAACAAAAGCAGAAGCAATTTTTACTTTTCTTACTTGAGCAATAGAAAATAATGCAGCTGCTTCCATCTCTACTGTTTTAATACCTATTTTTGAATAATGTACAATCTCTGCTTTTGTTTCTCTATAAAAAGCATCAGTGGTCCATGTAGGTGCTCTCAAATATGAAATTCCAGCTTTATCCATTGTCTTTCCAAAATTATTAGTTAGGATTTTATCTGGATAAACATACTTACCATGAGGTAAATAATGATAACTCGTCCCCTCATCCCTAAGAGCTTTTGTACAAAGATAAAATCCCCAACTGTGCAATCCTCCTGCAACACCTACATTTAAGAATTTTTTTCCGCCAAGAGCAATTAGATTTTCAATAGCTCCTGCAGCATAGGGGCTACCAATACCCTTCATATCTACAAATCCAATATCTTTCCATACATAGATTATCATAATTGGAGACAAAACAATTTTTTTAGGCTTATATTTTCTTTTCAAATAATTCTTAACACTATGATGATATAGAAAGATATACTTCTTAGGCAGTTTCATATTTTTATGTTTTAATACTGTTCCAGAATCATGGGCATTAAACAAAGCCTCTTCTAAATGTTTGTTTTTATATTTTGGATATGTCATTTCAGCCTCTTTTTACTTTCTAAAAATTCTTTAATTAACCTAATCTTTTCTAAGTCTTTTTCTCTGTTAATTCTTTGATAAGCATTCATATGTTGCTTTAAATCGTTTAAAGGAAAAATCAATTTTTTACTTTTAATTAAATGAGAAACATTAGTTGCCCTTAAAGATGATTTTCTCCACTTTCCACTCACTTTAACTTTTAAATCACCCATTACTTCAACTTCAATACCCTTTATTTTGAATTTACCAAAATGAGAGGAAAATTTATCTGTTTCTGAAAATTCCACAGGTTTAACCACATATTTTTTCAATAGCCTCTCAATATCATAAGCTCCTGTTTTCGTTGTTATTATATCAACATCATTAGAAGGTACATTAATACCCCACAGTATAAGATTAGTTCCTCCACCAATTCTCCACTTTATCTTTTTTCCTTTTAGTTTGTTATGGATAATAAACAAAGCATTTTCTAGATTTCTTTTCATTTCTTCCTCGCAATTACCATAAAATGCATACTTGAATCAACAACAGTAGGATGAGTGCATAACCTCTCATGAGCTTGTAACCAGTTTTTCCAAGCTTTCTTGTGATATCCAGCCATTTTATTAATAGCTTCTTGACAAGTTGTTGCTAATCCTTCCAATCCTACATTTTCAACAAAATTAACTTTATTTTTATCAAAAAGATTCTTTAACTCTTCTAATTCAAAATAATGTGCAAATGCCTGCCCGCCATGCCACAAGTAATCATCTCCAAATAAAGAAAATTTCTCAAATGAATTCAATTCAATTTCATTAACCCATCTAACTGGACCACACATTAAAACTCCAAATTTTCCCATTACAGATATAAAAATTGGTGCATTTTTCTTTGCAACCCTAGTCAATTCATTGACTGCTTTTTTTCTTTCAGATTCTGGATGAACATGAGATAAAGGACCACCTAAACATAAAACTGCATCAAAAGTATTGTCTTTATATTTAGACAAATCAGTAATTGAACCTTGCAAAACATCTTTAATTTTATTTACAACCTTATGTTTCTTTATCATTTTATTAGCTAACTCTAGATTTGCAGGAACAAAATCTAATAAAACAACATCATAACCCAAATTAGCTAACTCAATAGAGTATCTTCCAGGTCCTCCACCAGCATCTAAAATTAACCCTTTTTTAGGAAGATATTTTTTCAAGAACCTCATTGTTGTATCAAATTCAAGTTTATGATATGGATCTCTAACTAATCTATTCCATTCTCTTTTTGTATCTTTAGAATATATCTTCAAAGTTAACTTTGCTTCTTTGTTCATTTTCACCTCTCCTTAAGTTCGTAAGAACTTGAGGCACCAAAAATCCTTTGGATTTTTTAGTGTTTTTTATTCATAATCAAACAAACCAATCTTTATAAAAGTTAACAGAAATTAAAGTAATTCTTACTTTACTCCAAACTCTTCTTTTATTTTCTTCTAAATATCCAAAAATTATCAGCAACTTCACCTAAACCAATAACTTCTCCCAGTTTTAAATTTGGTTCACGATCAAACTTATTCGGGCCAACACGTTTAGGCTTAAATACTATTGTTCCAAGTGGCTTAAAAGATTTATCTTCAACTAATTGAGAAGCATTTCTATGCCAGTCATTAGCCAAGACATATCCTTTACTATCTAAAAAACATGTAGTCTTATCAGAACTAACACCAGGATTTAACAAAATAAGCAAATCATAAAGTTGCTCGGGTTTATATTGCCTAATATCTGAATGAATTGCATTAACTCCATTTCTATTAAGTGCACCTATTGCTAACGCATTAATATCAACTAAATCAACTTTAGCTCTTGGAAAAGCTCTTACTGGTGATGCATCTAAATCACAGCCAGGATATAAAACTCTTTTAGGACTATAAACTCTCTCTCTAAATAATTCATAAGCTCCAATTAGATCTCTAGCATATAATGGCCTTGCTTTTGAATACCTTTCTTCTTCAACTCTTCTTCTAGCCTCCGGATCTCTAGCCAATTCCAATTCTTCAGTATCATGAAATGTTCCGGGTTCAACTGTTACAGCTTCAGCTAAAATTCTCTCAAATTCGGCATCTACTCTATCAGGAGACAAACTTCCCAAAGGAAATCTACCTGAAATTCTGCCTTCAACATCAGCTGCTCTTAGTTGATTTTTCATATTTTTCGTTAAAGCCTCTTGCTTTTAAACCTTTCTAATTATCACTACTTTCCTTTTCGAAAATTAAAACATCCTTTAGTTTGAACAAACCCTTTTTCTTTTAGAAAATCAGTTGTTATATTTTCACAAGCTCTTCCAAGACAAGAATAACATTTCTCCTGTTGATAGTTTTGGCAGGTAGTACACTTACCCTGATAAGCATGACTTCTTATCAATCTCATTAACTCAGAATCCCAAATCTCTCCAAGTGACTGCTGTTTAATATCTCCAAGTTCAACATCCTGAGAAGATACACACGGATGCACTTTTCCAACTTTATCAATGTACATATGATAACTAAATCTTGTGCACGGAGGACTTGCAATATAAGATCCAGTTATTTCCCATTCATTACTAAACTCCTCTCTATCCACTCTTTGCAAGTCCAATAGCAAAGCTTTTGTCTGTTCATCAGGTGTTTGTAAATTACAACTTCCTCCTCTTCCTCTTGGAATAAGAGTATCTGCATCAAAAATTAAATTACTCTTTCTAGCAAATCTTAACAGATCAACCAGTTCTCCAGCATTCTCAGTCATTATACTTGTGACAATTCCCAATCTCTTACCATCATCATATCCTCTATCCCTTAATCTTTTCACAGCTTTATCTCTTCTAAAAGTATAATCTTTTGAATTAACCAATCTATCCTGAACTTGAGGAATCGCACTATTATATTTTACAAGAAGAGTCATATCTGAATATTTATCAAGTCTATCAATAACTCTATCGGATATTAAATCTCCTGTTGTAAAAAGAGTTGTATGAACTCCGCTACCTTTCATACTTTCAAGTATTACAAAAGTATCTTCCAGATTTCTAGGATGAAAGGGTTCACCCGCTCCAACAATCCCAATTCTTTCTCCACCCAATTCTTTAAACTGATCTAAAAAGCCTAAAACTTGTTCCAGACTTAGGTTATCTCTACAATGATCAATTCCATCACTTGAAGAAAAGCAATAATCGCACCTAAGGTGGCAACTACCTCCAATCTCAAACCACAGCTCTTTTAGAGCATTACCGACATTTCCCAATCCTAAATGTGCACTTGTTTTTGTCATTTTCTTTAAACCTCCAGGCAAGCTGATGTTAAAGATAATTAAAACCTTTTACCATGCTTTTTAACAAAAACGAAAGGTATAAAAAGAACATTAGGTATTGTTAAAAGATGGAACTAGATCTTAAAGATAAAAAGATTTTATACGAACTGGATAAAAACTCAAGAATAAGTTTAACAGATCTAGCTAAGAAACTAAAAACAAGCAAAGAAGTTGTACACTACAGGATCAATAATCTAATCAAAAATAAAATAATTTTAAAATTCCACACCGTTCCAAGCACCTACAGGTTTGGAATGACTGCTTACAAAATCTATCTAAGATTACAAGATATTTCAAAAGAAAAATATGATGAACTGATTAGCTATCTTTTAAAAAACAAAGATGTGTTTTGGGTCGGTACTGCCAGAGGACGTTGGGATTTGATGTTTGGTGTTTGGGCAACAAGCATGGAGGAGTTCTTTAAAATTCATGATCAACTTTTAGATAAGTTTAGTAAATATCTGCAAGAAAAAGAACTTTCAGTTAGTAGAGAAGTTCTGCAATACAACCGTAGATGGTTATACTATGACACTCTTGTTCCAATAGAATTTAATTTTGGAGAAAAAGAACCTAAAATAATTTTAGATGAAGAAGATAACAAAATACTAGATGAAATAATAAACAGTTCAAGAGAAAAAATAATTGATATAGCTGAAAAAACAGGCATTTCTCCAGATATGGTTAGCTATAGAATCAAAAAAATGGAAAAAGAAAAAATAATCCAAGGTTACAAATGTCTTCTTAATCCAACAGAACTTGGTTTCGTAACAACAAAAGCATTTGTATTTTTCAAAAATATAAATGAAGAAAAAAAGGCCGGGTTTATAAATTACTGTAAAATGCTTCCAAGCACAATTAACATGGTAATTACTTTTGCTCCATGGGATTTGGAAATAGAATTTGAAACAAAAAATTATGAGTCTTATTTTAAAATAATGGATGATATCAAAGAAAAATTTAAAGATATTATTAGATTTTATGACAGTGTATTAATAACTGCCGAATTAAAACAGATATTTATTAAGAAATAGAGTTTTTGAAACTTTAAGATTTGTATTTACACAATCCCCCTACTTCAACGTAAATCAAATCTTGATGGTGCTCAAGAACCACTACACGCCCCGGACTTTAGTCCGTGGGTTCTTGACATCACAAAATATTCTAAATTTTTGTTGTTTTGTGATACCTGGGAAAATCAACAGATTTTCACAATGGTTAATTCAAGAACTCCTCTTGTGTAAGTCGATCATTAAACTCTTTAGCATAATTTGTCAACATCATCTCCTTAACTTTTTTTGGATCTTTATTCTTCACCTGACCAAGCACCCAACCTAACTTAACAAACGCAGCTTCAGGTAACATATCTCTCAGATAAATCACTCCTGTTTTTTCGGTTTCTCTTCCAAGAGAATATACTAGAGGATCAAGCCTTCCATAAATTGTCTGAGGAACAGCACAAACAATAAATCCTGAATTTATCAATTTTTTTAATTTAGGCAACCAATTATTTTTTGCTTCTCCTGTTAAAACATGCCCTAATCCCGAAGTTTCAACAACAACTCCCTTATATCCTATTTCAAAATAATGTTCAAGTATTTCTGGATCCTGGCCCGGGTAAAATTTAACCAGTGCAACCTTGTTATTAAAATCAGATTTAACTTCAACTTTTTTCCTATTATCGCGCAAATTACATTGAGATATCTTTTCAATTTTATCAGGATAAATTTTTGCAAGAGGCAGAGTATTAACCGGTCTAAATGTATCTCTTCTTGATGTGTGCATTTTTCTAACCTTACTTCCAAGAAGGGCATAACAATATTCATCTTCAGGATTAGCATGACCAACTAGCATAACTTCAGCAATATCTGAAACAGCAGCTCTTGCAGCACACTGTAAATTCAAAGCTGCATCGCTACTTGCCCTATCACTTGATCTCTGAGAATATGTCAAAACAACTGGTTTGTTTAAATTATGCAACATAAAAGATAAAGCTGCAGCACTATAATGCAAAAAATCAGTTCCGTGAGTTATAATTACGCCATCAATTTTAGGATCATTTAACAATTTTCCAGCAGCATCAGCCAATTCTTTCCAATCAGAAAATTCCATATTTTCACTTGCTTTCATAAATGGATTTTCAATCTTCACAACATTGGCTATATTCAAAAGTTCCGGATAAACACTCAACAACTCGGCAGGATCTGTCAACCATTTCACAGCTCCAGTTTTATAATCAAGTTTAGAAGATATTGTTCCTCCCGTAGCAATCAGAGCAATATTTGGTAAACTTTTATCCAATTTAACAGCTTTAGGTTTTTCTTTCTCTAGCCGTTCATCAATAACCTTTACTCCAAGAATTTCTTCTTCTCTAATTCCAACATTATAACCCGAATTCAACTTAACAAGAATTATATCTTCCCTAGGAGATTCCAAAAGTCGACACTCAAAGTCTCCCTTCTTTGTATGCAACATTACATAGGTATTTGGTTTAAGGTTTAGTTGACTTACCATATTTTCAAAAGAATTCCCAAGTATAAAAATCTAACTAAATAAAATAATAGGCTGCCAGTCCATAACCAACTAACTTAGCCGTGTCTATTATAAGACCCACAGCCATGTGATTTCTACGAAAATCAGCTCCTCTTTCCTCAGGGATATGCAATGCCAATCTCGTAACATAAAAAGGTTCAAAAAACAATCTAAAAAATGCCAAGTTTGGGCAATTATTTATAAAACTCTTATCAAGTTCAAATAGATCGGTTCTATTTTTTGATTCCAATACCTCTTCAAGTGCCATTGTTTTTTAATTTTTTAAGAATTTTATTAACTAGTTAACTCTATAATTGCGTCGGCAATATCGCCGGTTTTTTCAAGTGCCCTCTTAGCCTCTACCTCACTTACTCCAGTTTTTTCCATAATCATTTTAATATCTTCCTCAGCAAAACCTTTTTCTTCAGTGTGAGCATCACCAGAAATCTGCCAGGATTTATTGCCAGACATATTAACCTCAACAACTGATGGATTTTCAATAACTATATTCTCACCTTCAGTTTCAATAATAACACGAATAGCATCAATCTCTTCCTGTTTAATGCCCATTTGCTTCATCATAGCCTTCATCTGTGCAGGATTAATATTCACCATAATAGTAAAAAATAAATGGGGTATATAAAGGTTATTTTGGTCAACTACTTATTTGAAAATAACCTTTATTCATAGGAAATAATTAAAATAATATATCCTGCCAAATTTAAAGACCACTAAACTACAAATCCTTAAATTTGATAAAATTTAATGGCACCAAAAATTTCTTGAAATTTTTTAGTGTTCATGATAGAAAATTTGATATGGTGCACTTTTCAAAAGTAACGTCAAAGAAACCCAATTAAGCAGCTGCTGCAGCGATTGGAGCAAAGACCTTTAATCCAAGAACAACCAAACCAAGAATTATAACAAAAGCTATAACATACTCAGGTCTAAACTTAAATCTACTATTATACTCTTCATTATATCTCATCAACCCGCCGAAAACGCCGGGCATTGACATTCCAGTATCTTTACTCATAATTACCCTAGTAAATAAGTGTTTAAAAAAGTTACTAAAGTAAGATTTTAATGTTCCAAAGTCTAAAAAGACCTATAAATTGTTTATATATTAACTCTATAGTGGTTACAAGCAGAAAGGTTTAAAAGAAGACAAAAAGGTTAAATTAAATGGCTAATCCTGGAAGAAATAAAGAAGCTTATCAAAAAGCAGTTGAAACATTTGATCTCCTTGGTAGTGGGCACTACGCAGAAAGGGCAGCTCATGATAGTCTTAAGGTTTATAATCTTTTTTTAACAGGATACAATCCTGGAGAGGTTAGAGCTGAAACAAATCTTGGATTTAGATTATTAAAAACTCTTAAAAGATATGCTAGTTTAACTGCAAAAAGAAATAGAGTAGTAATAGCTGATGGAGAAAGAGAAATTGCTACTGAGGAAGATGCATTTGATGGTTTAGTATGTACTCACGTCCTCGCGAGTGAATTAGTAGCCCCATTTTTTGTAGGAAAAAATACTCTCTCAGATAGAATATTTAAAGATATTGCAAGTTTAGGTTTTTCTTATGTTGAGGCAGTTACCAATTGCGTAGCTGAACAATACATTGGTGAAGAAAGTTCTTTAGAAGAAAAATGTCTTGCAGTTGATCTAGCAAGACAAGCATTAAGAGTAGGGGAATTATATCGTAGTGAAGGATTAGGAAGAAAGACTCAATCCGAAATAAGAAGATTAACCCCTTTTATTGTAGGGATTACTGGAAAAGCAAAAGCTATACGATCTTTTGAAAATGTAAGTACAACAAGAAAGAAAGTGTATAAAAAAAGAGAATTAATGTCAAAACTATGTGCAGAATTAACTGAGACAGAAGATGGAAAATTAACCTATGTACCTGATTTTATTTTTCCAATTGCAAATGGGGCAATTGAATTTGGTATTTGGTTAGCGAATGCTTATGAAGATGTAGGAATTTACGAAGAAGACAAAGAACCACCAACAGTTTATCCAGTAATGTTCTCAATAAAAACAAGAAAACAAAGAGAACCTTGGGTAGAGCATGATACCTCAGTATTAGGCAAAGGGCTAGAAAGAACAAGTGTTTTAGTATTAGAAGATTGGGTTACAACTGGCAATACTCTTAGAGGAATATTAATGGAAGTAGAAAAACACTTCCCAAGAGAAATAAGAGTCGCAACGCTAAAAAGAGATCCAAGAAGTTTTGAAGTACCCTTACTAGAGAATTATAGATTTTATACTGGTCAAGTTTCAGAGTATACTGGATCTAAAACAGATTCACTAACTGACGTTGAATAATAAAGAATAAGCCTTCTCCATTAAATTTATATACAAAGTTACTATTTCTTATTTATGGTAACTCTAAACTACGAAAAGATAGGTCTAAAATCTGGATTAGAAATACACCAGCAACTTGATACTAAAAAGCTATTTTGCAATTGTCCTTCTATTTTAAGATCTGACAAACCTGATTTTGAGATAAAAAGAAAACTTCACGCAATAGCCGGAGAAATGGGTCATGTGGATGTGGCAGTTGATTTTGAGGCTGGAAAGAAAAAGAATTTTATCTACCAGGGATATAATAATACAACTTGTCTAATCGAACTGGATGAAGCTCCTCCAGAAAGTATAAATGAAGATGCACTAAAAATTGCTCTTCAGATTGCTCTATTGCTAAACTGTGATATTCTACCAATAAGTCAGATAATGAGAAAAACAGTTATTGATGGTTCAAACACTGGAGGTTTTCAAAGAACCGTTCTAATAGCCCAAAATGGTCACATTGAAACTTCCCTAGGAAAAGTAAGAATAGCAACAATCTGTCTGGAAGAAGATGCTGCAAGAATAATTGAACAGTCAGGAGATTCTGTTACCTATAGACTAGATCGTTTAGGAATTCCCTTAGTAGAAATTGCAACAGAACCAGACATGCACAGTCCCGAACAAATCAAAGAAGTAGCCCTACAACTAGGAGATATTTTAAGAGCCTGCAAAGTTAAACGTGGAATTGGTACAATAAGACAGGATGTAAATGTAAGTATCGCCAACCATCCACGCATTGAAATAAAGGGTTTTCAAGATCCAAGATTATTCATAAAAATAGTTGATACCGAAATTGAACGCCAAATTGAAAATGTAAAAAACAAAAAACTCAACAAAGAAGTAAGAAGAGCAAACCCTGACGGCACAACAACATTCATGCGACCAATGCCTGGAAGTGCAAGAATGTACCCTGAAACAGACCTACCATTATTATTTATCCCACACGAACTTATAAATGAAATAAAAAAATCACTTCCAAAATTAAGATCAGACATTAAAAGTGAACTAAAAGAATCTGGTTTAAGCGATGAAATGATTAAGCTAGTTTTATCTGAAAATAAAATTGAAGAGTTTAAAGAAATTCTTCAACTAACAAATGATGGAAACCTTGTTGTTAAGATGTTAATTCTTTGGCCAAAAGAACTTTCAACAAAACAAAACATCTCCCTAGAAGAAATAAATAAAAAATTAAGTTTAGATATCATGGAAACAATACTTAATGCCTTGAAAGATAAAAAGATTGAAAAGAGCGACATCCAAAATATTATGCTAGATGTTCTAAAAGGAAAAACAATAAAAGAAGCCATAAAAATAGAAAAACAAGATTCAAACGAACTTGAACAGCACATAATAAAATTAATCAAAGAAAAACCTGGCTTGTCAATCAATGGTTACATGGGCTTAATCATGCAATACTTCAAAGGAAAAGCCAACGGCAAACAAGTTACAGATATCCTAAACAAGTATATAAAAGAAAAATAAGGAAAAAGAAAAAATAAATTAGACCTTACTTCTTGTTCTTATTAACCCAGTTCCAAAAAGCTGCAAAGACCCAACCCAGGATAAAACCATCAACAAATGCACCAACTATTAAGATTATTGCATTTAACAGATTAAAGTTAGTTATTACCCAATATGGTTGAAGTGAATGTACCTTAAACACAAAGTTCAAAAAACTCTGTAGCGGTCCAGGGATTGCTGCAAGCAAAATAGCCCAAACTAATTGTAAAACTCCTAACAAAAGTCCAAGAGCTAAACCTGCTTTCGTCTTATTTAACCCAGTCACTTTAAAACAAACCTCCTTTCAATGAAAAAGATAATATCTCCGTATATTTAAATTTAGCTAAATTTAAGCATGACAAAAAACAATGTTTAAAAACAATAAATTCTTACTATTAATAGGAGGTGAAAAAATTAATGTTGCAAAATTTTGATGTAGCAAATCTTCTAGGTATGCCTGTATGGCTATTAGTTATTGCCATGATCTGGAGTCTTGTGTGGATGGGAATTGCAATGTGGAAAGCTGCTAAGAAACACCATATAGTTTGGTTTGTTGTTTTCCTAATATTCCATACATTAGGTATACTTGAGATATTATACATCTTCTGGTTCTCAAAGATAAAGCTAAAGAACAGATCAGAAGCTGTACCAGCAAAACTCAAAAAAAAGAGAAGATAATTCTCTAAAAGTTTATTTTTGTTTTGTCCTTAATTTAACGGACCCTCCTTCTTAGTAATGTTTAAAAATCCAGTCTTTCTGGTAAATCCATGGAACGAACTTATATTGAACAAGCTTTAAAAAACAAAGGAAAAGTTCTTTTGAAAGGTTGGGTTCATGACACTAGAGACCTGAGTAAAGTAAGATTTATTGTACTTAGAGATATTTCTGGAAGAATTCAAATTACTGGCGTTAAAAGTGAAACACCTGAAGAAACTTTTAATCTGATGAAAGAAATTCCAAGAGAATCAGTTGTTGAAATTATTGGTGAAATTAAAGAATCAAAACAGGCTCCAGGTGGAAAAGAAGTCCTGCCAGAAAAAATAACAATCCTTGCAAAAGCTGAACATCCCTTGCCAATAGATGTTTCAGATCACTCAAAAACCGAACTGCCAAAAAGAATTGACTATCGATTTCTTGATTTGCATAGAGAATATACTCAAGCAATTTTCAAAGTCCAAAATACAATAATGCAGGGATATAGAGAGTTTATGGCAAAAGAAGGAGCAATTGAAGCAATTTTTCCTTCAATAATCGGTGCTAGTAGTGAAGGCGGGACAGAAGTATTTAATATTCAATATTTTGAAAAAAAAGCTTATCTTTCTCAAAGTTGCCAACTATACAAACAAATGTTAGCTTGTTCAATGGAAAAAGTTTACGCAATATTTACTGCATGGAGAGCTGAAAAACATAATACAATAAGACACCTAAACGAATCACGTCAAATGGATTTTGAAATGTGTTTTGCAGATGATAAAATAGTTATGGAAGTAATGGCAAGATGTGTTCAATATATTGTTAAAAGAATTTTAGAAGAAAATAAAAAAGAATTAGAATTACTAGAAGTTAAACTAGAAGTTCCTAAAGTAAAATATCTTACATTTGAAGAAGTAGCAGAAATAATGAAGAAACATAAGATACATGTTGGAAAAGATGATCTTTCAGGAGAATCAGAACAAAAATTAGGAGAATTATACCCAAATACAATCGTTTTTGTTCATGACTGGCCGTTATCAGGCAAACCATTTTATATCATGCCAAAAGACGGAGATAAGGATGCAAGATTAAGCTGCGGATTTGATGCAATTTATCTAGGAATGGAAATAACTTCTGGAGGACAAAGAATTCATATTCCAGACTTACTAATTGAAAGACTAAAAGCAAAAGGAATGAAGCCAAAAGATTTTGAAGATTATATCAATAGTTTCAGATATGGTGCTCCACCGCATGCTGGCTGGGGAATTGGTCTTGAAAGACTTACAATGTTAGTTCTAGGTTTAAAAAACATCAGAGAAGCTGTTCTTTTTCCAAGAGATAGAGATAGACTTACTCCATAATCGCCTATTTTTTAAACATCCCTTCCCACATTTCTTTATGAAAATTCTAGCACTCGGAGATCTTCATGGTAAATTTCCTCAAAAAATTAAGAAAATCTCAAAAGATATTGATCTAATTCTACTAACTGGAGATTTGGGAAAAGCAGATCTAATGAGAAAAATGGCTTTTCAAAACATTAAAAGACAAAAAAAAGGTTTGGAAGAAATTGAATACAATTCTATTCAAAAAAAGAAAGCCTATATGGAAGCATATAACTCAACAATAAAAATAATAAGCCAACTAGCAAAAATTTCCCCTGTTTTTCTAGTATATGGGAATGTTGAGTCAACAAATAGTGAAACAAAACAGATGATCAGAGAAATTAAGTTAAATCTTCCAGTTTTATCAACAAAATTATCAAAAATAAAGAATGTAAAAGTAATAAACAACAAACTTGTAAACTTTAAAGGAATAAAAATTGCAGGAATAAAATACTTTATAGATGAAAGTTGGGTAAAGGAGTTTAAACCGGAAGAATACAAAGAATCACTAAAAGAAGCAAGAAAAGAATCTCAGAAAGTAAGTAAAATTCTAAATAAATTTAATCAAGTTGATATTTTGCTAACTCACCAACCACCATATAAGATTCTTGACAGAGTAGGAAAGGGAGCCCCAAAACACTGGCAAGGCAAACATGCTGGAAGTAGAACAATTTTAAATTATATAAAAAAGAGGCAGCCAAAATATGTCATTTGTGGACATATTCACGAGGCAGATGGAACAAAAAAATTAGACAAAACCACCATCCACAATCTAGGTCTAAGAGAATTTAAAATCATAAATCTATAACTTTTTAAATCTAGTATTTATCTAATATTCATGAGCAGCGAACTACTATGGCGAAAGCTTTCTGAGGCAGAAAAAAAACAAGTTGAACAAAAGGCTAAAAACATAATGATGAGTTTTGGCAAAATTCTAGACAAACTTCCAGCCAGAAAAGAAGCATCAGTTGAAAGAGATATTTTTGAAAGAGATGAAACTCAACCCTGGCAACCAAACCCAGAATTTAAAAAACAAATTCTAAAAAATGCTCCCGAAACTCAGGGAGACTGCATAAAAGCTGAAAAAGGAAGTTGGATAAAATAAAAATGAACGCAACAGAAAAATTACATGCATTAAAAAGCGGAAAGTTAACCGCCGAACAAAACATAAATTTATTTCTAGAAGCAATAGAAAAAGATAATCATCATGGTAAGAAAATCAATGCAGTTCTAGTTTTAAATCACAATGCTATAGCTGAAGCACGTGAAATTGATAAAAGAATAAAAGCCGGCAAAGCAGGTAAATTAGCAGGCTTAGGAATTTTAGTTAAATCAAATATTTGTGTCAAAGATTTAGAATGCAATTGCGCATCCCTAACCTTAAAAGACTGGATCGCCCCATACGATGCAACAGTTATTGAAAAAATAAAAGCTGAAGATGGAATAATCTTAGGCATGACTAACATGGATGAATTTGCCTGTGGAGGAAGCGGAGAAACTTCTGCATTTGGTCCAACAAAAAACCCTATACAATTAGATCTAGTTCCTGGAGGTTCAAGTTCAGGTAGTGCAGCATCAGTTGCAGCAGATTTTTGTGATATTGCTCTGGGTAGTGATACCGGAGGAAGCATAAGAAATCCAGCATCTCATTGTGGAATTATTGGAATAAAACCTTCTTTTGGTTTTGTCTCACGTTATGGTCTAGTTGACTATGCAATGAGCTTAGATCAAATTGGAATTTTAGGAAATGATGTTCAATCAGTAGCATTAATGTTAGATATAATTAAAGGACGTGACGAAAAAGATCCTACAACTTATAAAAGAGAAGACATAAAACTAGAACAATTAAAAAACAAAATAACCATCGGCATAATAAAACCTTTAGCAAAACCGGAGGTTCAAAAATTAATTAATAATAAAATAGAACAGGCTTGTATTTCTCTTGGGTGGGACAAAAAACAAATTACAATCCAGTATATTGATGCTGCAGTTGAAACTTACTATCCTTTAGTTTATGTTGAGCTTTTTTCAGGTACTAGAAAATTTGATGGCAGAAGATTTGGTAAAAAAATAGAAGATGTTGCAGGTCCAGAACTTTTAAGAAGAATTTTAGGTGGAAGTGAAATAAGCAAAGCAGAATATGAAGGTAGATTCTACAAAAAAGCACTTGAAGTTAAAGAAATAATCAAACAAGAATTTGAAAAAGCATTCAAAGATATTGATTGCATAATAGTTCCAACCTGCCCGGGGCCTCCATGGAAAATCGGAGAGTCAATGGCAATTGAAGAAGTTTATGCCTATGATGCTCTAACAATTCCAGCAAACTTAGCAGAAATTTGCGCTTTGACAATGCCTGCAGGCACAATTGATGACATTCCAATTGGTATGCAGATAATGTGTGCAAAAGGAAACGAAAGCAGGCTTCTAAGCATAGCTAAGGAATTTGAAGAATTAAAATAAAATTGAATAGAAAAATCTATTTCTTAGTTTCCTTCCAAATATCATAAAAAAACTTTCTATATTGATCTGCATTTTCCTTACACACAATTGCAAAAACTCGTGGAGTTTTTCCCCAATTAAAGGTAGATACTACATCTCCAGCAATAACAATACCTGTTGGAAGAATATGTTTTGTAGAGCGAAATTCATAAAATTTTGTTTGTGAAAAATTCATTCTTTTTTTTATAATCTCCTCTTTTTCAGAAGAAAGTATTTTTGCATTTATACCCTTCTCCGCCCTTTTTTTATGAAAATCTTGGAACATATAAATAATAGATTCATTTTCAAGAGCTTCTTTTGGGAAGGTCATTGCTAAATATTCGTCTTTTTTTGTAAGCCTCTCAAGAAGCCAGTTCCAAAAAGTTTTGACTCCTTCAAAACCAGTAAACACTTTTACTTCTTGTTTTTCTTCTTTAAATTTTTGTTTTTCCTCCAAACTAGGTAATATTTTCTTAAAATCTTCTTCCTGTTGTTTTAATTCCTTTTCCTTATTTTTTATATACTCAAGAATAACCTCAGGATTAGCAGCCTGAAAATAACGAATATTCTGTTTTATTACTTCACTAGCAAGTCCTTTTTCTTTAAGTCTTTCTAAAATTTCATAAACCTTTGAACGAGAAACATGAGATTTAATGATCACTGCTCCAGAACTACTTTCTCCTAATTCTATTAAAGAAAAATAAACTTTTATCTCTCCTTTTGTTAAACCTATTTTCTCAAGTATTTGTGTATCCTTTTCCATAACATAAATTGTTTTGCAGATTATATAAATCTTATGTTTTGTTCACCCCAAAGGGTGAGCTAAGTTAGATATACTCCATTATATCAAGAAAAAAATGACAACACAAACAAATTCAAAAATACTTGTAGTTGAAGATAGCCCTCAATATTTAGCAGTAGCTCAAACCTTTTTTACTAGTCAACCAAATTTTCAGTTAATTTATGCAAGAGATTATGAACATGGTGAAAGAGGTCTAAGAGAAGAAGGATTAGCCGGAGTAATAACTGACTGTTTTTTCAGATCTATAGAAGGTAGTTCAGATATAACTAGAGGAAGAGAAGCAATAGAAAAAATGAGATCAATAGATCCGGTTGAAATAAGAGTTAAAGCTCTTGAGCAAGCGTATAGAGAAATATTTGGTGATTGTTTTGATGGTGAACTAAGAGAGGGTATGAGAGCATTAAATGTTTTTTCATATCCTGGAGATAACACCTTTCGTGCAGTTAAAAGAGCTGTAGAAAACACTTCAAAAGAAATAGCAGCTAAAATTCTTAAGAATACTCCTCCCTTAAAATTAGAAAGATGTAGAGTTAAAGATCCTTATGCGAGATTAATAGATGCTATGGAAGAAGATCCATCAAATCAACCCCTGGGCATATTAATAGCAGAACAAGCACAACAACTAAGCATTCCAGTAGTCTTAGCAACATCATGCTATCATCATGATTATTTAATTAGACAAATAGAAGATCATGCCCACAGAATTAATTTAACAATTATAGACTGCAGTGATAAAAGTATTGATGAAAAATCAACACCTGAATATTGGCAAAGGGCTTTTAGTTCATTGCACCTCTAAGAAATAACATAGTAAGTTTTATAATTTCCATATTTCTAGTAAATATATGGTAATAACATTAAAAAACGAAAAAGAGATGAAATGCCGAGACTGTGGAAAGACTTTCAAGTATAAACCTCATCCAAGATACCCAAGAAAATACTGTGATGCTTGTTCTAAGGAAAGAAAGAAAGCCTGGGATAACCGGCATGAAATGAAATTTGAAGACGGTGAAGATTAAACTCAATTAGGTGCTCTCTCTAAACTACCTGACATTTACTGGTATATTTCTATATAATAAATATTCTAAGATCTTTCGCACTTAACAGTGCAGGAAATAAGAAAATGGTATTTGGAATATTTAGAAACAAAAGACAAAGAACACCAGTAGTTCCAGCTGTTCAATCAGCTGTTCAGCCAGCTATCTGCTCAAGCACTGAACAAGATCAACTAGAACCAACTCAAGCTCAAAAAGAAGAAGAAGCTAAAAAACGTATAAGAGAAAGAATTGAAGAAACAAAGTCAAAAAAACAACTACTTTTCGGACCAACTTATTTACATAGAGATTTATGTGTGTTTTATGATAAAATTGGAAAACCAAACTTAGCAAGTGCACTAAGAGGACATAGAAGTCAATTAACACTTAATCAAGATAAATCACATCCACAAAAGATCATAGATGGAATAGATTGGTCAATAAGTTATCTAACTCAAAAACTTTTTCCAGAAGAATATAAAACCATGAAAGAAATTCAAGGAGAAATAGAATTAAAAGTTAAAGAAAGAGAAAGAGAATTATCTCAGTTAGGTATACAATTCAGATACGGAGCTTATAACTTAATTGATGATAGAGATCGTGCAAGTTGGATAGTAGAACAATCAGTAGAAGGAGGAATTCGTAATCCAAGAAATAAAGCTTATGGATGCGCACTATCAAAAGAAACACTGGAAAGATTAATTTCAGAAGTTGTAGAAAGACATGATCCTGCCATAACTGAATTATGTAGCAAAAGATATGAAATAGAAAAACAAATACTAGAGTTTTATGGATTAGGAGTTAAAAGTTGTAATCATCCAAGACAATTAAAGAAACACGAATATAAAGCTCTTCATAGAGCTTATAGAATCCTATCTAAACAAAAAGGAGAAAGCTAAAATGAAACTACCAAAAATTACAAGAAGACAATTTTTAGATGAGTTAAGAGTCCTAGGACTAACTGCTTTAATTGGGTCAGCATGCATAGCAGAACCTCAAATTGAAAGAGCAGTAAAAAGTCATAGACAAATAAAATTAGACAAACAATCAAGAGAAGCCATGTTTAACCAAGGTTATGCTTTACCAAAGGCAACTGAGCAACACCAAACAAAAACTCCACAAGATCAATTAGCAGTTTATAGAAGAGTTTGCATAGAAGGAAGATATAATCCAGCAGAAGATGCAGCATATGTAAACAGAACAGAAGCAGAAAGATTATTAAAAGAATACGGTTGGATAAGTAAGGAGATATAAAATGAAAACACAATCAAGAGCACCAAAGTTAAAATTTGTAGAAGGAGAAAGAGTAAAAATAAATGGAAATGAATATGCCTACCACGGGGCATATACTAGAAAAGGTAAAGAAACACACGAGTTTGTAAAACCATTTGATAATGGATCAAGAATGAAATATCATCAATTTAGAGAATTAGTCCAGAGTGATGATGGAACTTTAACTGGAATAGAAATTGAACAATTTACTACAGAGTTTAATCAAGTTAGTGCTAGTTTTAGAGGATCAGATTTATATGGAAGAGCAAGAGGAATTTGGTTAAAAGGAGAACCTAAACAAGGAGAAAACTAAAATGACAACACAAATAGCTTTTGAAGAAAGAAAGGGCACACTTGCATATCAATACTTTAGATTATATGGACAAGGAGCATTATGTGAATGTAGTGGTAAACTCAGAAAAGGACCTCCGGTAGAAGATCTCGATAAAACAGCTTCAGAAGTAGAAGAAGCAGGTCAATTAGAAGATGCAGCAAGAAGTTATGAAGAAATTGCAGCAGCAATTGATGCAAATAAAAATGGAGTACAAAAAGTTATAAGAGCTACACCGACAATGCGTGAAATTATAGGTGAACAAATTGACGATCTCACAAGATGCTATAGAGAAAGAGCAGTAAATCTAAGAAAAAGACTTCAGGGAGAAAACTAAAATGGTAACACAACATACAACAAGGTTATGTATACCCAGATTAGGAGATGATCCAAAAATAAGAATAGCCTTTGAAAGAAGAGGTGTTAAAGGAACTGCTTTAACAGCCTTACTTAATCAACTAAATGAACAACCAACATTTATTCCTTCTGTAGTAGGAGTAGTAGAATATACCCGAGAAAATCTATACGGACCAAGATGCTTACCAGCATTTTTACAAGGAAGTTGGAATAGGGGCGGTCAAATTTTAGTAAGAACAGAAATAAGAGAGATAAATGAATCAACAGATGAAAAATTTATAGCAGAAATCCCTTTCAGAGTTCCCTATGATATAAGCAGAAAGCTTGGGAAAATGAGAAGTAGAGATGATGTTAGTGTTAGAGTCTACTCACATAACCTTGCAGGTTATGATATTGCCACCTCACATTATACTGATGGACTAACTGCACAGGGTATACAAATTATTAACGAAGATGGTAGCACCACAGAACTACGTCCTTTTGAACGTGATTTAGAATGGAGATAAAACTAAAATGAGAATATTTTTAAAACCCAATCATCTAACATTAATATGTGGAGCCTGAAATTTAAGGTAGAGAATCTGGACAGCATTTATACTGTTTTAACTAAAAAGTATAATGTAACTGACTATTTTTATCCTGTTGACCGTTATAAAAAAGGAAATAACATTCTTATTCTAGGAATTCACATACTAGAAGGTGAAGAAAAAGATAAAAAAAGTTTTGTAAATGAACTAAAAAAGAATACAAAAGTTCTGAAATTTGAATGTAATAAGAACATGTTAATAGTCTTAATAAAAGAAGAAGAAAAATTCTATGAACTTCTATATAACCCCGAATTATATTTAACTCATCCAGTCACAGCAAAACAAGGATATGAATACTGGAATGTCTCTTCATGGGACAGAACTCTTTTAGAAGGCTTAATTAAAGAAATAGAAAAATGGAAAGAAAAGTTAAAGAATTTCCAGCTCCAAAGTATACAAAAAACAAATCTAAATGATATTTACTTTCCAAAATTATCTCCAGAACTGCCAGAAAAACAAAAACAAGCTTTTGAAATTGCAATAAAAAATAACTATTATACATTTCCAAGAAAAGTTGATCTTTCAGACCTAGCAAAGATTATGAAAATCTCAACATCAACCTATCAAGAACATCTTAGAAAAGCAGAGGCAAAACTTCTTCCATTTTTTGCAGAGAATTTAAAATAATTTTATCTACACATATTTCTTAATTCTTCAATAATCAAATCAGTCATTTGTTTGCAATCAACTAATTTATGATTTTTATCTTCTTTTAGATAAACATCAATAGGCCTATATCCCTTTCTTAAAACGGCTCTTATTGCATCATCAAGCATCTTTGAAAGTTCTGGTTTTTTAAGATAGTACTCAAACATTAATCCCACACCACGAATCATAGCAATTGGATTTGCTTTTCCTTTAGGTATTGCAGTTCCAGCACCATGAATTGTTTGAAAAGTCATAAAACCATCAGGGGCAATGTTAGCAGAGGGAGTTATTGCCCGTGTTCCATAGGCCATGGTTGCAATGGGATCAGTAATTAAATCTCCACTTATTCCCAAAGCTGCAACAGTATCATATTTTTCAGGATGTGCTACAAAATAACCAAACCAGGTATCATCATGTTCCCAATCAAATGTCACGCCAGGATACTTTTTACCAACTTCTGCCCAAAGATTTAACCACATACCCCCAAAACTTAATCTATTCCAAACATCACCCTTTATTAAAAACATAATATTCTTTTTCCTTTTACTAGCCGCTTCATAGCACATCTCAACAAATTTCCTACACAAATTCTTATCATAATAAAATTTTCCTTCAAACATTTCTCCTTTCTTAGTTTTTCTTAACTTCTCCTTTGCCATAAGCAGTCCCTGAGCATTTTCTCTAACCAATAAAATATCTACTTTTTTAGCAAATTCTTCTTTAAACGGAGAATTTTCATATAATTCAGGGATCGGATTTATTAGTATTGGTTTAAATGTTAAGTTAAAATCATGTCTAAGTTTGTAAACTTGTCTAGCATATATGCCTCCACGAATTATACAACCTTTCTTATCATGAATTTGTTTATAAAAAATCTTTAACTGTTCAAAAGATTTGCTAGTGTACTTTAAAGCTGGAGCCTCTCCTTTGTAATAGACAAAATTAAATTTCATATTCTTCAATCTACCAATCTCTTCAAGAACTCTCACCGCTGCTTCGGTAATATCCGGACCAGCACCCTCTGCCATAATAACTCCTATTGGCTGTTTAATCTCTAACATAACCAATAATAGAATCACAACTTTTTAAATATAACTAAAAAAGAAAATTCATTAATTATTCTAAACAATAATCCTTTTAAAACACATTAATTTAGGTTACAAGTATGTTCAGCAGAATTTTATCAGGGCTAATAGAAATAGTTGGTGGAAAAACAAAATCATCAAGAAAAATACAGGGAGTAGAAGGAAGAGTAACAAGAGGAGAAAAGAAAGAGTTGATTAGATTAAATGGGGTTTTTGAAAATGCTCCAGAAGAGATTCCAACTAACGATCCAAGAGATTACATTGAAGTAACCTATCATTTTGAAGTTAAATGTAAAACAAGTATACCGAAATGCCCTGTTGGGGGAAGAGAAAACAAATATGCTCATATTGGCCCTTCCTTACAACAGTTTCTAAAACAAAGAGCAGGTATTTATTTTATTCCTAAAAAAGTAATACCTAAAAGTATTGGTAAACCAAAAAGAGATGAAATAGGAGCAGATGATAAACCAGGAATAAGTAGAACAATATATGTTAAAAAGGATGATCTTGAATTAGCTGGAAAAACTCTTGAAGAGCTTCGGGCTGAAATATCAACAGGCCCTGTTAAAATAGATGTGCCCTATAAAACAAGATGGCATGGCTTTGCTCCTGACCAACAACAGAAATGTTGTGAATATGCAGAAGTATACATGATAATCTCAGTTAAAGGTCTTTCATAATCACACAAGATAATAAAATACCATCATCATATTTTTAAACCTCTCTAGTCTTTAGAATAAATGGAAATTGAAAACGTAAGAATTGATTTTTTAGGGCATGCAGGATTTTTAATAAGAACCAATGGAAAAAGCATTGCAATAGACCCATATAATCTCTCACTTAATGTTGATCATAAGGTTGATATAATCCTCATAACCCACAGCCATTACGATCACTGTAGTATAAAAGATATTCAACAAATGTCAAAAAGAGGGACAATAATCATTGCTCCTCCAGATGCACAGAGCAAAGTAACAAGAATCCGAGACATAGAACTTAAAACCCTAACATTAAACCAAACTTTTTCAACAGAAGACATAAAAATAACTAGCGTACCAGCCTACAACATTGGAAAACCTTTTCATGAAAAATCAGAAGAATGGTTTGGTTATTTAATTGAATTCAAAGATGTAATTATCTATCATGCTGGAGATACCGACAAAATCCCTGAAATGGCAGAAATACCAAAAAACTCGGGCGGAAAGATTCTAGTTAGTCTACTTCCAGTTTCAGGAGAGTATACAATGACTGCAGAAGAAGCTGCAGAGGCAGCCTTAGTCCTTAAATCCTCACTGGCAATACCAATGCACTATGCTGGCGGAGTTGCTGGCACAATAGAAGATGCTAAAAGATTCATCAATCTATGTCAACAAAAAGGTATAAATGCCAAGATACTTGATAGAATGTAACAATGACAAAAAAAGAGGTAAATTTTCCAGATGGTAGTGAACAGAATTTTTTAGATTTTATAAACAATTTAAAAGAAAGCGATAAAATAGCTCTAGTCTCACATGATGATTGTGATGGATTGATTAGTGTAAAGGTAATAAATGAAGTCCTAAAAATAAAAGTTATAAAGTTCATAGATTATAAAGAACTAAACAATGAGCTGGTAAAAGAACTAAAAAATAAAAAGATAAATAAAATAATACTCACTGATGTTGCAATTGATAATGCCGAAGTAATAAAACGATTTGAGGAATTTAGTGATGTTCTCGTAATAGACCACCACCCATTTACTCAGGATCTTAATTCACAAAAAACATTGTTTATTAACATTAATGGATATTGTGCATCATATATCTGTTATATTTTATTTTCAAAAATAAAAAATATAGAAAAATTAGACTGGCTAGTTGCCAGTGCTTGCCTATCTGATTGGCAATTTTCAAACAACCAAGAATGGATGAAAAAAGTATATGAAAAGTATAAGGAAAAATTCAATCCTGATGAAAACAAAGTAAAAGAGAGTAAATTCTGGGAGTTTCAAAGCAAAATATCCCTTGCTTCAATATACTTTGATAAAAATCTAAATAAACTATTTGATAAACTCGGGTCAGGATTTGGTTATCTAGGTGAATTAGAAAAATATGCAGAGATCATTACAAAAGAAATAGAAGAAGAACTAAATGATTTTAAAAAAGAAAGCAAGAAAATAGGTAATTTATACTTCTGGGAAATAAAATCAAAACGTCCCATAACCTCCCAGATCATAAACAAACTAAGCTTTCAAGAAAAAGATAATATTTTTATATTCATAAGAAAAGATAAAGGCAATTACTATATCTCCTCAAGAAACCAAAATAAAAAAGTAAACCTTCCAGAGCTTCTCAAAAAATTAACAAATGGTTTTAAAAATTCAGGTTGCGGAGGGCATTTTAGTGCAGCTGGAGGATTTTTCCCAATAAGATACCTAGAAACATTCAAAGACCGACTTTTCAATACAAACCAATAAGCCCAATAATCTTTAAAAATCGACTATTTCTAAGATTAAAATGCCAACATCAAATGATCCTTTAGTAGGGTACATGTTCATAAAAAACTTTTTTCCAGAGGTCTGTCCAGAGTTAGAAAGCTCACCAATGATTCCTGCGTATATTAAAAGGTTCAAAGATTATATTATAGACTGGTGTGATACATGGAATTTCAAAGAAGGGCTGATAAAAATACAAATTTCTCCAGGTCCACCAAGCGTATTAGAAGTAATCTCAGAGGTCCCAAACCCCTAGTCTACCAAAAACTTATGTTCTTCATAAGAATAAACTATATAAATGCTAATTCTATTGCATCTTTTATATTATTAACTGAAAGGAGGTCAAAAAAGAGGAATAAATATGGTATTAGATTTTGCAAGAGAAGCAATTCAAAACACAGAATCTCACAGCATTAACTTTGATGAACTAAAGGCCGGAAAAGCTAACATTAAAGTTTTTGGTGTCGGTGGTGCTGGATGTAACGCAGTAACTTGGTTATTTAATAAAGGTATTAGTGGAGCAACAGTATATGCTGCAAACACAGATGCCCTACACTTGAGTATTACCAAGTCTGATGAAAAAATTCTTATTGGAAAAGAACTAACTCGTGGTTTAGGATGCGGAGGCTACCCAAATAAGGGAAGAGAAGCTGCAAAGGAATCACTAGCTGAAGTTAAGAAATCAGTTTCTTCTGCTGATATGGTTTTCATCATCGCAGGAATGGGTGGTGGAACAGGCACAGGAGCTGCACCAGTTTTCGCACAAATGGCTAAAGAAGTAGGCGCGGTTGTAATTGGCGTTGTAACAATGCCCTTTGAATGTGAAAAATCAAGAATTGATAAAGCTGAATTTGGATTGCAAGAATTGAGAGAAGCTGTTGATACATGTATTGTAATTGATAACAATAGACTTGTAGATATTGCTGGAAATCTTCCAATTGAACAAGCATTCGCAGTTGCAAACGAACTTGTTAGTACAATGATAAAAGGAATCGTGGAAACAATTACCTTGCCTTCATTGATTAACCTGGACTATGCAGATGTTTCTTCTATCATGAAGAATGGTGATGTTGCTGTAATTGGTATTGGAGAATCAGACACATCAAATAGAGTTGATGAAGCTGTTCGCCAGGCACTTACCCATCCACTATTGGATGTAGATTATAGAGGTGCTAGTGGTGCTCTAATTCACATAACCTGTGGACCAGATATGAAATTAGAAGAATTCGACAATATAGGTAAACTCATAACAGAGAACCTTAATCCAGAAGCACAAGTTATAATTGGAGCAAGAATCAATAAGGAATTCCAAGGAAAAATTAGAGTCATTACAATTATGACTGGAGTTAAATCTCCATACATCCTAGGAAGATCTCAATTTGAAAACACAACATCTCTAAAGTCACAAATGTCTGATTTAGGCATTAACACTTTTAGATAACAATAGATTAAAACATTAAGTTATAATCTTAAATTTTTTTCAGGGGATTTTTCCCCTTATTTTTATTTTTCTCTTCTAGTATATCGCCAGTATAATACAAACCAAAACCTAAAATTGAAATAGCAGCTGAACCATAAAGTATGTAATTTAAATCTCTACGTTCACCTCCATATCTTGGAACTTCAATAACACATTGAGGGTTTTGCGTTGAAACTTGTCTTATTACTTCTTGTCTTTGATTTAACTTAAAATGCTGAAACTCTGAAAAACAAAAACCCACAAACCCTACAAGAGATAAAGTTAACCCTTTTGACATAAGATTAATCGTTTTTTCTTCTAAATTCATTTTACTTCTCCGATTAGTCTCTATCAATAATACTTCTTCCAAGAGTTAACTCCATCCCCCTGATTAATGGAGCACATCTTTTCAAAGCAGGCTGTTTAAGTTGATAAGAGGGATTTTCAAAATAATCTTGAGGATTTCCTCCACCCATTGAAGGACAAAAATTTCTAACAAAACCAGTATCTTTTGCTTGATAAAAATAATAATGCATACAACTATTACCAAAGAGAGTATTTAATATTCTCAAAACAGAATCACATTCTACATCTCTACTGAGTTTTTCACTTCTCACAACAAAACTTCCTTGACCTAATGCAGATAAATAAGCAGTTGAATAATCGCCAAGATCCATTGATCCATGTCTTAAATCACATTTCCTAGAATCTCTAAATTCTCTACCTCCTCCGAGAATTTCAGCATAGTCATATCGAGTATTAAACCAATAACCCGGTTCAGCAATTTTAATTCCCTTCAAATCTTTTAGTATCTCTAATTCAGTTCTATCAACTACCCTTGAAACTCTACTTTCTTTTCCAAATAATCTTTCTCTTAAGGCGTGTATTGTTTGATTCATCCTTAATTAAACTCCCGGTATCTAGCATTTCCAGCATGGCCGTAGACATCTAAATGAAGCGACTTATTTGAACCAAAATGACTTCGAATTATTTCTAAGTTTAAACTTTTTAATTTATTTTCAATTTCTTCGAATATTTCAAAACTTTTACTTGGTTCACCTAGATTATTTGATAAGTGAGCAAATGGAACAATTGCAACTCTTTCTCTATTAACCTCTTTGCACATTTTTGTAATTGCTTTTGAAATTCCTGTAGAAACTCTCTCTTTATTATCATCTTTTTCAATAGTTATAAAGGCAACAACACAATCGCTCCAATTTTGTTCTTCTTTACCATTAATCTCTTCATGAAAAATCTCTTTAGGGCGATTAGCAAAGCTATCAAATTTTACCCCGTATTCCCTAGCATTAAATAAAAGAGCTTTCATATGACTTCGATAAGTTAATTGTAGCTTTATTAACTTTATGTAGAATAATATTTATTAAAATAACAATATTTAAATAGTATTTGTAATTAAAATAAAAATGGTTAAATTAGACTTAATTGATAACAAAATCCTTTCAGAGCTAGACAAAGATGCAAGAAAAAGTTGCAGGGAAATTAGTAAAAAATTAAGATTATCTCCAGAGGTAATAAATTATAGAATCAAAAAACTCGAAGACTCTAGAATTATAACCGCTTATACTCTTGCTGTTAACTTATCAAAACTAAACATAATTTATCTTAAAATCCTTTTATCATTTCAGCATCTTAATTCAGAAAAATTAGATAAAATAACAGAGAAACTTAAAGAGAATAAATCAGTAAAATGGATTGTATCATGTAGGGGTAATTGGGACATGATTATAAGTATAGAAGCAAATTCTTTAAAAGAAATTGAATTATTAAAAAACAAAATTATTTCAGACTTTGGTCAATATATCAATAAAAAAGCAATAGCTTTTTGTACAGAAGCTTCTACTTTTAATAGAACATATTTTTCACAAAACAATCAAAAAAAGGAAATGATTATTATAAATTCCTCTGAAAAAGGATTAGAATTAGATGAATTAGATATAAAAATTATTAAAAAATTAAGTTTAAACTCTAGAAAATCTCTTGTAGAGATAGCATCTGAATTAAAGACTACAGCTAGGATCGTAAACTACAGAATGAAACAACTAATAAAAAAGGGGGTAATAACTGGATTTAGATTAGCGATTGATTACTCAAAATTAAATTTACAGTTTTATAAGCTACTTGTCTATTTAGATAATCCAAACGAACAAGAAATTAAAAGATTTGTAGATTATCTTAAAAATAATAAAAACTTAATACATCATGTTAATGCTATAGGAGATTGGGATTTTGAACCAGAATTTGAAGTTTATTCTGAACAAGAATTTAATGAAATATTAAAGCAAATAAAGGATAATTTCTCTGACATAATAAAAAATATAGAAGTTATAACTATCTCAAAAGAACATAAATTTGTATACTTCTAGTTTTCTTATTTTTTATTTTAATTTCTTTAGAATATACAAATGTTTATAAAAAATAAACTACATATAATGTCATGGCAACAACCTATGAATCTACTACTAATGAATTTCTAGCGCGGTATGGAATAACTTCTGAAACCCAAGAAGTTCCTTTGTTGTTTTTAAGAGATGCAGAGGGTGTGCAACGAATGCATAAGCATATGCAAGATCTTGAAGGTTTCATCTCAATTACTCCAGGCGACCGAGGAAGTATGTTAGCAGCCAGATAAGCATCAATGTTAATCTCCAACAATAATTCTTAAATACCCTAATTTAATCTCAAATAAATGACAGAACCACAAAAAATAAGATCAGACGCTTTTGATTTTGTAGGAGGATTTGATGGTTTCTATAGTGTGTTTTATACTCCAGCACAAGAAACAATAAGAAGCATGCCAAGTGCTAAAAGAAAAGAGGTAGAACAAAATCTTTCAGATGATTTAAGCTGGGAATTTCGTAGATATTTTCCAAAAGGATTAGAAGCTATTCCTAACTCTACAGAGTATCTTCCTTTAGAAATAATGCGCAGACTAAGATTACATCTAGGTCTTTCTTCAGTTCCAAACTTTGAGATAAACTTAACTGATCCAGAAAGAGAATACTGGTCAACAGAATTAGAAAAAAGAGGTTTAAGAATATTAGAAGGAATACCAGACATAGACTCTACAAGAAAAGAAACACCTACTCCTAGAATAAGTACTGAAGCTGGAATAGCTTTTATTTTATACGGGAGTTTTAATAGAGAAGTTGAAAAAGCAAAATTGAATGCTACAAAAAAAGCTAAAGCAAATTAAAAACCCCATCATAATTCTTAAAAACACCTGTTTCGTCTCTCAACCATGGAAATTCTGACAAAAGAGACTATTGAAGACCTGGACAACTCAAGAGATATTGAAAACATGAAAAAGGTTGAGGCTGCCCTGTTTATAGCTGGCAAATTTCTCTCAACTCAAGAACTAGTAGCTCTGACAGACCTAAACCCCATATTACTAGACCAAGTTCTTGAAAAATTGCTAGAAAGATATGATGAAACTTCTGCAATTGAAATTGTCCACAAGGGAGAACTCTGGAAAATGGATGTAAAACAAGATTACATAGACATTGTAAACAGAATGGCAACTGGAAATAATGAATTCACAAGAGCAGAGCAAGAAACTCTAGCAATCATAGCTCACAAACAACCAATAACTCAATCAAAAATCATCCACACTCGAGGAAACAAAGCCTACGATCACATAAGAAAATTTACCCAACTAGGATTGATAAAGTCAAAAAAGAAAGGGCGAACTTACGAACTAAGCCTAAGCGATGAGTTTTACAACTACTTTAATGTCAATAAAGAAAAAACTAAAAAAGAATCTCCTGATTAGAGATAGCTAAAATGATTGTTACAATAGTAGACTTTATTTTTTTCTTTTACATGTTCATCGGAACTTATATGCTAGCGTTACTAGTTCTAATTTATCTTAAACACAAAAATGATTTGTTCACTGCTCCAGAACCAAAAGAATTAGAGGGTGTGAGCATAGTAATGCCATGCTACAATGAATCTAAAACAATAGGAATGGCAATAGAATCTTTATTAGAGTTAGATTACCCACAAGACAAAATAGAAATACTTGTTGTTGATGATTGTTCAAAAGATAATTCTGTAGAAATAGTAAGACCCTATACAAAAAAATACAAAAATGTAAAATTAATAATCAATTCCCGTAATTCAGGAGGTGCTGCAGAACCAACAAATTTAGGAGTAATGGCTGCCAAGTACGATTACATTGCTGTTGCAGACTCAGATTCAACTCCAAAAAAAGAAGCTCTTAAAAAAATGATTGGTTTTCTTCAGGAAGATCCAAGTGTTGGCGGAGTAACCTGCTCTGTTCTTGTAAAAAACCCAAAAAGTTTTATACAAAAACTCCAGGCAACAGAATATGCAGTAATCGCTTTTAGCAGAAAATTACTAGATAAAGTAGATGCTGTCTATGTAACTCCCGGACCATTTGCACTATATAGGAAAAAAACTCTTATTGAAGTGGGTCTTTTTGATACAAAAAATATGACTCAAGACATTGAAATAGTCTGGAGAATGTTATCAAAAGGTTACAAAGCTCGTATGTGTCTAGCAACAAGTGTTTACTCCGAATCACCATCAAAATTTTGGCCATGGGTCAGACAAAGAATCAGATGGAATATTGGTGGAATTCAAACAATAATAAAATACAAAAAGTTAATATTTAGAAAAGGAATATTTGGCCTTTTTATCATTCCTTTTTTTGTTTTTTCTCTAGTCCTAGGTCTTATTGGTCTAGCTCTTCTTGCCTATTTATATCTTAAAAGAACAATCATAGATCTGTTAGTGGTTAAGTATGCTTTTTTTGGAAGTACTACTCTACTAAGACTCCAGGATCTAACTTTTGCTCCCTCATTATTAAATTACTTTGGGGTTGTAGTATTCATCCTTGGAACTACTTTTAACCTATTTAGTTTAGCTGCAATAAAAGACAAACAACTTGGAGAAAAACATAAAGTCTTTAGTGTTTCATTTTACCTAATAGTATACCTGACTCTCTATCCTCTACTCCTAATTGCATCAACTTACAAATTTTTAAGAGGAAAATATTCATGGTAATCAATCCGAGTAATCTTTAAACATCAAAAACTTACAGTTTTTGTGGCTTAAAGTTTACCACTGTAAACTTTAAAAGACATAGAACTCTAGTAATACAATGACAACAAAAAGTGCTTTTTGGCAGGCCCTTGTAATAACAGTGATTATATTTGTAATTGGATTTATCTTTGGATATTTCATTGAGGTAAATAGATCAAATAACACACAGTCAAATCTTTTATCCTCACAGGTAAACCTTTTGGATGAACAGCTAAGAACAAATGTAATAACTAATTTCAATGTAAGCTGCAATGAATCAATCACAAGCACCTTTAACTTTGCCAATAAAATCTACTCTGAAGCTATTCTATTAGAAAAATACGATTCCTCCACAAAATTCACAGACAATCTTTTCATCCTACATAAACAATATGATATATTAAGAATGATGCTCTGGCTAGAAAGTAAGGAATTGAAAAAGCAGTGTTCTTCAAATTTCCACACAGTTGTTTATATCTATGAATACAATACAGAAGACGTTCTAATCAGTGCAAAGCAAGCATATTTTTCACGCCTTACTTATGACTTAAGGAATAATCACCCAGATGAAATATTACTTATTCCCATTGCAGGAAATACTGGAGTTGAATCAATAAACCTTACCCTAAAGAGCTATAACATAAAACAGCTTCCAGTAATAATAATTGATGAAAAAAAGATAGTAAGTTCTGATAGTGTAACTCTAGATGCCCTGGAAAAAGAAATCTTTGCTTCTAAAACCAATAGCACCAAGTGAAAATAGTAACAATAAAGCATCTATTTCATCACAAAAAAGAATAAAAAGAGTCATTTTCTATTGTTTTTCATGGAAGAGGTATATGAAGA
The DNA here is from genome assembly GCA_041659945.1 of Candidatus Pacearchaeota archaeon. Taxonomy (GTDB): domain Archaea; phylum Nanobdellota; class Nanobdellia; order Pacearchaeales; family GW2011-AR1; genus JACPLR01. Next base: position 510,564 of record JBAZXH010000001.1, on the reverse strand, counting down.
TCAAAGGTGCTCTGTTTGTGGTAATATTTCTGAACTAGTGGATGCAATTGGCCCTGAAGAAATAGTACGAGTATGCGAATTCTGTGCAAAAAAGAACAGTCTACCAATAATTCACAAAGCAACAAACGAAGAAATTGGTCAGATTCAAACATTCTACAAAAAAAGGTTTGAGTTAGTTAACAATGACCTACCAACAACAATTGCCTTGACAACAGAGAAAAATAAAGAAGATAAAGAGCTGGAAAGAGTTCTAAGAACTAATTTAATCAAAGGGGATTATCCTGAGCTGATTGATAACTTTCACTGGTATATTCAGCAGGCTCGTAGAATAAAGAAACTAAGTCAAAAACAACTTTCAGATTCAATAGCTGAACCAGAAGTTATAATTGATCTTGCAGAACAAGGAAAACTACCAGATAATCACGATCAGCTAATCACCAAAATAGAACAGTATCTAAGAATAAGTATAAGAAAAGAACCACTAACAAAAACCGGACAAGGACAACATCAAATTGAAATAATTGAAGAAAATCCCGAAAATTTAGATCTTGATAAAAAGGACTGGGTAGAAAAATCAGCAGATTATTTTAAAAGCCTAAAGGATAAATGGTTTCCAAAAGAAGACTCTATTTCTGAAGAAAAATCAGAAAAAGATGAAGATAAAGAAGAAAAACCAGATAAAGAAAATAAAAGGGAAAAAGCATGGGAAGAAAGAGAAAAGCAAGAAAAAATTGAAGAAGAAGCATGGGAAAAAGAAAAACAAGCAAGAAGAGAGGAAAAAATAAAAAGAAAAGAAGAAAAGAGAAGAGCAAAAGAAGAGAGAAAGGCAAGAGAAAATTCAGAAAGAGAAAAGATAGGTGAAGAAAAGGAAAAACCAGATGCTAAACCTGAAGAAGTCAAAATAATAAAAACAGATGAGCCAAAGATCCTAAGCAGAAAAGACGAGCTGCTAAAAACATACTATAGAAGATAAAAGATTGTATTTCTCAAGCATAAATACCCAGGCAAAACATTTATAAGGGTAGTTTTTGATTCTTATAACATGGAAATTAAAGTTCTAAAAGACGAAAAAAATGAACTTGAGATGACAATTAATTCTCTAACAATAGCTGAAATTCTAAGAGAATACCTCAACAAAGATTCAAGCGTTGTATTCGCTGCCTGGAGACGTGAACATCCAACCAAACCAATACTTCTAAGAATTGAGACAAAGGGTAAATCTCCAAAAAAAGCTCTTCAGGATGCAATCGAAGACATAGAAAAAGACACAACCAAACTTGTGGCTGAAGTTAAAAAGCAATAGTTCAATAATTCTACCTAGGATCATATTCTACACAATTCTATAATAATATTTAAAAACCATTTAAGTGTTAAGTATTTATGGAATCACAAAGACCTACAGAACCAGAAAAAAGTACAAAACCCTATAAACCTTCTAGGGAAACTAGTTATCTAGATATGTTAAAATATCTAACAGCTGCAATTGCTCCTCTTATTGTAGCATATGCAGTTGCCTTTGGTGTAGCAAACTCTGAGCCTTATTCTGACGGGTCTAGAACAGCATACAACCCAAAAACAATAGCTCGAGTTCTAACACATGATCCTTCTGCAAGCAGAAAAGAACATAAGGAAATAGGTAACAGAGCTATTAGAGAGAGTCCACTTTACTTAATGTTAGATACAAACCATGATGGCATTGTTGATCAAGCTGAGCGAATAAGAGCTTATAATGCTCTTAAAAATCAACAGCCTGCAAAGAAATAATTCTTATTAACAAAGCTTACTCTGGTTAATATCCTTATTAAATTCTAACAGCCTATTCTGAATCTCTCTTGAGACAATTAAGATACCAACCATCCCTAACGCCAAGATAATAATTTCCAACCAAATACTTAATCCAAAAATATTCCATTTATTAAAAAGAACATTAATAAAAGCTTCATGAGACAAAAAGATTATTATCATATTAATTTCAAAAAAACCTAAAATATTTGAAAGTTTAGTTAACATTGTACTATTAATAAAGCTTAAAGAGTAAAATACAGCAAATGGTATAAACATTAATGGATTAACAATTAAAACAACTGCAGAAATTAAAATTAAAATGTTTTTTGGCTTATAAACAAAGGCTATTCCAAAACAAAATTCAGCTAAGAAAAATAAAGGATTATAAGATGTCCAGGTACCTAGATAAAATCTGATTGCAATCGATATAACAAACGCTAAAATTAGGAAAATATAGCTTTTTTTAATAAACCTATTTAAATAAGGAAATAAGAAGTAAAAACAAATCAAAGGTACAATAAACCAAGCTGGGCTGATAATACCATAAGCAACCTGTGAAAAGAAACCATCTAAAAATGCAAAATGCAACCCTAAATTAGCAAAAACATTTCCAGAATAAACTTGTTTTCCAAATAAAATAACAATAAAAACTAAAGCAAGATAGTATACTAAAGCAATTTTAAAATACTTTTTAAGAAACCATTTACCAGAAAATTCAGTAAGATTTGGATATATTTTAGCCAAAACAAAACCGCTCACAATAAAAAATAAAGATACTCCAATAAAACCAATTGGCCTTAGACCATGATCCTGAAAAATCTCATACATTACATGAAACAAAACAATAAGTACAATAGCAATAATCCTAACTAAACTAACAAACAACACCCTTTCTTTTTTCATATAATTAGACCATAAGAACCGCTATAAAGTTTTTGCTCAAACCAATTTTATATCTTTCTTCTGTCCAACTCATTATTAACTAGTATCACAACCTGACTAGCAAAATAAGTCATATTTCCAACAGAAACTGGTGTAGCTTTAGTCTTTAATTTTTTCAACTCTTTACTTGCAAACCCTGAACTATCTCCTAGAATAAACACTGGATTTTTACCAATCTCAACTGTTCTAATATCTTCCCCTTTAGCATCCAACACATAAAGTTCCTTTCCCTCATCAAGCATCTCATCAACAATCTTAAACAAACTTTTCTTCTCAACTTCATAGCCATCTTCAACAACAATCTTTTTGCCAGGTTTATACTTAAACAACATTTTTCTAATAAGATTTGCAACATCCTTTTTACTAATAGTTATATTTCCAGTTGTCTTTCTTCCCTGTGGAAAAATCATAAGATGTTTAGGCGGATCAGGAGGCCCATTAAAGATCATATGTAGCTTAGTATCCTCCCGCAATCTATGTGAAATAAAAAAGGCATGAATCAACACATGAACTGCAATGTCCATTCTACCTGCATCCATTAATCTTGTTGTATCAAAATTACCACTAGTCCGCGCTTGATTTGAAAAAAATATAAATTCTCTCATAAAATAGTTAAGAAATGAAGATTATTAAAACTAACCCTAAGCCATTGCAGCAGCGACAGCCACAAGACCCTTTGTAGCACATATTGGCCTTGAACTTTCTTTCTCACCTTCCCAAGAAACAAAAGCTCCAGTTTGACTGCCATATGGACACGGTACTGTACAAGAAACTAAACCACCCATTTCTATATTAGCACAACTCCCAAGCCTATCACAAAGAACATATCCTTCTGGAATGTCCTCAGGACGTAAACTTGGTGTATATTCTCTTAGATTTGTCATTTTACCAGTAATAAATTAGAAATTTGGTTTATAAAGATTTAGTTTGCTTTATTCTGGAGGGGTTGCATAACAAACTCTGGCTTTGCCAATACCGTTGCGTGTTCAATAACAGAAAAAACACCAATAAAATGATCTCCACAAAAAACAGCTATCCTATCATCTTTACTTAGCTTCTTAGAGTCTTTTTCAACAATACTCTTAAACAATGGTGAACCATGATATAATTTTTCAATAAAATTTCTATCATTTTTAATAAAAACAACGGGTAAAACCTCTGAAACTATCTCGCCCGGGATTAAAATCTTTCTAAGAGAACTTTCATCACCCGATTCATATTCTTTTACAGCTTTTTCAAAATCATACAAGTTTACAGAATCTTTTTCTTCAAAAATCGAAGCCCTCACTCTACGCAACTCAACCATATGTGCTCCACCAATTTTATCACCCAAATCAGAAACCAGCTTTCTAATATAAGTTCCAGCCTCAACTTCAGATTTAAACAAAACATTTTTATTTTTATCATCAAATTCCAATATTTCAAAACTATAAATTTCTCTTTTTCTAATCTGTCTCTTAACTCTTGATTTAACTGGAGGCAATTGATCAATTTGTCCAATAAACTCTTTCATCTCTGTCCTAAGTTGCTTTTCAGATACATCTCCATGCAAATGCATCAACCCAACATATTCTTTTTTATGGCCGATAAAATAACCCATTAGTCTACAAGCTCTTCCCAAAGCAACAGGCAAAACTCCAGTAACCTGTGGATCAAGTGTACCAAAATGTGAAGTTTTACTTAACCCTAGATTTTTCTTAACAATAACATCCACATCAAAGCTAGTTGGTCCGCTAGATTTGTCAATATTAATTATTGCAAAATTTAGCAATTCTTTTATTGGCTTTTCTTTTCTAATCTTTTCTATGTCAATAGTTACATTATTTATATCTTTCATAAAAAACCCAGAAATTATGATTATTTAAGCCTTTACAATACTCTCAAAACTACCTATTTCCACTAGAAACTTCATCGTAAATTCCAAACAGATTATTCAATAAATTTTCTCCAAAAATAAAAGAATAATCATCCAACTGTCCGTCAGCATTAGTATCAACAAGCCTTGTTTTCCATGATCTTATTGGATAACCCTCAAGAACAACCTCGCGACCATTCACATCAACACAGATACTATTCTTCCACAAAAAAGAACTAGGAGAACCATTTCCTACCTCTTGAATTCCGCTATAAAATTTCCTTAAAAAATCAAAATCTTGCCGAGGAACCATCACTTGATAAGGCATCTTACCCTCTTCAGTTTTAGGTCCAATAACAATATCCCAACCATCTTTTGGAATATCTACTACTGTTAAAACATTAGTTTGGGTATTGTATTCATACCTAATCTCATTTCTGTCAAATCTTGATTCCTGTTCTGTACGAGTAAGCAAATCATCAAATTGTAAAACCGGATCAGGCACAACACAATCTAAAACAGATCCCCGAACCAAACTCTGAGTTCTAGGAATAGAAGCTCCAATATCCCCTCCCAAACCAAACAAAACACAAGCCAAACCAATACAAATATTTCTTCTTGAAAACATAAAACTAAAATAAAAATGGGGTTTATAAGTATTTATTTTATAAACTATTTATTTTATGGTTACTTCCCCTCTTTAGGACCAAACTCTTTTTGATAAATGGTCCTAAAAAGAGTTTCATCTTCTCTATCAAATGAAAAATTTAATTCAACAGACCCTTTTTTTCCATCTAAAGAGGGTTTGATTACAACACTCCAATCTCTAACCGGATAATTATCTATTTCTAAAACTCCTTTATCCACCCATTCACAATTATTTTCCAAGGCTGCTCCTCTTTTCATTGAATCATATTTTCCCACAAGTTCTTCATAGGTAGATGTTGGAAAAACAATTGTAATTTCTTCCTTTGCCTTCACAAACCTCTTATTCTTATTCAAATCATCAACTTCTCCCTCACCAACCAAAACACACCATCTATCAACTGGATAATTAATAAAAAGCAACAATTTCTTATCAGGATAAATTCTATACATTAATTCTTTTCTATAAACCCCTAAAGGAGCTTCAGAATAAACAGGTTCATCAGATTCCTCCTGCATTATCTCCCTGGCAACTCCCCGAGACAAAGGAACTTCCTGTCTAGAAACAGCACCACTAGTTAACCCAGCTATCAAACATAATCCTCCTGCTAAAAAGGGTCCTAAAAATCTTGAGTTCATGCAATAAATCTAAAAAATCTTGTTTTATAAACCTTAATTAAAGTAATTTAATCACAGAAAACCTTTTAAAGAGAATAAGATCTAAAAAGGACATGGAATCAAGAGACCATCCACTGAATGTAGATAAATTACCAGTTTTTAATTATGCAGATCATGCTAGAGAAGATCGAATTCCAGTATTTGAAATAGCATTGGTAACTATTGAAAGACCAAGAAGCATAGAAGAGGGAAATACCCACACCTTTCCAATATCAGTAGTTGGAAGATCAGAAGATTGTTCAAAAATATATACTGCTTTTCAACCTAGAATCTATGAAGATCCTGATAAATTAGCAATTAAAACAGGGCAAATGAGTACAATACCTACAGAAGACATTAGAACATATCTTACTTTAATAGGTCCAGAGATAATAGCTGGAGGAATTAATGCAATGAATAATGCAGTTCTATCACGAGTTATAAAATAAAAAATTAAATCTCCCCTTCTAAATACTTTTGCCTTCTTTCCTTGGAAAATTTTTCTATACTATAGCGCAACATTGTTCGAGGCATTTTCTCATAATATCTTTTTAAAAATTCTTCCAATACATTTTCATCTCTTTTTCCAATTTCTCTCAACATCCAACCCACAGCCTTATGAATCAAATCATGTTCATCTTTTAATAAGCTCTCAGATAAATTTAAACTATCCTCAAAGTCATGATTCCTAATAAAAGTAAAGGTAGCCAAAACAGCAATTCTTCTTTCCCAAATATTTTCAGACTTAGCAAGTTTATACAATATCTTTCTCTCATCTTTCCTATTCAACAAAAAATCACCAACAATATTGGGAGCACTCAGATCAACCAAATCCCAATTGTTTATATTCCTAGAATTAGCCAAATAAAAATCAAATATTTTTCTTTTTTCAGATTCATTATTTGATTTTTTGTATTTATCAACTAAAATTAATAAAGCAATAAGCCTTTCCTCATGAATCTTGCTATAAAGTAAATTCCTAATATCCTCTAAATTCAACTGAGCATATTTCTTAGTAATCTTTCTTTGTTCTGGAACAACAACACCTAAAAATATATCTCCCTCACCATAATCTCCCTTTCCAGTCTTGAAAAACCTCTGTAGATCTTTAGCCTTTTGAGAGTTTGCCATGCTTTTCAACTCTTTTCTCAGTTCAATTAAATCACTCATCAAACAAACAGCTCTTTTTTGTTTATAAAACTAATCAAAAACAAAAATTTTCAAAAGAAAACACTTTCAAAAGCTTTATAAACCAACCTTTGTCTGATGTATAGTATTAAAACAAAAAATTCTTTGTGTTTACAACACATTTAAGATTTTCATAAACTAAAAACAAAATGAACAGAGATATGCACGAACAAGAAACAGAAGAAGAACATAGAAGACATCTAGAGCAAACTAGATCAATGTTAGCTATGCATGGATATTTTGGAAATCCATACGGCAGAGATCTGCTCTTAGCTCAGCAATCTGCAGAACCTTCAAATTATGCTAATATATTAAGAACAGTTAGCTCAATGATAACTGATAGAAACCATGGAAGCATGATACCTTGTTCACAAGAAGAGGCAATAGATGTAAGAGTTGACGGACAGGCCTCACCAGAACTTAGAGTTTATCCAAATAATGGGACAGTAGAGATATATCATGAAATTGCAAGAAACTTTGCAGATGAATTAGCTGATAAATGCAGAAAGGAAGGTAATCCAATGAGGCTAGTAGAAAAATTAAAATAATTATATATTATTTCTCAGATCAAAATTTATAAACATCTTTCTCCTAAGAGTTATATGAAAAAAAGCTCCAAATTAATCATAGGCATAGCAATAGTAATTATAATTCTTGCAATTATTTTTCTTATATTAAGATCTTCTGAGGACGATTGGATAAAAGATTCAAGAGGAGTTTGGATAAAGCACGGAAATCCAGACCAAACTAAAACACCAAACTATGTAACTCAACAACAAGCTCTAATCCAAAATGTAACTGATCTCTACAATTCAAAAAAACAGGAAATGAATTTCTCAAGCCAATGTTTAGGAACAATTGAAGACTATGCAATTGACATTGTTCATGTTCCAAGAGCTAATGAAGATGATAACACTGAGAATCAATGTCCCGCTTTTTTAAACAAAACAGTAGGTTATTTTGTCGAATTAGATAAGGATGGAAATATTATAAGAATTGCTTAACTACTTCTGAGATTCATTCCACAAATATCCATGAATTTTTTTGATCGCATCAGATATTGACTTATTGTCAATTATTATACCATTTGGTTCATTTTCATCAAAAGTTAAAAAGGCTACCTTATCTCCAAAAATATAAATTCCTGTTTTAAAATTGTCTAATAATGGAGAAAAACGGGTTTCTCTCATTTCTTCTTTGTCCGCTTTTTTCAGTTTTTGATCTTCTTTTGAATCACTAACTATCATCAGTGACTTTATTCTCTTCTCTTTTCTTTCTTTTGAAACCTTAAAGATAAAATACGGAACTAATTTATCTGCAAGTTCTTTGTTAATCATCCCATAAATCTCTTTATTCTGCTCCTGGATTATTTCTTTAAAAACTGTTTTTAACCCCTCTTTTCCTTCATACACCTCCACATTCAGTTTTTTATACTCATGCTTATTTCTCGCTTCTAATTCTGAAAGTACTTCATTTATTTTCTCTTCTTTGTCCTTTAAAATATAAATCAGTTTTTTTGGTTCTGAGGCTGAAAAATATTTTACTCCAGACTTTATCACATAGCTAACCAGGCCCTTTTCTATAAGGGATTTTAATATCCCATAGGTTGTCTCTCTTATTATCTTTGATTTTTCAGCTATTTCGTTTACTTTTGATGACCCTAAATCCAGAAGAGACAAATAAACCTCTATCTCTTTTTCAGTCAACCCAAAAGCCTTCAAGGCTGTTTCAATGTCCATTAAATATCAAAGAAATCTAGGTTTTTATTCCTTTCTTTTTGTAGTAGATTTTAACCAACAAACATTCAAATATCTAAACACTATAGTACTATTATGTAGTTGTAACAAAACAACTAGCAAATTAAATGAGGTAAAAAATGGAAATACAAACATATAACCCGGATGAACAGGGAAAGGCAACATCAGCCATATTTAGTGGCAAGGGTAGTTCTATGGCCTCTAAATTGATGTATAATGAAACTGATGATCTGTTTACAAAAATACTCAAAGAGTCAATTATGCAGATTAATAGTAAGTCACCCACTAGCCCTAATCTAGTCCCAAATATTTCATGCACTCTAGCGGATTTTGGTAGTTACAAGGGAGAACTGTTAGAAGATATTAAAAGCAAACTTGCACATTTGTCTGTTTGTAAACTTAAAACTATTGCTGTAGATAGATTATCCGAAAGTATTGCTCAAAATCCAGCCGATGAAAAGATTGTAGGAAACTTAAACAGTATACCTCTAGCAGACAAAAGCGTTGATTTTGCAATTGCCAGATATATCATGGTTTGGAATCCTAAAGAAACACAAAAACAAATTTTAAAAGAAATGTCTAGAGTTACTAAGAATTATGTTATTTTACAACACTGCGGTCCAACTAAAGCAGATGCCAAAATAGCAAGAAAAAGATTAAATAGACTGTTCTATGGAAACGAAGTTCCAAAATTAAAAAGAACAAGTAACTGTTATTTTTCAACAAAAGAAGAAATTGAATCATGGATGAATAATCAAGGAATTGTTTTTGAAAGAGTTCAAAATAGGATAATTAAGGGTTATTCTGACTCATTCGTAGAAAGATTTAATCTTAGCCAAAAAGAACTTAAAAAAACTAAAGATATTTTGGGAGATAAAGATAGGCTTGAACAAACCACCTGGGTAATTTACCATCCACAGAATAATACTGAATTATCAAAAATTAAAATAATAAAAAGCATAATTGTTGTTCCTTCAATTAAACTTGAAAAAAAATTTGAGCAGAAGTTAAACAATTTTGATGTAGAATCAATATTATTTGATCTTGAAGATAGCGTAGCAGATAATAAGAAGGAAGAAGGAAGAGCCAAGATTACAAGCTTTTTGAAAAGTTCAAAAATAAATAAAATTCTTGGCATTAGAATTAATCATAAAAGCACTCCTTTCTATGAATTGGACTGGAAAACAGTATCTGAAATTTTGCCTGAATTTGTTTGTTTAGTCAAAGTAGGAGATGCTGAAGAGATTAAAGATGCTGAAAAAAGAATCGAACAGATTAAAGAAAAAACCGGAAAAGACCTTTATCTTATGGTAGCCATTGAAACTATCAAAGGTTATGTTAATAGAGATTCCATCTTGTCTTGTTCAGATAAAGTTATTTTGTTTACTGTAGGCTATGAAGACATATCTGCAGATTTAGGAATAATAAGACCAGAAATCTATGAAAACAATCCTCTAAACAAAATATTAATTGACTGCCTAATTTCAGCTAAAATTAATAATGTTAGAATGATTGATGCTGTTTCAAGACTTTTTAATAAAACTCATTTAAATGGACTTAGAAAAGAAACTAAGTACGGAAAATCAATTGGACTATGTGGTAAAATTGCAATTCACCCAAACCAATTAAAGATAATCAATGAAGTCTATAATAATGAGAAGAACATCAAAAAAGCAAGGCAGCTTCTAGAGAAATTTGCCAAACTAAAGGATGGATCTGCAGTAATTGTAAATGAAAAGGGAGAAATGGAAGATACACCTTCAATAAAATTAGCAAATAAAATAATTGAAAAATCTAGTACTTAATTATTTCTGTAAAGCCATTCTTCTTATCTTTGGTTCTTTAATGGCTTTAACATGTTTTTGCTCTTTTGCTTGAAAATCAGCTTTCTTTAGTTCAACTTCTTTTCCTGATTGTTCTTTTTCTTTTTCATTTTCTTTCTTTTCCTCAGTTTCTTCGCTAGTTTCTTCTTTCTTTTCCTTAAGTTCATTAGAACTTGAGGAACCAGAAGTCTTTGACTTCTGTGTTTCTACTACTTCCTTCTCAGACTTTTTCTTTTCCTTTTTCTTTTCAGTTTCTGACTTAAGTTTATCTTCCTTAGCTTTTGCGAACTTAATTTTATCAGGTAGATCCACAAGTGTTACTATAATATTTTCTCCATCTCTCTTTGCTTTAACCTTAATTTTAATTGGAGGTTTTTGAATTCCTCTAAACCAAATTTCTTGGTTTAACCACTTATCAATTTTAACCTTATCCAAATCTCTATCAGCAACTCGCATATGTTTTGCAATAAACTCTTTTATCACTTTTATTGCTTTGGGAGCACGTCTATATCTTGGAACTGTTGAGATTCTTTCTCTAAGTGGAATAATATATTCTCTTTCATTAGCGATTTGTTTTGTCTTTGCCATCTTAATTTTAACCTAGGTGTTTCTTTCTAATTATTCTTGGTTTAATATGAAGTTTTCTAATTCTCCAGTTTCTTCTATTTCTAGTAATAGCTGAAGGATGAACTTTCTTTCCCTGACCATATTTCTTAACAACAACCCAAAATGGTGCCCATTTAGTATGCTTACCAGCAGTTGCAAGTTTTACCTTTTTCTGTCTTTGCTTTTTTGGCACTGTCATTATTCCTTACCTCCAGATTTTAAAGCAATCTCTTCTAAAAATTTTCTGCCTTTTTGAGTTAAAATTCTTCCAGCTTTTCCAGTTTTTGCTTTTTCAGTTAATCCTGCTTTCTCAGTTTGCTGAAGTATAAGTCTTATAATTTTTCCACCACCAGTCACAGTCTTTGGAGGTTTAGCTCCTCTGCTTTTTCTTCCACCATATCTTTTCTTTAGTCTATTAACACCAAGAGGTTTTGCCTGAACATAAAACTGTCTTAAAATACTTGCAGCCCTTCTATGCCAAAAATCAACTTCCTCAGTGGGTCTTTGCTTATTTACTCCAGTCTTAACAAAATGAATCCATTCAGGAGCCTTAAATTCCGGCATCTTTTTTAGTTCTGCAGTTAAAAGAACATTAAATTCTCTATGACTTATATTATATATTGACATTTTTGTTTTCCAATTGACCACGCCTTTCGGCATTAGAACAGTCTAAAGACTGTCAAGTCTAAAATATATCAAGAAAAGGGTTTATAAATCTATTCCCCTCTATAATCAGCAGTAAGAGCAAGTAAGTCTTCATCAGCTCTTCTTTCACCTTCTATATAAGCTTTACAAACAGCCGAGACTAAATCGCCCATATGAACTTTCTCACCTAAAAGAGTTCCTCTAAGTCCTTGACAAAGACGCCCCAACATCTCAACTGAGTTAGGATAAGGAGCTAAAGCAACTTCTTTTAAACAGCCTCGTTGAAGAACATAAACTCTTTCATCATTAAAAGAAATCAAATGATCTTCCGGAGTTAGATGAGTCTCTATTTTGACTTGCCCATCATCATATAAAGGTTTTCTGTCTGTCTCCATATTCCAAAAAGATTAAGCTTATTTTTAAATATTATTATATTATGTTCTAGTAATCAAAACTCAAATTAGATACTACTATTAAGTTACTAAGGGTTTATAAACCCTTGAGGGCTAAGCTAAAGAATAACACTATGGCACAAATACTAGAAGATTATGTTGCTAACTCTCCTGGCAGATCAACTGTACGAGACGATTTAGTCAGTGGTGAACTTCGTCTTGAAAATTTACTTGCCGGTATTTCAAATGATGGTCAAGGAAACGGGGGCGTTAATTTTAGCTCATATTCAGAAAAGGGAGTAAGATTATACAGTTGGGATGAAAGACTTTCTCTTATTGAAGCAATACAAAATGAAAAAAGTGATTATTTTCTAAGTCCAAATAATCGTTCTAATGCACAATTAGTTGTTGCATCATTTGAACGCGGAAATTTAGCAAGAAAAATAAAAGAAACAAGAGAATATATCGCCGAATATGAATCCGGAATGTACCCACCAGAAGATAATACTAAAAGAAGTTTATACAATACAAAAAGAAAAAGAAGAAAGTATGAACAAAGCATAGAAATTATTACAAAAGCAGAAAAAGTTTATGCTAATGCAAGAACATTCATAGAGCAAATTGAAGGTGCTGCAGATAAAAGTAAAGAACAAACAAAAGCAGATGATAGAGATAAGAGACCAGGTAGTGCTAGACATCCATACCGTCCTCTTGGTAAACCTCCAGAAAGATTTAATCGCGGTGTTGAAATGAATCCTCAAGCATATAGAGAATATATAGCATCACGAGACGCATATTATCAAAGTATCTCACAAAGAGAACCAATTGAAGAAAGATTAAATCATGCACTTGCTAATAACCCTGTTGTTAATGCCTGTTCAAGATTTATAGATTGGATTGATCCTGTCTTTGACCCTGTTGTTAGAAGAGTTAACAACTTCTTGTATGAAGACCCAAACTATGTTCGAAAGCCATGGGACCGTCCAGAACATGAAATTGCAATTAATAAAATAACAGCAAGTTTATCAAAACTTAAACAAAGAGGCTATGCATATATGAGAACCAAAAAAGCAAGTATCTCAGGGAAACTAAGAAGTTTGTTATCTAGGAGACAGCCAGTCATAGATTACAAAGAAGCTATAAAAGCAGAACAATAAATGAAGGATTAAAATTTTCTATCTATCTCATACCATCTTCTTTAACTTCCAATAGCCTAACTAATTTTAACTGATTCGAATTAATCACCTTACCAAAAATAAGATTAAAAGTAAATAAAGATTCTTTTTCATGATTTTGTAAGAACGTTGGTGTTCCTGTTAAATCTTGAACAATGTAAGTATTTAAACCAAAATCTACTGCATCTCTAGCTGTTGATTCAACACAAAGATTCGTATTAAAACCAACCAGCATAACATTCTCAAACTCTTTGTTTTTTATGTATTCTACTAAATCTTTATTTGTAAATGCACTAAAACCATATTTAACAAAAATCTTTTCCTCTGGAGGATTTAATTTATAAAATTCAATTCCTTTAGAGTTTGGAGCTAAATATTGGCCAACAAATGACTTCAATTTTGTTTTTAATGCTATGGATATTTTATCAGGATCATAAATAGTTTTTGTATAAATTATGTCTATATTATTTGACTTCATTTCCTCTAAGAAAACCTTTATTTTTTCAACTATCTTGTCAAGATGAAAAACTTCATGATTCCAGGTTTTTGCTCCAAATCCTTCAGTAGATATAAAGTCATATTGAACATCGACTACTATTATAAGAGTTTTATCAGGAATTAGTCTTTTAACTTCCATCTTATCTAATACCTCCATTCCAACCTCTAAGATTAATTCCTCCACCAGCAATAGACCAATATCTTGAAAGCTCATCTAAATTTTCAAATGGAGGAATCACTTGAAAACCACAAGTTAATTCTTTAAGTGGAACTTTAGCTAACTCAGGAAATTCTTCAGTCCAAATTTTATGAAATAATGCTCCTGTCTTACCGCCCATTATCCAAGGCTCCCAACCCGAACTTTTAAGAGAATCCATATACATATCATATTCTCTATCAGTCATTAATTCTTCTGCAACTCTACATATTAAAGGAATTACTCCCGTACTTCTATACAAGTTTTCCTTTTTTCTGTTCACTATCAAATCAGGTAGTTTCCCCCTCATTGCTTTTTTAAGTTGTGACTTAAGTTCATAACTTCCACATTCTCTTACTAACCTCTCATCAAATGGTGTAGAAAGAACATATTCTACCAAGCGTCTGTCTAAGAAAGGCACTCTGCCTTCAATACCCTGTGATGCCAAAATTCTATCTTCTCTAAGACATTCATGTTCACCTATTGATTGTAATAATATTAAAGCATTACCTTCAATATATCTTGGATCAAAAAGTTCCCAAAGATAATCATAACCTAGATTAGTTTCATCTGAACCAGAACCAGTCATAACAACTTTTATACCATCTCCTTTAACCATGTGAGCTAGTTTAAGTGTAGGAAAAGCATTTATTAATGGAAAATAAAGAGGAGTAGCCATTGATCTTACAACTTGTCTTAAATTGGTTTTTACAAATTCTTTATCAATATATCCTGCTTCACCTTCTATTCCTAATTGTCTTGAGAGTTCTCTTGCACATCTTACATCATCAGAATCGGGGCTTGTTGCAACAGTATATGCTTTTCTTGGTTTTTTACCTTGTTGGTAAGCAATATAAGCCATTGTGGAGCTGTCTATTCCTGATAAAATAACTGCATGATCTACCTCTTCAGGAACCTGTTTTCGTACTGCATCTTCCAACAAAGAATAAAGTCTTTCAGGATTTGTTCTTTCACTTGAAATATGATCCCTTACATCATAATATCTTCTTAAAGTTATTTTTCCATCTACACTATATTCTAATGTACACCCTTGGGGCAATTTTCTTATTCTTTCCCCGCTAACTCCATTAGTTAAAAGTGCAGGTATTTCACTTGCAACTACAAAACCCTTATCTCCTTTGCCAAAATAAAGAGGCCTTATTCCAAAGTGATCTCTTGCAGCATAAACTACTCCTGTTTCTCTATCTTTAACAACATAAGCAAACTGTCCCTCAAATTGTTTGGGTGCTTCACTCCCATATTCTGCAACTGCATTCAAAACAACTTCAGTATCACAATTTGTATTAAATTTTCTTCCTCTAGCCTCTAAATTCCCTCTTAATCCTTTATGATTAAAAACTTCCCCATTGAATACAATAACATACCTTCCGTCTTCTGTTTGCATTGGTTGATTTCCGTTTGCAACATCAACAATAGCTAATCTTGTAGCACCGATTAAATCATCTCCCACCCCAACATATGCCTGACTATCTGGACCTCTATGAGCTAAAAGCTCAAGAGTTTTCTTTTCTCTTGCTTCTGTTCCATTTTGTAAGTAATTTATTGAACACATTTTATTTTTTTCTCAATTATTTCTACGCTTCCATGATTTCACTATAAAACAAGTCTATTAATAACTTATTAACTACCAAAGTAGTGAGTAAAGAAAAGATTTTTATAGTTAGCTTTACTGTCAAAATCATGAAATATAGAGAATTATTAACTGAGATAGGATTAACTAACTGGGAGTCTCAAACATATTTAGCCTTGCTTGAAATAGGAAGTACAACAACTGGTCCATTAGTTCAAAAGTCTGAAGTTCCTCAATCCAAAATATATGGTGTCCTTGATTCTTTGATTAAAAATGGTCTAGTTAATTATGTAATTAAAGGTAAAATAAAATATTTCCAAGCATCAGACTCAAAAAGAATATTAGATTTATTTAAAGAAAAAGAAAAGAAAATTGAATTTTTACTAAATGAATTAAAAAATAAACAATCAGAAGAAAAACATTCAGTTGAATTATTTGAAGGATTAAAATCCATTCGAATGATGTTAGTTAGTATGATAAAAAACGTAAAGAAAGAAGAATGGTATGGCTTTTCTACAGGAAAAACCTCTACAAATTTAAAAATAGAAGAATTTTATGAATGGTGGGGTGCTCAAAAACTTTTAGCTGGTTTAAAAGATCATTTGCTTATATCCTTAGAAAATAGAGATATTTTCCTAAAAAGTTCTTCTAAAGAAGCATTACAATTTATTAAGAAAATTACAAAATATACTCCGATCTCTTTTCCAGGAGATGTGGCAATATTTAGAAATCAAGTAGTTATTTTAAACTGGGAAGAAACACCAACTGCAATTTTAATCACAAGTCAAAATCTTTCAAAGCAGTATAAAGATTTCTTTTTAGGATTATGGAAAGTAGCAGAACAATAAATGAAATCATAAATTTTATCTCATGGCCTTTCGCCACTTCTTTATAATTATTGTAAACCCTAAAATCCGATAGGTATAATTATTTCCCAGCTCATTAAGAATCTGTTCAGCCATTTGTTTTATTCCCTTTCTATCGCGAGTTGCATTTTTCAAAACACTTACTTTAACATTTTGATGATTCTTAAAATGGCTTTTTATTGTCTCCATTAAGTTTTCAGTAATTCCATTTTTACCCACTTGAATTGAACTTATTAATTGCATATTCTAAATCCTCCTGAGGGCAAAGCCTGCAGGACCTCTTCTCTAACAACTTCTAGCTTTATAGCTATTTGCTCTGCAAAGTGTTCCTTTGAAACACTTCCCGGAACAATACAGATAGTATGTTTAGCCTTATCATTAAAAGGTACTGCTCTTAAAATACCTTTTTGTTGAGTTAGATATAACCTTAAATGAGCTTTTTTATACTCTACCTTACCAATAACTCCAAAAGTCCCAGACTTCATACCTTTAGTTTTAGTTATTTGATTAACTCTAAAAATATCAACAACAACTTCTTTTTTCTTTTCTCTCCAAGCTCTAGAAAAACAAGCAGTAAATATTGCCACTTCTTCCAAATCTTTTTCTGTAAACCTATCTGATTGAATTATTGAAAATGGACTTCCAGGTTCGCGCGTATGCATAACAACATAATTTTTTCCGCATTTCATAAATTCCCTAACCAAGCTCTCATTCTGCTCTGCACTCTTACCCCCAATAACCAGCTTATTTGAAGAAGTATAAAACCATCTGTACTTGTGGTAATCAGGCATCTCCCTAGGCTTCTTAACTATCTTTAACATCCGTAGAAATAGCACTTTTTCCTTTTAAAGTTTGTTGTACAAACTTTAAGCCAATAAAACTTGTAGATGTATTACCCCTCTCTACTTTGTAAAGTCCATCCTCTAGCTTTTAAATCCTTTTCAACCACACTAATTAAAGAAGGATTACCTTTTTCTAAACTAAAATGTGCATCTTCAGGAATAAGAATATGTTCAACACATTGTCCAGTCGCTTCTTTCCCACCTTCAGATAAAGCAAGAGGAACTACTACAACTCCTTTACTCCCCCAAGGTTCATAATTTTCTCCTATCTCATAAAGCTCTTGATGTCCTTCAGGACCACAAGTATCGGGCATAATATAATAAGCTTTTTCTGAAAGCCTATGTTCTACAATTCCTTGTTTTGTTTGAACTGGATGATTTTCCATAAGTTCTGTTAAAGACACCTATTTATAAACCTTTCCAGTTGTAGCTACTTATAAATGATTACAAAATGTTATAATAGAAATTTCTCAACAAACCAAACCTAACTTCCCCACTTTTCAAGAGCCTGCTTTAATTCCAAATGGTCTCTAGCATATTCTTTGAGTGAAATATGCTTAAGTGTTGCCTCAACTGCCTGACGAGCTGCCTGAGCACCATATATTGTTCCACCCGGATGTCCGTGAATTCCTCCACCCATTTGAATAACCAAATCCTTACCTAAATGCTTAATTAAAAAAGGCACATGCCCTGGATGTAATCCTCCCGAAGAAACAGCTAAAACTGGTTTAATGTCTGACCAAACTTGCTGAAGTCTATCTTTAGTTGCTTTAACATCATGCTTTTCAATTTCCTGTTCAATCTCATTAATTTGTTTTATGCTACCCTCAAGTTTACCAATACCCGTTCCAATATGTATCTGATCAACACCAATAAGCCTTGCAAAATCAGCAATAACCATCATACTCATTCCGTGATCCGGATTTCTATCAAAAGCTGCATGCATTGCCCTATGTGCATGTATTGCCAGTTTAAAATTAGCATTTCTTAAAGTTTGAACAGCACCCCAACCTTCTGTGATAACATCAACCATGACAAACTTACCTCCCTGATCTTCAACCATCTGCGCACGCTTTAACATTTCCTTTGTTTCAGCTGTAACATTAACAAGATAAGCTTTTTTTTCACCTGTTTCATATTCAGCTTTGTCAGCCATCTTCAAAGTCTTAACTAATCTATTTTCAAATTCATTAAATTTTTGTGAAGAAAGATTTTCATCATCTTTCACAACATCACAACCGCCAATCCAAGATTCATAGGCCGATTGTGCATGATGTTCGGTATTTAATCCTAATTTAGGTTTAATTATTGTTCCAACAAATGGCCTACTTTTAACATTCATAAATCTTCTAATTCCTTTTATTCCAAATCTCGGACCTTTAAATCCCTTGATTATTGATTTCGGAAAACTAACATCTTCTAATCTTAAACCCTTAACTGCCTTCATTCCAAAAACATTTCCTGCAATTGAAGATAAGATGTTTGGAACATTTCCTCTTTCAAAAAGTGCAGATGGATAGGCAATCTTTACATAGTTCCCCTTAGCAGAAAAAACCCTTGCCCTAATCTTTCCAACATAATCTCTTTCCTTAATATCAGTCCAAGTTCCAACACTAGACTCAAGAGCAACAGTGTTTGCAGCCTGCAACAAAGTCATTTTATTTGGAATTATTTTAAACAAACAAATCAAATCATCTCTAGGTTTGTAATTCAAATCAACAAAATGCAACTCTTTTTTCATAAATTAACAAAATAAGATTAGTTTATAATACTTACGAATTAAAATTTATTTTTTTCTAAGGTAAATCCAACCACCAACAACAGCAAGAACTAATAAAATTGCAGAGGATACTTGTATAGTTGAACTATTAAGCGGCCCAACAATGTTTCCAGTAATATTTGTTGATAATAGAGTTAAACCAATGCCTCCAGCAAACAAAGAGACAGCAACTACAACCTTAGAGACTAAATCTCTTTGTTTTTTAGTATGAAAAATTTCATCATAGTGGCGTGCAACATCTCTTCTCATTTCCTGAAGCCTAGCAATATCACGATATTTCTCTCTTATACTAGTTCTATTCCTACCAGGTTCTGGACTTGAAGACCCATTATTATACGCCCTCCTAGCATTGTTTATACGTCTATCAATTAAAGCAAGAACATGACTTCTTGAAGGAGTATATGAAGGAGTATAATCTTTACCCTCACTATAGGCAACATAAGCAGAACTTAATTCATAATCTGCTTGGTAATTCTCTCTTTTATTATTAGTAAAGGGTGCAGAATGAAGAAGAGAAAGATTTTCATCTCCCACTCTAATTCTTTCACCAGAATTATGGTGCTTATTTCCCCTATTTGCTCTTAGTAGATGCCTCACACGTCGCATTTTAACCTCTGATTTTATATTCAAATTAAGAGTTCATTGTTTATAAACTTAATTAACTTCCACAAAAAGTCCTATCACCAATACTTCTATGACTAAAAAAAGGAGAGGTAGTGTTAGGAGAAACTTGGTTCTCCCACATTCTCACAGTCATCATGTGGACACGGACAGTCCTTATTTTTTCTTTACTCATTTTAAACCCTTTTAATAACAGGCCCTTGAGAAGTATCACTAACCATAAAACCAAAAGAAAGTATCTTATCACGAAGCTCATCAGCTAATTTCCAATTTTTATGTTTTCTGGCCTGTTCTCTTTGTTCAACCAATGCCTTGATATCAAGAGAAATATCAAATTCTTCTTTTTCCAATAACTTCAAACCAAAAACACTATCCATTTTTTCAACTGTTTCATATTTTCCTTTAGCTTTTTCATCACGCAATAAATTCCACAAAACCTGCAAAGCTTTAGGCATATCAAAATCATCATCAACAGCTTTTTCAAATTCTTTTAAATATTTTTCATTCACCATTCCATGTCGATCATCATGCAAACTCTCACAAATATTCTTCAGTCTTTGATATGAATTTCTTGCAGCTTCTAAGTTTTCAGTTGAAAATAACAGCTGAGATCTATAGTGTGTTGTTAAACACATATATCTATATTCCATTGGTTTAAATCCTCTAGTCTTCAAATCATTTAAGTAAAATACATTTCCAAGAGACTTTGACATCTTACCCTGAGACATTGTCAAAAAACCTCCATGTAACCAATACTTTACAAATTTTTTTCCTGTAGCTGCTTCACTCTGAGCAATTTCATTAGTGTGATGTGGAAAAATTAAATCACTTGCACCAGTGTGTATATCCAAAATTGCTTGGTTTTTTGCAATTTTGGGGACAGAAAATTTAGAATTTTCTGTATCTAATTGTTCTCCAATTATCTTCATGGACATGGCGCTACACTCTATATGCCATCCAGGTCTTCCTTTTCCTATCTCTGTATTCCAAAAAACATCACCATCTTCGGGCGTATAAAATTTCCATAGAGCAAAATCTTGAGCATTTTCCTTGTCATACTCATCATTCTTCACCCTTTGTTTTTTATCTTTTGATTTTTCAAGTTGCGCTAATTTTCCATAACCTTTAAACTTATCAATTGAAAAATAAATTCCATCATTCGCTTTGTAAGCATAACCCTTATCCAAAAGAACTTTAATTAGTTTAACCATATCATTAATTGATTCAGTAGCACGTAGAACATGTGTTGGTCTTATAATATTTAACTCATCAAAATCCTCAAAGAAAATATTTTCATATTTTCTAGTAAACTCTCTCAGACTCATGCCTTCTTTTTGACTTGACCTTATCGTTTTATCATCAACATCTGTGATATTCATCACATGATTTACCCTATACCCCAAAAAAGTCAAACTTCTTTTAACAAGATCATTAAAAATATAAGTTCTTAAATTTCCAATATGAGCATAATTATAAACTGTCGGCCCACAGGAATACATTCCAACATTCTTTCCTTTTATTGGCTTGAATATTTCTTTTTTTCTAGTTAGTGTATTAAAAACCTTAAGTGCCATAATTAAGATGAGAAAATAATGTTTATTAAAGTTTCTAAGCAGCAGCTTTTACACCAGCTGCATCACTAACACTTGTTTTTAATCTTTCTTTAACCCTATCTTCAATAGAAACATAATTTCCAAACTCTTTAATAAATCCAAGTCTAGCTTCATTCATTATATTCCTTCTAACCATTCTTTCAAAAGCTCCAGATTCAAGAGCCGGACCAATAACTGGAAGTAAATATCTCAAAGGTTTAAGTGCTAAATGCTCAGCTTCTCCATACCAGTCACCAGATTTCTTCAAATATCTATAAAGAGCAGGAACTTCTGCTGCAGTTTTAAGAGCAAAAAGAGCATAACCCAAACCAGTAACATTTGCAATTGGAACATTAGAAACATATGCATACAAATCATTCAAAACAGCCAATCCCATTGTTCCCTTTGAAACCCCCTTTCTAGCAATTCCACCAAGTTCATCATGATATTTTTCAGCAGTTGTATCAACTATTCTTTCCAAACCGTTCCTCATCTTTTGCCTTTCTTCGTCTGAAGCTCCAGAAAAATAATTGCCCAATTCATGATCAACTAAATAATTGACCCATTTACCTCTATCACTAGAAAAACTTGCTTTTGATTTGCTCACTGCACTTGATAAATAATCTTCAATTCCCATTTTACATTGTCGACATTACATATGCCAAAACATCATGATAAGAAATTAATCCAATAACCTTACCTTCTTTTGTTATCGGACAGACATAAGTTTTTAATTTGTCCATAATTTCAAGAGCTCCAGTTAGCTCGTCATCAACATCAATAGATAAAACATTTTTAGACATAATATCCCTAGCTTTTAAGTCACTATCAAAACAAGCCTTGTAAACAATATCTACAGTAGTAATAATTCCCACTAATTTTTCTTCATCATCTACTACAAAAATTCTTCTTTCGCCATGTTCCCTAAGTTTTTTAACTACTTCAGAAATACCAGTTTCAGAATGACAAGTCAAAACTTTTTTTAATTTTATTTTATTTTCCATTTTTTAGTTATCTTCTGCTAATATTTAAGTCTTTCTAGATATGATTCTAGCTCTCAACTTTTCAGCTGCTCGAGAGACAAATCTACCAGTTCTTACACCAGCATCAACTAATTTAGTTCCTGCTCTATATGCTGCAATTGGTGCTCTTACAACAAACTTCCCAACTCTATTTCCAGCATATGCTGCTAAAAGAGTTCCAGAAAGCAAAGCAGCAGTACCATAATCTGTATAACTTACCGGTTGAAGACCGTAAGTCTTTGCACTAGTTATCAATATTTGATATTGAGAACTATTTATTCCCGCAGATACTTCACTAACACCTAAACTTTCTGAATTTTTAACTAAAGATAAAATACTATTATGTTGACCAACAAGACCTTCCAATATTCTTATTCCCTCTTCATCAACCTTACCTACTCTAGCTTCATTAACTGCTAGTTTTTGACAATGTCTATCAATCTGAACTTCAAGACTTTGCATCTTTTTTACACCAGCAACCCTCAAGGCAGCAAGTTGATTATAATTTGCTTGATATTCAGGAGTATTTGTTTTTCCAACTTCCTCTCTATTTCCTCTAATCAAACCCTTTGTTGTTTCAATAATTGTACCCTTAATACCCCTTATTCCCTGAACAACCTCTGATCTAGCCCCAGGAAAACTTTCACTCGCTTTTTGAGCAGTTTCTAACCCAATTCTTCCAGCATCCAAATAACTTCCAGCAGAATCCTGATAGACTTGAGCCATATTTCCAGGTAAAAGTGATAAATAATGTTGAGTGCTATCTGTTGATGTTCCTAAAGACGCAAGAGCTCTGGCAGTTCTTACTCCATCTCCTAACTCTCCACAAAACTCTCCAAGACCTCTAGCCGAGTCCCCTAAATATCTATAAAAAGCACCTCCAGCAACTGCAGCACCGGCCATTCGTGCACCAGTTTCCATAGCTGAAACAGTCTTTTCTCTAGAAGCTTTTCTTTCTAAAGTTCTAAGCCTTGTTTCAATATCATCTTTTGCCATTTTTGTTCCTTTTTATCTAATTTTCATAGGCTAAATTAGTATTTAAATATTTCTATTTGTAACTACTGCAAAATAATAACTAATACAAGAACTAAGTAATAACCTCAACCTTTCCCTGGGTAATCAACAAAGTATGTTCACTTTGAGCAACTTTTGATTTAGATTTTTCAACCAAAGTTGCAAACTGATACAAAGCACCAGTTCTTTCAATCATACTCAAAGATAATAATGCTCTAGTACCAAATTTTTTCACAAGCCAACGCGAACAAAATGGCAAAGTTTCATATTCTTTTAAAATAAACTCAAAAACTTCCCTTGCATGACTATCCCTAATACCTATGCCAGTAACTTTTCTTACTTCATAAATCCCAGAAGGCTTACCATCATAAACCATTCCACTTCCATAAGTGATAAATGGTTCTATTGCATAAAGACCATTATCCAAAACATGTGGACTACCAGTATCATAATTAGGAATATTTAATCCCGCATGCAAAGCATACTGTTCAATCATATGCCCGGATAAATTTTTTATTGAATTTGCATTATATTTTTCAGCAGCCATTTGAATCGCAGCTCCGATTTCTCCCAAACCTTTACCTTCCTCAACAGCTTTTATAGCATTTGCCAAAGCCTCTTCACTTGATTTAATTAATTTTTTATTTTTTTCACTTTCTTCTCCACTTTCAAGATCAACAGAAAAAGCTGTATCTGCAGTCCATCCATCTATTTGCACACCAAAATCCACCTTTAGCAGTCCACCAGCAACAGTCACATCATCATGAGCTGGAATATAGTGTGCAGTTACTTCATTTATTCCCAAGTTAACTGGAAATGCCCACTTTCCACCAAGCTCAACAATTTTAGCCTCAATTTTATCAGCAATATCTCTCAATAGTTCACCTTTCTTAACTACACGTCTAGCATATTCCTTAACTTCTCGAGCTATCTTGCCCGCCTTTCTTATATTTTCAATATCTTTATTATTCATGGCTTATGAATGAATAATGGTTTTATAAAGAATTCTATAACCTTCTTCTAGCACCAGGTCCTGCTCTTACAAACCCTGAAACCATAGCCCCATAATGAGTTTGCCCATTAGAGGGAATAACACTAGGGCTATAAACAATAAACAAAATAGTTGGTCTCTCAGATTCTGATATTTTCATTTCTTCTAAATTTTCCTGTACTTCGGGGTCATCAAACTGTTCCCCAAAACCCATTCCACTACCAAAACTTCCATAAGCATCTATTCCTTCTATTGAACTATTCATAATAAAAAAGATAAAAAGACCGTTTATAAAGATGATTATATAATGAAATGCAATAGACTTTATAAATAGAATTAATTAAATCAAAAGATGTCAGATGATAAACCCCGTATTAGGACAGATCTTGTTGCAGCAAAATTAAGAAACCTAGGGCATTATTGTCCAGATGCAAGAGATCAACAACCTCTTGCAAATATAATAGCAGAAGAACTAGAAACATTTGATACAACCGTAACCCCTGCTGAATTTAAAAACGAATTAGAACAAGCACTAAAAAGAAATGATCCTGAGGATTATGCATTAAGAGAAAGAGGAGCATTAGTTCCCATGCAAAGATTATATGTATTAGAATGTGTCTTGGACCAACTAGTTCCTCAAGATTTCTTAGGTGAATTAACTGGCCTCTATAGATTAAAACAAGAACCTAGTCTTTAATTCTTAACTCTTCTTTCCTTAGGCACATAATTCTGTATATAACCTTCTCTTGTCTTACCAACACCAATAAAATCACCTTTATGTGAAACCATAACAAATCCAGAAGTTAGTTTTTTAGAAATTTCTAAATCCACATTAATATTCTTTCCGTTTAACCACTCACCTAATTGAGCATCATCTATTTCATAGATATTTTTAGTCACACCATTTTTTACACTTGGCAAATTAGCAACATCAAAGTTAATTCTAGTAACATTATCTTCAACAAAGGTACAAAGAGGAACTCCAATTATTTCCACATTAACCTTTTTAGAAAATTCATTTATCTCGTCCCAGGCCATTTCACCAGAAAAGATTCTTACCTTATCCTTACCAGTTTTAATAAACATATACGGCAAATCTTCGATTCCATAGGCCTCTTCAAGTATCTCCAACACTTTTTTCTTCTTAGTCCTATCCAATATTTCTACTTTTACCATCTTATTTTTCCTCCAACTCACTAACCTTTCTGAGTTTAGCTATAAAAAATCCTTCAGTATTGTTATCATGAGGATAAACCCTTACACATTTTGTAACATTTTTATTATACTGTTTGCCATTCCATTCTACAACTCCTGGGCGAGTTTTTAATGGTAGTTTAATCTCCATCAACTCAACCGGAAAATTATCCAACAAGTAGGAAACAACTTCTTCATTTTCTTCTGGTGCATGTGTGCAAGTTGAATAAATCATTTCTCCACCAACTTTCAAAACTTTTAAAGCATTGGAAGCAAGATTTTTTTGGATTCCAGATAAATTCTTAATTAAATTTTCACTAAACATAACAAGAGTTTTAGGTGAACTTCTAATAGTTCCCTCACCCGAACACGGAGCATCAACCAATATCTTATCAAAATTAAATCCTGCCTTGTACAAACGATTGCACAAACTCGTACCTTCATGTCGTGTAACAATAACATTGGTAACTCCACATCTCTGCAAATTAGTTGCCAAAACCATAATTCTTCCAAGATTAACATCATTTGCAACTAAAAAACCCTTATTTTCCATCATCATTCCAGCCTGAGAAGTTTTACTTCCTGGCGAGGCACACAGATCAAGAAAAACATCCTCCCTACTAGGTTTTAAAACAAGCATTGGTAACATACTAGAAATTTCCTGAACATAATAATAACCTAAAATATGTTCAATGGCCTTTCCCAATTCTCCCGGCAACAACTCACTTTCAATGATCATAACTTCAGGATATTCTTTAAATGGTTGGTTTATTTTCCATTTTTTCTCAAGTCTTTTCTTCAATTCATCAGCAGAAATCTTAATAGTATTACATCTAATAGAATTTACCGGGTAAGTTTGAGATACTTTCAGGTATTCTTCAAAATCTTTCTCATCACTAAGCAGTTCTTTCATACGTTCAAGAAACCTTGGTTTTGGTTCTAACATTTTATTATATTAACTATCAAATAAGTAGAATAAGTCTATTTTTAATCCTTAGCTTTTGCTTCTTAATAAAATATTATCTAAACGATAATCTTTCACTCATAACTTCTGGATTAGGAGCATATCTATGATCCTGTAAAGGCAACCAAAGCTCTCTTCCTTTTTCTTCTATTGATTGATAAATTGCCAAAGCTGACATTAATGTATCTCTTGCATCCTTACCTCTAACCATACTGATTCCTGAAACAGGAGTACCACCTAATTCTCTTGCAATATATTCTAATTGTACTTCATGACCTCCATGTGAAAGAGGATTTCCTACTCTACCTTCATCTACACCTTCAACAGATGCAGTTTTTGAACTAATAAATGGTTCTACAAGATTTCCAGTGGGACTATAAATTCCACTTCCCGGAACAAAACAATAATCGTCTAAAACTATTTTTCCATTTCTACCTAAAATATGTATTTCTGTATGATCTCTTCCTAAATCACATGTTGATGCATAAATTTCCACATCAGGTCCATTATGAATAATTCCATTAGCAGAAATCAAATCCTCAACTTCAATATTTCGGTGATTTGCAATTTTTCCTCTTGCCCGTACTCTTTCTAACTCACCACATAAATAAAATAAAACATCAAGTCCGTGAATTCCCTGATTTAAAAGAGCTCCACCACCAGCTAGTTTCCATTTACCTTTCCAATTAATTCTCCCATCCTTACCTTCAAAATAACTCTGTGGCCTAAACCATCTAGATCTCATTTCTGCATAAAAAACATTACCTAATTTAGGCATTAGAGACTTAGCTCTCAGAACATCTCCTTCATATCTCTTCTGAGATACTGCAAAAAGTTCAACTCCTTCCCCCTCACATACTCTAATTAATTCATCTGCATCTTCTAAAGTAGTTGTAATTGGTTTTTCAACAACAACATGTTTTCTAGCTTTAGCAATCTGAATTCCCGTAGGTTTATGTAAATATGGTGGAACACTAACAACAACAAAATCAAGATCATCTCTTGTCAACATCTTAGATAAGTCAGTATAACAACGAGAAGAATCAAGCCCGTTAGTCACTGCAAAATTTCTCACTACATCTTCCTCAACATCACAAATAGCTCCAAGTTTTACAAACTTACTGGTCCTAGTATCTCTAGCAATCATAGAGGCAGAAATACCTGCACCAACAATCCCAAACTCCATTCTATCATTCATTTTACTTTTAGATAAATCCTACTTTAAAAAGATTTTTATACAAAAAATCACTACCCAAATAAAGGAGGTTCTTCATCAGTTGTATCTTCCACAACAACCTCAGGCACTTTCAAATATTCTAAAGGTATTGAGACCTTAGCATGAAATGATGGCAGTCTAGGCACTTCTCTTTGAGGAGGAATAATCCCATAATTTTTTCTCCTAAATCCTCCCTCTTCTGCTCTTTCTTCAGTTATTTGAAAATAATGATCACTAGACAATTCAACAGAAGCACCAAGAGTTATTAGCAAATCTCTAGCATCAGTTAGTCCAATTCCCTGACTTCGCCCATAGGCTTCACGACTATCAATTTCTCCCCGAGTATAGCCAAATTCAAAAAATCTCTGCAACTCTGCAACATCAATAGGCTGTCTAACTGCATTTTCCAATTCAAATCCAAAAGAATCCTCAGACAAATAAGCCATGGCTTTAATTACAGAACCTCTTGGAGTTGCATACTTTATAGCATTGCTAACTAAATTAGAAATCGGAGAAGATAAAGCTCCCACATTTGCATAAACTTCAAAATTCTCTAAACTAGGCGAATAATCAAAAGTTAGTCCTAAATCACTACGTATTAAAGGGTGTTCATGTGCGTCAAATATTTGTTTCAACTTTTTTAAAAGATCAAATTTTTCTGCATATTTCATCAATTGTTCTGTGCTCATTCCTCTACAAGAAGCAATCTGAAAATGATCATTCAAAAGTCCTAGAGCTGCATCAGAACGCCTTACCATCTGCCGAAGTTTAAACTCAATACTCTTCGCAACTTGAGGATCTTCAGCATCATGTAAACGCTGAAGTAAATCTGGATAGTCCAATGAAAGCATCATTAAAGTAGCTAGGGGTCCCTTAAAATCATGCAAAAAATGAGATTCCCTCACATCAAAATTAGCAAGCTGCAGTTCTAGATCTCCGATTTGTCCTCTTAATCTTCTATTTTCTTCAACCAAAGTTCGATAATCCGGTTCCATTTTATTAATTTAAAGTTTGTATTACAAACTTTAAGCCACAAAAATCATTGATTTTTGATGTTTTTAAGTTTAAAATTAATTTCAATAAGAACTAGACTTATAAATCTTTGTAAAGAAAAGTCTAAAAGTCAATAAAAAAGAAATTTTATTATTGCACTTGCTGCTGCATCTGTTCCTGTTGAGGAAAACCTTCAACATTTCCCCAGGCAGCTATCCCAATAAGAACTAAATAAATAATAACTCCTACTAAAATTATTATTCCTCCTAAAAGAATTCCAACAAACGGAGAAATGGATAACAATAAAAACATCAATAAAATACCAACCACAATTAAAATCGGAGAAATTATTGCCCACCAGCCAGGTCTGCCAACAGCCTCAAAAGTTTTCCAATTCCAAATAATTACCATAACAGGAAACATAATAGCAAGTAAAACAGCAAGAATACCCGTAAATATCATTAAAATTGGAGATACCATCGCTAATAAGATTGTAAGAAAGTAAATTAAAGGGCCACCTACAATCAATACAGGCCATGGCCACCAGTGCATTTTTGAAATCTCAAATATAGAAACTATCGGACTAATCCAAGAAACTCCTGGACAAGCAAGACCTGCTTTATAACCAATTCTCATAAAAGCAAAAGAAATATAAAAATACAATAAAATACCAATGATTATTGCAATAACCAAAAAAGCCAAAATAGCACCACCCAAAAGCGACATATACGAACTAAAAGGATTGGAACTACCTATCAAAGAACCACTGCTTAAAGGGTCTAAACCAGTTGTACCATAATCCAATCCTAAAGCATTTGTTGCAAATCCAGTTATTTTATCAAAAATCATTTATCTTTTCTCCGGCTTTCCCCAGGCAGCTACTCCAAGCAAAACCAAAAATATAATTCCTCCAGCATAGGGTATCAAACCAAGCAATGGCCACCAGCCAGGTCTACCAACTGCTTCAAAGGTTTTCCAATACCAAATGTAATTAAAAACAGTAAATGCAATCAATAAACAAATTCCAACCAGCAAAGATAACAAACCAAAAATTATGTACGAATTTTCTACTTTAGCTAATCCAAATACTAAAAATAAATATCCAAGAACCAATAAAAAACCACCAATAATTCCCATTATCATAGGCCACCAGTGCATTTTTGCAATTTTCGCTGTAACCAATGGTTGACCAACACACGGAATCCAAGCTAACCAATATGGTTTAGTTCTAGTTCTTTGAGCAATTTTCATAGTAGCCAAAGAAGTATAAACATAAACTGCAACAACAAGGATCGCAATAAAAACCATAAAAACCATAATCAACATTAAAAATATTTGACTATCAGCACTATTCATCTCTCTAGCAACTTCAAAGTTATTAGTAACAAGTCCAGTTAGTTTATCAAACATTTCACCCTCTTAATAATAAATACAAGAAAAATTGCTTTTTATACCTTACGTTTTAATTTTTTAATTATTTAAAATAAAATTTTAAAAAATTTAATGAGCCATAGCTTCTTCTATTCTTCCTCTAGCAGCATCAATCTCTCCACGATTTGACAAAAGTCCAAGAGAAACATTATAAAACATTGTTTCAAGAGGATCCATAACTGGAATATTTCCTGCAAATTTTTCTGTAGAATATCCTCTTACACCCGAATTAGCAGGTAAAACTACTCCTGCTGCACGACTAACTGGAAATCCTTCATCACCAGATGCAATTCTTAACCATCTAACCCCAATTGGTAATTGCTGTGGATTATGTCTAATATAATATGCTCTTTCTCCACCAGGAAAAACAGCCATACTATGCGCATAACCTTCTCCATCAGCACGATAATTATAGTTACCAACAATTTCTGGATCAAGTAACATATCTTTACCAAAACGATCAATTAATTTAGGATTTCTAGCAACCGCATCTCTAAATTCACGAAAAGCTCTAATCTGTGCAGCTCGTTCATCACTCTCTGCACTTTCTTTTTCCCAAGCATCAATAACATGTTGTGGATCTTGCGTTCTTATCACAACACTTTCAGGATCAGATGGAGCACTACATTCCAATGTAGAATTATCTGGAGCATTTCCATTTGCATGAATCATTACCATTGTTTCCATAGGTTCATTTAAAACATTTTCAACTCTCAAAGAAAAATCAACTAGAGTACTATTCTCATATAATTTTGTTTTAGGAACAGCCATGTAATGAACCTTACAATCAATTCCAGAAGGATCCCAGATAATTCC
Organism: Candidatus Pacearchaeota archaeon; assembly: GCA_041659945.1. Lineage (GTDB taxonomy): Archaea > Nanobdellota > Nanobdellia > Pacearchaeales > GW2011-AR1 > JACPLR01. The sequence goes on along the minus strand of JBAZXH010000001.1, from coordinate 479,467 downwards.
ATCAAGCTCAACAAATCTTCCTCCCACATCTTCACCAAAACTCAGAAGAACCTGCTCATAACCTTGAGCATTTGGTAATTCTCCATGAAGAGGATGATCGTCAAGACCCTTTGCTGGACAACCAATTCTCCTTGCACCACAAAGAACTAAAAATCCTCCATAACCTTTTAAGTAGTCAGTGGTACGAATAGGAACTTTAACTTGAGAATCCATGCTTAATTTTATTCCATCAAATTCTGGATGCCACAGCTGATGACCTTGAAATGGTAAAACCGTAACTCCTCCTCTTTTATTAGAAAGTCTCACACCTTCTACTCCAGTAGGAAATCTAAAACATCTAGCTTCCAAATCACCACCCGCAATAGTTTTACTATCACCTTCAAAAAATTTATGATCTAACTTGCAATGTGTTGCCATTTTAATCAAATTTGCTATAAAACACTTATTTATAAATATTTATTCACTGAAATATAATCTCAAAAATCTCCCAAAGTCTTTTGTTTCTTTTCTCTAACTAGATCTTCACTGTCTATACCAAAAACCATAAAGATATTTTCAACTGCTGGGAGTATTTGCTTTTCGAGATAATACTTAATATCATATAGTTTATCTTCATCTGGCAAAAATGCCCGATCTCTTGTCAAAGCTTTTTTATCTTTACTTTCAGCAATAAAATAAGAAATTAACATTCCTTGATCAACTGGCATTCCAGCCTTGACCATTTTTCTAGCAATTGTAACATGTGGGGTATTAGCAACATACTCTGAAAGAGGTTTCTTCAACTGAGCTCGAATAACTAATTTATCTTTTTCAACATCTCTAGACTCTAACTTCTTAATTACTTGTTTTGCATAATCCAGTGCAGATTTTTCATCTCCCTCTTTTAAAATTCTAAATAAAACCTGATTTTGCAATTCCCTAGCCAATGTACACCAATCTCTTCTAACAGTTTCAAATCCTCTGATCTTCATCTTTCCATTTTCATTAATCAGAGCATATTTTTTCTTAGCACCAAATTCACCCTTTCGCGTTGTAACCCATATCCCTCTTTTATAAAAGTCTTCCAACTCCAATTCCATAATCCCAGGTAATTCAGAATTAATTTTCTTTAAAAAATCTAAAGCTTGATTTTTACTTTTTGTTTTCATTTCAAGTGCAATGGAATCAGTATCAGAATAAATAGCCTTAAACCCTGCTTTTTCAGATTTTGAAATAACCTCCTTAATAAAATCTCTTGAAATTGCAGTTGTAGCTGCAGAAGCCTGTGGACAATAATATCTAGCTCCAAAAAAACCCTGATATCCGTAGGAAGCATTAGCCAGCAACTTAAATGCATTACTCCTAGCTTTTAATATTGGTGTTGAATTTTTCTTATATTCTTCTTTATACTCTTTTCTTTTTTTAATTATCTCTTCCAGCATCAAAGGAAAAAATCCCTTAGCTTTAGAAAAATAAAACTTACTTTTGTTCTTCTCACTTATATCAACTTCCAGAAAATCTTTTTCCTTTAAATTTTTAGGTTTTTTATCACCCAAAAAAGTTGAGCGTGAAAGATTAAATGTAGAAATAATACTTGGCCAGTAACTTGTAAAATCAAACATAACTATATTTTCATAAAGTTTTGGTGTAGGTTGTAAAACAAAAGCTCCTTCATATCTTTCTCTTTCTCTTCTTTTAGAAATTTCATGATGCCCTGGTTTTGATTCAATAATCTCATCATATCTAAATAGATTATGAATAATATAGTTTTCAACATTGGAAGACATACCATCCCTAGAAACACTAAAAAGAGGTTCTTGCATAACTCTAGAAAACTCCATCATATCTGGCCAAGCTTTCATAAACAACTTGTAAGTTAACAAAGAATCTTGTAAATTATACTCAAAAAACTTCTTCCAGTCATTAGAACTCATTTTAGAATCATGCTTAAATTCATAATCTTTTTTGCCCTCTCCAACTAATTCATTTGCAACATCACTTAACCCCAAAGTTTCTGATTGTAAATACTGCGAATAGGCCACATCAATAAATTTAAACAAATCTACATGAACAACCCCATTTATCCTTCCACGAGGAGACATTCCTCCTGAAAAACGGGGAACACTCTCATCCAAACCTAAAGATAACTTCACCTTATTAACTTCAGCTCGAGCTTTTAAATATGGCAAATCAAATCCATCAGAAAAATAGCCCGTTAAAATATCTGGTTGAAGCTTTTTAAAATATTTAACAAATGCCTCAAGCATATCTGCTTCATCCTTAAAATATTCAACATTCTCTACCTTCTCATTTATTTTCTTCCATGTTAAAACTTTTCTAAATCCATCACTAACAAGAGAAATCATTAATATTTTTCCCTTACCCACATCAAATTCATCAGTTTCTATATCAAATGCAACAATCTTGGGCATAAAATTAGCATTTTCTTTGTTGCTTTTTTCTATTTTCTCAACTCTTACAAATAAATCAACATCCTCAAAGGCAGAATCAATTCCTCCAAACTCAGATGAGTTTTCCAAAACACTTCCACCCACTCTATACCAACTTAATGGAGCAACTTTCTTTTCCAGAATGTAACGGGTTACGTAGGCTAGATCATGTTCTTTTATAGATTCAATCTCCGAAAAATTAATTTTTTCAGCAAGTTTACCATCATATTTACAATTTTCAATAAAGATCTTAATAGCTTTTACATCTTTTCCAAGAAATTTCTTATCATGAAGTTGAGTTTTCAAAACTTTTATTGTTTTACTATTTTCCCTAATCTTAATAGCATCAATTTTCTCCATAACCGACTTTATTTTCTTTTCACCAACACTCTCTTTTAATATAGCCCAAAAATAAACATCACAATCATCAATCAAACAAACCCTCTTACCAACACTATTTCTACCAATAATTCTCACAAAAGTTCGATCGTTCACCTCAAAATAATCATAATCTATTGGGATAAACTCAAATTCCATGAATATACAATAAATCCTCAATATTAAAAAGTTCCCAATGTTTGTTGAGACTTGTGAGGGGTACAATTAGTGACTATGTAGTAGTTACAAACAGAAAAGTTTAAAAAGTCCAAACACCCCTTAAAATCATGATGCAAAGAGACGATGATCCTAGAAAAGAAACACCTGAAGAAGTACTAAGAAAAGCTAGAGTTTTAAAGGAAAGTTTAGAAAGCGCCAAAATTTTAGCAGTACAAAGGAATGATGATGTAGCCTACGCAAGAGCATGTGATGAATTAGGAATTGTAGATACAGAACTTCCAGATATGTATTATAGTGGTCGACAAATTATTCTATATGTTCAAATGGAAACGGCTCAAACAAGAGGAGATGCAAAAAGATATGCAACTGCCTGCGATCAACTTGGAGTAGTCCCTGCAGATCAAGCATTATATGGTGTTGGCAAAGTAATGATTGAAAGACCAACAGTTGATACAAATGTTGAAATCCCTCTCCAACCTGTAGAAACTGAAAGATCAACCCTTGCAGCATTAGTTGATGATGGGCCCACTGATGTTTGGGCAGATATCGGAAACCCAAGAAGAAGATAAACGTTTATCGCTAACTATTTATATATTAAATTACTCATTTTTTAATGGGATTAAACATACGCGACATTGTTCCAAGAAAGCAAATAACTTTTGAAGAACTAAAGGGAAAAGTAATTGCTGTAGATGCATTTAATGCAATTTATCAATTTTTATCTTCCATAAGACAGTATGATGGAACTCCCCTACAAGATTCTAAAGGCCGGATTACAAGTCACCTTTCAGGGCTATTTAACAGAAACGCTAACCTTCTAACTGAGGGCATAAAACTAATCTATGTTTTTGATGGTAAACCTCCAGAATTAAAGTTTCAAACTCGTGAAAAAAGAATAGAAACCAAAGAAAATGCAAAAGCAAAGTATGAAGAGGCAAAAGAATACGAAGACTACGGGGCCATGAAGAAGTATAGTCAACAAACAACAAAAATAACAAAAGAAATAATAGCAGAAAGTAAAGAACTTCTAGAAGCAATGGGCATTGCAGTTATCGAAGCCCCTGGTGAAGGTGAAGCTCAGGCATCTCAAATCGCAAAACACGCTTCTTTCGGAGTTGCTTCCCAGGATTATGACTGCCTTTTATTTGGTGCTCCAAGACTAATCCAAAATTTAACTCTAGCAAAAAAAAGAAAAACCGTTTCAGGTGTTGTTGATGTTTTTCCAGAAATAATTGAGCTGGAAAAAGTTCTTAACACTCTTCAAATAAATCACGATCAGCTAATCTGTCTTGGAATTCTAGTTGGTACAGATTACAATCCAAAAGGTATTCCAGGAATAGGTCAAAAAAAAGCTCTTCAAATTGTACAAAAATTCAAACAGCCAATAACCATCTTTGATCAATATCCAGAAATAGATTTTGACTGGCAAAAAATATTTGAATTATTCAAAAAACCAGACGTAAAAAAAGATCTAAATATCAAATTCCCAAGTCTAAATGAGAAAAAAATAAGAGAAATCTTAAGTGAACACGAATTCTCAGATGAACGAATAGAAAACCAACTAAAGAAACTAAGAGAAGCTAAAGAAACCAACAAACAAAAAGGATTGAACGATTTTTTCTAATTATTAACCCAAACCAACTCTATTCTCAACAGCATATTTTGCCATTATAGTTGACATCCCCAAACTCAAAAGAAATGCCATTAAATCATGCCTGTTTTTCCCAGAATAATTAAACAAAACCATTTTAACTTTATATTTATTACAAAGTTTGATATTCTGCATTAACCTTCCAGCATACATGCTAAACTCTTTATCCTTTAATTTGGAGATTTCACTAAAATCAATTCCCAGAGCAACATTATTTTCATGAGCAATTTTAGCAAGCACCTGATTAAAACCTGAATCCCTTTGCTTTAGCTTATCTTTCCTAATTCCATTTTCCAAACCCAAAATATAATCAACTTTTGCACTTTCAAGCATCTTTCTATTAACCTCATCATCTCCAGCAGCTAATACTATCTTTTTACCGCTTTTAGCGTTTTTTTCAATTTCCTTTCTAGCTTCATTAATACTACTCCCTTTAACTAAAACTAAATTTTCCATAAATAACACAAGAATTTACAATATAAAAACTATTCCAAAGATAAATCTGTATTTGAAATTATACCATAAGAATTGTTGCCTTCGCAAAATTCAAAGTTTAAAGCTATTCAATTAATTCTTAAGCTATAGGCTTAAATATAACCTCTTGAAGTAAAGTGAACGGAGTGAACAATTGTTTATGTATTTTCAATAATCATCTGTCAACCTTTAATGTTTTTGAAGCAAAAACATTAAAAATACTCCTAGTCTCCTAATAGCATGAGAATGATTGGTTTGGAAATACACGGATACTTATCAACAAATGAAAAGCTATTTTGCAAGTGTAAACTAGACCTAAATAGTAAAGATAAAAACCCAAATTCTAATATTTGTCCAATTTGTACCGCTCAACCCGGATGCAAACCTATGCCTCCAAACAAAGAAGCAATAAAAAAAGCTCTTCAGATTGCACTAATGTTAAACACAAAAGTTAACACAATAGAAGCAAACAAAAAAATGATCTGGCAAAGAAAACACTACAACTGGCCAGATTTACCAAAGGGCTATCAAAACACTCTTTCAGGCACATATGCAGTTCCTGTTGGTGAAAATGGAAAATTTCTAGGAATAAGAATAAGAGAACTTCATCTGGAAGAAGACCCAGCAGCCTGGGATCCAGAAACAGGTTGCATAGATTACAATAGAAGCGGTGCTCCTTTAATTGAAATTGTTACAGAACCCGATTTTACATCAAGCGAAGAGGTTGCAAACTGGCTAAAACAACTAATTCTCACCCTATCGTATATTAAGGCAATTAATAGAGAATCAGGGATCAAAGCAGATGTTAATGTGAATATTCACGGAATTTCCGAAAGAACAGAAATTAAAAATGTTCACTCAATAACCGAAATTGTAAGAGCAATAGAATATGAATTTAAAAGGCATGAAAAAGAAAAACCTAAAACAAAAGAAACACGAAGATGGAACAGTGAAACAGGAAAAACAGAATCAATGCGTGAAAAAGAGGGTGCTGCAGACTATAGATTTATTTCTGATCCAGATTTGCCTGCAATGAAGATAAGTGAAAAACTTGTAAACCAAATAAAAAGTTCACTTCCAGAATCTCCACAGGAAAAACTAGAAAAAATGATTAAAAAATACAAGATTGATCAGGAAAATGCTAAGGTTCTCACAAATAATATAGAACTTGTTGAATTTTTTGAAAAAGTCACAGAAAAAATAACTCCAGATTTTGCACTTTCATGGATAACCATAGAATTGCTGAGAATTTTAAACTACAACAAAACAACTCTTGATAATCCAGAGATTAACATAAAACCCGAACATTTTATAGAGCTTTTACAATATGTCAAAGATAAAAAAATAACAGAACTAAAAGCAAAACAAATCCTGAACAAATTTATCCCAAATTCATTTTCTCCAAAAAGTGAACTTGAATCTTCAACTAGAATCACAAACAAAGAAGAGATAAAATCTTTCTGCGAAAGAGTAATCAAATTAAATCCAAAAGTAGTTCAAGATTTCAAGGCCGGAAAAAGTGAAGCGCTTAACTTCTTGCTAGGAGAAATTATGAAATTAAGTAACAAAAGAGCAGACTATGCAATCGCCAAAGAAGAGCTGATAAAAATGCTAAAGTAAAATTATTCTTCAAAAGCAGACCAAGTCATTAAGTATTCCTTATAAATATTAAAAAGATCATAGTCAATAAATTTTTCTTGAAATTCTAATTTAAATTTATCCATTATGTCTCTCAAAACCTTGTCATTTTCAACATGAAGCTCTATAGTAAGATCATATTTTCCAAGCAGTTCAAGAGCAAAAAGACATTTATTAGTATTATCAAAAAAGTTAATTATTTGTGGTATTAGTTTAACATCCTTCAAAACAAAATTTATTTGAAAAAACTCAAAACCGAGTTTGTCAAAGTTTAAAGCTGTTGTATAAGCTATAATAATTCCCTTTTTTTCAAGATTTTTAATTCTATATTTTACAACTTTTGGGTCCAAATTTAATTTTTCACCAATCTCTACTAAACTAATTCTAGCATTATTTGAAATAATTTTCATAATTCTCAAATCAATTTTATCATAATCTTCTTTTTTAATATCTCCCTGATAAAAAGAATGTTTCCTTGATTGACCCAAATAAAGAAATTTCTGGTTTAGTTTATGGGTATTTATAACTATATGAAAATTTTTATCAAAAACATAATCTCCAAATTTTTCTTTAAATTTTATTAAAAAATTATGAAATTGATCGTTATTCTCAACCATAATCAAAAATATAATGTCATATGGTCCTTCACAACTGCACAAATAAGCACAATTATTTTGGTTTCTTATAAAACTAATAATTTCTGATTCTATTCTAGGAGTTATTTTACCAAACTTAACAAATACCTTATAATAAAAACTTCCTAGCTTAGATGTATTAAAAATAGTATAAAAATTACTTATATAACCTCTTTTTAACAGTCTCTGTATCCTAAAATTAACTGTTTCTTTTGAAACTCTAAGTTTCCTCGCAATTTGGCTTGCACTTGCCCTTGAATTCAAATCAAGTTCATAAAGTATCCTCTTGTCTAAATTATCTATCTGTTCAGTTTTGACCATATTATTAATATTTATACAAAATAGTTTATAAGATTTTCCCTTTTTAGCAAAAAGTATAGAATAATATTAATATATATACAATAATACATAACTACTAAGAGGTAACAACATAAAAAGAAAATGGAAAAAATAAAAGTATACCTTAGTGCAAGAATAGCAAAAGAAGCTCATGAATGGAATGAAAGAGTCTGTAATAGCTTGAACTATCCAATAAGTGTTTTTATGCCTCAAAAACATAACCCTTGGAATTTAGACCATGAAAAACTACCAAAAGAAGTCAGAGAAATGGATATGAAAGCAATGAAAGAGGCAGACATTTGTCTATTGCTTCCACCATATGGAAGAGACTGTGCTTGGGAAATTGGTTGGTTTTCAAATACAAACAAACTAATAGTAATATTTGTAGAAAATGAAACAGAATGGTTAAGGGACTGGATGTTAAAAGGAGCAATTGATTATGCAATCACAAATGATTCAAAAACTTGGAAAAAACTAACAGAAGACCCCATATTAAAAGATAAAGAAATAATTTATATAAATGAAATAAAAGATCTAAAAAAAGTTCTAATAAAAATATTTAATCTAAATTTTACAGGAGGTTACTAAAATGAGAACAAGTTTTGAAAGAAGGCATAGTGGAATAGCTGCAATGGTTTATCTGTCATTAGCTCAAATGTCAGAAATAATTAGATTAGATGAATATGGAGCTAGACAAGAATCAAGAACAGATATGTTCAGGGCAGCAGAGTGTTATGAGGAAGCAGCAAAATTAATAAGAGATAACATGAAACAAATAATATCAGTTGCATGCCCAAATCCACCATTCCCTGAAGCGCATTCAGAAATGGAAGAACAACTTGAATCACTCGCAAAGTGTTATGAAAGTCATGCAATTGAAATAAGAAAAAATAAAAAATGACAAAATCAAACATCTTTAATCTTCGATTATACTCGTGGATAGACTTAATCTTAATTGGTTTAATTGCCAAAAGTTCTATTGAAAAATCCCTAGAATTTTCTACAAAAGACATAATCCTTGCCATATGCCTAGTTTCATTATGGATATTTTTTAATCTAATATTAGAGCTAAAGCATAGTTATGAGTATAGAGCAAAGCCCAAACTTGTCTTCACAATCATTTTTCTTTTAATTCCATTAATAATTGGATTATACTTTAATTATTATACAGCAATATTTTCATTAACATCCACATTTTTTATATTACTATATTTACAAAAAAACAAAAATCAGCTATTTGGAAACTGTAGCTTTGTAATAAGAGGTTTAATTCAATCTCAATATTATTTATATGCTTTAATGTTTTATAGCCATTCAATAAACCTAACACAAATATTAATTATCTTAACTATATTTCTTTTGTCTAGTGCAAGATCAATTATTGGAGATATAAGAGACTATAAACATAATAAAGAATCAAGTAAGAAGACAATAGTAGTAAATCTTGGAATAAATAAAAGTGTAATAATTATCTTGTCTTTATTTATACTTTCTATTATTACTTTATTGTTCATATCGAAAAGCACATTATTAATATTCCCAGTTATATTATTTGCTTTAATAATTATTTTTTATAGAAATGGTTACATTCTTCATCAAGTATCAATAACTTTAACCTCTTTTGTTAGTATAAACCTAATATTGTTCTTCACAAATGGAAACCTATTTTTCTCAGATATAATTTTCACAGGAATTCTTTTAAATATGATTTTCTATCCTTTGTTAGAAAGAAAATCAAACCCAAGATTTGAGTAAATAACATTAAAATGCACTACAAATGTGAAAATTGCGGAAAGATGATTCAAGATTACTGGAGAATGATTAAACATAAATCAAAATCTGGAGAAGAAGTAAACTTTTGCAGTGATTCCTGCAAAACAGAATATGAAAAAAAGAATAAATAAACAATGACTACTCTTATTTAGATTTAGACTCAGTAGTTCTACTAAGTCTTATGAAAATATGGCGTTGTGCCCTCTTCTTAAAAAAAGAGATATCAATTTCTGTTTCTAAAAATGATGGTTCAATAGGCCTCATCGACCTGAACGTAGCTTTAAAACCTTTACTTTCATCTTTTTCATCCACAGGTAAAACTTGAGAATCTAAATAAAGAGCATATCCTTTTCTAGCAAGAAATACTAAAGCTTCCCCATAATCGCTTCTAGAAAGCTCATTTCTCCAGACAAGATCATACAATAAATCGGTCATAAATAACTGATAAAACACTCGTTTATAAGTATTATTACATCAAATATTTACCTCGTCGGATCATCCAAATGTTTATCAACAAGCAACCAACATTTATCAACTGTTGGAATACAACAGTATCTCATATGAGAATGTTTAACTCTCATATTAACTGGAACTCTTTTTCCATTAACTCCAAAATAAGCAGCCTCTTCAACAACATAATGTCCTCCCTCTTCTAAATTTCTAAAAGTATCACCTACATTTAAATCAGACAAACAATCTTTCAAAGTTGACCCTTCTGCCATACAATAAACAAAATAACCCCTAGACTTTATAAGAATTCCTATACATCTTTAAATCACATCTAAAATACCTAGCTGGATTATAACTGCAATTATAAAAAGCAGACTAATAAAAGCTATAATAAACCAATTTATGGGTATCCAATATTCTGGAGTTCTTTCAGCATATTTCTTTGATTTATAATTCATTAAAAGTATTAGCATACCGGTAATTCCTCCAGAAATAACTCCTCCAATTCCCAGAACTCTAACAAAATCAACAAGGTCAAACAAACTTATAACTAAATACAAAATAATTGGCAAAATATAAACTAAAAAGAATATTGTCTGTTTCTTCATCTTCAGATCAACTTCAAACATATCTTTCAGAGCAAAACTCAAAACAAAATAACTCGTTACCATTGTCAATACACCCAACAAAGAAGCATATCTTCCAACAGAAATTGTAGCCACTTCCTTAACAGCATTACCAAAAACTCCAACAAAGGCAAAACCAAAAATTGCGTATAAAACTATTGGTATTAAACTTCCAATAAGCAATGCAAATTTCATATTTTTTTCCTGACCCTTCATAACCCTACCAACTTCAGGTATAGAACTAAATCCCAATAAAGCAAAAAGAGTAACTCCCAAAGGAACAAAAAAGAAATCATAATTCATAGGAGCTAAATTTTCAAACTTAATCTGGGGAAGAAGATAAAATAGCAAAATAAATACTATGATAATCACTGCTGGAATAGACCAAGACTCTAATTTTTTTAATCCCTTAAGTCCGTTTCTCAGAAGTAGAGTCATTATAAACCAAAATAAACATCCAAAAACAATTGCATACCCTAAATTACCCATAAAAAAATAAGAAAGACTCTGCCCCTCTCCAATCAGATAAGCAACTAAAGCAGAATAAATCCCAAAAAACATTGCAAAAAACATAACCTTCTTACCAGCAACCCCCAAATACTTTTCAGCATAACCTGGCAACTGATGTTCACCACGAGTTCTTAAAATAATTTCCCCCATATACAAATGAACCAGAGTCATAATCAACCCCAGCAACACTAACCAAAAAATCCCAATTAAAAATCCAGATCTTGAAAAAACAAATGGCAATCCAAGCATACCTGCTCCAATCATTGTGCCTGCAAGTGTAAATGCTCCTAGAATTGTTTTCTTACCAAAATTAACTTTCATATACCTCTCCAAACATATAATCTATAAATCAAACATGTTTTTAAATCTTGATAGACTAGTAATAAGAACTATAGGCCTACTAGTGCTCAAGAATCTTAGATTCTTGGCAACTTTACTTCTTACGAAGATAAAGTGATATCAAACCTAGGTTCGAATATAATTATAGGCCTACTAGGATTCGAACCTAGATTATCCGGTCCGAAGCCGGACGTTCTATCCATTGAACTATAGGCCCATATCTTACATCTCTTAAACTTTTTCATACTTTAATAGCTTTACTCTTTCTTTATAACTTAACTTCTCTCCTAAGGTTTTGCATCAAAACCTTAATAAATCTACTTTAACTAAAAGAATCATGGAAAAAATTGAGGCGCATAAACATATAATTCTTATTGCCGTTGAATGTTTACTAATTCTTTCTGTAATCTACCTAGCTCAAAATGTTTATCTTTTAAAACAAGATATGAATAAAAATATTGAAACTTCCATAAATAAAACTAAACTTGAACTGGAAAGTCAAATTCTTGACGTTGAAAAACAAAACTTAGAAAGAACACAGAAATTAACTGCCACAGTACTATCAGTAAAAAATGACCTGACTACTCAAGTAAGTGAATTAAAAGCTTCTTCAGGAAATGATTTTTCTGGAATAATTCAACAGTCAATCAAAGGAGTAGTAAGCATAAGCACAGAGGTCGCCCAGGGCTCTGGATTTATAATTAGTTCAGACGGATATCTTGTAACAAACGCTCATGTTCTAGTTGGAGGAAGTCATGCAAAGGCTCTTCTATACAATAAAACTGAACTTGTTCCAGTGAAACTAGTAGGCTATGATGAAAATCTTGACATAGCTGTTTTAAAAATGGACAGCGGAACTTATGACCATCTAGATTTTGGAGACTCAAGCAATTTAGAAATAGGAGAAAAGGCTATAGTTCTAGGAAATCCTTTAGGCCTTTCATTCTCAGCCAGTGAAGGAATAATAAGCGGACTAAAAAGAGAGGGCCCAAATGGAATTAATAGTTACATTCAAATAGACGCTCCATTAAATAGAGGAAATTCTGGTGGACCTTTAATAGATAAAACTGGAAAAGTAATAGGAATAAATAACTTTAAAATAAAAAACACAGAAAACTTAGGTTTTGCACTAGAATCAAATGCTGCAAAAGAAATGATAAACCAAATTCTTGAAAAACAAAAGATTAATAAAATCATCTAAACAAACCCTGTTATAAGATATTATAAAATGACAAAAGAAGAAAAAAATGATTTGGGAATAACTGTAAAAAAAGAAGTAGATATGCCTGAGTGGTATTCTCAAGTGTGTCTAAAATCCGAGCTAGCAGATTATTCAGTAGTAAAGGGTTCAATGATAATTCGCCCAAACGGATATGCAATATGGCAGGCAATTCAAGACTACTTTAATGAAAATATAATTAAAAAAACAAAAGTAAGAAATGCCTATTTTCCCCTATTCATACCCGAATCTTTTTTTAAAAAAGAAGCAAAACATGCAGAGGGTTTCAAACCCGAAGTAGCATGGATTGACGCTTCATTAACAAAGGATGGTGAAAGACTTGCAATAAGACCAACATCAGAAACAATAATGTATGATTCCTATAGCAAATGGATTAGATCATATAGAGATCTTCCGCTAAAAATTAACCAATGGTGTAATGTTGTAAGATGGGAAACTCAAGCAACAAAATTATTTTTAAGATCAAGAGAATTTCTATGGCAAGAAGGCCATTGCGTCTATGAAACAGAAGAAGAATGTAAAGAAGATACGATAAACTACATAAAGTTGTATGCTAAACTTTGTGAGGAACTCCTAGCCATACCGGTCATTGTTGGTAGAAAAACAGAAAAGGAAAAGTTTGCAGGGGCAAAAACAACCTATGCAATAGAAGCATTTATGCCTGATGGCAAGGCTCTACAATGCGGCACTTCTCACGAACTTGGTCAGGGTTTTGCAAAGTCATTTGATATAAACTTCCTAGGAAAAGATGAAAAAATGCACACTCCATGGCAAAATTCCTGGGGTTTATCAACAAGATTAATCGGAGCGTTGGTAATGACTCACAGTGATAATAATGGTTTGATACTTCCTCCAAGTATAGCTGAAAATAAAGTAGTTATCATTCCCATAATTAAAGGAGATGCTGTTGAAAAAATTCTAAAAGCTACTAAAGAAATAGAAAAAGAACTCAAAACTTTTAACCCAATACTAGATGACAGAAAAGAATACACTCCCGGTTGGAAATATAACAACTGGGAATTAAAAGGTATTCCAATAAGAATTGAAATAGGTCCAAAAGATGTCCAGAACAAACAGGTAATTCTAGTTAGAAGAGATAACAAAGAAAAAATGCCTGTGAAACTCTCAAATCTTAAAAAACAAATAGAGAAAGTTTTAGAAGAAATGCAAGAAAACCTTTTTTCAAAAGCAAAAAAAGAACTAGAAAATAACACCATTCTAGTAAATAAAATGCCTGAAATGATCAAAGCCATAGAAAGTAGAAAACTTGTAAGGGTTTATTTCTGTGGCAAAGAATCCTGTGAAGATGAAATAAAAGACAAAACTGGCGGAGCCTCATCAAGATGTATTCCCCTTAATGAAAAAGAAACAGATCATCCTTGCATATCTTGCAATAGCAAAAAAACATTTCTAACTTACTTTAGCAAGAGTTATTGAATTTTGTATCCATTGGCTGTTAAAAGGCCATACTTACCCCTATCCAAACGAAAAAAGCGAAAAACTACTTCGCAAGTACCATTAACTTGCCAAATTCATTCTCCAACTTGCATGTAAATTCAACAAGCTTTTGCAATTCTCTTTCTACATACTCTTTTTCTTTTTCACTTGTGCTAGAGGTTTTTTGTTTGATTTTTGCCTCTTATCAATTCAATCAAAAACCCTTTCTAACCTGTCTGTATAACAACTTTCAACTTAATCCAGGAAAGAAAGAGCAACGGATTAAATTGATAGGTGTTTAATGATTGTAAAGACTACGCTAAGTCTACAATAAGTACATATTGGATTTATCTTAGCTAGTCCTTTCATAACTATGATAAGTATACCAACTTTAAATACTTTATTATACAAAATTAGATTTATAAAGCATAAAACTTCAATAAAAATACCACGATAAAGTTGCTAAAATTTCAAAATTTTAGTAACATAATTTAAACTGTATAAACCTTCTTGAAATCACACCATAAGAATTATTGCGCAGCAAAATTCAACCTGATTTATCATAGCTTAACTTGCTTACTTAGCTTTAACTTATTGAAGTAAAGTGAACGGAGTGAACTCTTGTCTTCACATTTTCAAAATACCAATTTATTCACCAAAAAAATCCTTGAATTTTTGCAAGTCATCTGCATTCATCTTAGCACCAGTGGCATGCTTATGCCCTCCACCATTTGCTCCATCAATTGATTTAATAGCCTCAACAGTCACAGCCAAAACATCTTCACTTCCCCGCACAGAAACATTAGCTACACTGCCCTTAACATACGCAACAATCACTATTTTAGCCGGAAATCTATAAATTAATTCATTAGATAAATCCGCGCTCAAACTCAATTCACCACTATATTTGAAAAAAACAACCTTTTTTGAACTTCTAGCTACCTTCTTAGCCTTATCCAGAACTTTTTCATAGAAAGAATTTATCTGATTATATCTTCTTAATATCTTAAAGTTTTTATCATCTTCCTTTAAAATCTCATAGGGAGACCTAACTTTAAATAAAAAATTAATCATATAAACAACATTGCTAGTTCTATCCTTAAGTCCAAAACTCAGCATCATAATTAACTTTCCAAAATCAGTTTCATAAAGAACTTCAAAGGCTGAAGAGGGATTTTGATTAGTAAAAATCTCAGGATACTTAGGGAAAAAATCTTCAGAAAAATCAGGTATAAAATTATCTGCAATACATCCAACCATTGCCAACCAATCATCCTCTCTATTATTAGCAACTTTATAGGCAAGATAACTTACTGGCTCACTTGAACCATCTTTCAAAATCATGGGATTAAAATAATAAATATTACTCATCTCCTCCTTAGAAAAATCAAAATTAACCTTAACATCATGATGATCAACCCAAACAAGGGGCAGATTTCTTTCTCGAACCTCCCGAATAAATTCTTCTGACACCAAAGGCTTATCCAAAACAAAAACATAATCTGCATTAAATTCATCAATCTTTTTAGCATAACTCTCATCCAATTCAGGAAAGGATTTTATTGCAACCCCTCTTCCTCTGCCAATAAACCTTCTCAATAATATAAAAGCCATAAGCCCATCACAATCATTATCAAAAAAGAATACCGGATTCTGGGCCTTTTCAAGGTGTTCCCTTATTTCAGCTATTTGTTCTTTGCTAAGCATAAAAATCAAATAAAAAAGAGATTAATAAACTTAACCTTTAAGCTCATTTCCTTTTCAACTTAACATTACTCAAAACCAAATAAACAACACCTAAAACCAACGCACCAACAACAAACCAAAGCCAAGGTTGAGAAATTAGTGTTGGAGTAGCAGCTGTAGTAAGATTACCCGCCACAATATCTGCCGGAGCACACTTAACAGCCTCCTGAGATAAACCGGCAGCATCAGCCATCGTAAGATTACCAGCTGTTTGATTAGCATAATTAAACATATCAACTCTTGCCGGAACATCTGCACCTTTCTGAATAAAACCCTCGCCAAATACTTTAACTAAAACAGCAGCAATCCCAGTAATTAAAACCGTACTCACAACTTTAATCACATTTGAACTTTTAGGACTTATTATAATTGACTTCTTAGCTACTCTATATTTTATTATCTTTTTTCCTCTTAAACTCCACAGATAATTTCCAGACTTTTCAATAAGCCCAGCTTCAAGCAACTTTTTAACATTATAATTAACAGTATTAGCAGGCAACTTTAAATCCTGAGAAATTTCACTCTCACTCGCTTCCCTATCAGCCAAAAATTCAATTATCTTTTTAGCAGTTTTATTAGAAAGAACTTCAGCTAAAACGCCTAGCTTTTCATCATCCAAAGAAACCATAATATACTTTTTGTTTGACATTTTTATCAATAAAATTAAAGTTTAAAAATTAAATGGCCATGGGCATATCGCCATAATAACCATAATATCCTTCATTGTATGGTAAATCAACCCTACTAACTTCAGTTAAATCGCTAAGTTTATTTGCTTTTATTTTACCCAGCGAAACAGTATAAAGCATATCATCCATATATAAACTTCTTTGAATTTGAGTTTTATAATCATAAATTCTATTTTGAAGATAATTAACTCCTCCAGGGAAATTGTCTATTTCATAATCACTGTAGGTCATACGTTCATAACCTGCTGCGTTTGTTCTCCACTGGCCATATCTGTAAGTTGAATATTCATAATGAGTTATATTAGTCTTAGTCCAAACTCTGCCTTGATCATCAGCTCTAATGGCGCCAATAGGTTCATTTTCAGCAGGCCCATATGTAGGCCCAGCATAATCTTCCTTATGAGTTATTTTTCCTCTTAAACTAATTCCATCAAGATTAACATTTAAAACATAAGCACCTTGCCAAACAGGTTCACCATAGGTATTATCTGTTAAACAATAATCATAACTTCTATAATCTCTAGTTTCTTCAGCACTACAATTTCTATACTTTGTTTTATTTATTTCAGCAAGAGTTATTGGTAAAACTAATAAATTTCTTTCTTTATCAAAAAGAACTGCTTTATGATCATTCAAAGCCGGGCTATCAGTTCCTCTATCTCCTATCTCAATCTTTCCAACTTCCAAAGGATTAGAAACATTAGTTACATCAAAAAGCGCAACTTTCACTCCCTGATACCAAGCAAACTGTTCATTTCCTCCACGAGCTTCCTTTCCAATTCCAATAACATGATTTTCATCATATGGATGAAGATAATCTGAAAAACCACTTATTTTCAAATAACCTAAAACTTGCGGATCTTGTGGATTAGAAACATCAATTACAAAAAGAGGATCAATTTTCTTAAATGTAACTATGTATGCTCTATCTCCTAAAAACCTTGCTGAATAAACTTTTTCTCCTTTAGCTAAATCCTCAACCTTTCCAACAACTTCCAAATCTTTATTTAAAATGTACAAATGATTCAAACTATTTCCACTCCAAACTTCTCCAGTTGTTGTAGCAACTCTAAAATTTCCATTATACTCATCCATTGAAAATTGATTTAAAATATAACCTGGAAACTCTCCATTGGCTTTATATTCAATTTTATCTTTATCTATTGCAATTTTATGAACTCCAGTCATCTGTTGTTTCTTTGCTATTTCTTTTTCAAAATTATCCAAGGAATTCATAAGCTTTGTATCAAACTCTGATTTTTCAGTACCACTAAGAGAATTTGAATAATCTCCAATTAACTTCTTAACAGAACTAATTTTTTCATAACCGGGTTTATCAGAATTAACTATACTATTTATTTGAACCTTCAAACTTTCAGGAGCAATATCCAAATAAACTTCCCTAATAAGCAAGTCACTATACTGGGTATAACTCATTGTTTTTTCATGAGCTAGGTAAATATTTTCTTGTGAAACATAAACAGTACTTGTATAACCTGTTAAATAAACTTGAGTTGAAAATTTATCTCCTCCAAGTTCAATTGCTGAGATTGATGTAAAAACATAACTATTATCAAGATAATCAAAGTAATAAACATCATTAGGAGCAATTGTTGATTCAACGCCATTAATTCTATATATTGGAGGTTCAACATTTTGATAAACTGATTTTTGTGAAAGAACATAAACATAATCTCCAATCATACGTGAATTAAGATAATTACCTTCTAAAGAGTAATTCTTCTCCAAAACAGGTTTCTCTCTATCAGAAACATCATATACATAAACAACAGTAAAAGATTTAGAGTCATACCCTCCACAACCTCCTTCACCACAAAAAGCCTCAGAAACTTTATTATAAAGAATCGGTTCTCTTTCATAATCTTGAGCAAATAAAACTAATCTATCACCATTTAAGAAAATATTTCCAATACTTTTGTTCAAATCTATTTTGCCAACAACTTTCATATCAGATGCAGGATATGCTTGAGTAATAACAACATTCTGCCCATTAACAGTATAAATATACTTACCATCATTCTTAACCATATCAGCTTCATCAACACCCTCAACTTGAATGTTTGTCTGAGAATAATCTGTAGAAGCACTCTCGCCAGTTCCAGCCGAATCCATGGCCATATTTACTCCCGGAGCAGCAACTGTACCTTTAGTAAAGAAATTAAAACCCTGGAAAAAAGTTCTTCCTTCACTATAATAAGAGTTATAACCTAAATCCTGACTTTGTTTAACAAAACTCTGCATATCTTCCAAAGAACTAAATTTCTTCAATTCACCACTATAGCTAACATTATAATTCGGAGCAGGCTTATTTAAAATATAATAACCAATTCCAACAAGCAAAGATAATAATATCACCAGAGCAACTACCGACACTAAAACTATCAACACAACTTTAGTATTTCCACTCTTATCTTGTTTGCTACCTGTGTTCTTCATGATATATATTAGAAAACACACTTTATAAATAATTCCAAGACTTCGATTTGATTCGAAGAGAAGAAGAAAAAAGTTTATCTCATCTACGGCTTGTAAACACAGGCCCCATTGACACAATGATATTTTATTCCAAACATTTCTCCGCAATTATGATAACCTGGAACATAATATGCAACCTGACATCCATTTGCCGCAGGATAACCATATGTACATTGATATTCCATAACCTGAACATCGCTAACACAATAGTCTGTTAAAGTTTCATATTCTTCCCCATTAACATATGTTGTTGCACTTCCTTTTGTTTGATATATATTTTTGGCATCTGCATCAGTATCTTTACAAGTGGTTTTTCCACATGCAGCCAAATAATATGTATTTGCTCCTCCATAAGTAGTATATGCAAGATCTGGCCAACACATTTCTCCACCTTTACAATAATAGTAAACATAATGATGTCTTGGTTTACAATCACCTTCATAAACTCCCTTTTGATCTCCTGAACACGAATCAGACATAAGACCTCTTAATGGATTTCCTTGAGGATCATAACCTGCAAGATAAAATACATAGCCGGGTTCATATACATCTGAATCTGTTCCAGATGAACCACCAGCATCTTCACAGAAATATTTAGCAGATGGAACACATTTTCCTTTTTCACATTCATAGTTATCAGGACAATCTCCATTATGTACGCACTCTCCACGATAACAACAATTTCCAGCTTCACAAGAATTTGGAAAACAAATGCCTCCATCAGGACAAGAATTCGGATCATCAGGATCACAATCTTTTAGGCGACACTTGCCATCTACACAAGTATCATAATAATTATCGCAGTCATCAGAATTCTCACAGGGTTTATCTACACAATGGCCATTTTCATCACATACTTCTCTACCAACCCAACATTCCTCATCATTTTCACAATCCTTATAAATATCACAATATCCTTTTTCAAAGTTACAATATTCTCCAGGATCACATTCGTCATCATTTTCACACGGTTCAGCAAAAGATTTTCCAGTAACATTTTTATCTAAAGAATTATTAATCTTAACAAACATAAAGGCCAAGACCAAAACTAAGAAAACAACTCCAAGTATAATTAATACTTTTTTATTCACAAATTTTTTATGTTTATTTTGTTTTTTAATCATTTTTACCTTAATGAATACTAAGTCCACACTTTCTAGGCGTACAGTACCTTATCCCCCATTTATCCAATAGATCAACACAAAAACCTAAACCGTTATTATGAAAATGATCGCTATTACACCAAACAGCACTACTACCTAAAACAGAACATCTATAATTACCTACAGCAGTACTATCATTCACACAACCAGTTCCCTTTATGTAACATTCATTAGCTAAACAACACCCTGCAATTTTAGTATCCTTAATAAGGCCTCTTGGAGCCCCAGTTCCATTACCAATCTCTGTATAAGTTACTTTCTTACCAAAACTTAAACATTTACTTGCACAAGTAGCATCAACAAAATCTGTTTTTCCATCACCATTATCATCAATAAAATTATAACATTTTTCAGGAGCACTTTTATTTATGCATCTGCCAGTTTCATCATTTATAAAACCTTTTTTACACCAAACAGCTTTTGTGCTATTGGCAGAACAAACAGCAGATCCCGAAACACTTCCGTTTTTAGCACAAAATCCAAAACCCATACACTCTTTTTTATTGCAACACAAAGCAAAATAATTTTCTGTAATAAAACCCGGATTTCCATCACCAATACCTCCTTCAATAAAAGTCACAACTTTTGGAGATATACAAAAAGGCTTGCAATAGGAATCAGCATAATCAATTAAACCATTTCCATTATCATCAACCCAATTATTACAATTTTCTACAACAGCAGAAATCAAAGATACACTTAAAATAACTCCCACAAACAAAAGTAAACCTAAAATCACACTCCTTTTCATATATACTCTAATTTTTTTGTATTTTTAACTCTTTCGCATTCATAAAAACAATAAAATAAAAAATCTTTTTCATCAATTAACAATAACAACAAATAACCCACTTCAAGAGGATAAATAACTTTTTAAAGTATAAACTATTTAATTAAACACCATGAACAAATGGCTTGAAATTATAATAGGGTTAGTACTGGTACTTGTTGCTATTGCTGTAGCATTCAAGTTTAGCTTTTTACCAGACTACCTGAAAAGTTTCGGTGATGCAACATGGCTAGTACTTAAGGGAGGAATAGTCTGGGTTGTATTTTTCCTAGGCCTACTTTTCCTAATGCTTGGCATAAGCGATCTAAAGAACTAGTCAAATAATTCTAATCAAATTAGCATCTCTCAACTATTCCTAATGCTAATTTGGGTTTTGTCTTATTGAAATCACACCATAAGAATTATTGCTCTGCAAAATTCAAAGTTTAAAGCTATTAAACCATAATATGAGCTAGATTAAGCATTTTAAATTAAACCTACTGAAGTTTTGTGAACAGATGTGAACAATTGTCTATGCATTTTCAAAGAGTATTACTTTCCAAAGACTATAACAAACAATAAATAAACTCTTTTTCTAAAAATTAAATGAATATAGAATTAAAAAGCAACCCTAAAAAAGAAATTCCTAACTTCCGTAAAACACAATTCATAGGTAGCTCTCCGCCCGAGATATTTGTTGGTCAAAAAGACTATCCAAATGTTTATACTGGAATCCTTTCTCCACTGGAAACTGGTCAAACAACAGATCTAAGCATGCCAGAAACCTGGGTAAAAGATAATCTAACAATAGATCAGGTAATGTCCTATAGAGAAAAAATGATCTATTCACGATTTAAAACAGACATAAAAAAAATAAAAACAGATCAAAAATTAATCTCTGCACTAAACCAAGTAGCCATGTCAAACAATTCAGTAAGGGCAGAGTTTATTCTTAAAAAACAGCCAATCTTTCATCCACTAAGGGAAAATTCAGTTCCATTTATTGGCAATCCAGCTCCCCTAGATAAAATAAAAATTCAGGAAAATCCAAAAATAGAACGAAAGGTTGACTATGTTGTTAGCGACGAAAGACTAAAGTCAATAAATGCCATTAAAGATCTTTACAAAAGTAAAATACAAATCAGTAGCATAATAAAAATTCTCTCTGCAGGGCTTCTAGGTTTAAAAGACAATAGAAGAATGGTGCCAACAAGATGGGCAATCACTGCAACAGACGATTCCCTTTCAAAAGATATGCTCTCTCAAATACGTTTTCTTCCAGAAATAAATGAATTTCAATTATTTCACGGAGATTATGTTGGAAATCACTATGAAATCCTTCTGTTGCCAGATAAATTTTCATTTGAAGTAATAGAAACGCGCATTCCCTCACTGGAAATAAATAAAGAACTTTTAGAATCAATTCAATTTTCAAAAGACTATGAAGGTTTTTTTCCAAGAAAAACCTATGCAGATAGTGTAACCGGAGCTTACTATGCAAATCGTTTAGCACTCTGTGAATACCTAATAAAGATAAAAAGACAAGCTTCATGCATCTTCTTCAGAGAAGTCCGTCCAGAATATAATTTTCCTCTAGGAGTTGGAATTCTAAGAGAAGCCTCAAGAAAAGCTTTCCAATCTCCACCGGAAAAATTCTCATCAATAAGCGAAGCATTAATAGAAGCCCAAAAAAGAATTTATCTTCCAATATTCAAATTCAAAGAACAATCAACCCTTCTCAAAGAGTTTGGTAAGCAAAAAAGATTGAGAGACTGGTTTTAGGTATTTTTGTCAAAAGGAAGGTAGGACGGTAGGAAACCTTGGTTTCCTTCGTTACCCCAAAAGAAAAATCAAACTCGTCTCAATCAAAGCAGCAATTAGCAACAAAGGCACGATTATAAAAAAGAAAACTCTTGCTGCATTCATCAAATGAGAAACCAATGATTTTTTAGGATTTTTTGAAAATAAAAATAACCCGAGTTTTATTCCAAAAGCAAGAGAAATAATTATTGCGGGCAATTCAAATATTCCGTGAGGAAATAACTTCCAAATAACAAAGATTCCTCCACTCTCAATTGCTTTATTGGCAACAAAACCTAACATATATCCATTAGAGATTATTGTTAAAATAGGAAAAATAGCAAATACTATTCCAAAAACAATTGACATTACTGCAACTCCAACATTATTTCTAAAAATAAACCAGAACATTTCAATAAAATTCAGATTATTAGCTTTGTCAAGTAATTCCTGAATAATTTTCTTAAGCATTTCAACCAAAGCTGGTGGTTGAAAAACAAAGCCAATAAACCCAAAGATCAAAAGCAAGATAACAACAAATAAAATATAATTTCTAGACTTTTTTATAAAATCCCAACTCTTAGTAAAGTTCCTCTTACCAGTTGAGTTAAAATAAATAAATCCTCCAATTAAAACAAAAACAAATCCCAACATTCCAACGAACATAAACAAATTAAAAACAATCTCACCTTTATTTGCCAAACTCTCCAAAATCAACAAAAGAATTCCAAATACAACTAAAAGTACACTAAACCTTGCATCATCATACTCTTTTTTCTTTCTAAAATTCATGAGCTTTGCCTGTCATCGTTAACTCCTATATAACGATTTAACAATTTAATTTTATTAGGATATTTACTTCTCAAATACAAACCATAAACAGCACCAGCAGCAAAACCTGCAAGATGAGCTATATTACCAATTGGTAACGGCCAGAAAAATCCAATAATTATCAAAGGAACAATAGCAATTATTGGTATTGACCAAAAAGGAATATTCACTGGTAAACTAATTTTTAACCATTTAGATCTAAAAGAAAACATTGCAAACAAAGATATAACTATGTACACACTAACAACCACCGAAACTATGGAATAGACAGCAGAAAGTTGTGGAACCGAACCAATAATTGCTTCTATAACTATTGCAATCAAAGGTCCTGCAATTAAATAAACTCTAGCCTTTGGAGTAAGCAAAGCCAACACACCGATTAAACCAAATATTGCTCCAGATGCCCCCACTCCGGGAATTAAAGGATCACCAAGTATTTTACCCCAAAAAGGATTCACTCCAAAATAACCTGCAAGTAAAGCAAACATTATAGATGCAAAAATTCCAGCAATTAAATAAAATGATAAAAATCTCTTTCTTCCAAGTATTTTCTCAACAAACTTTCCTATAAAGAACAAAGAAATCATATTAAAGAGAAGATGCATTATATCGGCATGCATAAACACACTAGTAACAATTGTCCAAAGATATTTTCCATGAACAACATATGCTGGAGTAAGCGCAAGATACTGAAGCAAATCCTTATTCCAAACCAAAACAATTTGAACTAAAATAAAAGCAATTACATTAACTATAATTAACCAAGTAGTTATACTTAATTTACTAAAAAAACTTTCACCAAGATTTTTCCTAGTGTAAGTTCTTAATGTCTTATTCATCTCTTTTCCTTTAGCTTGATAGAGTTTAAGGTAAAATTATTCATAATTTTTAACATCTTTTCTTTTTTGTTTGTTTTTTAGAAGTTTTCTTTTTGACAACTTTTACAGGAACTTTCTTTTTGCCTTTATTTAACTTTCTTTCAAGTTTTTTCTTTTCTTTTTGTCTTTCAAACTGAGCTTTTCTCCTTTTCTCAAGCTTCTCCTTTTCAAGCTTTTTAGCATCTCTTTCAGTTTTTTTCTGTTTGTCTTTATTAATTATATCAAGTTCCTTCTCAATTTCAGATAACTCTCTTTTAAGTCTATTAATTTGAGAATTTATTTCATTGATAGACTTTTTATTATCAAACAGCTCATAAACTTCACCACACTCTGGACAGGTAAAATTATGAACCAAAGCATTTTCTTCAGTAATCTCAAAATTACATGTTTTACAAATGTAAAATCTTTTAATCTCTCTACTTTTAAGTTGATGTTCAAATTGATCAATATCTTCAATTAATTTTTTTCTCAGTAGCATAAGAGCCTTATCTGTATTAAATGTCCAAAAATAAGTATACCATCCCTTCTTCTTATCTTTTTTTCTAGTAAAAGATACCAATCCCTCGTCAGAAAGTTTGTATAAAATGTTTCTTGTTTGATTTATAGTCAATCCCAATTTCTTTGCAATCAAAAATTCATTTACATTTTTCTTATCAAAGAGCAAATCAACAATTTGCCCAGTGTTCTTACCAGCAACCATTAAAGCAACATCTTTTAGAAACTCTACTTTCATAATTTTTTATACGATTGCAAGTATTAATATATCTTTCTATTTAGCATAACTATAAACTGTTACCATTTCAGAATTAATATAAACATATAAATACTAAATTTCAAAATTAACTATATGGGTTTTTTCAATAAAAACAAAGAAAATAACGAGGTGAACGTAACCGGACCGCAACAAGTTCCACAATTACCTGCAGTTCCAGAACCTCCTCAAGAAATGCAAGAGGTTCCAATGGAAGAAGACTTTAATATTCCTGAACTACCTGCTCCTCCGTCGATGAGGTCTTATTCTTTACCATCCTATCCTAATTCTGGCATTGGACAAAGAATGAGTCAAGAGGCAGTAAAGGGAGCAGTTATACAAGAAGAAGATCTCTATCCTGGCACACCATCCTACATGCCTCAAATACCAAGACCAAATCCAATGAAAACAAGAACAATGGAAATTGATGAATTTAAACCAAGATCATTTCCACAAAGACCAATGGATATGAATATGAACAAAGATGTTGATCTTGGCCTGGATAACACAGAACAATTACCCACATGGGTCATGCCAGAACCAAGACAAACTCAACCAAGAGTTAAAAAAACAGAACCGCTATTCATCAAATTAGATAAATTTGAATCAACAATATCTACATTTAATGAAGTGAGATTAAGAGTCTCTGAAATAGAATCTCTTCTAAAAAATATACGAGCAATAAAAGCTAAAGAAGAAAAAGAATTAAATGACTGGGAAAAAGAATTAGAAGTAATAAAATCTAGATTAGACCAAATAGATCACGAAATGTTCAAAGGGATATAGAAAAATGAGCAAACAAATTAAAGCCGAGGGCCCTGCTCCAATTTATTCAATGATAGAACATGATGTTGCTATTTCTGCAAAGAAAAAATTACTTATGGCTGAGATAAACATTCTAAACTCCCTAGCTTGTTTACAAAGATATGGAGACCTTAGAAAAAAAGAAATGATGCTAAAAATAAAACTAAAAAATGATCTAACTGACATTAAAAACCACATCACAAAAATAATTGAAAACAATCCAAAAACAGAAGGAATAAAAAAAGTAATTCACATTAAACATTTCCACACTCATCATGAGGTCCACAGGCATAATGAGCTTGGTGATCAGCTAGCAGATATTCAAGATAGAATTAATGCTCTGGGTTAAAAGGCAGAGTAATTTCTTAAGCAAATCTTTTAAACACCTTCTTCCTAGGATTTCCATGACAAAAGAAATAACTCGTCAGGATCTAATAAAAAAGTACATAGACTTTTTCAAGTCTAAAGGCCATAAAGAAATCCCCAGCTCAAGCCTAATACCTGAAAATGATCCCACAGTGTTGTTCACAACTGCAGGAATGCATCCACTTGTACCATATTTACTAGGCCATCCTCATCCACTTGGAAAAAGACTTGTTGATGTTCAAAAGTGCATTAGAACAGGAGACATAGAATCAGTAGGTGATGAAGTTCACCACACATTTTTTGAAATGTTGGGTCAGTGGTCTTTGGGTGATTATTTTAAAAAAGGTGCAATAGAATTTGCATTTGAATTTCTAACAAAAAACCTAAATATCTCGAAAGAAAACATGGCAGTTAGTGTTTTTGAGGGTAACAAAGACGCTCCAAAAGATACTGAAAGTGAAAAGATTTGGTTATCTCTTGGAATATCCAAAGAAAGAATAGCATTTCTTCCAGTTGAAGATAATTGGTGGGGTCCTGCTGGACAAACTGGTCCTTGCGGTCCAGATACAGAAGTATTTTACTGGAAAAACAAAAATAAAACTCCAAAGATCTTTAATCCAAATGATAGAAATTGGGTTGAAATCTGGAATTGTGGTGTTTTTATGCAGTATAATAAAAAAAAGTCTATAATGTTAGTAGATGGAATGCATTGTTTATATGATAAAGACTTTAAAATTAATCAAGAGTTATTAGATTTATTAAACTTAATTAGTAATAAAAAAATAGTTGTTGTTAATGGTTTTGCTAACAAAGCAAAAGAACTATTAGAAGAATACAACTTTGAGGTATTTTCTCTTGAAAATGAAAATATAAAAAAGGATGATAAAAAATTCTTCGAGTTATTAGTTAAGAAATACTCTCTTAATATAAATGAAATTGTCTATTTTGATCATTTAGAAGAAAACATAAATTCAGCCAAAAAAATAGGCATTAAATCAGAGTTATATAATGGTACAAAACAGATAGCCAAATTTATAGATAATAATCTTTCTATTTACGAACAACTTTCACAAAAAAATGTAGATACTGGAATGGGAGTAGAAAGAACTGTTACAATATTAAATGGTTTAGATGATAATTACAAATCATCAATATTTCAACCAATAATAGGTGAGATTGAAAAGTTATCAAATAAAAAATATGATAAAAATGAAAAAGAAACTAAAGCAATGAGAATAATTGCAGATCACATAAGAGCTGCAGTCTTTATTCTTGGAGACGAAAGAGGAATAAAACCAAGCAATGTAGAACAGGGTTATGTTCTACGTAGATTAATTAGAAGAGCAATAAGATACGGAAAGCTTCTAGAGATTAAAGACAGTTTCACAGCAAAAGTCGCAGAAAGAGTTTTTCCAGTTTACAAAGATTACCCTGAATTAGAAAGAAATCATAAATTTATAATTAGTCAACTAAATGAAGAAGAAAATAAATTTGATCAAACCCTTGAAAAAGGTCTAAAAAAGCTAGATGAGCTTGTAAAAAATTCTAAAAATAATTCTCTATGTGGTAAAGACGCTTTTCTTTTATTTCAAAGTTATGGTTTTCCAATTGAAATGACCCAAGAACTTGCAAAAGAAAAAAATATCAAACTAAATCTAAACGAATATGAATGTGAAATGAAAAAACATCAAGAGCTAAGCAGGACAGCTTCTTCAGGAACATTCAAATCAGGTTTAGCAGACAATAGTGAAATGACTACTAAACTCCATACAGCAACTCATCTGTTAAATGAAGCTCTAAAAGAAATTCTAAATGATAAAGACATAAAACAAAAAGGTTCTAATATAACTCCAGAAAGATTAAGATTTGATTTTAATTTTTCAAGAAAGCTAACAGATGAAGAACTAAAAAAAGTTGAGGATCTGGTAAATAAAAAAATAAAAGAATCTCTAGAAGTAAAAAGAGAAGATATGCCTCTGGAAAAAGCAGTCAAAAGTGGAGCTCAAGCGGAATTTGGTACAAAATATCCTGAAGTTGTTTGTGTATACTCAATCAAAGATAAAAATAATAAAATAGGATGGTTTAGCAAAGAGATTTGTACCGGGCCACATGTCAACAACACAAAAGAGTTAGGTCATTTTAAGATAATCAAAGAAGAATCAGTTGCTGCTGGTATCAGAAGAATAAAAGCAATTCTAGAATAAAGATCCGATTATCTTGCGGGCAAGGAAGAATAATACTCACTCATATCAAACTCTTTAGACAAACCTCTTAAAAATCCATTTACCCAATTTCTAGATTCTTCACCAAGAATTAGAGGACGGCCCAGAATATAATTAAATGCATATTCTAAATGATGATCTCTTTGTTGAGGAGAACTCACCCACTGATTTATGACTTCGTTTTGATTTCCATTTTGCATAAAATATCCAAAATCCCTAAACCAACAACTTTGTATCATTAAATAATGTCTCAAGCTTGGTTGAGGTACACTACTTTCATTAATTAAACTAATTAACTCTTCAGTAGAAGTCTCTGGACAAATCTCTCCCGGATCAATATCAAGAATTTTAAAATGTCCAAGTACACATTCAAGATAATGATCAGTTCTAACGCAACAATCTGTAACCATCAGATAAACACAAAAAATAGTCATTTAAATTAGAACAATATTTACACTATTGAATACTAAGATGGTATAAAAAAGATATCTTTAAACATCAAAAGCACGATGCGCCACCACACACTAAAGTGTATAGTTTGTTTGGCGCTCGTGCTTTGGATGCTCAGGAATTAAACCAACAAAGTTACATCCACAGCGTAAATGCTGTGGTTTAATTCATGACATTACAAAAGCTTAATCAACTCAGAAATACTTTTTATTATTTTAATTGGTTTATATTTTTCTAAAACATTTGCACTCGTATAACCCGTGGTTACTCCAATATAACTCATACCTGCTTTTGATGCAGCAATTCCATCATAAACACTATCACCCACAACAATACACTCACTTGGTTTAACCCTAAGTTTTTTTGCAACAAGAAATAACTGTTCAGGATCAGGCTTACCGCGACGCACATCATTAATCGTAGAACTAAAATCAAAAAGCGACTGAAAATCTTTATCAGTAGAATGTGAATAGGTAACATAGCTAGAACCCGTAGCAAGACCAATTTTATAATCAAGTCTTAATTTTTTTAATGTTTTAACAACTCCTGGAAAAACAATATTCTTTGTTCCAATAAATTTAAAATAATGATACCTTCTTTCTTCTCTCAAATCTTCAATGTCCTCATCAAAATGATAATGCTTTTTAAGTTCTGCAAAAATCTCCATTGATGGCCTCCCAAAAAGAGCTTTGACCTTGGGTTCAGAAAGTCTAAGTCCTCTTTCCAAAAGTAAATCCTTAAAGGCCATCAAATGATACGGAAGAGAATTAATTAAAGTTCCATCTAGATCAAAAATAATTGCCTTATAACCATCTTTTAGAAAACCTCTTTTCATAAACTATTAAGTAAAAATCTCTTTTTAATCCTTACGTTCTATAATCTTATACTTCCTGTCAAACTTTCTTTGTTTAATCAAAGAAATAGCTCCCTCAACCATAAGCCCGACACCTGCTAAAAACCACAGCCAGTCAGAGGAAAAATCATAAATCCCCAACACCTTAATCAAACTCAGAACAGCAATCAAAATTCCAACAAAGATAAAAGCCTCGTAGTGAACTGTATTAACAACTCTATTTTCAATACGATCCATATAACCTTTAAAGCTCATGACATTCAAAACAAAATTGCATTTTTAAACCTTTCAAACTACATAAAACCTTTAAAATACACTAAA
Organism: Candidatus Pacearchaeota archaeon; assembly: GCA_041659945.1. Lineage (GTDB taxonomy): Archaea > Nanobdellota > Nanobdellia > Pacearchaeales > GW2011-AR1 > JACPLR01. Next base: position 449,229 of record JBAZXH010000001.1, on the reverse strand, counting down.
ATTAGATAAAACATGGAAAAAGAGCTGAAAAACTTCATAAAAGAGTATGAACTAAACCCCTTTCTAGAGTCCATTAAAAGCAAAACAATAAAACTCGAAGATGAAAGTATTCTAAAAACTCTAGATGCAAAAAGTGTTCATAAAAAGGTCCTAACAAAGATTTCATCAAATTTTATGTTTAAAGATACTGACAAAATCTTGAAAGTATTCAACTTTACAACAGAAAAAGATAAAATAATCCAAAGGCAGGAATTTTTCAAGAGTATAATAAAAGAATTAGATAACAATTTCCTAAAACAAATAACAAAACCAAAAATAACCTGGAAACCAAATTATGACATTCTTGTGGTAACCGAAAATGAAAATACCTTTCTCACACTAAAAGACGTTGGCTGTCCAGTACAGTTACTAACTTCTCCCCATGACATTTCTGATCTAGATAGATATGAAATAGTTCAGGTTATAGACTGTGATGAATTTTCCAGAGTTCTAGAAACCCTCCCTCAAAGCATTTTTCTAAATTCAATTGATGAAGTTTATCTAGAAAGATACGTTTCCATGTTATCCAGCTGGAAAAACAATATTGAAATAATTCAAAAAAACCAAACAAACGAAGAAATCACTCAAATAACCAATAACCTATCAAAACTCTTTTTTCTGTTCAACAATCAGGAAAGCGAAAAAATATCTCGCAGCATTGTAGAAGAAAAACTTGAAGAAATAAATGAAGAAGTTTCAAATAAAATTAAAGAGCTAACAATCTCTGGAGACTCTTTATTTAAAATGTTAAGTAAAAGTAAACTTCCAGATGAATTCGAAGCCATAATAAATCAATCAATCTCAAAGACTAATCTTCCTGAAAGCGTATTTTCAAAAAAAATACCTGTTGAAATAGATGAAGCCGAGTTAGAAGACATAATAAAAAGACAAAATATAGAAGAACATTCAAATGTAGCTCTAAACATAAAAAAATATTCAAACCAGCTAAAAAACATTCCAAGCGAACTAAAAAAACTTTCAGAGTCACTTGTTTTTTTTGATTTTCAAGCCGGAATTTCAAAGTTCTCTCAAGATTCAAATAATTTTCCAGAAATCTCAGACAGTCTAATTATAGAAAACTCAAATAACCTCTTTTTAGATAATGCCCAACCAATCTCATTTAATCTAACAAGCAAAAGCAAATGTTCAATACTTACCGGAGCAAATAGTGGTGGAAAAACAACTCTAATAGAACACATAATTCAACTAATCTCGTTATTTCAAATAGGCCTACCAACTCGTGGTAAAGTCAAACTTCCACTATTTTCCGAAGTTTACTATTTTGCAAAAAATAAAGGTTCAACAAATAAAGGTGCTTTTGAAAATCTTCTAACTCAAATATCAAAAATAAAACCCGGAAATAAAAGTCTGATCCTAGCAGATGAAATAGAAGCTGTTACCGAACCAGGCGTTGCAGGAAACATAATCAGAGCAACTGCAGAATATTTCACATCCAAGGGTTGTTTTATGATAATTGCAACCCATCTGGGAAAACACATCCAGGACTGTCTGCCAGATGAAACACGAATTGATGGAATAGAGGCCAAGGGCCTAGATGATAATTTTGAACTCATCGTAGACCACAATCCAGTTCTAGGAAAGCTAGCAAGCTCAACACCCGAGTTAATTATAGAAAGAATGGCAAAGTCCCAGGGCAATGTAGATTTTTTCAGATTTTTAAATGAATATATGAAAAAATAAAAAAGTTAATTAACCCATCCAATCTCTTGAGCAGTTTTATTACAGATTAAAGTTTGGTGTATACTACTAACACTTTGTTGTTCTTCACCATATTTAAGCACAATACTGCCCCCAGCACACATCAAACACCCCTTAGTCTGAGGATATTTAGGGACTTTATTTGGTTCGGGAATTCCATCAGGGTCAGTACAACAATCAAACATATGGCACCAAGAAGGAGCATTTGGTCCTTCTCCAAAAACATAAGTATCACTCGCCCCCATCTTATGCAATAATTCATGAGCTAAAGTATGTAAACCTATATCTTCGACTAAATCTGTTCTTAAATCAATATACACAAAATTAGAATTCAAACTAGTCGAATGACTAGTAAAAGAATGTCGGTCAACATTTGACACTAAAGAATCATCAAAATAAATAACAGTCACATAATCATATCCTGAAAGATTTAAACTTTTATTATTAATTTTATTAACAAAATAATCATCAACCTTAGAATAATTTACAATGCCATTAGTCACTGGAGGTAGATCATCTAAAATAAATGGACCTTTTAGATCAATCTTAAATTGTGGACTTACATCCACTCCATACCTCTTAGATTCATTACCAAGATAAGAATTTAAATAAAATATTGAATGGGGAAGCCTAAACTCTCCTTCATCAATAAAAGAGGTAATACCAATATTAGCAAACTGATCTATAGAGGGTAAATTAGTAAATGACTTTTGTCCAAAACGATTATTAGTTATATCAAAAGTAGTAAAACATGAAACCAAATTATCACAATAATCAATTGAATTCATGAAATAATAACCAAAACTTTTCTTACAAAGACATAATACTCCATATTTAACATTTTGTGGAACAAATTCAACAACAGCTAGCTTTATTGTTCTATTTCCTACTAATTGGGGTTTATTATAACAAAAAGAAGCAGAACTTCCATTTTCATAATGATCATTAGAATTAAGACATAAATCTTTTGTATAACTTAAATTATCATCACAGTCCCAATCATAAATACATTTACCAACAAACTCTTTTATCTTTGGATAAATCTGATTATATAGAGTATCATTGATAGGAAAATTCAAATTTTTAAATTCTTGTCTAAAATCTTGATTAAATGCAACATTCAAAGCAGCAATTGTATATGTTGTTTCTTCAATATCAGAAACTCCATCTTGCCAAAAACTAAATTGGCTTTTTAGTTCATTTGAAAATCCTTTATAAAATCTTGGAAATTTATCCCAACCATACTGGTCTCCAATTAAGAACATTTTATAATCAAATGCTTGACTTGTTAATATTGCATAATTTGGTCCAGATTCATCTTGAGAATATGGTTTTCCTAATCTAATATACTCATCATATCTAGACTTTTGATATGCTTTCTCTGAAATAAAAACTCTATCAAGGCTATCAACTTTATTTTTAGACAAACTAAAATGATTTGAGTCTTGTTTTATTCTTTCATAAACATATTGTGCAGTTAAAACAGAAGTAGATTCTTGTAAAAAGGGACCGGGAACAGCTAAAGTATAAAAGAAATTGTTATCATTCCAAAAATTATGAGACATTTCATGAGCAATTACATCCCAAGAATGATCTCCACCATTATTTAAAGGAGATGCATAATCCCCTAAATGCATTGGAAACCCGCTAGATCCATAAGCATCAAATTGGTACTCTATTTTTTGAAAATCTGGCTGATTAATCGGACCAGAGTATGTTGGATAAATTCCATTTGTTAATTCTCCTTCAAGACTATAAATTACATCAGTTACCTGAACAACTTCATTAGAACTTAAAGACGAACCATCAAAAAAAGTTTGGGGAAAACCATAGAATCCAGTATATTTGCCTTCAAGATTAATTCCACCATAAACCCACCCAGCTACACCTTCATCAGTATATCCATAATTAGCAACTGCATAATCTTTCTCATTTTCATTTGTTGTATAAAAATGATCTCCAGTTGAAGGACTATATGTTCTATAAAATGGAACTAAACCTCCGTGAGCTGAATTATAAATATAACCTGCAGTTCCTTCATCACTGTAACCATAATTAGCAACTGCATTGTTTTTTTCAGTTTCATCAGTTGTATAAAAATGATCTCCTGTTGATGGATTGTAAGTTCTAAACAATGGATTTGTATCTGGCTCCCAAATATCAAAAATATATGCTGCAATTCCTTCATCACTGTAACCATAATTAGCAACTGCATTGTTTTTTTCAGTTTCACTCATAGTGTAAAAATGATCTCCTGTTGATGGATTGTAAGTTCTATAAAATGGAACAGTTAAATCAGATCCAAATTTTGTAGAGCTAGATAAAGACTTTGTAGGAGTATTATCAACACACGCACCACTTCTACAAACCTGACCTTTAGGACACTGAATATGTCTCCACATTTTTGAAGATACAAGAAAACCACCACAATTAAGTTCTATAACAACATCATTTCTATCATAATAAGGATCCGTTTTATCTATATAAGAACAATAATCTGTGTTATTCTTCCAAAAACCATTTTTAATAAAAGATATTGTTGACTGTCTATCAACTCTCCATAAATCGTTATTTAAACTATAAGATTGAGGATATGTACATTTAGAACTAGCTTGTCCAGTGATAGGAGAATCTAAATTTACAGTTCCAGGAGTATAGGTTGCAAAACCACTTATAGTTTTATTTTTATTATAAAATAAAACTCCCAGACCAACAATCAACAAAACAACAATTAAACCAGCTACTAAAACAAAATTATACTTTCTCTTTCTCACCTTCTTTTTCATTTTAATGTAACAAATTTAAACTTTTTAATATTATCTATATCTTAAATAAAACACCTAACAAACAAACCAATATCTTTTTTTCTTCTAGCTTCTTGAAAAGCTTCATATTCTTCTTTGGTCATATCTCGCAGATAACCTGGACCGTAAATTGTCAGTATGTCTTTATACAAAAAATTAACCATTTTTTCTGCTCCCTTCCAACCATTAAAATTATCATAAGAATAAAGCACCATTTCCAAAACCATTTGCTTTCTAAATTCATCAAATTTCGAAGATTCTTTTTCTGCCTCAAGTTCAAGTTCCTCTGAAAGATCATCATCAACAGCAGACATCAAATACTTTTCAGGATTAGCAACTGCTTGTTTAACATGAACACTTTCGTGTAAAACCAAAGGCTGCAAAGCATCTTTAGAAAGAAAACTCATACGCGCTTTATTAAAGAACATTACAATTTCATAACCCTGTTTTGCAGAACAAACATTAAGATATGTGCAACTAAAAGAATTAATATCAAATGGAGGCATCTTACTATTCTTTTTAGCTAAAAAGTTAGAAACAATAACAAAGACTTTCCACTTCCGATCCAATTTTAATTTAGACAAAGCAGAATCAACAAGACTTTTAATATTTTTATCATTATTCTTAATATTTTCCTGCCAAAGTTTCTTTCTGAACTTATAATCTAAAAGTTTTTTTCTATCCATCAAAAAAAGAACAAATCAAATTATATAAAAGTATCTTGAATCAACAAAACAACAGCTCATATCTATTCGCTGGACTTCAATAAGGTTAATGTAATCTATAATAATGTTTAAACTTAAATCAACCAAGCAGGTTTTGCGTTAGCACAAACCATTATGGTATGTTTTCAAAAAGATTAAATTTCCAAAAAAAGTCTTACTCTACATAAATCGCCGGTCTTCCGGGCTTTGCCTTTCCAGCAAGTCCTTTTGGATCATACTTCTTAGAATCATTAACTGCAAAAACAAAAACTTTCTTATTTAATCTTTTAGCCAAAACTTCATTATTATAATTCCCAAGCTCATTTGGGATTACATAAAGATAAACTTTTTCAGGTTCTTTTCCTTCCTTAAGTTCGCCAGAACTTGAGGCGCCAGAAATCTTTGATTTATGAGCGTTTTCTTTAACTATTCTCAAAATATTAAAAACATCTTCAACGGTCTTTTCAGCAGCTTTTTCAGCCTGTTCTAATTTAAGATCAATTTTAGATTCATCTGCAACAGGCCATTTTTCAACACTTATAAAAGGTTTATTTCCCAAATTTTCCCACAATTCCTCAGCAATATGTGGACAAAAAGGTGAAAGCAATTTTAAATAATCCTCCAAATCTTTTTTAGATATTTCACTTTCTGCTTCAATTGCTTCAAAAAGTTGTCTTATTTTAATAATTGCTAAGTTATACCGAAATTCTTCAATATCCTGACTAACTTCTTTAATTGTTTTGTTTAATTTACTTTCAATTCTTGCAGAAGTTTTTCCTTTTCTTTTTTTAAGATTATCCAGAGAAAAATACTCAATAACTCTTTTAACAAACTTCAAACTTCCTTCAACTCCTCTATCACTCCATTCAATATCCTTATCAGGTGAAGCAATTGACATTAAAAACAATCTTGCTGTATCAATACCATATTTTTTAGAAACTTCTTCAGGCAAAACTACATTTCCACGAGATTTAGACATTACAGCTCCATCATTTCCATGAACCATTCCCTGATTAAACAATCTCTCAGCAGGTTCACCAAAGTTTATCATTCCCAAATCTCTAAAAAACTTAGTATAAAATCTAAAGTAAATCAAATGCATGCAAGCGTGTTCAGCACCACCAATATACTGATCAATTGGACACCAGTAAGCTACTTTTTTCTTGTCAAATATTTCCTTGCTATTATGAGCATCACAATATCTCAGATAATACCAGGAAGAATTTACAAAAGTGTCCATTGTATCTGTCTCTCTTCTTGCTTTTCCTTTACATTTAGGGCATTTAACATTTGCAAATTCCTTACTAGTAAGCAAAGGATTTCCCTGCCCAAATTTAACATCTTTAGGTAACTCAACAGGTAATTCTTTTTCAGGCACTGGAACAATTCCACACGTATCACAATAAACTATTGGTATTGGTGTTCCCCAATATCTCTGTCTTGAAACAAGCCAATCTCTTAACTTAAAATTAACAACCTTTTTTCCTTTCTTAATTTTATGAAGATAATCAGTTATAGCATCAATTGCTTCCCTATTACTCCAACCATTAAATTCTTCAGAATTAGCAAGCCTTCCATCACCAGTATAAGCTCGTGACATTTTTTCAGCATTTAATTCAAAAGCATCCGGCTGAATTACAACTATGATTGGTATTTTATATTTTTTAGCAAACTCAAAATCTCTTTGATCATGCGAAGGCACAGCCATAACCATTCCACAACCATAATCAGCAACAACAAAATTTCCAGCCCAAACAGGTATTTTATCTCCAGTTATCGGGTTAATAGCATAACTTCCAGTAAAAGCTCCTTCCTTATTTAATTCTTCCATATCTTTTTCACTAGTTGATGTTATTTTCTTTAAAAATTTTTCAACTTCAGATTTTTGTTCTTTAGTAACCAATTCCATTAATCTTGGATGTTGAGCTGAAATAACCATAAATGTAACTCCATAAATTGTATCAGGTCTTGTTGTAAATACTGGCCAATTTTCTCCATTAATCTCAAAATTAATCTCAGTTCCGTGCGATTTTCCAATCCAATTCTTTTGCATAGCTTTAATTCTTTCAGGCCACTTTAAAGAATCAACCTTATCATAAAGCTCATTTGCATATTCAGTTATTTTAAAAAACCACTGTTCCAAATGTTTAATTTCAACGTCAGTATCTTCATGTCTCCAACATTTTCCACCATGTACCTGTTCGTTAGCTAGAACAGTATCACATTTAGGGCACCAGTTTACAGGAGCTTTTTTTCTATAGGCCAAACCCTTTTCAAATAACTTCAAAAAAATCCACTGATCCCATTTGTAATATTCCGGATCATGAGTCTTAACCATTCTATTCCAATCATAACTCAATCCTAACTCTTTCTGCTGCCTGATATAATTCGCAACAGCCTTTTCTGTATATTCTCTCGGATGAATTTTAGCTTTTATTGCAGCATTTTCAGCAGGCAAGCCAAGAGAATCATATCCCATAGGATAAAGCACATTAAAACCACTCATTCGCTTAAAACGAGCATAAATATCTCCAATAATATAGTTAAAAGCATGTCCTATGTGAAGTCCATCTCCAGAAGGATATGGGAACATTTCAAGAACATAATATTTTTTACCTTTTCCCTCTTTTACCTCAAAAATCTTGTCCTGTTCCCACTTTTTCTGCCATTTCTTTTCAATTTGTGCAAAATTAATATCTGTCATGTTTAAAGTTATAAAAAGATATATATAAATCTAACCCAGTTTTCTAAAGACTAGATAATTACCCAAATAATCTACCCAGTCCAAAGCCTTTTTATTTGGTTCAGTCGTACAAATAAATAAAACAGGCATTCCTGCTTTTTTCCCGCTTTTTAAAAGATCAAGAATCTCTGGTTCACTAACTGCCTTTTTATCCTTTGCAATGCACAAATAATCTCTACCATTAAACTTAACAGTTCCCAAATATTCTTTTTTCTTCACTTCCAACTGGCTTACAATTGAAATCTGATTTTCAAAAAGAAACTTTTCAACATTAACAACAAAATCAGGTCTGGCTCTAACTTTTCCAAGTCTCTTAGCAACCTTAAAAATATCAACCTCAATTTTATCTGGAACTTTTTCCTCAATCTCAGTTTTTTCTTCAACATCTAACTCAAGTTCTTTCATCTCTTCAATATCACGACTTTTTTCAATTACGTTACTAGGAGATTCCCCAATAGGCTCAGTTATTTCCATGATAGGCTCAATCTCTTTAACTGGTAAAATAATTTCTGCCTCTTCAGTTTTTGGTTGTATCAAAGTTTCATCTTTAATTTCAGTTTCTGAAGATTCTACCCTAGGAATTTCTTCTCTCTCAAAATGCAAAACCTCTTCTTGCTTTTCTTTTTCTTCTTGCTTTTTAGAAAATTGACTAGCATACCTTGGAAACCTAGAAGCAATTTGATTAAATCTAGCTCCTCCAGTCTCAATCATCTCAACTGCTTGTTCTTCATTAATCTTAATAAATCTCCAGTACAAAATTTCATTATAATCAAAAGGAAATGCAAAATCCTTTATAGCTCTCAAAGCCACTCTAGAAGCTGGCAGCATAAAGTCATCTCTCAAAACACCATGTGACTCTAAAAGGTAAAAAGTATCCTTTTCTTTTCCAGACAAAAAATTAGCAAATTTATCAAGCTGAAATTCCTGTCCTCTTAGGTAATAAACTGGAGAATTTCCAACACGCATATTACTCAACTTAACTTTTTTCTCAGAAAGCAAATCAGCCAAAAAAGCAGACGAAAGTAGAGTATCAACTCTCAGATGATTAGATATATGAATAGGTAAACTAGGTCCATTTACGTCCAAAAAGTCCATAATCTTCTCTTTTTGTAAATCTAAGTTTTGGCTTCTGCTCAAATCCATGATCATACCACTAAGCCCCGGATTATAAAGTTTATTATGGTCGAAACTTTTAATAACCCATATAGTTCTAAAAGTCTATGAAATGCCCAAAATGCCAAAATGAAATGCTAATCAAGCTAGGCTCAAAACTAATAACAAACGGCTGTGAAGTTCTCACAGCAATAACAACCATAATCACAATAAGATGTGAAAAATGTGGAGCCCTATATCAAGTACCAATTTCTGGAAGTTCTTTTATGACAGTTAAAAAGGGAAAGAAAGAATAATTATTTAACTGCATTAATAGTAACAATAACATGAATGATTTTCCTAAGATGTTCAATAGACTAAAAAGAGATTTTAAAAAATTAACTAATAAAAATTACATTCAAGATAAGATTAACAAAAGAAAGGGTGAATGTAAAAAATGCGGTCAATGTTGTGAAAATTGTAAATTTCTTGACAAAACAACAAATCTATGTAAAGTCTATGAAACTAGACCGTTCTATTGTCACCAAGAATTTCCCCTAGATAAAACAGATCAAAAAATCTGGAAAATTAAATCCTGCGGTTATAGCTTTGAAGACTAAAATTATTTGACTCCTTATTGATAGGTTAACTTATACAGACACATACCTTTATATAACCTACTTAAGTTATATAACTAATATTAACTATGTTAACTGAAAAAGAAATTCAGGTTCTAAAACTAAAAAAAGAAGGATTAAGCCAAGTTGAAATAGCAAAAAAACTTAAAATCTCACAGCCAGCAGTTTCAAATTTCTATAATAATGCCCTATCCAAGATTAAAGATGCTGAAGAAGTTTTAAAGTTAAAAGGAGAGTTAAAGATAAAAGATGAATAAAAAGTTTATTTCTTTAACATTCTTCATTATTTTTTTAGTTTCAGTAATAAGTTTTACATTAGTTTTTTCAGCACCAACTGAAATTACCTCAGTTTTAATAAATTCAACATTTGGAACAAACTCTTCTAATGAAAACATTACAGCTTATCCAGATATTCCGTCAAATTCCTCTCAAAAAAATATTTTTAATTGGTTTTCAAATAATAAACCCCTAACAGTAGTTAATCTTCCTTTTGAAGGTGGAAGTAATTCAACATATACAAGAGACTATTCTGGAAATAATCAAAATATAACAGTAAGAAATGCTGTATGGAATTCAACAGGAGGTTATGATAGTTTTGGTGCCTATAGTTTTACCTATGCAGATAGCCCACAAATTTCAATTAATTTGAGCAATGTAGATACAAATAAAAGTTTTACAGTTTCAACCTGGATAAAAACTTCAGATGCAACACACTATGCAATTATAGCTTCTAAATGTAACACTGGGGGTTGGGTTGGCTTTTTCTTGCAAAATGATTGGGGAAGAATAAGATTATCTGTTAATGGTAATGGAGTAAGTGCAGGAGACATTGAAGATACAACATCAATAGCTGACAATAGATGGCACTATATTGTTGGAGTAAGAGAAAGGGGAGGTAAAATAAGAATATACGTAGATGGTGTTGAGAAAAAAAATATAACTGAATCAAATGTCGATACTAGTAGCTCATATACTCTTGCAATTGGAAATATCTACAATGATAATGATGCTTTTTTCACAGGGATGATTGATGAATTCATGTTGTTTAATAGGTCTCTTAGCGCAACTGAAATTCTTCTTTTAAATTCAAGCAGACCTGACATGATTGCCAGCAGTGAATTATCTGGTAATGAAATCTGGCAAGCATGCGCCACTCCAAATGATGGTTTAAGTGATGGAACAACTATTTGCAGTAATAATCTAACAGTTCTGGATACAACCACTCCAACTTTTACAACATTTTCAAATCAAACTATCCAGTATAACAGCGCTTTAAATTACACAATTGTCGCTACAGACTCCTCAGGAATAAGCTGTTATACAGTTAATGATACAACATTTGATATAACTTGTTCTGGATTTTTAAAAAACAATACATTCTTAAATATAAGTTTAAACTGGATTAACATAACTGTTAACGATACGTTTAACAATTTAAATTCTGGGCTAATGTTTGTAAACGTTACAGACACTACTGCTCCAATAGTTAATATAACCTATCCATTAAATAATACAAATTACAGCATAAGTATAACAACACTAAACTACACTGCAACAGACAATTTTGGGTTAGATAGATGTTGGTGGAGTAATTCTTCTGGAGCTTGGAATTCAACTACACAAAATCCGGCTACAAATTGGACAGATCTAACTAATAAAGAGGGTTGGAATAATTGGACAGTGTATTGTAACGATAGCTATAGAAATCTAGGAAGGTTTAATGTAAGATTTATAATTGATACAATCGCACCAAACATAACGCTAAACTTTCCAATTGATAATTATACCAATAATTCATTTGGTTTGTTAAACCTCACGTTTAATTGTTCTGCAGCTGATAATTTTGCTTTAAAAAACATAAGTCTCTTTATAACAAATAGTGCTAATTCAAGTTTTACATTAAACCAAACAAAATTAATAACTAGCACAAATGCAAATGCAAATTGGACAATTGGTCTAGCAAATGGAAACTATACATGGAACTGCCTAGCTTATGATAATTTAGGAAATTTTAATTGGTCAACCTCAAACAGAACATTAACAATAGGTCCAGATATAACCCCTCCAGCATTTACAAGTATTTCAAACCAAACAATTTACCAAAATACTGCATTAGGTTATCAGATCAGTGCAACAGACTCTTTTGGAATCTCATGTTTCACAGTAAATGATACAAGATTTAATATAAACTGTTCAGGGCAATTAAAAAATAATACAGTTCTAAGCGACGTAGAGTTATACTGGTTAAACATAACAACTAATGACACCTCAAATAATCTAGCATCATCAGATATGTATGTAAATGTAACCTCTCTTCCAATAATTGGTTTAACTTTAATTTCACCAATAGGAAATTTAAACGTAACTCAAAACCAAACATTTACTGTTTCTGTAAATGTTTCCTGTTCAAATACAAATTGTGGAGAAATAAATGTAAGTCTAGATCCAACTGCAAACACAGTTTATAACTTCACAACATGTGGAGCAACAGGAGCTTCTGGTCCCACGCAAGCAAATTGTAATGCAAATTATACTAGTACAACTCTAGCAGGATTAGTAAATGTTACAAGTGGAATTCAAAATTGGACTGTTCCTACAACAGGAACCTACACAATTAGAGTTGTAGGTGCTGCAGGAGGCGGTTCAAGCGGAAGCACTATTTGGGGAAATGGTTCAATTATGCAAGGAGATTTTTATTTAACTCAAGGAACTCTTTTACAAATCTTAGTCGGACAAATTGGTGCAGGTAGCTCTTGGGGTGGAGGTGGAGGAGGAAGTTTTGTTGCTAATGGGAGTAATTATTCACTTGCAAGTCCATTAATAATTGCTGGAGGTGGAGGTGGAGGATCAGGCCTAACAGGCTCTTATTATCCAGGCTTTTCTGCTACAATAATTACAAATGGCACTGATGGTCAGGGTGTAACAGGAAACAAAGGAACAAATGGAACTGGAGGAAATGGTGGAGGTTCATCATACTCTGGAAGTGGAGGTGGAGGATTTTATACTAGTGGAGGTTCATCTTCTCGTGCAGGAGCAGGAGGAAGATCGTTTATTAGTGGTGGAACTGGAAGCCCCTCTTCTTATGCTGTTGGAGGCTTTGGCGGAGGAGGTGGAAATGGTTGGTGGGGCGGAGGAGGTGGAGGAGGTTACTCTGGAGGTGGAGGAGGATCTAGTGATTATTATGGTGGTGGTGGTGGTGGATCTTATAATAGCGGAACTAACCAAAATAACCTTGCTGGAGTAAACTCTAGAGAAGGTTATGTTACAATCACATATTCAGGAGAAACAAAACAAGGTTTAGTAAATTCTACTGTTGGGGCAACGCCATTCTATACCACAACTCAAAATCCATACAATTTAACACTAAATAACGGTCAATCACAAATAATTAACTGGTTAGTAAATGCAACAGGAACAATTTGGAACAACTATACTTTTTTTGTTTATGTAAATAAAACATCTGATATGACTATAATTAATATTACTGCAAAATGGAATGTAACAATAACTAATGACACAGGAATTGCTCCTCCAATCATTACAATAACTTACCCACAAAGCACAAATTATACAACAAATGTTTCAGTATTAAATTACACTGTGTCTGGAAATAACATAAGCGTTTGTTGGTGGAGTAATTCTTCTGGAGTTTGGAATTCAACAACACAAAATCCTGCTACAAATTGGACAGATATAATAAGTTTAGATGGAACAAATACCTGGACAGTATATTGTAATGGCACAAATAATACACTAGGAACAAGTTCTGCTACTTTTTACAGAGATCTTAATTCTCCAACTGCAGTATTAACATTCCCAGAAAATAACACCTATTCAACAAATGCAACTTTTAATTTTACTGCAAATCTCTCTGATAACCTTGGAATAAAAAATGCAAGTTTAAATATTTATAACTCAACAAATAGCCTTATTAATAAAACAACTATCAATTATGCAACAGGAATCACTCAAACTGTCTTGGGAATTACTGTAACTCTTGTCAACGGAGTTTATAACTGGTTTTATAATATCTTTGACTTAGCAGAAAACAGTTTTACCACCTCAAACAACACCATTACAATAGATTCAACGAGTCCTATTGTTAATATAACTTATCCAAGAAACAATACAAATTATACTACCAATATCTCTAATATAAATTACACATCAAGTGATAATCTTGCAGTAAATTTTTGTTGGTGGAGTAATTCTTCTGGAGTTTGGAATTCAACAACCCAAGATCCAGGCATAAATTGGACAAGCTTAACTAGTAACGAAGGTTGGAATAACTGGACAGTATATTGTAACGACACTCTAAATAATGTTAATTCAAGTAAAGTTAGTTTTTACAAAGATAGTGTCTCTCCAGGTATAACTCTAAACTCTCCACAAGAAAATTATACAAACACAATAGTTAATGCATTAAATATCTCTTTTAATTGTTCTGCAGATGATAACCTTGCTTTAAAAAACATAAGTTTATACCTCACAAATAGTTCTAATAACAATTTTGTATTAAATCAAACAAAAAATATAACCGGAACAAGTGCTAATGCAAATTGGACACTAAATCTAAGTGTTGGAAGTTATACCTGGAACTGTCTAGCTTACGACAGTTTAGGAAATTTTAATTGGGGGACAAATAGAACAATATTGCTACAATCAAATACTGCTCCGACAATCAACCTAACATCTCCAACAAACAATACTGTATTAAATAAAAAAAATTCAATAATACTAAACGTAACCTTTTATGATGTTAATCTAGATAATTCAACTATTTGGTTTTATGGAGGATACCCAAATGGAACATATACACTATTAAATACATCTTATAATCAGACAAATGGAACAAATACAGTATATAACTGGTCCGTAACAAGTTCAGGAAAATATAACTGGACAGCTATCGCGGGTGATGAAAGAGCAAATTCAACAAACTACTTTTTTTATTTTAATCTAACAAACTTTAGCATTAGTTGCGAAACTGGAGGCTCATATCAACAAAATGCTTTAGTTTTAGTTCAAGGAACCATATATAACGAAACAATCACTGTCCCAAATTATCAAATTAATCTAAGCATTTATGATTCAGATAACAATCTAGATGCAAATAAAAATCTCACAACAACAAGTGATGGAGGATTTAAAACAACTTTTTCAACTCTTGCAGTTGGTAGTTACATTCTAAATGCGACAGCAAATTATAGAGGTTATAATGAAACATGTCAAGATACTTTTCAAATAGGCAGTTCAGCATCTTTAGTTCTAGATAAAATAGCAACAATACACAACATATCAAATTCAATAATAAGTTACAATATCACTTTAAGATTAACAAACAAAGGGGGTAGTGATGTTACAAACACAAATATTACCGATACAGATTCTATAAACTCTCCTTATGATATCGGAACAATTTCAGCTAATTCTTCTACTGAAATGAGTTATATAAAAAACTTCACAAGAAACTCAACAAATTACTATTATACCTTGTCATATGCACAAGCCTTTGGAATAAATTCATATTCCTCAAATCAAATCTCATCAAATTCAAATTCAATAAATATAACTATTCCAAACCAAGAACTCGGACAACAATTAACTCTTGTTAAGAATGTTTATTATAATTCTGAAAATTCAACAAGCGTAAATTATACTATCTCTATTGAAATTGTTAATTCTGGAGGAATTGACCTATCAAATATAGCTTTAATAGACAGCGATTTAGGTATAAGCACGACAATTAATCTAAATAAAACACAAAATTACAATTATTCAAATTCAGTACTTATAGACAAAGCAGCTTCAAACAGTAATAAACTTTTTGTAAAAACAACAGCTACAGTAAATTCAATAACTTACTCATCAAATCAAATAAATGTAAGAATTCCAGGGTTTGGAGGTCCTGCAGATGCAATCGTTGCTGCACCAAGTTCAGTAGTTGCATCCACAAGTTTTAATACAATTATAACTGTTGAAAATCAAAATTTAGATGTGGGTCAGGACTTTGTAATAGATTACTGGATTACAAGTGAAAATGAAAACACTAATTATTCATCCGGGCAACAGACAATTTATGTTGCTGCTTCTGGAACCTCTGATTTAACTGCAACATTAACTGCCCCTTCTAGTGCTGGAACCTACCGACTTAGAGCTCTAGTAACTTGGGCAGGAGGAACTGCAACTTCTTATGATAGTTTTAGTGTTACATCAGAAGGAGATAATGGTGGGGGCAATGGTAATGGGGGCGGTTCAGGAGGTGGAAGTGGTGGAAGCAGTAATGGAAACAATGGAGTAAGTGGGACAAATCAATTTGATGTTGACTTTACATTAAAAAGTACAGCAACATTTAGTGGATCACAAGAAAAAAGCAAAACATTCACACTAGATGGATCTACTGGACACACTATCGAAATAAAATCTATAATCAATAATTCAGTTACATTCATAATCTATTCAAATCCAATTACTATTACAATGAGTATTGGTGAAACTAAAAAAGTAGATGTTAACAATGACGGATTTTACGACATTAAAGTTAAACTAAATGGAATAAAAAATGGAACTGTTGATTACAGCCTTGAAAAAATTGATAAAACAACTACTGCAAAAGTAACGGGCAAAACAACTGATGAAATTATCTGCAATATACCTTATATTAGATACGGAAAAGAATGTTGTCTTGACAGAAATAACAACAGTATCTGTGACATAGATGATGAATTAGAAGCTGAGAATAACAAAAAATCTAATGAAACTCAAGAATCTGAAATAATAAATAAAATATCAGAAAGAAATTTATTAGTAATAATTGGAGTCGCAGTAATAATCTTATTAATAATCATTATAACATTAATAATAATCCAAATAAGTAAAAATAAAAAATGTTCTCATAAAAATAAGGAAGAAAAAAAGCACAAAATAAAATTTTCTAAGTTACATAGCTTCATAGCAAGATTATCTAGTAAAATACATAAATCAAAGTTAAATCTAAATGAAGAAGTTCATAAAGAGCTAAAATATATTGGCAAACATGCTTCCCTAAAGAGTATAGAAGGAAAGCATGTTTACAGTTTAGATGGTTATAGAATTGGAGAAGTAAAAAAAGTTTATCTCAACCATAAACAGGGAAAAATTCACGGATGGCTTATTAAATTAGATAAAAGAATGGTAAACGAACTAAAAAAAGACTACCTCCTAATCAAGCATGAATTTGTAAAGTCAACCAAAGAAATTATGATATTAAAACATAACTTGGATGATTATTTAAAAAAATAATTATTTTATCCTACTCATTGCTTCTCTTACCTGATCTAAATTAGTACCATCATATCTTATAATTTGAGGATGTTTATATCCACGATTTTCTTCATTTGCCGGCATAATAACTAACCCATTTTTTCTCCATCTTAACCAGCTTTCAACATAACCGGGATAATCATCCACAAGCACCTTTCCATAAACTAAACCCTTATCTCTTGTAATTGTAACGTCAACATTCTTACCAAGGTTAGTATCAATCCATCTTAGCTTTCCAGACCAAGCAAGAGGTTTATTTCTAGGACCTTGAGTAAGAATCATTATTCTATATTCTAATTCACGTGCAACTCCTAAAACATCCCAGCCTAACTGAAATTTAGGAAGATTTGCCCACCAATCTTCAGAGGCTCTTATTAAATCAGCTCTAGCTTTAACATAATCCGGAACATTATCTCGAATTGAATGAACAACTGGTTCATCAGAAGATCTAAGTCTTTCTAATTCTGTAAATAAACCCAAATCATGATCACACAAGGTTCCATCAAGATCAAAAAGGCTTATTCTTCTTTCTATTTCATCCGTCATAAAAAAATGTAAAACAAGAATTATATAAATTTAATTATACTAAAAAACTAAGGTCTAATCCACCTAATCTCATAGTAGGTTATTCCGCCTTCATTATCCACAACTGAAACCAGCAAATTCTTGTTTGTTGAATGTGCAACTCTATTTTTTGCAGAAAAATCATGCCAAGTTAATTCACCCGCTTCACTAACACAATACAGCAACCACTTTGAGTGTTCCTTACCAATCTTTGAACCTTTTTCATAAACCCTAAAATCAGCACCAAACTTCAAAGCAGTTTTCAATAAATATCCTCTATTTCTCAAATCCCTATAAACTAAGAACTTAATCAAAATTTTACTATCAAGCGACTTGCATTTATTCATCAAACCATCAAAATTCAACTTTTTAGTTTTAACAAAAACTTCCAGCTTCTCACGGTCAACTAAATACAAAGCCTCAACCAAAGCATAGTGTATTTTCCCATTAATATACTCTCCAAAATAACTCTGGCTATACAAATCCCTAGCTTCCTTTGCACTACTCAGAACCTCTTCACCACTAAAAACTGCTTTTACCTTTTCTTTTCTAGGGCTATTTTTCTCTCCAACGACCTTTCTAGTCTTCAATTTTGCTTTTTTTCTAGCTACCATGAATATAACACTCCAATTGCTTATTTAAAAGTTGTCCCTGGGAGTAAATAAAACTTATAAAAAAGAACAGAAATCTTTAAAAAAGCACCCTGTTTAACTTGTATATGGGAAGAATAAAGTCAGGCCTTATAAAAAGAACAGCAAAAAGCCTTGTTAGAGACGACTCTCGATGCTCAACAAATTTTGATGAGAACAAGAAATTTTTAGAAGAATATGTAATGCCTGATAAAGGTACTAGAAATAAAGTCTCAGGGTATATTGTAAGATTAAAAAGAGCCGGTCAAGTACCAAAAGCTAGAAAAAGAGTAGAGCAAAATGAGTAAAAAGAGTGATTCTAAAGAAATTAAAACAATCAAACCAAGAGAAATATTAGTAGGTAATAAACCTCTGATGAAATATGTGATTGCATCAATAATGCAGCTAAAACAAGATGGTTCAGCTTTAATAAAAGCTCGTGGTAAATTTATATCCAAGGCCGTGGACATTGCAGAGGTTACCCGAAAAAGGATAAATGAAAAAGAAGAATTTGTAAAGCAAAATGACATTAAAATAGGTACAGAAGACTTTACAAATGATAAAGGTGAAAAAATTAATGTTTCTTCAATTGAAATAACCTTAAGCAAATAATTTACTTATTTTTATCTTCCTTACTTCGTTTCCCTAGCTTACTATTAATCTCCTTAACATTGGTTAAAACTTCTTTAATCATTCTATTCTTTCTATAATTTAAAAATAGACCTACCAGCTTAAATACAAAATATAGCACAACTAACCCTAGAAAAATCTTAAAACCAATAACTGCCCAATTAACAAATCCAGTGACGCCACTTGGCAAAGTAGATATCACCCCATTTAAATCAGCCATGTTAATATTAGATAAACAGAATTTAAAAACGTTGTGAGAAGCTTTTTAAATGAAGTAAATCTGGTTTTTATATGGCTATGTAGTTCAGTGGTAGAACGCTGCTCTCATAAGGCAGAGGTCGAGGGTTCAATTCCCTTCATAGCCATTTAGCTTTTTTTCTCCCTATATTTCTTAACAAAATACCAAAGATAAAAAATATTCATTAAATCATACCCAATAATAGCTAACCAAATCAACACTGCAAAACGCCATTCATAGTTTACAATTAAAAATCCTGCAGCTATTGAAATAAAAGCATAGGGAACAAAAAACAATAAAGTTCCCCTTTTTAGACTTTTTAATTTCTTGCTGTCATCTGTAAATATTCTTGCCATAATAATTGCACCTGCCCAGTATGAAAACATTGTAACCTGACTAGCAAGAGGATTTTGCCACGGAGAATTACCAATAATAAACCACTCAATCATCAAACCGACAAAACCATAGACAAAATAAACCACAACATCTGCAACCCAAGATTTTCTAAAAGCCAGGTCAATAAGCTTACTTGAAAAAAACACAAAAATAACAAAAACCAAATTAAAAACAATACTTCCAAAGAAGTTAGAAAGATCTCCTCTTATAAGAACTGAAAACATAAATTCCATAACTGCAAAAAACACCAGTGCAACAATAATGTAAATCAAAAAATTCTTTATTTGTTTCACCATACTTAATAAATTAAAAATAAGTATATAAATATTACATAAATTACAAAACTAAATCAAAACCATCATTCTTTTTTCTTGGTAAAATATGTACATGTGAATGCATCACCATTTGTCCAGCAGCAGAGAAATTATTACAAACAATATTAAAACCTCCAAAACCCTCTTTTAATCTCATCTCTGCAACAGCTTTAATTCCTTCAAGTAATTCTCTTCCTAAACTTTCAGGTAAATCCATTAAATTAACAAAATGGTCTTTTGGAATAAGTAAAGTATGCCCCTCAACCTTTGGGTTTGCATCAGGAAAAGCAAGAAAATTATCACTTTCATAAATAAAGTTCACAGAAATTTCTCCTCTAATCATTTTACAAAACACGCAGTTATCATCATTAACCATGATTATAAACTTAAAAAAGAGTTTATAATTTTTACTGTATACTATTTAACCTTCTTGTTCTTTCTTTCCCAAACCATATTTTGCTTGCCCTTTAGAAAATTGTCCAAAATAACAAGCTCATCATAAATTCCGTCAATTAGATCATAATCCTTAGCCTGCTCTAAATCCACCCAAGCATATTCAGTCAAGGCATTACACAGTCTAACAACAGGTTCATCTTCTTTTGGTTCTGCAAACAAACTAACAATCAAACACGGAATCTTATCTTCTCTAATGTAAACCATGCTAGTCACATATCCAATGTTCTTTATTTCCAACCCAGCCTCTTCCATAATTTCCCTCCTAAGGAGATCTTCAAATACATTATACCAATGATGTTGAGTATCCTTTTCTCTCAGAACATAATCAAGAACTTCCAGCTTCCCTCCCGGCACTGTCCATCTTCCAGGAAATGCCTTTTCCCAATCAGCCCGTTTAGTAATTAAATACTTCCCCTCGTGAACAAGTATACCCGTTACAACAATATAATGTAGGTGATTTTTACTGTAATTCATAAAAAAATCATAGCACAATTATATTTAAATAGTTCCTCAAAAAAGTTGACTAAATAACAAAATGAATGAAGAAACAAAAATCCTCGAACTTTATCTATATAATCACAAGCTAAAATTTAACGAAATAGAGAAAAAACTAAAGATTCGTTCAAATAAACTAGCATATCATATCCAAAATCTAATTAAGAAAGGCATACTAATCAAAGAAAAAGAAATTTATAGTTTAAGTGAAAAATCAGAAAAAATAATTCCATATCTTTCAGAAAAACAAACAACCCTCTGTTCCATCCTAATAAACATAGGAAATAACAAAGAAACATTTCTCTATAAAAGAAATAAACGTCCCTACAAAGATCTGCTTTCCCTTCCCGGAGGCAGACTTCTTGTTGGAGAATCCATTGAAGAAAGTGTAAAAAGAATAATGAAAGATAAGTTTAACATAACTGCTAAACTAAAGAAGATAAATTCAGTTTCTCTAGAACACCTAAAAAAGAACAATAAAACCATCCATTCTTTCATACTAATACTTGCAACAGCAACAACAAAAGACAAAATAACCTTAGTAAACATAGAAAAGAGTAAATCAAAAATAATCAAAAGCGATTACAAACTCTTAAAAAATGATCTTTCTTTAAATAGTCAGATAAAAACAATTAATTCAAAAGTTTAGTGGGCCTGTAGTATAACGGTTTATTATATCCGGCTGGCAGTCGGGGGATCTGAGTTCGATTCTCGGCAGGTCCATTTAAATCAACTGAATGAAATGAAGTTGATAGGAACTGACGACCTTAAGAATTCATTCGGGTGGAAAAATTCTTTAAGTCGGCAGGTCCATTTTATCAATTTTTTGTTAAAAAAAGTAAAAAATATTATTCATAAAAATCAGAAAATATTTTCTCGTCGAAAAAAAATAAACAAAAAAATTTAATTTTTTAGAAAATTTAATTTTTTAGAAAGATTTATAAACAAAATATACTATCAAATACCATAGATTAGATTATAGTGGATACAAAAACATATAATCAAATCATAACAAATACAATCCTTATTATACTTAAGGAGGGTTAATAAAAACCAAAATGGCTAAGAAAAAGAAAAGACTATAAGAATAAGTCATATTCATGATCTAAAATCAAAATTGATTTATTTTTAACAAAAAAAACTTTTGTTTTTTACTTTTTATTTTTTTATAAGAAATCTTATTCTATTTTTTTATTCTTTCACTCTTGTTTCAACCAGCTTACCAAGATTAAGTATGCTCTCTCCTTTGATAACTTTTCTAACAACCTCTCTTAATTCAGAAATTTTTACTCTAACTTGTTTAGTAGAATCTCTATCTCTAATCGTGCAAGTATCATTTTTAGGGCTATCTTCATCAATTGTTATACACAAAGGTGTCCCAATCTCATCATTTCTTGCATAGCGACGACCAATACTCCCAGATTTGTCATATACCACATTAAACTCCTCTCTTAAATCATCAACAATATCTCGTGCTATCTTTTCATATTCAGGAGTTTTGACTATTGGAAAAACTGCTGCCTTAATTGGTGCAAGCTTAGCAGGAATTTTCATAACAACATAATCTCTTTTTGGATCATAATGATAAGATTTAGTTAAAATAGCTAAAAAGACTCTTTCCATACCAAATGTCGGTTCAATAACCTTAGCAATAACCTTTTTCCCATATTTTTCATCAAAAAGTTCCATACTTTCACCACTTTCCTTTTGATGTTGACCCAAATCATACTGGCCGCGGTTTGCAATTCCTCCAAGTTCACTAGAACCAAAAGGGTATTCATAATCCACATCAAATGTAGCCGAGCTGTAGTGAGAAAGTTCATCTTTTCTATGTTCTCTTATTTTAATCTCATTTAGTCCTAAACCTCTTAACCATAAAATCTGCTCAGCTAACCAATAAGCATGCCACTCTTCTAATTTTCCCTTTGTCAAAATGTCTTTTATTAAAACTTCTTTCAAATCATCTTTGCCAACATTTTGAGTTTCCTCATCAAGAATTTTAAATTTCAAGTGAAGATGTTTATTTTCAAGGAGGTTGCATTCTTTTTCCTGAGGATTAATAAAAAATTCAAACTCACCAATATTAAACTCTCTACTTCTAAATAAAAAATCTCTAGGAGCTATCTCATTTCTAAAACACCTTCCAATTTGGGCAATCCCAAATGGCAGCTGCATACGAGAAGTTTGTTGCACAAGTTTAAAATCTAAAAACATTCCCTGAGCAGTTTCTCCTCTCAAATAAGCATCCACCGGATTTAATGCGCCAATAGAAGTTTTAAACATCAAACTAAACTCTCCCTTAACATCATATTCTCCTCCACAATCACACCTAACTCTGCCAACTTCACTCTTATCCAACTTTGTGGCCTTTGAACATTTCTTACATATAACTGCCACATCATTAAAGTTTGCTATATGCCCCGAAGCTTTCCAAGTTCTAGGATGAGAAATTATGCTTGCTTCAATTCCCACCATATTATCTCTTTTTTTAACAAAATAACTCCACCAATCTTGTTTAATATTATTAAATAACTCAACTCCAAGAGGTCCAAAATCCCAAAATCCTGATAAACCTCCATAAATATCACTAGACCTAAAAACAAAGCCTTTAGCCTTACAAAACTGCGAAAGTTCCTCAATAGTTAAAGACTTTTTTTTGTCCTTAGTTTCCTGACTTTCAACCTCCTCATTTGTATCATTTGTCATGTTTTCTTGAGAATTTTCATCATTTATATCATTTATTGTGATATCTTTTTCCTTTAACTCAAGCAACTTTTTATTAGCATCTTCCAAACTTTTACCAGCATAACAAACAGTTTTTGATTTAATCTTACCAGTTTCCTTATCACGAACACTTTCTCGAATATAAAAGTATTCATGACCAGAAATATTCTTTTTTACAATAAACATAATTTAACCACTACAAATAGATTTTTAAGTGTTTCTCATTAAACCAAAAACCCTACCACAATCTTCTACAAAAAGACTGACACCTAGGATCAACTGTCTTAAAAATAGACCATTTTTTAGATGGAAATTTTCTACAAATTCCAGGTTTAGTATCCTCTATACTACAAGAACTAATTCCATTATTAAAATTAAGGAATTTACAATAACCATTTATTCTTTTTATATGGTTACCGCCTTCATCAAGAAAATCTTCTTCACCTCTTCTTTTCATCTCTTCAATCTCATTTTCACTAAGCCTTACTCTTAATTTACAACAGCTACCACAACGTAAACACCTAAACTTTCGTTTAGCCAACACAAAATCTCTAAAAAATGCAACATAAACAGCAAATAATGCTGCTACAATCATAATATAACTAGCTAGGTTCATTACCAAAATAAATAAACATTGTTTATATATTTAAAGGAAAAGCAGTGGAGGAGAAATTTTAAGGAAGGTAGAGCGGTAGGAAACCTTGGTTTCCTTCGCAAAGCGGAGACCGGGACTCGAACCCGGGAAAATTCGCTCTGCAGGCGAACGCAGTAGCCGCTGTGCCATCTCCGCATATAAACTCCAGAAATAATGTTTATTTAAAAGTTGTTATTCGAGAAATAACTCAAAAAATATAGATTAAAAATATAAACTGCTCCCGACAGGATTCGAACCTGCGACCTCTGACTTAGAAGGCCAGCGCTCTATCCAGGCTGAGCTACGGGAGCATGTAAAAAATAGAATAAGTGCATATTTAAAATCTTTCTATTACTCAGATTATATAGAAATCTTCATAAAATCTTCAGCAATTATAACATTCTTAAACAGTTTTTTAGCCTGAGCTAAAAGTTCTTTTTCATGCTGTTCATACTTTTGACTAAAATGCATTAAAACAAGTTTCTTAACTTTAGCTTCCTTAGCAACTCTAACTGCTTCTTTCATTGTCATATGCCCGTATTCCTTAGCCATTTCTTCCTCATCCAAATAAGTCGATTCACAGACAAACAAATCAGAATTTTCAGCTAGTTCAACCAAATTAGAAGTTGCTCGTGTGTCAAGAGCAATAGTAAACTTTTTACCTTTTTCACTATAACTTACATCCTTTGCCTTAATTTTTTTGCCATCAATAGTAATATCTTTTCCATTTTTCAAATCATTCATCAAAGGAGAATTTGGTAATTTTAGTTTAGCAATTTTTTTTCTATCAAGTCTTATCTTATCCTTTTCAACAAAACTATAAGCTAAACACCTTGTTTGCATTCCATGATTCATTTCTTCAGCCAGGATCACAAAATCACGAGTTTCAAATATTCTACCTCGTGAAACTTCATGAACATTAAATTTAACTCTACCAACATTTACAAAAAGATTCATCATTAAATCAAAATAATGTTTAGTTCCTTTTGGACCATAAATCTCAATTGTTTTCCCACACCCATTAAAATAAAGTGTCTGCATCAATCCCGGAAGGCCGAGCACATGATCTCCATGCCAGTGACTAATAAATATTCTACTAAGTTTACAAGCATTTAATTTTGCCTTTCTAAACTGTCTCTGAGTTCCTTCACCACAATCAAAAAGGATAGTTTCATCCTTGTACTTTAGCAGCACAGCTGGATGATTTCTTTTAACTGTTGGCACAGCACTTCCAGTTCCCAAAAAAGTAATTTCCATTTTATCTGTCATAATATAATAAAGAAAAAGGAGTTTAAATATCTTAAGAAAATCTATAAATCTTTTTCAAGAACTAAGTTATACTCCTTAAAACCCTCTCTTCTATAAAAATCAATTCCTCTAATATTTTGAAAGGAAGCAACAACTCTGATTCTTTCAATTTTCAGAGATCTACACCAATCAAACATTTCTTTCATTAACATTTTACCAATTCCCTGACTTCTATATTCCTTCAAAACAAACATATTTTCTGCTTCAACAAGCCTACATAGTTTAAGATAATCATCAGGTTTAACTAAACCCCCAACCAGATAACCAACAATTCTCTCTCCATCAACCGCAACAAATGCAAAGTTATTCCCACCAACTATCTTCTGTCTAAAATATCTTGTACTTTTTTTAGACTTAGAATAATACTCATTAATATTACTATCATAATCTTCTTTTTCTTTTTTACAAAGTTGATAATTCAAATTTTGAATATCTCCAAGATCTTTAAGAGCTGCTACCCTAATTTTAATGTCCATCTAAAAATTAATCATAATATCTTTAAATATCTATTCAAAACCAAATCCCATTAGCCTTCGCCAGAGCTAAAGCTAATATGCTAAGACACCAAAATTTTAGAAAACTGATGTCCTCACAAAAACAAAAAAAACTGAGTTATTTATCCTCTTTAGAGAATGTTGATGCTGGCGATATAAAGACAATTGTGTCTCCTCTTAAAAAAGTAAGGCCAATGCTTCTTTTTATTTCGTTGTTTTGCATTTCCTTTGCATTATCCAACACCACATTAATGTGGATATCAAATGCAAGCAAAGTACCAACAAGTTGTTTATCGCTTTTCAATTGCACCAAGATTTCTTTTCCCTTTGAGTTGTTCAAAAGGTCAAGAGGTCTTTCGATTCCTTTAGCCATATTCAAACCTCTTCATTGAACTTTTTAAATGTTTTCATTTAACAAAAAATACTCTACAAAAAGTATTTAAACCATCCTTTTAACATTAATATTATGAAAACTGGAAGAAAAATCTCGGGTGGAAGATATCATAAACAAAGAAAAAAGAAAAAATATGAGCTTCCTGGAGAAAGAAGAATAGTTAAACTAAAAGCAAGAAAGAAAAAAACACTTAGAGGTCTAGGCGGAAATAAAAAAGTTGTACTTCTGGGTGCTGAAACAATCAACCTTATTGATCCAAAAACAAAAAAATCAAAAACAGTAAAGATAAAAAACGTTCTTGAAACTCCATCAAACAAATTCTTAGCTAGACAAAATATCCTAACAAAGGGAGCTATAGTTGAAACTGACTCTGGAAAAGCCAGAATAACTAATCGTCCATCCCAAGAAGGTTGTGTCCAGGGCATACTAATTGAATAGAATTCTACTGAAAAATACATATTAAGGAATAAAAAGATTTAAAAAGCTTTCTTAATTAAGTTTATAAACGTATGCAATTCGTCAGAATTGTATAAATAGAGAATTAAGCATAATTCTCTAGATTACTAAAATACCCAAAATTCTAAAATGTCAAATACAAAAAGATGCCCAGAATGCAACAGTATTAATTTAACTTATGATGATGAAAAGGGTGAATTAATCTGCAATGACTGCGGTTTACTAATTGAAGAAAAAATGGTCGACACGGGCGTAGATCTTTCTGGTAAATTCGACAAATCAGAAAAAAAAGGTCGTGGTGGTGCTCCAATGAGCATGCAGAAATTTGATAAGGGTCTTACAACAAACGTTGGAGAAATCTCCGATATCTACAAATTAGACACAAAACAAACAAGAAAATTTCTAAGACTTAAAAAATGGCAGGAAAGAGTTTCAACAAGCATTGAAAGAAATTTAAGACTTGCAATGGCTGAGCTAAGAAGAGTTTCTTCCTATCTAAATCTTCCAACAGTTGTAGGTGATGAAGCTGCAAGAATCTATAACTATGTTCTTCAAAGAGGTTATGTTAGAGGTAGAAGTATGGAATCTGTTATAGCTGCCTGCATCTATGCAGCCTGCAGATCATACAACATTCCACGTACACTAGATGAAATTGCTCAAGCTTCAGATATGGAAAGAAAAGAAATTGGTCGAACCTACAGATTCATAATACGAAAGCTAGTAATCAAAGTAACTCCCAGCTCTCCAGACGATTATATTTCAAGATTCTCAAGTATTCTACATTTATCTCCAAAAACACAACAGCACGCTCTTAAAATCCTTAAAAAAGCAAACGATGAGGAACTCACAAGTGGTAGAGGCCCAGCAGGAATTGCAGCAGCAGCATTATATGTTGCAGCTCTGCTAAATGATGAAAAAAAGACTCAAAGAGAAGTCGCTGATGTTGCAGGTATAACAGAAGTAACCATAAGAAATCGTTACAAAGAGTTAATTGACAAACTAGGTCTCGAAGATAAGATGAAACTTAACGAACTAGAAAAAAAGGGTAAAGTAAAGTAACGTATTCTTAGTCAGATAAATAAATCCTACCAAAGATAAGATATTTCTTTTAATAGTATTACTTTAAAATGACTACAAACAGAAAGCTTTAAATATTGGCTAATTGGCCTATTTAAATGAACCAAAAACTCATAGTAGCTCTTGCAATAGCATTACCTTTAGTCATAATTTTCTCCTACATTGCTTCAGCAGAGATTACATGGTCAAATCCAACAAGCACTACATTTTCAACCACAACAGCACAAACAGATGATAATAAAGACACTCAAACAGATAAAACTACAAATTCCTGTAAAGATAAAAAAACAACCATAAAAACAGAAGATTTCTATGGAGAATGGCAATGTACTTCAGGTAAACTTCAAAGAACAGTGATAATCAATGGCGTTCAAAAAATAGAAACAGGTGAAGTATGTGGAATTAACCTTGATGCAGATGATGAATCTTCAAATATTAGACCAACAAATTTAAACAGTGGATTAGTTGTATCTTCAAGTTTCATGATCTACCCAATAATCTTAGTAATTCTAGTTTTGATGTCAATTATTGGTGTTGCTTTGATTACTTTGATCAAGTAATTAAATGTAGACAAAACCAAAACAATAAAAGTTTTTAAGCCCAATTAATCTATTTTCTTTATCATTATTTGCGGGAGTGCCGGAGTGGTCAAACGGGATGCGCTCAAGACGCATTAGCTTAGTGCTTGCGAAGGTTCGAACCCTTCCTCCCGCAGTGTTTATTTCATAAAAATTCTACTAATCCTCTTCTTGTAAAACATTAGTTTATCAAACTAGTTTATAACAAACCTTATAATCAGTTTTGGCATCTGAACCCAAAAATGTTCCAGCAACCTTTTCTCCAAGTTGACAATTTTTAGAAGATACAATTGAATAAACATGTATTTTAGATTCATCATTACACAACTTGTCAGGACCATATGAGCTATAAAAGGTGCCTGCTAAATGATCTTGATTGGGTTTATCTTCAGGTGGACAATTCTCAAGAGTAGTACTAACCTCAATTGAAGGCTTCTTGTACAAATTCCATCTAACACCTGTTGAAGACTTGTATGATCCTATTATATTATCAAGTGCAAGAGCAGCACAATATTCTCCATTTACAATACTATATAGTTCATTATCACATTGAGAAGGTTCTTCTTGGTTTGAAGCAGCCTTTAAACCTGCAAAGCCCAACACAGATTTATAAGTAGAAATAAAATTACTATCAACCTCTTGATTATTACAAGTAAAAAACTTCTGTGATGTCTCCTTCAAGTTTTCATTAAAGAAATGAACCTCTAATGAAAAGACTGTATGGCATGACCAATCAACAAACTTAGTAATACCCTCTTGCATTCTAACACTATCAGAAATCTGGCTTTTGTCATTATTTATTGCAAATAATTGGTCTATAAGAATAATATCATCAGAACTTGTCAACTCGCATTCTTTAATCCCCTTTTTAGCTTCAACCTCACTAATTTGTTTCCATCTATCAGTTCCTACTAGGGCAAACATCCAATTATGATTAATAAAACTAAAATAACAAGAAACATGATCATAAGTAGTAGTACTAAATATAGGAAGATTTGCTGCTGCTTTAAGATTGACTGCAGAATCCAAAATATTTTGAACAAGTTCCTGATAATTAAAATTACAACTTAAGGCTACTTTTTCCTTTCCTTTACCAGAAATAGTCAATTTAGGAAGCTGATTCATCTTATCCCCTTCTGAAAGAGAATTATCTTCTAGTATTGCCTTAGAACTATCACACACTTGTGAAGCAATATCCTTAATCCCTTCATCATACTTTGAATCTACATTCTGGCTATCTTTATTTAGAGTTGATAATTGTTTTTGAAGGTTGCTCTCTGCATTATTTTGATTTATTTCTTCCCAGTGAATGCCATCATCACTCATCTGCCAAACCTCATCCAGAAACTCATAACTTTTAAAATCAGATTCAAGGTCATAGATATCTGCTGTTGGAACTACAGAAGCGGCAGTTGTTAAAGGTGTAGTTGTCGACCCCGAACCAGTCTTAGAACAACAATACTTGTCTGGATTTTTAGTTTTATCTGTATCACTTACAAGATTTGATATATCAGTAAGAGTAACTCCTTCTTGAATAAGTTCATTACACGGAGTAATCCACCAATCTCCCCCGTTTGAAGTACAACTATCTGTTGAACTGCTACTAATTGTATCTGTTTGTATTCCAACAAAACTAATTATCTCAGACTTTAATGTGCTCACAGCTTTTCCTTCAATTTGAAATGATTGTACTCTATTTGGATTATGTAAATAAATTTTAAGAGCAGGCGTTGTACTAAAAAAACTACTTTTTCCTTTATTAAGCTCATTAACAAAATCTGTAATTCCCTGATCATAATCATGCTTTGCTAAATTTGCTTGTAATGAATTTTTAGAAGTCATTGAACTAACATCTAACCAAGCCCCAGCATCAGACCGATATTGCCAGCCTCCAGATTCAAATTTATAATAAACGTTAGCTGCAAGAGTTCCATCCTGATATTCAAAAATTAGAGTTGTTGCCCAAGAATAAACATCATTTGTTGAGGATGCAGAGCCTGAACCAGAATTAAAGTTATTATAAACTTCATTAGCATAGGCTATACGTTTATCTATAAGATTTACACTAGGGTTAGAACTTGGGCGTTCATATTTATTCATAAATGTTTTCGTTGCATCACTAATTGTTGTTGTTTTAATCAATGAATCATAAGCAGTTTTTTCAGAAGACCCACCATTTGCCCCCGAACCTTTTAATTCATAATTAACAAATTCTAGTTGAGTATTAAAATCAGATGAAGATTTTCCTTTAGAACTTGCAAAATTATTAAGATTAGTTCTTCTTCCATCATTCCACTGAGCTAAACCATACGATTCAAGACCATTTGCTTCGTTAAATGCATTGGTGGGACTCAGACTAGACTCAACAATTAAATTTCCAATTATTCCAGCAACCTGAACATTGCTATACCCCTGTGAAGTAAAATAATCCCAAGCAGTTTTTGATCTGGCTTTCATATCTCCCAAAGGTAATGTTGGACCAGTAACAGGAGTCACAGGAGTAACAGCTGCTTTATTTACACAACAAACAGAGTTTGGTTCGGTATCTTTATCACTAGCCTGACTTGTATAATCTAACATTCCTCTATCAGCACAGCTCATTGCATTAGAATACCAAAATCCATTCAAATCATAGCAGGTCTTTTTAGCCGCAGCAATTACTGGAGTTGTTACAACTTTTGTTTTTTGAAAGTCAATATATCTTTTTCTTGCAAGCGCATCATAAATCAAAGCCTTATCAAATCCAACTCTAGCCAACTGCAAATCAGTTAAAATATAACTATCCCCAAGAGCATTTAGTTTAGCAAGAAGTATTTCTTTATCTTTTTTCATTTCAACTAAATCTCCATTTGTAGACAAACTTGTTAATTTAGTTTGAATATCAGTTTCAATTGCAATAAATGTAGCAGCTGCAAAAGAATCTTCCATCAAACCCTTTTGTTGATTAGAAAGATTTGTTGCCAAAGCGTTTAATTCTGCAATTGTGGAGTTTAGACCTCCAACATTACCAGCTGTAAACGCACTACTAAGAGATTGGGTGTCAATCCAACATCTTATTTTTGTTGTACCACAATTTCCAACATCCTTCCACCTTGAAGAATCACCAGTTGTACCTCCCGGATTATCAGTTGCACAAATTCTTATAATTCCTCTTTGATAAATTTGTGGACTAATAACTGACTGTACTCCTTCTTGAATATTTGGTTGAATAGCTGATAAAACACTCGGTGTTCCACCAATACATTCACTCTCACTGTTAACATTAGCAGTAGTTGCCTGGTCTTTAATATACTGATCTTTAAGATAATTAACAGCAAAAGAAGTTGAAACCTGTTTAAAACCACATTTTTCTTCTTCATTTATTCTCACACACAACTGTCTAAATCCTCCCGGAGCAGTAAAGTCTTTTGCTTCTTCAGCATATTCTCCTTTGTTAATATAACCCGTAGCTACCGGATAATAAGCTGTAGTTTGATAGTATGATTCTCCAGGAGCATCCTTCAAATAAATAGAATAATAAGTCCCAATATCTTTTCCAGAATAAATATGATAAAATACTTTATACTGTGATGTAGCTGGAATGGTTGCAGTTGTCTGTGCAATTTCATCAAACCAAGCACTAAATTGTGCAGGAGAATCTGGTTCTATTAAAGCATTAAAATCCTTAGCAAACTTGGTTGAAACAAAAGCTTTACAAACAGTTGTTCCAGCTTCATCAGTAGATCTTAAATTAAATGCTTTCATTGCATTAACACCGTAAAAATTAGTAAAGTAATTTACCGAACTTTCAGTATTTTTCCAAGCAGCCTGTACAGAAAGATATTCTCCTCCACCTCTATATGTTCCGGCCAAAGCTTCAAGTAATTTAGGTAATATAACCTTTAACATTGGCCCAGCTTGCCTCCAGAAAAACTCACAAGTATAAATTGCAGTAATCTCATCACAAATTCCAATATATTTTCCAGAGTTTAAGTTTTCCTTTAAACAACTTTGATATGACTTTAAGATTGAAATGTAATTATCAACTCCTGCCTGAACTCCTGTTAAACATACAGGTACAACAATTCCTTCTTTATAATTTGGTAAACACAAAAATATACTTCCAACAATTCCACTTTGTACAACATCATCAACATAAAACTTTCCACCAAGATTACATCTACTTGCCGGACATATTACCGGATCACAAACATTAAACATAAGTTTACAGTCACTAGCAGACATAAAGTCTTGACATTGAGTTCCAAGTTTATTGTTTGCTGGATTTCCAACTTTTATTGATTTACCTAAAATTGTAACTTTCTGCACTCCTGAAGAATATTGTTCTGCAGCCTGTTGAAGAGCTCTTATTCCATCAGCAACTTTCTTTTGTGCATCTGCTTCAGAAAGACCATAAAAATTATTTGATGTCTGACCAGTATTCAAATTAAACATCTGACAAATATCATCACCAACACCACTATCAAATTCTATATTACCATTTGGCCCAGCATTACACAACCAGAAACTTGATACTCGCCCAGATTCCTGAAAGGCTTGAGTTCCACTTGTAGATCCCCCAAGACCACCTAAAGTTTGTTTTGTTGCAGCATACCATCCCTTGGCAGTATCAAACGGAACTATAGCAGGCATTCCTTTGTAAGGTTCTGTCTCAAAATACTTAACCAAAGGATCTTTTATAGGAGTATTATAACTTTGCGAATCAAATTTCTTAAATGAAGCATAGGTTGATCTAATTGTTTTATACTCCGGAGAAAAACTTAAAACTTCTTCACCCATTTTTCCGTCACTCTGAACTTTGAAAATCCTATCAATTGCATACTGACCACTTCCTGCTTCCTTTAGTGAAGCATAATATTGATTTCCATTGCTATCAAAGATTGGTGCGATTGGTGTAGCTCTATCCAATTTACTCGTTGGATTATTCGAAGGAGTATAATCTGTTGCAAGTTTAAAATCATCATAAACTCCCTTTGTTTGATCTTTCTTAGCCTCAGGAAGTATCACTTGAGGTGTTCCAACAAATTGTCCATTAGTCCTAAGTTTATCAGCCGTACTTTTTGCCTGTGCATCTTTTAAACCAGTTTCTTTAACTGTGCTCAAAGAACTATACAATTTTGTTTCAGCAAGTTTTCTAAGTGTTGGACTTGCCTGATCATCACTTAAAATATTTGAATATAACCTTATTTCTCTTGCTTGATCATATTGCATATCCAATGGTAGATTAGTTCCAAGAACTTCTCCAACACTAATCTTATTACCTTTCTCATCAACTCCGGCAACACTACTCTTACCCAAATCTGTTTGCAATTCTTTAACATACGCTTTTCTAGCCCCTTCTGTGTCAACAGCCTTTCCTCCGAGAACACCTGCAGATTTTACAAATCCTCCAGAATCTTCACTCTTTTTTATTTCTTCATTAACCTTATTAATTTCCGAATTAAGAATATTAACATCACTTTCTATAGCTTTAGAATTTTTACCAAAACAATCATCTAAACTATTATAGGGCCCAGGAGCCATTAAATTTTTGTATTTTTCAGGAGCAACCTTGCCTTCTGTTGCCAAAGCTGCACTACACATATCATTCCAACCACCAGAATCTCTCATAACCTCATTTCTTGCAATTGACTTTCCACCTAGATTAGCAAATAAATTTTTCACCTGAAGTACTGCAGAGGTTGCAAAACACGCAGCTTTCATTGTTTTAACAGCACTTGCAAGAGAATCAGAAATCTTTTGCCATTTAGCTATTGTTTCGTTAAGTTTTGATATTTTTTCCTTGGTTTTTTCAGGAGTCAAAGGAAAAGCTCTTTTTTCAAAACCAATATTATAACTTATATTTACAGTAGAACCTGATCTCTTAGAAACCAGATCAATTTTAATTCTTGCATTTTGTTGAATATGTAATTCCTTAACTTGAATTTTAAGATTCCCACACATAACCTTATCACTACCAACAGTAATTGCAGCTTTTTCACTTGTTGATTTGCCAGTAGAATCAAAGCAATTGGCAATCAAATTAACTTTTTCACTATCAAAACTCTCAACCATTAAATTTGTTTGAGGTTTAGAATCAGTTTTACCAGGTTCAATAACCCACTCTTTTGCAGCAGTAAAGCTCTTAATATCATCATTAACTAGCAACTTACCACCATTATCTTCCGGAACCGGATTTTCAAAAGAAACAACCCTAATTGTATGAATCTCTCCATTGAAATCTAAAATCTGAGAATCTTGAGAAGTATCAACATTAGCATTATCAACAATTCCTTGAGGCAAACTTTTACTTGGATATTTTTCTTTAAATAAAGAAATCATTTCCAAAAGAGTTTTAGATTCTTTCACATTATTTGAAAGAAGAATTGCATTACTTATTGATCTAAAACCATAAGTATCATCATCTTCAACAGCACTATAAAACTTTCTATTTCCATAGGTCGTATCAACTTCCTTATACTGATCAATTGAACTCTTAAATAAATTTTTAAAATCTCCATCATCCGTAGAAATTCCGGTTTGAGGAGAAACAAAATTCTTAAATTCAACTTTCTTACTAAAAAAGTCAGCAAGAGATTCTCCCTGTTTAACTACTCCTAAGCTATATTCCACATCTTTAATCTTCAAAGTATCCTTTTTAGTCTGTATAGATTGTGAAGCAGATAATTGAGTAGTGTAATCATTTAGTTGTTTCATTACATTTTCATCAAGTATTTGTTCATTCTTCAAAGCAATTAAAACAATAAATGGAATTTTTGAGTTTGCTCCCTGAGCTCCAAAATAAACTTTTCCTTGAGGTGCATCACCTGTATCAGTTCCTGTAACCGGAAGAATATAACTATACAATTCATCTTTAACTTGGGGGTTTTTCTCATCATTGTCAATTAAAAGAGAACTTCCCTGAGCACCTATTGATAACGAAAACTGCTTATTTCCGCCAGCAGCAGATGTACAATAGCCAGTTACTAAACCAGTATTCTCTCCACTAATATCTAACTTGGTAATCTGACATAAACCCTCTGCAAACTTTCCGCCCTCATAAACATCTTCTTGATTTTGATCAAACATCACTGTAGCTTTTTTTCCTGAAGAAACGAGATCAACAAGACTAACCTGATAAGCCATCTGACAATAGGAACCTGGCAAATATCTTTCACTAGTTTTACCCTTTTCAATTGTAAAAGAATCTATTTTATGATTTACATCCGAATAAACTGAAATTTTAGCGCTGCTTTTAGCAAGAGAGTCAACTCTAACAAACGCTCTTCCCTGAAAAAAAGTATATTTAGGATAAATTTGTTTCCATTTATCATCAGATAAAACAGGTACATCACTTTGAACTAATCCCATACCAATACCATTAGGAATTCCATAGGTTATTGTTGCTGTTAAATTTCCCCTAACAAATTCCGGAAGTTTTCTTTCATCAGGCTGTTGTTTTAAAACAAGAACAACATATCCTAAATTATTTAGCGTAGCAAAACCCTGTTGAGTTTTATACGGACTCAATGCAAGTCTTGCCGGATGATAATAACCTACTCCTTGCATACCCTCAGGATATTTACCAACCTGATTAAAGGTAATACTTTTTATTGATTCTACTGGTATTGCTGGATTAATTTGAATTCCCTGCAGCTGACAAAAAACAGCCACATTTTGTTCAGCAATTAAATCACTTCTTACAACTGCAGGTTTACATCCTCCCGGAGCAATTTGAACAATAAAATCCTGTCTTTCTCTACAAGTATTCCAGTCCTGAGTAGTATTACCATAATACCCTGGCCAGTTTATTGTAGCTTGAGCTGTAGTATATGAAGAAAATTGTGGTGTTGAATAGGTATAACTGCTTGATCCTGAAAATGCATCACTTCCAGTACCTGTTGTAAATTGTGAAGATGTAAAACTAAAACTAAAAACTAATAAAACAAAGATCAAACTAACTAGTAAAAATTTTCTCATCTCTTTTTTTGTAAAACAATTCATTTTATTTAAAAGTTAAATCAACATTATTTTTAGAGTATAAATCATAATTTTGCTGTAGTTGGTCCAGACTAGTTGGAGTAGCTAATGCTGATACTGAAATTCTAAGCTCTTTAGATAATTTCAAATCTTCTTCCAGAACATACTGACTAGACTTTCCACCACCAATAAGAGAATTTGTCAATTTTTGTTCAGGAGTATTCACATCAAAACACTGTTCATTTTCCTGACCAAAGAAACCCATTATTCCAGAAGCAGGAACATTTACACACTGTCTTGATGAACTAGCTGGAACTGTTAATTCACTTCCACCAAAAACCTGCACACTGATATTATAATTATCTTCACTTAATTCAATTTTATCCTGATCTGGATAAACTACAGTATAACTACTTTTTTCACCCTCAAAATTAATCATTGCAAGCCCATCCTTTTCTAACTTAACATCTCTTCCTCCAACAACCACGCTAAGATCCAGATCATAAACCCTATCCATTAAAATATTAGCAATAGCAGGTTCATTTGTAGAAACAAAATAATCCTGAGTTACATAACCCTCAGCTGTGGCAGTAATTTTTCCATTTATGCACTGTGGGAAATTAGCAGTCAACTTTGCATCTCCACCACTAATTTCTGTTTCACCAATATCACATTCCACATCCAAACAACTAAAAGTTATTGTAGATTTAACCGGACTCAGTGATTTGTCATATGTAAAGACTTGAACTGGAGTATTTTTATAATTACATAATTCATTTATTGAATCATTATTATCATCCAAACTCTGACCTGCAATTGCTTTTCTTGGAGTGTTTTTATCAATAACTACTGAAACCGGAAATTGAAACAACTCATTACCATCATTTATTTGCACAAGAACCGGGAAATAAACATCATAAATAAACTGATAAGGAACATAACAAAAGCCTAAAATTCCCATACCCTGTTCTAAACCAACAGGCTTTGCAACCATCAAGCTGCCACTTGTTGGCCAAATTTGAATTCTTGTTGGCCAATCAGCAGAATACATAAAACTAACCGGTTCATCAGATTCAACATTTTGAATAACAAAATATTTATTTTCCTTATTTTTAAGATTATAATAATTACCACTAACTTTTAAAGCGCCAATATTTGCTTCCAAAGCACTTTGTAAATCACTAACAACATCTGGAGCTTTCCAAATTTTAGGTTTACAACTTAATTCAGTTCCAACCACCGGAGCATAGGACATTAAAATATCCTTAGAATAATTCTCTAAAAAGGATTCTTTCTTTTCTTTATCATAAATCTCTCTAGCAAGAGTGTAAAATTTTCCAAACTTACTATCAAATCTCACCTCATGAGATGTCTTTGTAGCCGTTGCTTCTCCTTTAGTTACTATTAATCCTGCATTAACTCCCACATCAACATAAGTTTCACTAATTGAAACTCTAGAGGTTACATTCTCCAATCCAATATTATATCCCTCAGATATAAAATCAGAAAAATCGCAGTTCCGAATATCTGAATTAATAAACTTTTCAACCTGATTTTCAATCAAACCTTTTGATGGAACTTGCTCTTTAACAAGACTATTCCCTGAAACATAATACCAATAGGGAATATTATTTCCTAAAAAATTAAGTTGCGATGAAAATGGAGCAAATTTTGATCCCGGATAAAACTGTGGAATTTCAATATATCCACCCTGAGATCCGGCAATTCCCAAGGCATTTTGGGTACTTGTTTTAATACAACTATCAAAATAAGTGTAAACTTCATCAAACTGAACTTTCTGAGTTGCAGGAAAAATATTTCCTCTAAAACTGTAAATTAATATAACTGCTGCAACTATAACAATTGCAATTATAATAAATATTGTAACCTGCCCGCGCTTAGATTTATTATAGTTATTACTTATCATTTTTTCACCTCTTTTACAACCTTATCTTTAATTAACTCGAGAATTTCACTATTAATATCTCTCTTTATAATCGATTTAAATTTCTCCCAAAGCTTCTCATCTTCAACAAGAAGCAAGTATTTCTTCACAGTTTATACCCCTCTTTTAATAACCTATAAAATAAATAATCAAATTTAGCTATATAAATGTTTCTTAGTTACTTACTAAGTAACTAAGTTAGTAAGTAAAGGGTTAGTCATTAAAAACAGTAAAAAAGTAAAGATGGGCCCACCAAGGATCGAACTTGGGAATTGTCCACGTCAAAGACACAGTTTACCACTAGCTTATGGGCCCGTATAAAAAACAACTAAAACCCATATAAATAACTAACTGGTAACTAACTGGTCAACTAAAAAGGTTTAAAAACCACCTTGCTAATTAAAATAGTATATGAAGAAACCAAAGTCTACCAATAGGTTTTGTCCCTATTGTAAAAAGAAAACTGAGCATAAAATAAAGTTATTGTCAACAGGAATAAAGAGAGGTACTCTTAAACGTGGTGCTCTTCAAAGAGCCCAAAAAAGAGGCCTAAACCGAGGTTATGGTAATCAAGGAAAATGGGGAAGTAAACCTGCGATTGGAAAATGGAAAAGAAAGACAAAAAACACAAAAAGAATAGTCTTTGTTTATACTTGTCAAACATGCAAGAAAGCACATCAATCTAAAAAAGGAAAAAGACAATCAAAAGTTTTATTAGAATAAAATGGCAGAAAAAAAGAAATTTCATTCAGTGGAAATACCTTTACTAAAAAGAGAAATAGAACTTTTCGGTTTCTCAGAAAGTGAATTTGAAGGAAGATTTGTAAAAATAGATCTTTCTCCAGAATTAAAAGGTAAGGGTATAGAACTAAAGATGAAAGTAGTAATGAAAGATGGCAAGCCAGTAACTGAAACAAAAGAAGCATACTTGTTAGGTTCATTCATAAGAAGAATGATGAGAAAAGGAACAGACTATGTTGAAGATTCTTTTATAGTAAAATCACAGGATGAATTGCTAAGAATAAAGCCATTTTTAATCACAAGAAAAAAAGTCTCAAGAAAAGTAAGAGCTTCTCTAAGAAATGCAACAAGAAAAGAACTAACAGATTACGCTGCAGGAAGGAAATTTGAAGAGATTGTAATGGATATGATTAACAATAGAATACAAAAAGAATTAAGTCTAAAACTTAAAAAAATATATCCTCTAGCTCTTTGCGAAATAAGGCATGTTTTAATAACAAACCGAAAAGAGTACGACCGCCAACTAGAAATTGAAAAAACAACTGTTGAAAGAGAAGAAAAAAGAAGCCAAAGAGTCAAAAAAGAAAAAGAGGGAGAGAAAAAGTAAGTAAAGGTGAAATGATTCAACAGACACTAGTTCTAATAAAACCTGATGGAATTCAAAGAGGACTTATTGGTGAAATAATAAAAAGATTTGAACAAAGAGGATTAAAAATTGTTGCCATGAAAATGGTTCATGTTGATAAGACTCATGCCTCAAAACATTATAAAGAAGTTATTGCACAAAAACACGGAGAGCATGTTAGAAATTACCTCATGGATTATTTAACCTGCGGCCCAGTAATTGCAATGGTTATTCAAGGAAGTAATGCAATTGCAACCATAAGAAAAATCGTAGGTACTACCTATCCCGGAGAAGCAGACATTGGGACAATTAGAGGAGATTTTTGTCATGCAAGTAAAACCTATGTAAAAACTAATCATCAAGGTCATAATTTAATTCATGCTTCTGAAAATGAAGAAGATGCTAAAGAAGAATTAGCTTTGTGGTTTTCACCTAAAGAACTTCATGATTACAAGCTAAGCGCCGAAGAACATCTATATTAGATTAAAATTAATTTCTTGATGTTGGAACTATTCTCACTCTTCCAGCTACCGGATCTTCAACATGTTCAAATCTAGAAGTTATTCTCAAGCCAGCATATCTATCTGGTTCACGAACAGAAGCTGAAAGATCTTTTAAAGCCATTAATTCGGTCTCTGCAGAAGATTGATGTCTACCCGGAACATAACCTGTCTGCCAGTTTAACCTTCCAACCCTTTCAATGTAATGTAAAGTTAACATAAAAATAAATAATCAAACATCTATTTAAATATTAATACACTCAAAGGAAGGTAGAACGGTAGGAAACCTTGGTTTCCTTCGCTGCGCCTCTGTAGCTCAACTGGTTAGAGCAATTGATTCGTAATCAATAGGTTCTGAGTTCAACTCTCAGCAGAGGCTTTTATTATTATCTAGAATCAGGATCATAACTCACAGGTTTAGCCACAGAATGAACATTTTGACGAGGACCTAGAGATGATCCACTAAAATTTAAAGCTACTTCTGCTTGAGCTACAGGATCATCAACAGCAAGACAATAACCATCAGG
Source organism: Candidatus Pacearchaeota archaeon (assembly GCA_041659945.1). Lineage (GTDB taxonomy): Archaea > Nanobdellota > Nanobdellia > Pacearchaeales > GW2011-AR1 > JACPLR01. The sequence goes on along the minus strand of JBAZXH010000001.1, from coordinate 408,504 downwards.
ATCTCCATCAGCAATTACTCTAAATACCTCTGCGGGATTACCAACAAATCTTTCACTTATCATCCAATATATAAGCCTAACTTATATTTAAATATTATCGTTCAAGTCCACAAAAAGCACTTAAATAAAACCTTTTAAACCCCTATTAATTAAATAAATTATGCCTCCATAGCTCAATGGTAGAGCGGCAGTTTTGTAAACTGTAGGTTGAGGGTTCAATCCCCTCTGGAGGCTTTAGTGATTGAACCCTGAGGGTTTAATTCACTTAAATTCTTCTAGAATTTTAGTTGCCAAAATTTCACAGAAATTTTTAGCACCTCTGGAGGCTTTTTATGTCTAAATAGAAATTCTTATAATATCTTTACTATTCAATTATAAATGACAAAAATAGCTCTAATCTCATGTGCAAGTAAAAAAGTAAACAGCAAAACAAAAGCCCAAAACTTGTATATAAGTCCCCTTTTCAAATACAACCTTAAATATGCAAAATCACTAAGTCCAGATAGAATATTTATCCTTTCTGCAAAATACGGGCTATTAGATTTAAATGAAGAAATTGAACCTTATAATAAAACACTAAACAAAATGTCTTCTGAAGAAATTGAAGAATGGGCAGGTTTAGTTTTAAATCAACTAAAAGAAGTGTCCGATATAAAAAAGGATGAATTTATTTTTCTTGCAGGGAATAATTACAGAAAATACCTAATTCCAAATATAAAAAACTACCAAATACCTCTAAAAGGTTTAGGTATTGGAAAACAGCTTAAATGGCTAAAGGAGAATGTTAAAAATGAGTGAAAATTGTAGCTTAATTCATCAATTGTTTAACGGTCAACCCAAAATAAGTTTTCCGTTTGATGTGACAAAAATACCCAAGAATGGCATCTATATTCTATTTGAAAAGGGAGAATTAGGCCATAACACTAGTAGAATTGTAAGAGTTGGAACACATACTGGGAATAATCAGTTACCTTCAAGACTATTTCAGCATTTTCTAAATGAAAACAAGGATAGAAGCATTTTTAGAAAGAATATTGGAAGAGCACTATTAAACAAAGATAAAGATCCTTTTTTAGAAAGGTGGGAACTAGATCTAACAACAAAAGAAGCAAAAAACAAATTTTCTGGTTTAATTGATTTTAAAAAACAAAAAGAAATAGAAAAAAAAGTTTCAGATTATATTCAAGATAACTTCAGCTTTATTGTGATTGAAGTAAATGACAAGTATAAAAGATTAGAACTTGAATCAAAAATTATTTCAACTGTCTCATCATGTAAAGAATGTAATCCTTCAAAAAACTGGTTAGGTTTATCTTCTCCAAAAGAAAAAATAAGAAAAAGTGGGCTTTGGTTAGTCAATGAACTATGGAAAGAACCATTATCAGACAAAGACATTAATGAACTAAGACAAAGTTTGAAATAACCGATTAATCTTCCATAAGTTCAGCCTTTTTATCTTCTATTAAAATATCTGCAACCTGTTTTGGAAGATTTGAAACATCTCCCTTCTTAAACGGACCAATCTGTTCTCCCTTAGGCCCAACAAGATCATCCACATCATCAATAAATAATAGCAAACTCATTTCAGCTTCATTTTCACTAACCCCACTACTAAAAGTTACCATTTGTTGGCCGATTCTCTTTTCACTTTCCTGTAAAGCTAATATAAGTTTGTCAAAAAGTTCTTTTTCAAAATCCAACATATTCTCAAAATCCCGTTTACTTATCCCAGTCTCAGAGGCCACAAAAACCAATCCCAGTATCTTTTTCTTTCTCAGCAACATAAGTTCCTTAAAAATAGACTGAGCATTTTCAAGTTGTTTTTGAACTTTAAGTATTTCATCTGAAAAAAGATCTCCCTGCTGCTGTGAAAGCTTTCGCTTATCTCGAATATACTCTGCAACATCTGCTATGAACTTTTTAGGCATGGGCTGTAGCTGCTCAGAGTACCTCTCCTTTCTTAGGGCTTCATAAATGTCATTATAGACTATCATTCCAATAAATAAGCATAAACCTCTAGAACACCAAAAATAGTAAATTTAAAACCATTATGGTTATGAAGAGCTATATAAAAAATAAAGAAAAACGCTCAAGAACAAAAGTTCTTGGCGTCATTATTTCCCTATAAAAATAAGGAAAACAAAAAATAAATTATTTATGTTTGGGTTACTTTTCCATTTCGGTCCATTGTGACTCTATGTAGAACCTGCTTTGATCCTCCACCACCAGCACCACCAGCACCACCAGCTCCGCCAGTTGATGAATTAGTCTCACCATAATTCGGAAGTCCATTAATTTTACAACAGAATCCACTCTCAAAATCAGGTAATAAATTATATCCTGAAGTGTAATAAAAATTTGTTCCTATATTAAGAGCCCAAATCTGATCGTGGCCTAGAATAAGCTGATAACCTTCATCATCAAGTTGCCTAACAAAATAAATCTCAAGCCCACCAATGTAAGCGTAATTTCCTTCTTTAACATATCCAGATGCTCCATTAACTACAATAAGAGCAGTCTTATTTGTTACACTCCTTATCTGTCCCTTATAATACTTTAATTCTGCTAAAGAAGATTCGCACAAATAAAATGCAGAGTTCATTAATGAATCTGAGTAATAACTAGTTCCAAATAATTGAGGATTCCAACCAATAGATTTGTTTAATTCCCAACTCCAGGTGCCACTACAAGCCACGGTACTAACTTGAGTCAAAATTTCATCAGAATAACACCCAATCCCTTCAGAAGTATTAGGATAACTAGCATATACAACACGACATTTTTTTGCATCGATAAAGTTAACATTGTTTCCCAAAAGACTTCCACTTTTATCAAGAAGTAACTTATTATCCCAATTCCCCGCAGAATCTTTGTAATAAACAGCCAAATCTCCGGCTTCTTCACCAGCAGCACCTCCTCTGTGAGTTATCTGCCAAGCAGTTTTTGTTGAAGTATCTTCTAAGGTTACTGCACCCGCATTCATCTTTCCAGCACCAGCTTGAGAATCTTTTATTACATTTGCAGTCATAGAATTATTAGAAACTCCTAATCCAATTCCAACTCCAATAAATCCAGCAATAAGACCAACAACGACCACAACACCAATAAGAATAGCTAATTGTTTACTATTTACTAAACTTTTCACCATTTTGATTTTTTTCTCATTTTCTTAAAAATTAAAACCAGAGAATTTGTTAAAATTCTCGCAGTCTCAAATTCTTAAGAATTTGATTTTTTCACCTCCTTTCATCTAATAAACGTCTTAAATAAGACTATAGCTAAAACAAAGAAAAGATATATATATCTTTCGAATTCTAGAAATAAGTAAGATTAATAAACAACAAATACAAACCTAAAACATGTTCAAATTCTTTAAAGAAAAACTACAAGGACTATTCAAATCTAGCAAGCCAGAGACAGAAAAAGCCGAAGAAGCAGCAAAAGAAGAAGCCAAGCAAGAAAAACAAAAGAAGCAAAAGCCAGCTAAAGACAAAAAGTCAAAAAAAGAGCAAGTTCTAGATGAAAATAAAAAAGAACTAGAATCTGCAATTGAAGACTTTGAAATTAAAGAGGAAATAGAAGAAAAAGAGATAGAAAAAGAGTTAATAAAAGAAAAACCAGAAGAATTTGAAGTTGAGGAAGAAGAATTAGAGATCAAAGAGCCAGAAACAGAAATTAAAGAAAAAGAGCCCGAAGGATTTGTAATACCTAGTAAAAAACCTAAAAAAGAAGAAGAAATCAAAGAAAAAAAGTCATGGAACATATTCTCAAGAATTCAGGGTAAATTAAATACAGTTACAATAGATCAAAAGAACTTTGATGAATTCTTTGAAAGACTTGAATCCCTGCTACTAGAAAACAATGTTGCTCTTGAAGTAGTTGATAAAATAAGGAGTGATCTAGAAAAGAAACTTATTAATGTGGAGATAAAAAAAGATCAGCTGGAAAATGAAATTAAATCTTCACTAAAAGAATCAATATTAGATGTCCTAATACCTCCATTTGATATGATAGACAAAATAAAATCAAAGGATGGAACATTTGTAATTTTATTCTTTGGAATAAATGGTTGTGGTAAAACAACATCCATTGCAAAACTAGCCAGCATATTAAAAGAAAATCAAATAACTAGTGTTCTAGCTGCTGGAGATACATTTAGAGCTGCCTCAATTGAACAGCTAATAAAACACGGAGATAGACTAGGACTAAAAGTAATTCATCAAGATTATGGTTCAGATCCTGCAGCAGTAGCTTTTGATGCAATTAACTATGCCAAGTCACATCAGATTAAAGTTGTCCTAATCGACACAGCAGGTAGAATGCACACAAAGGACAATCTTTTGAAAGAAATGGAAAAAATAATCAGAGTAACTAAACCCGATCTAAAAATATTTGTCGCAGAAAGCATAACAGGAAATGATGCAACAGAACAAGCAAAAGCATTTAACGAAATTGCGGATATCGACGGAACAATACTCACAAAAGCAGATGTTGATGAAAAGGGCGGTACAGCCATTTCAATTGGCTATGTTACTGGAAAACCAATTTTATACCTTGGTGTGGGCCAATCCTACAAAGATCTAACTAAATTTGACCCAAACGAAGTAATTGTTGGCCTAGGCTTAGATTAATTCTTAAATCTTTAAATGGAAGTTGCCAGGTAAATGGCAGAAATAACTGCAATAATCAAAGCAATAATCTGATGCAATTTTAGTTTTTCCTTATTCACAAAAAATCCCAATAAAACAGCTATGATTATATAACTCTCTGAAATTGCAACAGCAATTGATATTGGAGCAAAAACCATTGCAAAGCCAAATGCAAGCCATGCAACATTATCAAACAAACTCATAAATGTTAAAACTTTAATATTTTTCTTTAAACTCTTAAAAAACTTTCTTTTCTTTCTTCCCCGGATTACAAAAAAGAATGAAAAAACCATCAAAAAAAGATCCATTCCCCATTTCATTGTTATTGGATCAACTCTTCTAGAACCCACACCAATCAAAAAATTAGCAACACCCATAACAACAGCAGCTAAAAGAGCAATGTAAACTCCTTTTTCAAGCAAAAACTTCCTACCAAGTTTAAAATTAAACTTTTTCAAAGAAAGAAAGGCAAGACTTAGAATAAGAACAATGATAAAAACAGTTTGTAAAAAACTTACCCTTTCTTTTAGTATAAAAAACGCCAATAAAACTGATGAAACTATCTCAAACGCCCAAATAGGCTCAACAATATCCAGCTTACCGATTTTAAGAGCTTCTAAATCAAGAAATGAAGCAATAAAATAAACAACCCCTCCAGAAATAAACAAAAACAAACCAACACCAAACAAATTTCCAGCATTTTTTATTGCAAAGGGCGTTAGAACAACAAAACCTGTAAAAGTTATAAAAAATAAAGTATCCCAAACACCTATCTTTCTTGTTGATTTTTGTATTAAAAAGTCTCCAAAACCCCATGCAAACATTGCAACAACCGAAAAGATAATTCCAAATTCAGCACCGTTCATATTAAGGACAAATAATTTATCTATAAAAACCTATCTTTAAAACCATAATTTAGTAATAAAAGAAATCTTTATAAAATAGGAATATGGTCCAAAAGGATGAAATGGTATCACAAATTGGGAATTGGTATTTTAACCTTTGCAGTTGGGCTTGTTCCCTCAGGTACTATCGTTCAAAACAGAGTTAGTAAAAGTATTCCTCCATATGTAGAAAGTCATCTTGAAACTATTATTAAAGACCAAGAGAGAATTTTAGGGATAAAGCATTTTGGTATACCTCAAGTGTTATTTGGGCCATCTCCAAAAGATAAAACTACACCTCCAGGCAAGTATGATCCTGAAAATGACACAATTTATCTTGCAGTTAGATGGGTAACTACTCCAGAGAATAATTTAGCAAATACTTTATTAAAATGTTTATATTTGGGTTGTACTAAAAATATCAAAGAAACATTAGACCATGAACTCGGTCATTTTTACAACGATAAATTAAATGAAAGTTTAGGAAATGGCAATTATCCCAAAGATTATAATTCTGCTACTAACAGATTAATTTCAGAGGGAATTGCAACATACTTTAATAGAACAATAAATGATGGAAAAGATGATTTTAAAGATTCTGATTGGCCGGAGAAATTTGAATATTTATGGGGTTACCTAGCCTATGATGGAGGATTTCACCTTGTTAAACCAATCATTGATAGATATGGTAAAGAGGGAATTAAATATTTAATTACAAATCCGCCAAACATTCAGGATCTAAACAATATAAACACTTTAAAAGCATATCAAAACAGAGTTATAAAATCATTATCAAAACAAAATCCGTAGATAAATTTCTCAAACCACAACTTTATTAATGCCCAATTTCTTAGCTTTTTCATGTTAGAAGGATTGGGCAATATACTCAAGAAAAGCGTAGATAAAATCACATCTGCGATATTTGTAGACAAGGCTCTAATTGATAGTGTAGTCAAAGACCTTCAAAGAGCTCTGATTATGGCAGATGTTAACGTTGCTCTAGTCAGCGAAATAAGTAATAAAATAAGAAAAGAAGGAGAATCCAAATTAAAAGGTGTGGAAAAAAAAGAACAGCTAATTAAACTTCTAAACGATGAAATTCAACGAATTCTTGGAGAAGAAAAAAAGGAGTTAATCTTAGGTAAAAAAGACGTAATATTATTTGTTGGTCTCTATGGAACAGGTAAAACAACTACCATTTCAAAGCTAGGAGCTTACTATAAGAAAAGGGGTAAAAATATAGCCCTTCTAGGCCTTGATGTTCATCGTCCTGCAGCTGCAGAGCAGCTGGAACAGCTAGGTAAGAAAATTGAAATCCCAGTTTTTACAGATAAAAATGAAAAAAATCCAATAAAGGTCTATGAAAAATATAAAAAACAATTGGAAAAATATGATTTAATTTTAGTAGACTCAGCCGGAAGAGATGCTCTAGAAAAATCTCTAATAAAAGAAATTAAAGAAGTTTCTGATAAACTAAAACCAACTCACATAATTCTAGTTATTGCTGCAGATATTGGTCAGGCAGCAAAAAATCAGGCAAAAACCTTCAAAGAAGCATGTGACATTGATGGAGTTATTATAACAAGAATGGATTCCTCTGCAAAAGCCGGAGGAGCTCTAACTGCCTGTCACGAAGTTAATGCTCCAGTTTATTTTATCGGAACAGGAGAAAAACCACAAGACCTCGAACCATTTAATCCAAAAACCTTTGTTTCTCGTTTGTTAGGAATGGGTGATCTAGAATCTTTAATTGAAAAAGTAAAATCAGTAACTTCTGACAAAGATAAAGAAAAAATGGAAAAAAGACTTCAAGAGGGCAAATTCACTTTAATTGATTTATATGATCAAATGAAATCAATGCAAAATATGGGACCATTAAGCAAGATTACTGAACTAATTCCAGGTTTAGGAAAAGCAAAAATTCCAGAAGGATTAATGGGAATGCAAGAAGAAAAAATAAAACACTGGAAAAATGCAATAAGCTCAATGACTCTAGAAGAAATAGAAAACCCAGAAATTCTTGAAAAGCAAACATCAAGAATTTCACGAATTGCAAAAGGTTCAGGTACTTCAACAAATGAAATTCGTCAGCTTCTTAAACAGTACAAAATGATAAAAGAGCTTGCAACATCTTCAAAAGACCTCGGAGATATTAGTGATCCTTCTCAGTTATCACAAAAACAACTCATGAAGCTAGCAAAGAAGTTTGGCAATAAAAAAACAATGAAGTTCTAGACATTAGCTATCGCTAATTCTTAAAAAATAAAAGAAAGAGAAAAAAATAAATTAAAAGTTTACCTTAAAACGGAAATTTCTTTGTAGAAGATTTCTGATATGCTGGTCCACAAAGAGAAACAGATCCTACACAACTTCCATCCGCACATCTATATGGTTTTTCTGAAGGACAAGGTTGATATACAGTTAGAGAACAACATTTACACCCAATATCAAATTTATCAATTAATGCTCCACTTTTATAACCGGTTAATTGACTTAGAGTACTATTAACTTGGCTATCAAGGACTAATTGATCTGGTCCAATCCAATCAATCATAAAACTATATAATCGAGACTTATTTTCTTGATAGTAATACTGAAACCACATAAAAGATCCTAAAGCAACCTCATTATATTTACTGCAGTATTCACTACAAGTTATTCCATGAGGAGATATACCCTCAACTTCACAACTACCTAAAATATTCAAAACATCCTTTGAAGTTGGCAGTTTTTCTCCATTCTCTCCAAAAAATCTTCCAGCTGTTACACTATCTCTAACTGTTAAATATCCATTTTTGTCAAGAAGTAAGTTCTCAACCCATTTTCCAGTTGCATCTTTATAATAAACAGCCAAATCTCCAGCTTCTTCACTTCCAGCAGCATCTCCTCTATGAGTTACCTGCCAAGCAGTATTTGTTGATTTATCTCCCAATAACAATGCCCCTGCATTATATTTTCCAGCACCATATTGAGAGTCAGATATTACATTTGCAGTTATTGAATTACCAATTCCAGACCCTATAATACCAGCAATAAGTCCAACGACAACCACAACACCAACAAGAATACCTAACTGTTTTTTATTAAAACCATTACTTATATTTTTCACCATTTTTATTTTTATCATTTCCTCAAAAATCAAAACCAGAGAATCTTTGATTCTCGCAGTCTCAAATTCGTGAGAATTTGAACCTTTCACCTCCTTTCATCTAATAAACTGTCTTAAATAAGACTATAGTTAAAACAAAGAAAAGATATATATATCTTTCGAATTTAAGGAATATAATGAAACTAAAAAAATGCCCAAAATGTTCAACCTATACTCAAAAAGATATTTGCCCTAAGTGTAATGCTAAAACAGCTGAAGCTCACTACAAGTTCATTAACAAATTCTCAAAAAGTAAAACAGAATAATAATCTTTTCTGAAAATAACATATCTCTACCTAATTTATCATCGTTTAAACATGATCAATCAAGCTATTCTAGCAATAAATTAAAATTTTGCACTTGGTCAAAATTTTCTATGGTAACATTTTCAAAGTAGGGGGTGGTGGTCGGGGTAAGGGAGGAGAACTTAAAAACACAAATATTCTCAAATTATCATGCAAAAAATAATTCAATCTGGTGCAGAAGCTAACATAATTCAAGAAGGAAGTAATGTTACAAAAGATAGAATCTCCAAAGGCTATAGACTTACTCAGATAGATAATAAACTAAGAATTCTGAGAACTCGCGGAGAAACAAAACTCCTAGAAAAAGCAAGTCAGCTAATTAATGCCCCAAAACCAGAAAAACAAACAAGCAAACAATCTACAAAAATAATCATGCCATATATTGAAGGCAAAAAGCTATCCGAATGGTTGGACAAACTAGATGAAAAACAAGCAAAAAAAACCTGCACAGAAATTGGAAAGTCAATTGCCAAACTGCATGATAACGATATAATTCACGGAGACCTCACAACAAGCAATCTTATCCTAGATAAAAACGATAAAGTCTGGTTTATTGACTTTGGCCTAGGTTTTATCTCAACAAGAATTGAAGATAAAGCTGTTGATCTTCATCTAATTAAACAGGCATTAGAAGCTAAACACTTCAACAAATGGGAAACCTACACCAAATGGATTTTAGAGGGATACAAAATTTCAAAGAATTATGATAAAACCCTAGAGCAACTAAAAAAAGTAGAATCTCGTGGCAGATATAAAGATAAATATTAAAGGGATAGCCCCGCCCGGATTCGAACCGGGGTCACGGGCTCCAAAGGCCCATATCCATAGTCTCCTTCCTGGACATTTAAGCCAAAGGAAAGATTTGACCGCTAGACTACGGGGCTATTCCAAACATCTTAAGTCTGTTAAGATGCTTAGGATTCCTAAAACCTATTGATTTAAAAAACTTTGCAAGCTCAGTTTTTTTAGTAATATATACCGAATTACCCTTACTAATGTTAGAACAATTTATCCCTAAAGATAATAAACCATTTCTAACATCTTCCAATAATTTAAGATTATAATTTTTAAAATTAATTTGATGAGTATTTTGATTTGTTAACTTATAAATTGACCCATCAGTATCAAAAAGTCCTCTTAAACAAACACTTAAATAATTATTATTCTCAAATATCCAACTAGGAATTCTAAGCTGATTATCAATTTTATTACCAGGTTTAAAACCTTTACTTTCAAAAAAGTTAATCAACTCCACACCATGGGCTTGAATAAAGATTGCATTGCTTTTTTTAGCATATCCAAATTTTACCTTAATTGAAAAAAGTCTTTCAATTATTGGTTTAACATAATCTAATAAATACTCCTTGTCTAATTCAGCATGGCCGACAATTCTTATCATATATGTTCCAATTTTATAGTCCTTTATTTTAGTGGAGTTTCCATCACCGAGCATAATGCCATACAACTCAGCTAAATCTTCAGAATCTTCTGGCAGTCTAATAATTTTAGTGCTTCCCTTAGAGATAGTACCTCCTTTTTTTCTTCCCCAATTATCAGATTTTTCTTCAATTATAAACTCTCTAAAATTATCACTAAAATGTAAATTATTAAATAAGCTAGAATCAATTAAACATTCTTCATTATAGTATGATAAAAGCTTTCCAAACTTTAATCCTAACCTGTTAGCCAACTCTTTCCAAGTCAGTCCTAACATCTCTTTTTCCTTTTTCAATAATTCTTGTTGTTTACCTTTTTTCAATAAGAGTCTCATAAATAAATAAGGCGAGTATTAATTATAAATCTATTGTTTGACCGCTAAATGGTAACAAATATTTTTAATAAAAACATTTTTAAACTATAACACAACTCCAAACTTATGGAACTAGCAGTAAGACATATTAAAGGAAAGGGCCGAGGAGTAGTTGCACTGAGAGATTTTGGTTTGGGAGAACTAGTTGAAGTATGTCCAATTATTGCATTTTTTAGACCAAGAAACCTACCAAAAGAATTGGAATCCTTTCCATACGGATGGGAAGGTGGTTGGTTAGCTATTCCTGGAGGACATGGATGCTTATATAATCACTCATATCATCCAAACACTGAAATAGAAAATGATCATGAACAAAGAACAGTTGTTTTCACTGCTACTAAACCCATAAAAAGGGGCGATGAAGTCACATTTAATTATAATGTACCTCTTGATTTCGAGGTAGTAGAATAGTTTTTCTTAAAAAACTAGTAAAACTAATCACAAATAACAGTCCCAGCAAACTTTTTACCAGAAAGCAATAAATCTAAGTTTTTCATGTCCTTTCCAAGAATATAAGTCTTAACCTTATTTTGAAGAATTATTTTTGCTGCAGTTTGATCTAAAACAAAATGTTGTCCAGGCTTAAAATCTAATTTCATTATCTTTTTATAAAAATCTTTCCAAGAGATCGAAGGAATAAATTTAGCATCTTTGTGAGTAAGAGGATTACTTGTGTACAATCCACTAACAAGAGTTAAATTAATAAAATCTGTATCAAAGAAATTTGCCAGTTTTGCCGACGTGGCATCACTTGTCTGATCAGGAGCATATCTCAAAGCCCCACAAAAAACAATATCATTTTTCCTAAGTAAACTTGCAACATGTTCCATATCATGTGGAATTCCTTCATTTGCATCTCTACCAAAAAAGTAGGTTAAAAATCTTGCATTCATTCTTGTAACTGCAATTCCACCCATACTTTGCAAAAATTCAGATTTTCCAACATCACGAAGAGCATGAATATATTTTCTTGCTATACTTCCACCACCACAAACCACAACAAATTTGTAATTTCCTCTATGTTTTTCCAAAACCCGTTTAAATTCTTGGATAAGTTTAATGTTCACCTCATCGGGAACAATCAAACTTCCACCAAGGCTTATCACCATCACCTTCTTACCATCTCTTTTTTCAGTCATAGTAAAAAGAATAGTAACAGCTATTTAAATTATTTTATTTATCCTCTGAAAATATCAAGAACCATTCGCTCTGCTCACCTTAAATTTGTAAAAATTTAATGGTGCCAAAAATCTTGATTTTTGAGCATTTGCACTATAAGTTTAACCATTAGCTTAAGCTATTTAATTAATCTAAAAACTGTAAATTTTGCTCTTGCCAAAATTTATTATGGTGTGATTTCAGAACAGTGGGGTGGCGGTAGGGGTGGGGCTGGGAAGAATTAATTCTATCTTTCAAATTATTTTTTATAAATAACATCATGGTGATCAAAATCTAAGAACTTAATCTTATTTTCTGAATTAATAAATGAAAAAACAAGAACAAAATGCCCAATTTGAACTCTTTTTTTATCACTTAAATCATGTCTTAAATTTTTATAATGTTCAATATCTGAAGAATTTATAATCTCTTCAATTTTCTTTAAAACTTGCTCATAAAGAGATTTGTCCTTTTTTGAAAGTTTATTTAGTATCTTTTGCAGATAAGGAATCACCTCAGAATCATACATTTTAATCCTCAATTATTTTTCTTAATTCATCTATATTTTTAAAACTTATTCCTTTTTCTTTTTCAATCCTTTTTAACTTTTCTAAATATTCAGGTCTTAATTCCGGCTCCAAGATATTAGCTCCACACTCAAGAACAATCTTTGCTATTGCCTCACTTTTCGTCTTTAGATTATACCTTGCTTTCACTATGTTTAATATTTGGTTTGCTTCTTCTGGAATTTCAATCATTGCTTGTATCATTTTAATCTTTTATATATCTGGTATATATACCTTATATACTTGGAGTATATAAACATTTCTTTTTTTATTTTATCGTAAACAACTTATCGTCATCAACATCAAAAATTCCAAGTCTAACTCCACAGTCTATCCAACCATGAGCATAATTAATTGCTGCAAAGCAATTAACATAATCTCCATTTTTCTCAAAAAAATGAGCATCTGACAAATAAGCCTCAACCATTTTTATTATCTCACCAGCATCTTCCTCTTTGCCAGAAAATATCTTCTTCCTAACAACTCTCAAAGCCTTCTCAGTCAATGCAAAGTATTTCTCTATTTTCTCAGTTTTTATCCTATCAGCAACTTCTTTTTTCATTTTAATTTATCCTTTATCAAAAAATTTATTCTAATAGATTAGAATCTATGTTTAAAACTTTTAAAATGTACTCTTTTATTTCTTTATTTTTATGGGAATTCAAGCTTATATGTTCTTCTCCTGTTGAAATTTTTATTAAAATCCAATTAAGATTATTCAATTCCTTGAGAGCTTTTTTGGATTCCTGTATACTTGCCGTATCAACTAAATGAAAAAGGTTCTTAATTGGTGTATGTTTGCCACCCCAAATTCCCTTTCTATAGAGTTTGAATAACAATTGTGCTTTTAATAGCTCATAATCTGCCATATTTAACCCCTTTTAATATTTTGATAGTTCTTAATATATAATTTTATATTTAAATCTTTAATAATTCATAGCAATTAGAATACTCGTATTTACTATATCTTTTTAGTGAATTAAATACGAAAAGCATAAGATTTAAAAACTCTGTTTTCTTAGTCAAGGAAACATAAACTAAAGATAAAATATAAAACTACAAAATGGCAGAACAATCATTTTTTTTGCAGTATCTAGGAGATAATCCAAAAATTAGAGTTTTAGATTTTCTGATGGACAACTTTGCTCTAGATTTTTCCTTACCTCAAATAGCTCAAGGAAGTAACGTAGCTTATACCACACTTATAGACCTATTTCCAAATTTACTAAAACAAAAAATTACAATAGAAACAAGAAAAATAGGAAAAAGCAAGTTATTCAAGCTAAATCTTGACAGTCCTATTGTTAAAGCATTTATAGCAATTGATCTAAAGCTATCTGAAGCAGCAATTCAAACAGAAGTTGCTGTTTGAATAAGTTATTTAAAACAGTCGTTTAAATCAAATCAATCTAGAAATTAAGTTAATTAAAAATCTTAGAAGTCATTAATCATAGTTAATAATTCTTAAAAGAAACTAAAAATTAAGACTTATCTATAAGTATCAGCTGCGCTTGCACTTCCATTTGCAGCAGAATAATCTCTTCTCTTTCTTCCGCTCAAAACTAGTGCTCCAGCTCCAGCAAGACCAACCAATCCAGCTAAACCAGCTGTTCCACGTGGTGAAGATACTGGCATTCCAACACCATCGTTAAAAACATAAGGATTAGTGTGACTTACATAAAGTTCAGTAGCATTACTAAGATTATCTCCATCAAATTTATTAACTACTTAGCAACATTTCTAGTACTTGGAGACTTACCTAAAATTAAAAGTTTCTGTGAATCTAAATATTCTTTAGCATCTTGAGGGTTTATTTTTCTCCTTCTATTAAATTCCTCAAGCTGTTCTTTACTATATTTAATAGGTTGAAGACCCGGGTCAGGTACGAAAATTGAACTTCCACCACCAGCCAAGTATCTTGTTGTATAATGCCCAAAAGTACCATCTGGTTTATATCTTAAAATAATCTCATTTTGGCCAAATGTTTTATCTTCATCAGAAGGAGCTTCATCACCACAATGAAAATGCCAAGAGCTTACTATTTCTTTACCCTGCAAATAAAAAAATAATGGAGAAAATGGAAACCTAAAATGATATCTGTCTAAATTTTTGGCAACAACTTGGGGTAATAAACTATCTGGCATCAATCCATTAATTGTGGGTGTAACTTCAAACTCAACTCTTCCTTCTTTATTTCTAGTTAAATATCCACATTTTTCAGAAGTTTTTTGAGCAACATCCTCCAGATAAATGTCTTCTAATCTTTTATAGTGATCATCATCTTCAGTTTCATGGATTGCTTGAACAATCTCTTGTCGAGTATGAGTATGAATAGGATATTCTAATCCTTTTTGAATTGTAAAACCTGAAGCCAAAACAAAAAGTATTCCCATTAATCCAGGATGTCCAGCAACAAATCGTCTAATAGGTCCATATCCTCTAGTTCTCTCGGCCTCAACTACCTCTGCAACTTTATCAACATCATCTAAAGATCTACCAAAATGATTAATTCTATCTAATAATGAACGTCCGTTAGATTCATTAGGATGTTGAGTATCATAAACCCTAACTAATGCTCTAGCTTCTTCAGGATGTTCTCGAGTAAATTGCCTAACTTTTCTAGCTTTAGGTCTTGGTAAGCCATTAGAACTTCCAGTAAAAGTTCTATACACTTGTAAAGCTTCTCTTCTTTTTTCTTCTAAATTCCCTTCTAGAGTTGATGTATTTACCATATAACTACTGGGTAATAGTTAATTTATAAAGATTTCTATTCTTAAGTTTTTAAGCACTATTAAACCCAGATTTATCTTGAAGATAAATCTGCCCACCCCTATAAACAAAGATATAACTCCCTGCAGATGAAAACGTCACATTTGAACCTTGAGACATATTTAAAAGCCCAACATCCTGTATAGTTAAGTTACCGCTATTTACAGTATAATTCTGCCCAATAACATTGCAAGTTTCATTTATTATCCAGTTACCTAAAGAGGGGGGTTGACAAAGATTATTAAAAATATGAATATAAACACTTTCAGCATCTCCATAAGCTATCAATCTACCATTTTTCGAAAATGCCACAGACATTACACCATAAATAGAATTGTTTAAAGTAACATTTAAAACCCAATCACTTGTTTTGTAAACAGAAACATTACGATCACTCGAGCCAGCTGCAAGATACTGTCCATCAGGAGAAAAGGATACTGAATAAACAATATCAGTAGAATTAGTCAGATTCTTAAGATTACTCCAATCAGTTGTGTTGTAAATATAGACCTTATAATCTTCTGAACTTGCTGCAAGATACTGTCCATCAGGAGAAAAGGATAATGAATAAACGTAATCATTAGCACTAGTTAAATTCTTAAAGTTACTCCAATCAGTTGTGTTGTAAATATAGACTTTATGATCCAAAGATCCTGCTGCTAACCAAAGATTATTTGGGGAAAAATGAACTGAAGTAACTTGATTTGTTGGATTAGTTAAATTTTTAAAATTTTCCCATGTAGAAAAGTTATTAAGATTTATTTGTGCTGACTCTCCAAGACCAAATGAATAAGCCACCCATTTATTATTCTGTGAAAAATCAATTCCACGAATTACATTAGCAAATAAGCTATTAGAATTTGTCAAATTAATTACTTCAGCCCAATTAGTAATGTTATATATTACAACATCTTTCTCATTTTGACAGGCTAGAAGTTGATCATCTGAAGATAAGGCAGAGGTAGCTATACCATACCAACAGGGTAAAGTTTTATTTAAACTCCAATCCAGAGTGTTATAAACAAACAAATGTTCACTTCCTACAACTAACTTCTGATCATTTGAAATAAATAACAAAGACCATACTCCATTACCAACAATTGATTGAAGAGTTCTTTCTAAACTCCAATTAACAGAACTATGCCCGAATTTTAAATTAACTGAATTATCAGAAAGATTTAACCCAGAAAGTCTTAAATTAACAACTTTAGGTTTTTGTTTGTCTAAATCTAAATGAGTATCAGAAATAGAAGTTATTTCCCCATCATAAGTAAGCACATTTAAATTTTTAAGGTCATCAATTAAATCAGCAGAATTAATTAAGCTCAAGTTATTTCCAAGGGTTTTATGTTTAAAAGTATTTTGATTAGAAAATCTGCTCATCAATTTTTTCTTATTAAAAAAACCAAAAGTTTTACAGTTACTAGCAACCCAATCACCAAAAGCAGTCCTTGAAATATTTAAAGTCAAATCTAAAGTCTGAGCATCTAAAACTTGTGAATCAACTTCATTAACTGTATATAAAAAAGTACTTCTCCATTTGCCAGAAACATTTTCACTATAAGTATCAGTAAACGAGTAATTAGAAACAATCTTTTTCATATCATCCAGCTTAATCTGTTTAAATTGCTTATATTGATTTTCACCAGATACAAAAAACAAAGAAATAATAAAAATTAAACCAACAAAAATCCCAACAATTATCCTCTTATTTATTTTACTCATTTTTCCTCTTTTGTTCTAATTTTATGAACATTTAACTCACCTTTATTATCATTCTTGAATTTACACTGTCCCACTGAATAGATCCTCCACCAACAGTTAAATTATTCGGAGCATTTATAACAACATTTCCTCCATCAACAGTAAGTTTCGCTCCAGTTGCTGGAGAACTTGTTCCAATTCCTACCAATCCACTACCAGCTCCTACATAAATATTTTGTGTTGAAAGAGAATTTAATTGCAACGGAAATCCATAAGAATCAATAAGTCCAATTGGATTAATGTTAATATCTGATACACCATTAGATATGTTAATATTTCCTCTTACATCTAACTTTTGTGTTGGACTACTTGTTCCTATACCCACATCACCATTAGGAACTATTCTAAATGTTTCCACAGTTCCATTTCTTTTTATAAATAAATTCCCATTACTATTTCCAATAAGATAAGTACTATTATCAAAGGTAGTATTCAAAGATATGAAAGGTGCAGCACCTCTTATCGTAAGATCAGCTTCTGGAGTTTTTGTTCCTATACCCACATCATACCCAGTATATACATTTGTTCCACTTAAATTCCAACCAGAAGCAATAGTTTGATTATAAGCATACAAATTATATGTAGTGTTATAAGTTGTAATATAAGAAGCATTATATGTGCTTATCCAACCAGAGTTATAAGCATTGTACATTGAAACATTTGCAGCGATTGTTTGATTATACATCCATAAATTTATATCAGTTCCATTTTGAATGTAAATTGTAGAAGAAACATTAATATCTCCTCGAACATCCAACAGCCTTGTTGGATTAATTGCAGCTGTTCCAATTCCAACTCTTCCATTTCCATTAACAAAGAAATTACCAGCCATTGAAACATTTCCATTAACAGTTAGCATTGAAGCAGGGGTTATTGTTCCAATAGCCACCTTGTACTCTAATCCTCTAGGATAAACTGTTGTACTCGACAAATTCCAACCCGAAACAACAGTTTGATTATAAGCATATAAATTATAAGTTGAATTATATGTACTCAACCAATTAGAATTATAAGCATTGTACATTGAAAGGTTTGTAGCAGTTGTCTGGTTGTACATCCAAGGGCTTACTGCAGTATTTTTAACATAAACTTCATTGCTAACATTTATCTCTTGACTAAAATATCCATTTCTCCATTTAAAATCAGAAGAACCAATATCATATGTATCATCCAAGCCTGGCAATAATGTACCATTTACTGAAAGTCCCTGAACAACTAAAGAACTTATGTTTCCACCAAGAGTAATATTTCCATCGACCAATAAATTTCCAGCAATTCTCACCAAATATGTATTATTAACAAAATCTGTTCCAATTCCAACCTGACCAGTAAAAGAATTAACAAAAAGAATATTGCTACCAACAGTAAAATTATTAGTCCCAAGATTAACATTTCCTGTTGATCCAGTATACGGAACATACGAAGCATTGTAACTTCCATCACTCATATTATAAGCCCACCTATTATACGTTGCATTATATGTCGAACCAGCCAAACTACTAACACAATTTCCATTTAAACACAATTTAGCAGTATTTCCTGTATTTGAAATATTAAAATTATCCGCATTGTTAAAAACAGCATTTCCTCCAGCAGAATAAATTGAATAACCATTTGTAACTATTCCACCATCTGCAGATAATACTCCTGCAGGAGACATATCTACTATATACAGCCCATATAAATTTGTAGCATTTCCTTCTACCGTTCTTGAAGAGTATAAAGAGTAAGCAGTTGTAGCAGTCCCAGAAATATCTACATTACCTTGAAGTCCTGTTACCGAATTTATTGAAGTTCCTGCTTCTACTGAACCTTCACTATATGTCCCAACTAATTGTGTTCCTGACAAATCCAAACCTCCAGGGGCAGATGCCTTAGACCATAAATTCCATATTAGAGATGAAGGATTTGCTGACTGTTGTCGAGCATTTGTTGTAAAATAATTACCATATCCTAAAGAAGCAGTCCCAGGAATAAGCTCAAAATAATCAGAACTAAGTATATTTTTTGAAAAATAAGATGAACCATTAACCTGAAAGATTGTTGGGATAAAATAAAAAGAATAACTCTGTCCAATAGTTGTTATTCCGTTTGTTGTAAGATTATTTTCTCCCAAATTAACATTGTTAGTAGCTCCGGTATATGGCACATATACTGTACTTCCTGCAGCATTCGTTTGATTATACATCCATTGTTTAACAGAATTTCCTGCAATTATGACATCAGTTCCAAAATAACCATTTCTCCATTGCAACCCCGAAGAACCTAAATCAAATTGATTATCAAAACCTGCACCAGGAATCATGCTAGCATTAACATTTAAATTATTTACAGTTAAAGAAGTTATATTGTAAAAATAACCTGTCTGTGCAAACAATTTTCCTTCACTAACTGTCACTCCTCCATTTTGCCATCCTCCTCCAAACTCTGAACTTCCATTAACATATAAATTTCCATTTGTAATATTAACAGTTCCATTAACTTCAAGTTTATTGCTTGGAGTTATTGTTCCAATCCCAACATTATATTCTAACCCTCTAGTGTACAAATTTGTTCCACTTACATTCCAACCAGAAGCAATAGTTTGGTTATAAGCATAAGAGTTATATGTATTGTTATAAGTAGATTCGTAGCTTACATTATAAAAAGAAGTAGCTGTTTGGTTATATGTCCATAAGTTATAAGTTTCATTATAGGTTGTTAAATAAGAAGCATTATTCACAATTCCATTATATGTTACATTAAAGCTTGAACTAGCTAAAGTGCCATAACAAACTCCATTTAAACACAATTTAGCAGTATTTCCTGCATTTGATATATTAAAATTATCCGCATTGTTAAAAACAGCATTTCCTCCAGCAGAATAAATTGAATAACCATTTGTAACTATTCCACCATCTGCAGATAATACTCCTGCAGGAGACATATCTACTATGTACAACCCATATAAATTTGGTACAATTCCCAATATACTTTTCTCAGCTTTTAAAGCAATAGCCAAACCACTAACATTTCCATCTGCTACTACTTGTCCTTGAACTCCAACTAAATTACCGATAGTACTTGATTCAGAAACTCCTGCTTCACCATAAACTCCTGCACTTGTAACAGAACTTAAATTTAAATTATCCCCAGTATTTGATTTACCATACAAATTATAAACCCAGGATTGAGTATTAGAAGTATTTTCCATTATATTTGTAGTAAAGGCATTTGGAATAGCAAAAGATAAAACTCCTGGATTAGAATTAATATACCCATTAGAAAAAAGACTGTTAATAAAATAAACAGTCCCATTACCTAACAAAATTGGATCTTTTATTCCATATGTGGATGAAACAATATTTGTTGGTATTCCTAATGCAATCGAACCATTAGTTGTAAGATTATTATATCCCAAATTAACGTTTCCTGTAGCTCCACTATAGGGAACATATGAAGAGTTATAGGTAGATTCATAACTAGCATAGGTAGAATTATAAGTCGTTAAATAAGAAGCATTATTTACAATACCCTGATAAGTTACATTAAATGTTCCTCCTGCAGTAGTTTGATTATAAAGCCATCTTGTCACATTATCACTCAAATCCAAAGTTGAACCATTAAAAGATAAATAATCTTGAGAATTAGTTCCAATCGCCCAATTAAACAAACCTTTAAACCACCCTCCCAAACCTGTTGAAACATTCTGTCCAGGAGGCATATTAATTGATGTTGTCCAATTAATATAAAGAGAAGAAACATTTCCAACCGAACTTTGAAATATCTGTCTCTGAGAATTATTTGTAAAGTTTAATCTTTCAGTATTTATGTAAATCTCCATAAAATATTTTTTACCATACTCCAAATTCATCTTTTGAGTTTTGTTTCCCAACATAACATCATACTTTCCATTTACAATTGCATTAACAAAATCACCTGAAGAATTATAAACCAAATTTCCCGCAGAATAATCATCATAAACATAAACTGTTAAATTTCCTTTATCTAAATTAATTCCATTTTGCAGAACATTTCCCTGTAAAGCTACAAAATCTTCAGCAAAAACACTAACAAAACTACTAAAAACTACTGCCATTAGCAGAGCTATAAATACAACTACTAAAAGTTCGTTTCTTAACCTCATTTTTACAAAAATAAGACTAAAACTTAATATATAAACATTATTAAGCATAAACCATTCAAAAAATCAAAAAATATTCAGCAAAAAGTTTAAAAACCAAGCAAATTAGCAGCATTCAAAACCCTAATATCTGGCGAAAGCAAAGAAATATGATCGTCCTTACTTCTAACTCCACGATATAACTTTTGTAAAAACTCTCTTCTAGCCTTATCTTTATAAAATTCCCAGTAATACTGGGGATGTGTTTTCTTCAACATCTTCCAAAAAACCGATTGAACATTTGGATTAGGATACTTTGTAAAAATTATACTTCTACATTGATCTCCAGGAAAATCAACTCCCCGATTGCACTTTGTTGTAAAAAGAACATCAGTGCTTTTATTCTTAAACTTTTCAACAATTTTATTTTCCCTATCTTCCTGTTGAGTCTCATAAAGTTTTTCTCTTGCAATTAAATTTTTGAGATTATAAACACTTTTTTCTCCAATTGTTGGCAAATCTTCAAAAGCATTAACATGAATTAAAACAGGTTTATTAGCAATTTCAACACATTTATCCAAAGCTTCTAAATACTGCTGTCTTGAAAAATTACCACTAGCAAAATTTTCATATTTACAATCCATCTCCAAACCAGTATATTTAACCTCAACACTACCTTGATTAATTGTTTCTGCATCAACCGTTACAAAATCCGTTATTCCAAATATATCTCTCAACACACCAACAGAATGAATTGTTCCAGACATCAACACTAAAAATTTATTCTTATCCAAAAGTTCTTCAAATTTTTTAGATAAACTCACAGTTGCAACATTTGCAATGATGCCTCTTTCCTCCTGAGAAAATGTAACAAATGTATCATCAAAAAGCTCTTCAAATTCAAGAGCAATCTCAACAACTGAATGAATATAATTCTCCTCATCAAGAGAATCAACCAAAGCCGAGTTTTTTAAAAAGAAATTTAAGATCTCATAAAGCTTAGTATTTTTTAACTTGATTATTTCCCCAGTATTAGCCAAATGCTTAGTATACTCATCATTTATTACATCTGAAACTAAATTATAAAGACTTTTAACTAAAACCTTAAGTGCACTATTTTCGAAATTTAAACTCAACAGTGCATTAAAAAATCTAGCAAAATTAATTCGCTTTACATTTGAAAAACTATCTAAAAACTCATCACACTCATCAATTATTTCAACTTCAGTCTGAGGTTTTCGATTCATCAAACTCTCAAGTTTATATTTCATTGAATTAAAAACAATTGCCTCAGCATCAACATAAGAATTAAACTGACCATAATAACCACAACCCTCTTTTCTATTATAAATTGTAAAATCAATTCCATTTAATCCAGCATATTTTATTTTCTTTTTTGCACCAAGAGGGAATTCATATTCTGAAGGAACTATCGGGCTCCAATAGGGACATGCCGGAGCTATTGAAATTCTTCTTATATCTTTAACTTCAAGATCTGGATCACGATTATTTTCTTTTAAATATCTTTGCAAAAATTCAACATTGCCTTCTTTTATTTCAATTTTACATGGTAAATTCTGATCATTTGCACTGCAACCTTTAGAATAAAGACAAGAGTGATTTTCTCTACCAGTTATAATACTAATTTTCAGCTTTTTATGATCATTTTTAAGAATATATTTTGATTTCGAATAATCTAAAGCATATTGTTTCTGAAGAGCTTTTCCAGGAACAACAATGCTTGTTTTTCCAAGTTCTTTTGCAAGATTCAATGCAATAGCACTTTTTCCAGTACCACAAACACCTCGCACAAAAATTACTCTCTTCCCATTATTAATATTTTTTAATATTTCCTTAAAAACATCTTCTTGACTCTTACCATTTGAAAAAATTAATGGCTTCAACTTCCTGCCATCTTCATATAAATTAAATCCAAATACTTCATCCTCAAGATTATAATGTTTTTCATCAAAATCAATCTTTTCAGTAAAATCCCAGATGTCTAATTCTTTTGCCTGGCTTTTCAAATCTTCAAATTCCGGAACATCATTTTCAATCTCACGGGGAATTTTGATGCTGCCATCTGCATTAAAAGTAAGTTGTGTTGCCATGTTAACTCTTTTGTTAAACCTCTCAAGTACTAAGAAGAATCATAAAAAACAAGTCTCCTTTTTAAATAATACTATAGTAAAAGTAATAGAAAATCTAATTCAAATTGATCAATTTAGCATCTTTAAACGATGAAGAAGGAAGGTTTTTACTTGCATTTAACACCTCAATTCCAATAGTAATTCCATCTTTGTCCAAATCAATGTTAATTTCCTCATTAAGAGATATAGTCTGAACTACCTCTCCTGCTTTAATTTCTCTAAAATATATATATGCCGCATCAGCATTTTTATCTACTTCAATTATCATTTCCACATGACACTTAGTATCTTTATAAATTTATCTTTACTGACGTAAACTACCTTCAAAGTTTTATTGTCTAACTTTTTGAAAGCCTCAATCATCCCATCCTTATCAACAGTATAATCTGGCATTTCCACAGCAATTTTTATAATTTCAAAACTAATATCCCGTTCAACCATCCTTTTTTTTGCATGATCTGTTATAATTATCATTTTATTTTTTAATTCATGACTCGCAGATCTACTCGCCATCTATACTTAAATGGTGCAATATCTCCAGCTTTTTTAATCAGAAATATTTTTATTTTCTTTTTTGCTTTTTTAGCCTCAGTTTCAATCGACTTAATAACTTCCTCATGATCTTTTGCAAACCCATAGTAATGAATTATTCCGCCCTTCTTAATAACCATAAATGCCCATTTCAAAAAAGTCTCTTTTAATTGCGGTCTAGCCATCACAATTCTGTCAAACTTAAGTCTCCCCTTACCCTCTTTAACTAATCTAGGAATAACTTTCTTCACATCTCCCTGAACAACAATAACTTTTTCATTTAATTTATTTAAACGAACATTTTCACTAGCATACTTTGAAGCTTCACGATTAATCTCAACAGAATAAACAATTTTTGGCTTTGCCATCTTAGCAATCACAATTGAAAAAGGAGCAACTCCCCCAAACAAAACTAAAACTTTTTCTCCAGGCTTAACTAGCTTAGCAATTTCATTTCTTTCATTGCTTAATCTTGGAGAAAAATAACATGTGTCAACATTTAATCTAAACATACACCCATTTTCACGATAAGTTGCAATTTTAGTTTTCTCACCAGTCAAAAAGTTAGTTTTCATAGTTCTAAGCCTTCCACTAAACTTACCAGTTTTTTCCAAAACAGTTTTTATGGCAGGCAATTGAAACATCAATTCCTTGGCAATCTTAACCTTCTCAGCCTTTTTCTCATTTTTATCAAACTTAAGAATTGCAATATTTCCAACAACATCAAAGGACTTTGGTAATTGGATTGTCATAAAAATCTAAAGTATTGTGAATTTAAAAGCGTTGCTTATTATCAAATAAAAATAAACTAACCAACTACTTCTGCTAAAGACTTAGACTTGGGAGGAACTTTTAACCAAGGAGGATCTTCACTATCAATTCCTAGTATTCTTTTAGTTTCTTCATCTGACTCTTCACTTGCATCTAACTCTATAAATAATTCTGCATCGGGTCCCCAACGTTGTCTATCTTCACTAGTTAATTCTCTTTGTAATGGAGGGTAAATATGATCAACATAATGATTTAAAGTTAAAAAAGATAATCTTTCAACCATTCTATTAGTTAAAGGCTGTTTTCTTTTTACTAAATCTGTAAAATCAATTTTTCGACTATACGGAGTAATAGTTCTATTAATTGCCTCTTCAACCTCAAAAAAAGTTCTAACACTTGGCATACTTAATAACCCTTCACGTACTTGATTCCAAACATAATCTTGAAAAGCTCCATATCCTCCAAAATAACTTAATGCACTTTTTTTTTGAGTATCAACTCCAACATCCCGAGTATCTGTTTCCATAGTCTAGATTAACAATCCATAGTTTAAATATATTATTGTTCTTCACAAATAAAAAGGTTTATTAACAAAAATCCCCCATAAGTTCTATGAGCCACGAGATAGACACTGAAGAAATATTAGAATCTCTATCACCACTAGAAAGGAAAATTTTGCCTTTTCTAAATAGCAATTTCGAAGAGATTATTGAAAAATCAAACCTAGATAGAGTAAGCGTTCTGAGAGCTCTAGAGTTTCTAAACACAAAAAAAATTATTGCCCTAAATGTCAGCAAGAAAAAAACAATTGAACTTGGCCAAAATGGAAAAAATTATGCAAAAAAGGGCCTTCCAGAAAGACAATTGTTAACTCTAGTTGAAAAAGAAAATAATCTCACATTAAATGAAGCCTCAAAAAAATCAAATCTCAGTGATAACGAGTTCAAAGCAGCCCTTGGAGCTTTAAAAAAGAAAGCCCTAATAGAGTTAAAGCAAGGAAAATTAGTTCTTAATGCAAAAAAAAGTGAAATAGACAAAAAAAGTCTAGAAGAACAATTTTTAGATCAACTACCAATTGAATTTGAATCACTAAAACCCGAACAAGCATTTGCACTTAATTCTCTAAAAGAAAGAAAAGAGATTATAGAAATAATCGAAAAACAAATCATAACCTATAATTTAACAGATCTAGGAAAACAAATTATAAAGGAAAAAATATCCCATCATGAAGGCTTAATTGAACAACTTAGTCAAGAAATGATAAAGAATGGTTCATGGGAAGGTAAAAAATTCAGACGTTACGATGTCGAATCACCAGTTCCACGAATTTCAGGCGGAAAAAGACAGTTTGTCAATCAGGCAACAGACTATGCCCGATCAGTTTGGTCTGAAATGGGATTCAAAGAAATGTCCGGAGATATTTTAGTAAGTTCTTTTTGGAATTTTGATGCTCTATTCACAGCGCAAGATCATCCAGTAAGAGAAATGCAAGATACTTTCTTTCTAAACAAAGAATCAACTCTTCCAGATAAGTCTATAGTAAAAGCAATAAAAGACTCGCATGAGGGAAAAATAAAAGGAAGCAAAGGATGGCAATACGAATTTAATGAAAAGATATCAAAGAAAATGCTGCTAAGAACTCACACAACTTGTCTCTCATCACAAACACTAAATAAAATAAAAAGCGAAAAACAACCTCTTCCACAAAAATATTTTGCAGTTGGAAAATGTTTTAGAAATGAAACCCTAGATTGGAAACACGGTTTTGAATTTAATCAAACAGAGGGAATTGTTGTTGATAGAAATGCAAATTTCCGTCACCTTCTAGGATATTTACAACAGTTCTTTAAAAAAATGGGATTTGATAAAGTTCGTTTCCGTCCAAGTTATTTCCCATATACCGAGCCAAGTGTAGAAATTGATGTTTATCATCCAGAAAAAAAGATCTGGTTAGAATTAGGTGGTGCAGGAATCTTCAGACCAGAAGTCACAATTCCATTACTTGGAGAAAGCATACCAGTATTAGCCTGGGGACCAGGTTTTGACAGAATGCTCATGGATTACTATGAAATTAAAGATCTTCGTGAAATGTATAAGAATGATCTCTCTCAACTAAGAAAAATTAAATTTTGGATAAAATAAAATGAAAGCCCTATCACTAAAACAACCCTTTGCAGAACTAATAGTTCAAGGTAAAAAGAAAATTGAACTAAGAAAATGGAATACAAAGTTTAGAGGAGAATTTCTAATCCATGCTTCAAAAACTCCAGATAAAAAATCAATGAAAAATTTTGGTTTTGAAAGTCTTCCTCAAGGAGCAATAGTTGGCAAAGCTAAATTAATTGATGTAAAAAAATACACAAATAAAACTCAGCATGCCAAAGATAAAAAGTTTCACCTGGCATCATCCTACTGGGGAAACTATGGTTTTATAATTGAAAATCCACAAAGATTAAATCCCATTCCATATAAAGGACAATTAAATTTCTTTGAGGTAAATTTAAAATGAAAAAATATAAGGGTTGCTGGAACTGTGAAGAACCCGCTGGAGGTTCTCAATGGCAGTTTTAACAATTCCAAAAAAAATATTTGAAAAAGACATTGGGAAAGCAAACGATGAAATGGATCACAAACTTGCAATGTTTGGAACTCCTCTAGATACTTTTGATGATGAAAATGTAAATATAGAAGTCTTCCCAAATAGACCAGACCTATTATCCATTCAAGGTTTTGTAAGAGAATTTAGTGCATTTTGTGGAAAAAGAGCTGGACTAAAAACGTACAAGATTGAAAAATCTGGTTACAAGCTAGTTATTGAAAAATCAGTGCCCGATGAATATCATTATGCCTTTGCTTGCATCGTAAAAGGTATTAAATTTAATGATGCAAGAATAAAAGAAATTATACAAGTTCAAGAAAAACTTGGTGCAACAATGATGAGAAATAGAAAGAAAGGAGGTATCGGTCTTTATCCTCTAAATAAAATATCATTTCCAGTAAGATTTATTGGAATGGATCCTGATCAGATTAAATTCAGACCTCTTGAATATCCCACAGTAATAACTGGTAGACAAATACTTTCAAAACATCCAACTGGTAGAGAATATGGACACCTATGTGAAAATTGGGATAAATTTCCTATTTTTATTGACTCAAATGGATCAATAATGTCAATGCCACCAATAATAAACTCTCATGATATGGGAAAAATAGATGAAACAACAAGAGATGTTTTTATAGAAGTAACTGGAACAGATTCAAACATCCTTCAGAAAGCATTAACAATCATTGTAACTTCTCTTGCAGAGATGGGTGGACAAATATACTCAATTGAATGTACACAACGAAATGGAAAAAAATTAAACATTCCAGATATGACTCCTCAAAAAACAAAATTAAACTATAATAATATAAATAAACTTCTCGGACTTGAGATTAAAAAAACAGAAATAAAAAAATTTCTTGAAAAAATGGGTCATGAATATAAAAAGGGTTATGTTTATAGCCCTGCTTGGAGAGTTGACATCCTACACGAAGTAGATCTAATAGAAGATATTGCCATTGCCTATGGTTATGATAA
This sequence comes from Candidatus Pacearchaeota archaeon, assembly GCA_041659945.1. Classification (GTDB taxonomy): domain Archaea; phylum Nanobdellota; class Nanobdellia; order Pacearchaeales; family GW2011-AR1; genus JACPLR01. Next base: position 380,317 of record JBAZXH010000001.1, on the reverse strand, counting down.
AATCATTCCTCAAATTCCTCAAATCTCAACAATAGGTCAGATAGACAGTAAAGAAATAATAAAGAAAAAAATTTCAGATATTCTAGCAGGTTTAGGATTAATAGAAATATCAAATCTACATTTAACAACAAAAGATGCAATTAAAAAGTCAAATCTAAACGAAGAACAACAAATTGAAATTCCAAACTCAAAGACAGAATTCAACATCCTTCGCCCAGATCTCACAAATTGTGCTCTAAGAATTCTTTCAGAAAATGTTGACGTAGAATATCCTCAGGAAATATTTGAAATAGGAAAAGTATTTGACAATAGTTATCATGAAAATGAACATCTTTCAATAGCTCTAGCTCCAGGAAACTTTACAAAAGCTAAGCAAATACTAAATTACCTCGCAATAATGCTAAATCACAGCATAAAAATAGAAAAACCTCAATCAAACACAAGTAAAACTAATAACTATTGCATAGAAGGAAGAGTTGCAGATATACTCATAAACAATAAGAAAGTGGGCTTTATAGGGGAGGTTCATCCTCAAATTCTAAAGAATTTCAAAATCAAAATGCCCCTAACAATCGTAGAATTTGATCTAAGCGAGATTTTAAAATAAAACTGTAATAATCTTTAAATACTTCTCAAATTTGCCTCTGAAATGACAATTAAAGCAAGTAAATATCATCCTGTTAATACTGGTCCAACTCAAAAGTCAAGAAAGTCAGTTATTATTAGTAATTTAGGAAAAAGGGTAATTCTCACAGATAATGAAACCGGAGTCCATACTGGAATTCTTACAAATACTCCTGGATGTCCAAAAGATAGCTATACTATAGCCTATGAGCATGGTTTAATTCCCGGCCATAGTACATTAAAATATGCAAACTTATCAGAGCTTTTAGTAGGATCATCTGAGTCTAAAATTAGAAGAGGAGTCAGAGGTAGCGATTTTAGAAGAGTAGTCAAAGGTGGAGATGTTTATTATAAAAGAGCTAATGCTTAAAAATTCTTAAAGTTTTAATTCTGAAAAAGCATAACATAAAAGCTTAAAAACTTCACAAATTCTGAAAAATAATGGATTGTAGTTTTGAGCAATTGGTCAAAGGGTATAAGATGGTTATTTTAGACACTTCATCATTTTTTTATTTAGATGGTTTAAGATTACCAGCAGATATTAGATATAATGAGATCAGAAGAGCTTCTGCAAGAAAAATGCAACAATTCGCAGAAGAAACAGGGAGGGTCTATATACCCGAGGGAGTATATGGAGAGCTTGATCCGGCAGGGGGTAGACCATTGCTTAGTCCAACCTTAGCAGTTGGTGACATTAGAAAACCCAATAGAAAACATTTTAGAGATACATTACGAAGAGGGGGTAAAATAATAACTAAAGAAAGAGAAGCAAAGAAAAGACTAATAGAGTATCTTAGATCAACAAATAGAGTTTTAGATTTCTCTACTCTGGAGCATTATAAAACCCTCAGTGGAGTTTGCAAAGGAATTAAAGACCTTTGTAAGTTAAACGATGTTGATTGGGATTTTTTAGTTACAGGTATAGTAGCTTTAGGCGAACAAAGTCCTGTTTGTTTAGTTTCAAATGATTTCGACATAGGCAAGGCATGGAGTCTTTGTTTAGAATGTAGGTTATTTGAAGGAAATAATTTGCCATTTTATCTTAGAAAAAAATTTGATGCTTATAGAAACTTTGATCCATCAAAAGTTAACCCTCACCCAAAATAACTCTTTTCTTTCTTAAACTCTTTTTTACCCCAGCTATCCTGAATTTTACCTATCACAACTAGAGCATCTTTTTTAACTTCCTGCCACTTCTTAAAGTTGGATTTAATAAACTCTGCTTCTTTTTTTTCTGAATATTCCAAATCCAAACTAAGCGAACTTATCACAATCTCTCCAAGAATATCAAAAAGCTTATCCAAAATCTTTTTTTCTTCAACACCTATACCTCTAGACATGAACATATTCAACATCTGACCATTTGTGGGATTTAACAAAAGTTCAATTAAATTCAAAAATCCAGAAAATTTCAAAACCATAGCCTTTCTTACATCACGCAAAGGAGTATCAATATTCAAATCACTCACATCAATATCAAAATCCTCATTTAACTCTTTAAAACTGACTAAGCCATATTTAGTACACAATTTTTCATACTCTTCTCTAACCTTTTCTTCATGTTCAAAAAAGCTATCACAACATCCTTCTTCACAATTCTCCCTATTGTCTTTTGATTTTACCATCATTACCTTGAGAAGAGCTTATTTATAAAGCTAATGAATCAATCAAGACAATTACTTTTTAACAACAAAAACACTATATAACGGATCAGATTTATACCCTCTCCAAAAATCCTTGCCTAACTCTTTAATTCCCTTTGCCTCAATTTTAAAACTTTTCCATTCTATTTTAGAAAAACCTCCTTTAAGAGCTGCTTTCTCATATTCTTGTTTGCTAAAAAAAGAATAAAAATCTGTACTAAAACTAAATTTTCCATCAATAAAAAACTCTGTTCTCATCTTTTTTCCATTAAGTATTACCTTTCTATTATAATGCAACTCTCCGAACCTTTTATAATCTGGATTCAAAACAACAGAGATAAATTTTCCATTGCTCTTTAATGAATTAAAGGCGCATTTAAAAAATTGGACTAATTCATCAAAGTTAGCTGCATAAAATATAACCATATTCGAAAAAGCTAAGTCAAATTTCCCAGGATAAATAAAATTAAATTGATCTGAACAAAAAAACTCCATTCCAAGCCCCAGTTTCTTTTCATTCTCATTTGCAAGTTCAATCTGTTTTTCGGAAACATCAAAACCAACAACTTTGGCTCCTTTTTTAGCAACTCTGCTTAAAAGAAACCCATCTCCACACCCAATATCTAAAACCTTTCTGCCTTTGACATTTCCAAGAAGTTTTATCAATCCAGGATATTGAACATAAGTTTTCAAGGGATCATTTCTACTCAAATGGGCATACTTTCCGCCAATCAGTTCATATTCTTCTTTTACCATTTTGATTTTACATCATAAAACTATAAAAATCTATTTAAAATCAAAGCCTCGACCTATCTTAAAATCCTTCTTCACCAAACTGCCTTAAAATATTTTTAATTTCATCAATAACTATTTGTTGTGTTTTTTTATCAGACATTCTTACAAATTTTATCAACAAGTCAGTTAATTTTTGGCCATCCATTATTTTAAGCTGATATCCATCGGTAATAAAATAAAATCTAAAAGATTTATACCTCAGCTCTTTAATTGCAATTCCTCCAACATTTCCTAATAATCTACCTTTATGAGGATTTTCTTCTAAAGAATATAATAATTCAAATATCTCTATAGACTCTTTCTTAAATTTTTTATTAATTTCATCCTCTAATTCTTCAGAAATAATTACTTTTGCCATTTAGCTTTAGCCCTCTCTAAAGCATCTTTTACTGGAATGTATCCTTCCTCATTCATTAAAAGATCATGAAGCTGTCTTTGCTTAGCACTTTTAATTAACCGAGCAATAATTTCAGAGTAAGTCTCTCCCTTGTTTCCAAATTTCTTGATTTCCTCTACTATTTCTCTGTTTACTGCAATTGTTGTTGTTTCCATTTTTATAACTCTTATATATATTATAATTATTATAAGTCCTATAGTTTATAAACTTTTCTCTTCAAGCCTCGACCGAGGATTGAACTCGGGACCTTTACATTACCAATGTAACGCTCTACCAACTGAGCCATCGAGGCACAGAAATACTTAGAATTAATGTTTATAAAAGTTTATTCTTTTGGTAACCAGTCCATTTTTGCAACATATCCCGTAAACTTAACAGAATTATCTCCAAGGTCTTTCAACCAAATACCATAAAGTGAAGTAAACTTACTCAAGTTTTCAGAGTTTCTCAGAGCAAGCTCATTGTTAGAAATAATCAAAAAAGCACTAACAAGCAAAAAAATTAAAACGAAAATTAAGATTTTCATGGTGTAAACTAACCCTTCATCGGTTTAACTTCAACTTTACTCGATGAAGAACTAAAAGTTTTGCCAGAACTAGTAGTTTGAGTAGTTTGTGAATCTGTAGGACCTAAATTAGAAATTTTATTCTCCACACCACCAACAACTTTGTCTGTTGCATTTACATCCACCGACCTCCAGTCCATATGTATTGCATTCCCAGTAATAACTTTCATGTTATGAAATAAAGTTGCAAACCATCCAAAATAAAGTTTGACTATTGTACCGAGATCAGAAGGCTTTGTAAAATCAAGATTTCTTCCATAAATAACTGCAAAATATCCTACAATTAAAATTATAATAATAAATATTCCAATAAACAAAAACGCTCTACCCTTCATATGTTTAAACCTAAGAAACACAAAAGCTCCAATTATAAAAATCGCTACCAGCAAAATTATTAATAAAAATGACATTATCCTCTTTTATTCACCCTATAAAATTGTAATATAAGCAACTTTAAAAATGTTTATACACTTTAATTTCCATAGCCCTGTAGTCTAGCGGTCAAGGATCTAGCCCTCTGGTCAATTAATTTAGGAGAAAGGCTGGGACCCAGGTTCAAATCCTGGCGGGGCTATTTATATTTGCCAGGATTTTTCAAATAGTTAGCTTCATAAGAAGATAACTTACCAAGAAGTTTATTCTTGAGTACCTGGCGGGGCTATTCAGGATTTGAAAGGTTCAAATACCTGAGTTCGTCAGAACGAATGGTTGCCAAAATTCAGGATGAATTTTTAGCACCGAGCAAGGCTATCCTTTTCATACAAAAGATTAATAAATATCTGTTACATAGGATTATAATGGCAGAAAAAGAAGTTGGCAAAGTCATGTCTTATTTCTCCAAAGTTGAAGTTGCTGCAGTAAAATTAAATGATACCCTCAGAGTAGGTGATATGATAACAATAAAGGGTGCAACAACTAACTTCACACAAGAAGTGGAAAGCATGCAAATCGACCGTGAAGAAGTACCAGAAGCAACTGCTGGAGATGAAGTGGGAATAAAAGTGGCAGAAAAAGTAAGACCAAATGACCTTGTCTATTTAGCTGAATAAATCTTCTATAGAAAAGTTTTTTATACACAAAGATCTAACCATAGGTACGCTCCTGTAGTGTAGTGGTCAAGCATTAGGCCCTCTCGAGCAGAGCCACAGACTTGTTGAAAGTCCGGCACTCGGTTCTCAAATCGACTGCCCTCTGAGAAATTTATTTGAAAAAATAGATAAATTCTCATATGCAAAAGAAATTTTGTCACCTGAAAAAATTCTTTTTTAGGTTTTTGAGAATACGGAGAACGGCTTAGACCCGGGTTCGAATCCCGGCGGGAGCATTTTATAATATCAAAGATAATATGAATTCCTTTGGAATTCTCGAACCCGGAGGGTTAGAATACTTTGATTCATTAGTTTTAGAATTAAAGTTGCCAAAATTGTGAAGCAATTTTTAGCCCCCGGCGGGAGCATTTAATTATTAAACAAGAATCTCTAGTACTCCATTTCAACTCTTAATTCCATTAGACAAAAAGTAAACTTACTTACCTGCATTAAATGTCTTCGAATACTATTAACATCCTTGTTAACTGATTCTTTTAATTCAAAATGATCATTATAAATCTCATAATCATGTTCTCCAAATTTAATCGCTCTATCTTTATCAAATTTATAAAATAACTCATAGTACATCTCAAAATGCTCTTTAACTAACTCTGCAAACTCTAAAATCTCATCAACCTTTTTCTTTGAGTTTGCAAGATGTCTACCAATATACTTAAACTCATCACTTAAAATCTCCAATAAGAAAAGTGTAGAAAACATAAGCTGTTTATTCTTTTGAAATGTTGAGTCATTAATCTTATTGTTTATTCTACAACAGTAATCAACAAACCTATCAACATTTACATCCATAGTATGAATTCTTTTACAAACACCAATATCACTAATTTTATTATCCTTAATCATAGAAATAATCTCGTCAAATAATTCTAAGATTAACAAAAAGATTCTTCTCAAAGAGTTATCAAATTCTTTTGTTGACAGTTCTCCCATTTCTCTTATAATACAGTAATTTGGGCCATGATCAATAATAGCTATTCCAATAAATCTACTAACAAGACCACTAACCATATCAAGAGTAGCAACCTTTCTTGGCCTTTCACCCATTCTTGTATAGGCAAACTGATTAGCATAATAATCATAAGCATTTTCACACTCCTGCTTATTTGCATCATATATTAACTTTATTTCATCATAACCTTCTCTATAAGCCCCTTGAAAAAATCTCCAAACCATAGGTACTCTTAATCCAGTAATATCAATTGTTGTAGATTTATGTCCATTATGTTGCTTTCCGCTTATAACCAAAGAATTCGCATTTTCAAAAAGATCAACCTCATCTCCAGCGTTTAAATTAAGTTTTTTAACCCAATCAGAAGGCAGGGTTATTGTTAGTGTATTATGCCCTTGCTTAATAATCTTCCTTTTCATTTCACAACCCTCAAATTCTCGAAGTATATGCTAGGACATATTGACATATATTTAAAGCTTTTGTGGATATACTCACTATTCCAACTAGTGTCAAATATAGTGCCCGGCATTCACAAGGGACTAATACTACCTAGAGAGTTAAAAAGAAAAATAAGAAAAAGAAAATTTAGGATGAATAAAAAAATAAAATCACTCCTCTAATTCGTCCATCTCTTCAAGTTCAACTGCAAAATCCACATCTTCTTCTGGCCCTTGAATTTCTTTGAGATCTTCGCGAAGTTCCTCTTGATTAAGATCTTTTATAGTCATTTACCTCTTTTCTCCAAAAAACTTTACCTAATTTTGTTAGATATACAATCTTTTTAAATCTTCTTATGATGCAGTGATATTTTTCCCTCTAAATTTTAAGATAAACCTTTAAAAATACAAAAGTACTCTAAATTAAGAGGTGAAAATGTTTTTAGAAAACTATATTCTTAATCCGTATGTTAGAGCAATAGTTATCGGAGCAGTATTACTTTTAGTTTTAGCTTTAGTAGCATCATTCTTTGCAAGAGTAGTAAGACTAATTAATAAAAGAACAAAAACAGATTTTAACAAATCTCAGGCAAAAAGATTTGTTCCACCAATATTAATAATGTTTTTTTTGCTAATAGCAAGACTATCTATTGATCAACTAGTAAATGTTGTTCCAAAGCTAGAAAGTGTTGCAGGTAAATTAGTTTATTCTGCTCTCGTAATTGTACTCGGTTACCTATTATTTCTCATACTAGATGTATTTGTACTAAGTTGGTGGAGAAAGTTAGCTCAGAAAACAAATACAAAAATAGATGATAATCTAATTTCCATAATTCACGGAGTACTACAAATCTCTCTTATAGTTTTAGGTATTGTGTTTATACTTGATCTTTGGGGATTTAATGTAACTTCCACATTAGCTGGATTAGGAATTGCTGGAATTGCTGTAGCACTAGCTCTTCAACCAGTTTTAAGTAATATTTTTTCAGGTATTTCCATAATATTTGATAAAACAATAAATGAAGGTGACATAATATATATGGATGATAAGATTGAAGCACAAATAATAAAAATTGGATTAAGAAGCACAAAGGTAAGAACCTCTGATGATGAAACAATAATTATACCTAATAATAAGCTGGCTGATTCAAAAATTGTTAATGAATCATTACCCGAACCAAAAATAAGAATAAAAATCCCATTTAATGTAGCCTATGGAAGCGATATTGCAAGAGTAAAAAAAATAGTTCTTGGAGAAATAAATTCAATAAAAGGTTGTTTAAAAAGTCCGCCTCCATCAGTAAAATTCCTAAAAATGAATGAATCTTCTCTAGATTTTGAAGCTAGATTTTATATAACTCTTACCTCAACTCACGACCCAGACAATTTCCTAGATCTAGCAAATACTCTAATATATGAAGCCTTAATAAGAAATGGTGTTTCAATACCATTCCAACAAATGGATGTTCATTTAAAGAAGTAGATTAAAGTCAAATTCTAAATTCTTAAACAATTTGCTCTTTTTAATCTGAGAAAAAATCTCTTTTTTTCTTGAATCAAATTTTTCTATTTTTTTAGTTTCAATTACAATTTCTTTCTCCTTATCTTTAATCTGAGCCTCAAGACTGCTTATTTGTTTTTTAAGTTCTTCAATCTCTTTCTCAATTATCAGTTCCAGACCCTTGTTAATTTTACTTAGTTTTTCTCTTAAATTAATAAAATCCTCTTTTAGAAAACCATATTCCTCACCTAATATTTCTAAAATAGCCAAGTCTTCATCCTTTTCCAGAGTCTCCAAAAACTTATCAGAATATTCCTTAATTAACTCGTAACTCTTTTCATGTCCGTGAAATTTCTTTAATAACTCTTTAAAACCAACTTTTTTCTTTAACTCAGAAGCGCTCTTTTTCATATCTTCCCTTTCATTTTCAAAATCTTCCTTTTCTTTAAGTTCTTTTTTACAATCATCACACGCTTCAATTTTAATAATCTCCTCTTCACGTTCTTTGATCTCCTTTCTTAAACTTTCTAAACTATTATTTAAATATTGAATTTCTTCGTTTGTTTTAGAAGTAGAATCAATCAAAGATTTAACTTCCAGAATTAACTCTCCATACTCTTTTAACTCCTTATTTTTATCAAATAACTCCGAATTCTCTTTTTTGATAAAACTGGCATCAGACAAAAAAGTACTTATTTTATTTTTGATGTTTTTTAAGTCTTGGCCAAATAAAACTATGGCCTTCTCAAAATTCATTCCTGAATTAGAATCAAACCTCCTGAAGACTACATCAATTTTTGCAAAGTAATCATCTAAAATCTCTAAATCAAGATCATCTAGCTCATCCAAAAACCTCTCAAGATGTTCAAGATAAACATTGAAATTTTCAACAACAATATTCTTTAATCTCTGCTCTTCTCTTCTTTTCTCCAAATCCAAACCCCTAAGTCGTTTAACTTCCTCTTTTGATTCTGAAACAAAAATCTTAACCTTTTCCCTGACAGTCTTTAAAATTGCTTTATTCTCTTTCTCCAAATCCTGGCTTGTCTCATCAAGAAAGCTTTCAAAATCCTTTAAACTAGAGATTTTTCTCTTTTCAACAGGTTTTTCCTCAACTTTCTCCGCTACATCTTCACTAAATATCTTCTTAAAAAAGTCCTTTATTCCCATATCTTAAAGTGGCTTAATCAATATAAAAACGTTATGAATAGAAAATTAACTACCCAAATTCGATAAAAAGCACGCAAAAATAAGGAAATAATCAACCTAATTGTTTTATTTTTATGCATGAACAAAACAATTAGCATCAAACCTTTTGTTAATCTCTCTTGGTCCTAGAAAATCCTCACCGTCTTTCACATATCCTACTTCTCTCTCGATAAGTTTAATATGTTGTTGCCAATCTCCAGGTTGAAATGCTAAAAGTTCATACCATATTACAGGCATATCAAAATAAAGAGGTTTGCTCCGATCTCCAATAAAAGTATTAGTATGTTCACTATCAATTCCAGATTCCCAAGTAAATCTATTTTTAGCCGGTTGAGGTATTATTGTTGGTCTGAATACATGTCTCTTTCTCGTTTCATCAAAAACCGTTTTAGGAGCAAGATCTAATTCTTTAGCATGAAAAACAACCAAATCTCTATCTTTATCATAAACCCAATAACCTTCATCAGAGTCCATCCCATGATCGGAATAATGTACTACTTCTACATGCCTATCTCGATAAACCTCTCCTCCAAAAACGCCTAAAAAGTCACCCTTCGCTGATTCTACAGTACAAAGTGTACGGTGCCCAACATCAGAAACACGAAGTAAAGTTGTCATTAAATCATCTCCTCGAATAATTGCTATTGCTTCTTCAGGACTAACAGTCATTACGTCTTCTCTATTCATCAAAAGAGACTGAATTTGATATTTATAAGAATTATTGTAATAAAAAAACATCTCCTACCTTAAAGTGAGAAAAACTAATGTCTTTTGGAACAGAATTAGAACAAAACATTTATAAACTATAGATAGTTATAGAACACTATGGTTACAACAATACAAATTGACGAAAAAGTAAAAGATAAACTTGACAAATTAAAAGTTCATTATAGAGAGTCTTATAATGATTTAATAATAAGAATGTTAAGCACTTGTTCTCCTCAAAATGTTAATAGAGACAGTTTAATAGAAACTATTGAAATTTTATCTGATCCTGAAACTATGAGGGATATTGCTGAAGCTTTAGAAGAATATGAACAAGGTAGAGGCATAGAATTCTCTAAACTTAAAAAAGAGCTCAAATTAGAAGCTTAGTCCTATGCATAAAATAATACTTGAAAAAAATCCAGAGAATTTTTTTAGAAAATTAGAAAGAGTTGAACAGGAAAGAATAGTAAAAAAATTTAATGAATTAGAAAAAAATCCTGAACTAGGAAAACCATTAACCACAAATCTTGCGGGACTTTGGAGTTTAAGATTTGGAGATTATAGAGCAATTTATCAGATTAAACATGAAGAATTAATTATTTTAGTTCTTAAGTTAGGCCATAGAAAGAATGTCTATGAATAATTAAATGAATATCCCCCCACCCTAATGCGAGATAAAACTTAATGGTTTTGAAACAATTTTTAATGTTTATCAACTCTCAACTTCCCTCGAACCCGATCACAACTGTCAAGACCTTTATAGTAACTATCAAGACAAGACATACCATTACCTCCAAGTCCATAAAGCCAATTTTGTCTTGCAAATACTCCTAGTTGTTCAGAAGCATAAGCCCTGACAACTAGTCTAACTGGCATCCAAGGTATTGTTGGTGACTTTAAATTAGCTAAAAATTCACCATAAGACTCTGCCCAATCCTCAAATGCAAATACTGTTAGAGGATCTTCTCCAAATCTATTTGTTGGAATCGGCTTTTGACCATAAGGCACTTTAAAACAAACTGAAGGGTCAATTGCTCTTTCAATTTGTTCTGCTGTTGGATAAAACTCCTTTACTTCTTTATGAGCTTGTGTTGCTTCAGTAGAATTCTCAATTACTGGTGAGCATTTTGTAAAAAAAACAAAATTTTGTTTAGGAGAATAAATAAATCCTTCTCTTGTCCAATTTCCATACCCTAATATATCTTTATCTTCTTTATACTCTCCTTCTTGAATTCTAAGCCTTGCATTTTCAGGAAGATCAATTACCTCATGTCCTACAACTTCTAAAACAGACTTTCCAGTATCAAATGGTGCTTCTACATAAGCTGAAATATTTCTTCCCTTTGAATCATGTACATCATAAACTAATTTATCTGTCATAATTTTGGTATAATCCTTCTCCTTTTAAACCTTTGTAATTGTTATTACTAAAAATTAATGAAAATCCATCCCCCCACCCTAATGCGAGATAAAACTTAATGGCTTTGGGACTAATTTAATCCTCTAGGCTCTTCAGGTTTTAAAGTACTGCTTAATGCCCAGTATTTTCTACCATCAAGAACTGAAGCACGATAATGAAACTGAACTCCTCCTGATCTACATCCAACAATATGCCCCTCAGGATAATCGCTTGCATTACATTCCAAACCAGACTCATCAATAACAGTTAGCCTAGAAGACTCTCTAGAAGCATTTGCCTCTTGCCACTCTCTAAAGAACTCCTCAGCTTCTTCTCTTTGCTGGTCTAAGTCTACATCAGATGCATATGACATACATTATCTACATCTCACCTCTTTTTAAAAATTGTTATAATACTCTCTTTTGGCTTTAAAATGGAAAGTAAGTGATCCTATGTTCCTTTGTAACTTCAAGTATTTCATAATCTTTGACTTCTAAAGGAAATCTTTCTCTTAATGATGTAAGTAAATCATCAAAGTCCTTTCTCTCTAAAACTTCAACTTCTAATTCAATATCAAAATCACTAATAATTTTAATAAAAGTAATAACATTCTTATTATTCTTTAAAAATCCTTTTAACTCATCATACTTTTTTTTATCCATGCGCTGTAGTTTTATTGAAACAATATAGAAATTTTCATTAATATTAGCAAAATTAATTTTTGTGTCAAAACCCACAATAACTCCTTTTTTTTGAAGATTTTTAATGCGGTAACTAACAGTATCTGGACTAACATCTAATTTTATTGCAATATCAATTAAAGGGTGTCTAGCATTTTTATTAAGAATTGAAAGTAATTTTTGATCTAATGTATCAAGAGAGATTTTTTCTTCTTTTCCACTGCTATATACAAACTCTTCTGGCTCTTTTTTTGGCAATAAATAAGCTTTTGAATAAGTATAAGCTTCTTCGAGTAAAAAGACATTTCTTTCTAATATATACTCCCTCCATTTATCAAACAATTTATCATAATGTTTACTAAAATCAGATATACTTTTTGCGTAAACAGAGACTACTAAATCATATTTGCCTCTTAATGAACATAACCAAAATACTCCCTTTTGTTGATTTAAGTCGTTAATTAACTCCTTTTCTTTATTGGGTGTTAGATTATAGAGTTTCAAGTATATTTTAATATGCATAAATCCAAGAATAGTTGGATTTAATTTCACAAAAAAATAATCAATTATTTCTTCATCCTGTAATTTCTTAATTCTTACCGCCACTGCTTGTTTTGATAAACCCACTTTCCTAGCAATTTTCTCATTAGACTGGCGAGAATTTATATTTAATTCAAATAGTATCTTTCTATCCTTTAAGTCTATTCTTGTATTCATAACGGAACTAAACCGTATTTAATATATAAACCTTACGTTTTTAGTATGCTTATAATTAAAAGCCTTTATATATCATTAATATACACGATAATTATAACTAAAAGGTCACAAAATGAAAGACGAACAAAAGCCTAGAAAATCTAGAAATACAAAAAAAACATTAGATGCTCAACTTGAAGAGGGTCGTAAGATAGTTGAAGATGAGGGGCATATAGGTTTAGCTAGAGGTTTTCTGCAAGGCGCTTTTTATGATGCATGGCGAGGAGATTCTTGGGAAGGACCTACTCTTTTTGGTAGTCCTGGATCTTACTTTCTTCAGAATAGATTAGATATAGCAAGTAAGTCCGAAGGGCTAAATGGACCAATATCCAAAAATCTTATGGATAGATTAAAGGGTCTTTGGCATGATGCAATAAAAGAAAAAGGTCCTGGGAATATGAGGATGTTATGCTACTATATGTTTGATGAGATTAATAGAGGATTTTCTTGGAAAGATATTAAAGATAGCTTAGATAGAGCAAGAAGATATGCTGAAGAAATTCAAATAAAAAGAGACCTTTATGATTCAAGTAGAAGGTTTAATTTTAGAGAAATTGAAGAAAAAGCAAAAGAAAGTTATAAGAAAAGTAATACTGATGGAGATTATGTAATAATAGAGGAATATTTTCAAAGTGCTTTTGTTAAAGCATTAAAAGGCGGTCGTTGGCCAGAGATTGAACAAGATTTAGAACATGCACAAGAGCATGCATGGAAAGTAGGAATACCATTTAAAGTTAATATAGATAGAGTCAAGGCATTATATCGAACAGTATATATTCATGGACAAACTAGCAGAGCCTTGAGTACAGGTAATAAATAGTAAGATTAACCAGGGCAATTAATTAAACCATACGGGTCGTCTATTTAATTGAGAATTTTAACAATTAATTACACTCTACCGGATTTTTTCCCATAAGTTCTATTTAGAGGTAGTATATATATTACTTGTACTTGCCGAAAAGACGTGCACTGAATAAAATGGCTATTTAACTCTCTAAACTTTAGATTATATTAAAAAATGATCCTTTAACGGTAATTACTCCATCCTTTTATGAGTTATTACTTCCCTCTTAATTGTTCTTATAGGAAAGGGTCTATATGTTAACCATAGTTGAACGGTTTCTAATTCTTTATCATGTTGAGGTAAAGATAATTGTTCAACTGTCCTCAGTCTCTTATGGTGCCTCATATTAGGTATGTAAAAATACCTTGCTAATGACCAGCTTATTGGCTGTTTTCCAATGTTAAGTCCATCAAAAGTAACAGTTCTTCTTTTGGGAATCCAACCAAGATCAGTTTCAGTATACATATTCTCAAAAAGGAAATCCGGTAAAGCAACAAGTAAATTTTGAAGAATGCACCCTCCCTTTATTGTAGCATAGACTGGATATCTTTCATCTAAAGATTCAGTAAAAGCATCAAGATAAGATAATTCAAAATCTCCATCAGGAAAATAAATCCCTTTCTCACTCTTTTTTTGTTTAAATTCTTGTTTCCCAACAGCAATAAGTTCTCTATTTGTTTTCATTTTATTATTCAAAATTAATCTGGATTCCAAAATTGCATTTTTTGAGCATTACTTGCAATTTTTGGATAAAGCTTTCTTATTAGTCCTCTAACTTCTTCGATTAACCTTCCACCAGAAGCAGTACTGATTAATCCATTTCTTTGAGACACATTAAAGGCTTCATAAGCTAAAATATCTGCTTTAAATTCATAATCTTCACCTAAAACTTGACCATCATCTACTTCTTTTAGACATTTACGCCCAACAAGCAATGTTTCATACATAGAAAGCATACTATCTATTTGGTCTGTGTCATACATTTGTTTTGTTGAAAATGTCAGTCTCATTTTCTTTTACCTCAAAATATTGTAGGCCTAACTTGATAAGAAGCCTTGTTTAATTCATGAGAAGTGCCACCATAAATTTCTCTTTCAAACGATTTAATTTCATCTCTTTGAGCTTTTGCATCACTTAAATGATCAAACTCACAAGTATGATGCTCTTTGTTATGTAGTGTTGGTTCACACCATATAGCATTATGACAATTAGAAGTATTTTCATACCTTACTAAATATTCTACATTGGAAGTTGTAATTCTGCTTATATGCCATTTCATTTTCTCTCACCTTCTAGAACTATCTCTCTATCTGTTATTTCATAATGAGGTTTAAAACAGACTATATTTCCAAGATCAGTTGGAACTCCTTCTCCTGCTCTATATTCTACTTTCACCCTTCTGCGAGCTCTTAAGGTTATTTTACCACCTGACTCGTGAAAACCTATATCAAATTGACTTTCTTTACAATGTTCGCTTGGAATGTCACCCAAATCAAAAAAAAGTTTACGATATAAATATTCAAGTCCCTTATTGGAGACTACTGGGCATTTAATTGCTAATTCGCTAGCAAAATCCACTTCATCATAGTTTTTAATATCATCATGAGTTAATTCGTCTACATCTGATTTATCGTGTCTTGTAACTGTAGCACTAATCCACCTAACTCTTTTTGTCTTTCTGTCTAGGTAATCATACATTTCCATTTTATGTTTCTCCAGTTATCCTATCATATTTTGACAAAAGAATCAATAATCTCCATATTTAAGTTTTTGTTGTATACTTATAATACTACAATAACAAGATTTATAACCTCAGAAAATGTTCGTTTTCTATGAATACTAATGTACTTAAGGAAATAGGACTGACAGATGCAGAAATTAAAGTCTTTGTTGAGTTGTCAAAAGTAGAGTCTGCTATGGCCTCAGAAATTGCTGAGAAAGTAGGAATTTATAGGACTAATACCTATGATATTCTTGAGTCATTAATTGAAAAAGGTCTTGTTTCATATATAATCAAGGCAAATAGGAAACATTTTCTTGCATCAAAACCAGAGAAGTTACTATCTTATCTTAAAGAAAAAGAAGAAAAAATTAAAAATCAAGAAACTCAAATTCAGGAATTAATTCCAATTCTTTTAAGCTTAAAACAATCTAAACAAGAAGAACTTAAAGCTGAAATTTATAAAGGAAAAGAGGGCCTAAAAACTTTGTTAAATGATATGCTTAATGTAAAAAAAGAAATTTATTATCTGGGTTACTCGGCAATAACCCAAAAGATTTTACCTGATTATTTTGAGAGTTGGCAAAGAAAAAGAATTAATTTAAAGATAAAAAGGATAATTCTTGCAAAAGAACAAATGAGAAATTCAGAGGCAATAGACCAACCAATGACTCAAATTAAATACCTGCCTGATCAGTTTAACATTCCAATATCAATAATGATTTATGAAAAGAAAATTTGGGTTTTGATTCCTTCTGAAAATGATCATATTTCTTTATTGATAGAATCTGAAAAGATGACCAAATCATTCTTAAATTATTTTAATCAACTCTGGAAGACTGCTAAAGAATAAGCTTGTATATTAAAGGCCAAAGGCCTTTCTTACACTTAAAACTTCTCTTTTAATATAATCTGTCAATTCATCAGGTTTTAATGAACTTGTTCTAAAAATTACTTTGCAAATTTCTGCTTCTGCTTCTGAAGACAAAATATGGTTAGTTGTATTAACTGCTATTTGATCTTTAAGATCCTCAAAATTAAACTTTTTACGAAAATGAAAATAATCTGTTTTTAATGAGCTATACTGTCTATAAGCGAGATGATAAACTGCACATCTTCTTAAATTATCTTCTGAAGCTGGTTCATATGTAATTTTTGAACAAGGACCCAAGTAATAATCTAATGAATGATCAATTTTAAAACAATCAGCAGGAAATTTTTTATGTTTCCACAGTTCATTAATAAGATCATCATAATTCAGGTCTACTTTAATGCCTCTTGGTAAATTTTCCATAGCTATTTCAAGTGTAGAAAAGGGTTTACCTGGTTTTTTACAATTCCAACTTGCATCTATAATTGAACCTTCACAGATTCCAATATCTCTATAACCCCAAACAAAGGATTCTCCAAATGTTCTTTTAAGTATTTCTTTTGGTTCGTCAGAACAAAACCCCACTAATGAATATGAAGTAGGTTTACCTATTGTTGTTGGATTCCAATTTGTTGGACACGTTATTCTTATCTTTGTTGCCATCTTACCCCCTCACCAATTTATAGAAAGAATCAAATTTAGACAAATTGTAAGTTCTATCTCCATTTATTATTCCATTCCTATAGTTTGATAATCTTGCTTGAAGACCTCTATTTTTAGAATCTGGACTTTCCATGGATAATCTCACTTTTTTTGGAGTAAGCCAGAGGACATATCCGGAAACTTCTAAAAGATTTGCATCTCGTAGACAGATTCTATCTCCTACTTTAATGTCTGTCATTTGATTCTCTAAACCTAAGGCTTTATGCGGATTCATTTTATTTTCTCTAGTTTACTTCTTAATAATAGTAATAAAAACCAGTTTATAACAATTATTAATTTATTTTGGGATAAAATAGTAATATTTATAAGTAATATCCAATTATGTAACAATATGAAGCTAGACTTATATGACAAAAAATTACTGTATCATTTAGATATTAATTCAAGGTATAGTTTAAATGAATTAGCCAAAAAATTAAGATTATCAAAAAATGCTGTTAACTACAGACTTAAAAATTTGGTAAAAAGAGGTATTATAACTCAATTTTACACAACTATTAATGTCAAGAATCTAGAATATTCTTATTTTAAAGTTTATTTCAAACTACAAAACACAACTGAAAAACAAGAGAAAGAGATTATTAATTATTTCACAACTAAAGTTCCTAGCTTATGGGTTAATACCTTAGACGGAAGATATGATTTGATGGTAGGAATTCTTGCAGGAAGCATAGATGAATTTTATAAAATATTAAATGATTCAATAAATAAATTCCGTACATACATCCAAAGTTATGATATTTTTATTGTTATTTATGCCCCGCATTTCAAAAAAGATTATTTGCTAGAATCAAAGAAAATTGAACAAAAAATAGAAGAATTCGGCGGGATACCTAGAATAATAAAAATTGATGAAACTGACAAAACAATATTAAAACAAATTTCAACAAATGCCCGTATCCAAATAGTTGATCTTGCTAGTAAAATCAATTCAACTGTCGACATAGTCAGGTATAGAATAAAGAAACTTAAGGAAAATGGAATAATCCAGGGTTTCAGAATTTCAATTAATTATCCTAAACTAGGTTATCAATTATATAAATTGCTTATAACAACTCAAGATATAAATGAAGAAACTGAGAAAGAAATTATTAACTACTGTAATTCACAATCAAATATTGTTGATATAATAACTAGGGGAATTGGTCCTTGGAATATTGAAATACAAATTGACGCTAAAGATAATCAAGAATTTCACAGTATTTTTAAAGATTTTAAGAATAAATTTAATTCAATAATAAAAAGTTATGAAACACTGATAATGATAAATGAATATAAGATGGATTATTTTCCCTTTAATTGAAAATTAAAATTCCAACCCCAAAATTATCTAACCACTACACTTATAACTCACAACCTTATATCCCTCTTCAGTTTTATTTTTTGAATCTAAAACTACATCTATTTTTAGATTAATTTCTTTTCCAATTATACCAGTTTCACTTACAGGTGCCCGTTTATTATATTCCCAACCCTTGCAATAAAAATAATTAGCATTTTCACCCTCTTTTGAACCCTTAAAGCATGAAAACGCAGCACTTCCTCCAACATAGGGGAATGAAATTTTTTCACCATCAGACCAATTAAAAGTAGGTGCTTCTCCAGGCATATAACTGTTAAGAATACTTTCTGGTATCCTATCTGGAATTATTCCCTGTGGACAAGAAGAAGGAAGTTTAACCATTCCATTAGATTTCAGAATGAAAAACCAAATGCCCAAAACAATTAAAACACAAATAGCTCCAATTATCAAATACGTTTTTAATGAAACTACAGTTATTATGCTGCCTCTTTTTTTCATGTTATTTGGATGGATTATACCTTTTAAATATGTTACGCCACTGTCACTCCTTCTTTTTAATAATTGTTACGCCTCTGTTATATGGAAAGAGGATTGAAGCTGGAGATTTTCTTAAAAAAGAGTCAATTAAGAAAACAAGTTTGGACAAGATTAGACAAGGCTAAAACTGCTACCGAATTGGCCAAAGAGTTGGTAAAACATAGGAGTGCTATAAGCAGAGTCCTTTTAGATCTAGAAAAAGCTGGTTTTGTCAAATGTGTCAATCCTGAAGATAAGAGCTTTAGGCATTATGTTAGAAAGAACTAAGAAAAGATTTTTAGTTAATAATTTTGAATATATTTTATTTCTGGAAGCTTTTCATAAATTTTTTTTAAACTAAAATCTTTATGAACCTCTTCTAAAAGTTCTGTCGTCCAATCTTTTTTGTCTGCAGTAATGATTACAATTTCTTTTTTATTATGTTCTTGAATTGCAGAGGCAATTGTTTTTGAGTCAGAGTCATTAGGAGTTAGCCAAGTAAAAAGGCAACTCTTTAATTTAAGATCAATTTCATCTATTGGAATAACCAATTCATCTATATTTCTCTCAATAAATTCGCTAATTCTTCTTTCTATCTCTTGATAAACATTTTCAAAACTTGTAATTATTTCAGTTTTATCCTGAAAAGTATTTGTAAGAGCTACAAGCTTTAATATTTGATTTTGATCTCTTTCTAATAACTGTTCACATTCTTTGTCAGAATAAGGTTTGTAGGAACTATCTTTTATTTGCCTTAAGATCTCCCTAAAAATAATTCTTTTCCTATTAAGCCATCTTGGAAGATTATATTCTTTTATATAATAGCAAAGAACAAATTTATCTTCCTTTTTTTTATTCACAAAAGAAATAGTTTTAGTTATAATCGTTTGATTATCTCCTTCGTTAATATAACCAAGAATAATGCACATGTCTAAAAACCACCTCATTCTTCATTTACTCCTTCTAATAAAATACTCATAATCTTTTTTTCATTTTCAGTTAATTCTTTCTTTTTAATAGTTAAATAATTTTTATAACTTAATAAATTGGTTATTTTATCATCTATTTGAAAACTATCAATTTCCAGGGTATTTTTTTCTATATTTTCCTGAATCTCTTCCAATTCTTTATCAGTCTGAGATCCAAAATCTTCAAAAAAGAATTGTGTTGTCAATGATTGCCAAATAGAGTTAAACACTTCAATTATTTCCTGAAGATACTGTTTTTTCTCTTTCTCAAATTCATTAGAGCTAACTATTAGTTTAAATGCACTAATAAAGTCATGATATTTTTGCAAGTAATATGAATATCTTTGAGTAGAGGGTATTTCTAAAAAGAAATCATAAATTATTTTTTCTGTATCTATTTTGTTAAAATTATCTTTATTATATGAGGCATATTCTATCTTTTCTTTTAATAAATAGATCTTCATATCCTCATGTTTTTCATACTGTTTTTTCTTTTCTTTCCATGCAATATTCGTATGATCACCATTTTTTATCTCATAATTAATTTTTTTTAAAATGTCACTTGAATTTTTTGGTTCAGAGACATTATAGTCTATTAACATTTGGCGTGCGTTTTGAGGTTCAATACTTACTGGAAGCACCTTTCCATAATGAAACCTAACTACCGGAAGATTTAATGATGGTTCTTTCTTTGCAATTTCAACTGCAATTTTTTGAACAGTAGTTTTATTTGGTATCTCTCCATCATGACTCTCTTTCCAAGAATCAATTATTTTTGCTAGTATATACAAACTAAGATTTCTTTTTTCCTTGTCTAATGGAAGCCCATAAAAAACAGGGTAATCTGTCCTGATAAAAACTCTCATATTATTAACAGAAAGAATTTCTCTAACTTTATTTTCTTTTTTTAAATTATCTAAGTGAGTATTAATTGTCGCCCAAGTTGATTCAGTAAGTTCACTTAGTTTTTTTATAGATCTAGGTCCTTCTTTAAGGTGAGAAAGGATTTCTTCTTGGATTTGTTCTGCATTTTTTCTAGTAATCATAAGAAACCACCTCCTCTTTTTTCATATATACTCATCTCAAAGAAGGTTTATAAATCTTCTCATAGTATACTCCTTATTTTAGATAGATAGTAATCTTTAAATAGTGTAGATACTCTTAAAATCAATTAAAATGGAGGTAAAAACCAAAAATGACGATAAGAAGAACAGTAAAAAAAGTGCTTGATGGAGACACATTTCAAACATACCGAAAAGTAAATGGTAGTAACTATATTCGATTAGCAGGAAAGAATGCTCCTGAAAGGTATCAATTTGGTGGAAGAGAAGCAACCTCAAGATTAAAAAGACAAATTCAAGGAAAAACAGTAACTCTGCAACCTGTTGGTAGATCTTATAGCAGAGTAGTTGCAAAAGTAAGATGTAACAGGAGGCTAGTAGAATGAATAAAGAAATTGAGACTAATAAGTGGAGAATATTCTTTAAGCAACCTACTGATAAAGATCTACATGAAAGTTATATAGAATTAATATTCAGACTTAAATCAGATATTTCGGGTGTACGAATGATTAAAAAAGAGGATTTGGAAGAACTTGAAGAAGATATTAAAAATCTTGAAAAATGGAGGCAGTTCAAAAAATTAAAAAGAGAACTTGAAGAGTAAAATGGATCTTCAATTAAACAAACCGCTTGTATTTATTGATTTAGAAACTACCGGTATAGAAACATTTACAGATAAAATTGTGGAATTATCTGCATTAAAAATTAATCCAGATAATACTGAGGAAAGTATAACTACCAGAATTAATCCTCAGATTCCTATACCTCCAGAAGCTATAGCTGTTCATGGAATAAAAGATAGTGACGTAGCAGACAAACCAACTTTTAAAGAATATGCATTAACAATTAAAAACTTTTTAGATGGTTGTGATTTAGGAGGATTTAATATAAAGAGATTTGATTTAGAAGTTCTTGAAGCTGAATTCAAAAGAGCAGGCGTTGAATTTTCAAAAGAAAACAGATCTATTCTAGATGTTCAGACAATTTATCACAAATTTGATCCTAGGGGCTTATCAGAGGCATATAAAAAATATTGCAATAAAGAAATTGAAAAAAGTCATAATGCTGAGCATGATGTAAGAGCTACTGTAGAGGTATTTAAATCTCAATTAGAAATGCATAAAGAATTACCTCATAATATTACTGAACTACATGATTTTTGTAATGAAAGAAAATCTGCAACTTGGATTGATACTAAAGGCAAATTTGTTTGGATAGGTAATGATGCGATAGTGGGTTTTGGTCCCCACAGAGGAAAATCCTTATCTTATATGGTAAAAAATGAACCGGGCTTTCTTAATTGGATGCTGACTAGAGATTTCTTACCCGATGCAAAGCAAATAGTGTCTGATGCATTAAATGGAAAATTTCCTCAAAAATAAAAAGACAAAAACCTAAATAAGTTCTATCAAGAACACATTGAATATGATAAAATATTCCAAGACTAGAATAATAATTTGGATAACCTCCATTTTGATAGCTTTAATCATTTTTCGTAAAGAGAGTTTATTCTATTCAATACCTGTTCTAGTTGCAATAACCTCTATATTCCTAATTAATCTCCCTAGAAGCAAAATAAAGTTAGATTATTTTCTAGACATTGCTGATTGCTTAAGAAAGTATCTATTTCCAGCATTTGCATTAATATCTGCTTGGATAATCTTTGTAGGATCTAAAATGACTATAGATGGACCTTGGATTATATTCATTTGGTATATTCTTTTCTTTATTTTCTACAATATGATTATAATTATTCCATCTTTTTATATAATTTCTAAAAATCCAAAAACAGTTTTTGGTAGAGTTTATTTAGTTCTTGCAATATTTATGATTGGTTATATGTCTTCATCATTAAGTGGAGGACTAGCAGGACTAACTTTTATTAAAAATTTTGGGTGGACTCCCGAATTAGATAAGACAATATTTTACCTTTTTTCATGTATTGAGACTTGGATTGGAATCATTTTAATTTGGAAATATTTTATGATCAAAAATAATGCTAATGCCTAAATTAAATTCCATTTTATCTACACAATCTACCCCAATAATGATTATAAACTTACCATCTATACAAATTTATGCAAAAATTGATTAATTATGCAGTTAGTTTGATGATAGAAGAAAATTTTGATCCTGAATCAAATCCTACTCAAAATCCAGAGTTACACCCATCTCAAAATCCAGATATAAACTTTACACAGAACCCTAATATCAATGCAACTCAGAATCCTTCTTTAGCTCCATCTCAAAACCCTAATTGGAAAAGGGCTTGGTGGTTAAAATTCCAAGAGTTAACACTTTGGGAGTATCTTAATGATAGTCAAAAGAAAAGGTGTTTTAACTTTTTAAAACAATTACGATATTCTCCTCATATATAAAACCAATCTTTAAAAGCCAGTTGCCCATTAATAATCTATTTCTTAGTCTGTTTCCATAAAACATCAAAATATTTTCTAAAAGATTCAAAAACAGGTTTACTCTCAATTAAAATAGCTAAAGGATTTGTTGGCTCTAAAATAAAAATTAAAACCTTATTAGCATATATTTCTATGCTGGTTGGCATCTCCATTTCTTTAGGTAAGAATCTAAATTCAGTATATGATAAATGTTTTCTCTTTTGATAAAGAGATTTATACTTTTCATTTAATAGGTGTTTATGAACAATACCTTTCCTTGCTCTTTCTTCATGTTTTTTATTAAAATAAATTTCCCATGATTCTGGCTGTTCTGTTAGTCCCATTGAAAGCCATTCTTCTCCTTTTTTCAAACTATTAAGGATATCTTCCTCAACTGTTTTTAATCCTTCCCAGCCAGTATAAATTTTAACTTCAGATTTTGGAGCTTGTTTTTGTTTTAAAATAAGTTCAGGAATTATCTTAATTATATCTTTTTTCTCAATATCTATTTCTTGTTTCTTTTCTTCTAAATATTCCAATATCCTTTCAGGACTTGCAGATTCAAAATATTTAACATTATTTTTAATCATAGAGTTAACAAGGCCTTTAGAGATTAATCTATCAAGAACTTCATAGACCTTTGATCCGGAAATTTTAGATTTTTTAGTTATATTCCAGGTTGTAGATGATCCTAATTCAAGTAAGGCTAGATAAACTTTAATTTCTCCATCAGTTAAGCCTATTGCTTTTAGTGTTTGATTTATCATGTTCTTTTTAATATATTTAGAGTTTAAAACTCTTTCTATTATAACGTATAAAGGGGGAGATAATGCTTAAATACTGCGATAAGACAGGAGTTTTATGGCAAAAGAAAACAAAGAATCAAAACAAAATTTTGATGCCCTTCAATCTTTAGAAGCTATTTTAAAAGAAGGAAAAGAAGATTCTGAGAGTATAAGAAATACTTATCACCTTACAAAAGACGAAACTTCAGCAGTTTTTGATGGATCTAATCAAAATCATGAATATCCAGTTTTTCGTATTGTTGCAGTTAAACTATCTCAACTTGAAAATGGAGATAGAGATAGGTTAATTGTCGGAGGTATAGGAAGATTAGTGGATTTTAGGACTAAAAGTCTAGTTAGAAGTGATTATCCTTTCCATATTGAAGTCAATTACAAAGGATATCCTTCAATTTCTGGTATAAACAATAACATAATTCATGCAGGAATAAATCTAACCAAATTATTGGATAGCCTTAGAATTCCTTATCAAGAAATAATTAAAAGAAATGAATTTGGGGAATTTTTAAAAGAATATGCAAAACAATCAATTTTACTTGCACAAAAATTATCAAGAAAAAAATGACAATAAACCAATTTGTTGATAAAAGTTCTGAAGAAACAAAAGTTAAACAACCTTATATTGGAACTTTTATACCCGGAGCAACTTATAACATTTTAGCAGAAGAGATTAACTCTAGTCAGCATTTTCATAGTTGTGCACAAAATTTGCTTTCAGATCATAGAGAAGTAAATGTCCCTTTAATGAATTGTTTATATGTCAGAGATGAAGAAATACTCGATACCAATTTTGGGAGAGGTAATGAGTTTAAAAGCAGAGGCAATCCTTTTCGTGTTTTTGCATTTGTACATCGCGGAGATTTATACAGGGTAAAATATAGCTCTCAATTTGATGGTAATTTTAGAGTAAACTTACATCCAAGCCATTTAAATGTTGTTCCTGAAGTCACAATTACTTATGTTGAACCAAATAACGGACATAATCAAAAAGTAACCTCTTTTCTAGAATTAGCTGATTACTTAGTTTCAGATGAACATAAGGAAGAAAGAGATTCTCTACCCAAAGATAAAATAATGTTACCATGCAGTACTTTAATGGGGTATTATTTACCAGAAGAATATAAAAAGGTAATAAGAGGACATTTAACTAAAGATGCTTAAAAGTAGATAACCATTTACTCCTTACGAACTACCCGAGTGATTTTTTTAACATATAGCTGTTTGCCCCGATACTCTTCAGGTAACTCAACCATATTTTTATCTTTCATTAATGCCAGATTTTTTAATACAGCATCTAACTCTTTCATCGCCTCATCGTGTTTGACTTGCATACTTTTCATTTGCTCTTCCAATTCAGCAACCTTGCTATTCTTGATTACATTATCAAGCTGCTCTGCATCATTCTCCAACTCTGTTCTGTCAATATATCTCGCTATCATATCACTTCTAAAGCTCCAGCCATATCTTACAGCAAAAGGATATGCTTTCATTATTTTGGCATAATGACTACATGAGGAGTGTCTGAGCTGATGGGGTGTTGCAGCATAGCCCAAAACTTTCTTTGAAGTTTCTCTTAGTAATTTTCTATAGCCATCATAAGTGCATGGAAAAAGATAAGCCTCTTTGTCTAAAATTGCCGGATGTTCCTTAAGCCACTCAGATATCATTGGTGTAGCTATTGGAATTCCTATTCTTCTTTTGGCAAGTTTAGTTTTTGTGCCGTCAATTGTAATCATATAGAATTCATCTTCAGACTTTTCTTTCTTGATCTTTTGAATGTCTTTTATCTTAATATTAAGTGCTTCTTCTATTCTACAACCACTATCCAACAAAAACATAGTAAGAGCTTCATCTCTTAGAAATTTAAAACCCTTAACAAACTTACTCCAATCCTTGTAAGGAATCGCTGGTATCTCCGGAACTTCATCATACTCTTTTAACCATCTTGCTTTTTTATTGTAATCTTCAGTACTCCAGATTGTTTTCAAATATCTTTTTAAGTTTCTTATCAACTCATCTTTGGAACTTTTCTTATATGGCTTTCCGCTTTGCTGTTTAATCCTGTCATTATCTAGATCCTGTGCAAATCTTTCAATGTCTGCCTCTGTAAGCATATTAAAATCTTTTTTAAAGTATTGATGTAATCTTAAAAAAGAACCAAGATTTGAAGCCAATCTTCTTATCCCAACTTTCTTCTTGGAATTCTTGCCAAGCTGTGCTTCTCGAACAAATTTTACTATACCAGCCTTTTGCTTTTCTGACATGGAACTTTCTTCAACTTTGTTTTGGTAATATTCAAAAATCCTTTTACTATGATGTATGTCCAGTCTTTCTTCAGTCATGGAAAAACATAGAAATGTCCTATATAAACATTCCCATACTTTTCAGTTTTATCCCGTATCCCCCCACCCAGAGTTGAACTGGGGATCTCCCGGGTTCTGCTAAATCCTAACGAATTTATTCTGATCGGACTTCATCCTATCACATAAGTGAATGTCTGCCCTAGGTAAAACCTACAGCCAGGCGCTTTAACCACTAAGCTATGGAGGGATATATATCCAAGAAAGCTCTTATTTTTAAAGATATCCATCAAAATAAAATAGCAAAAAAGGATTATTAATTATTTAAAAAAACTAAATTCTACTATCTTTCACTTTCAGCACCAACTAACATTTGAGCAAGGTGAGTATTGTCATTAACTCCTCCTTCAATTACTACTCCATCCAACATAGCACATAATCCTAACAAAGATATAATAACTGGTTGACAAATTCTTTTGTCATCTGGATAAAGACATTTTTGACCAGGTTCTATGGGTTCTGGCCAACCACCATAATCATCAGTATTTCTCTCACAACCATCTACTCTACCAAATGAACCATAATGCCAACAGTTTACATCACAAAGAGGTTTTTTCATAAAAACCCTACAATATTTCCATTTATAAAGATTATTACAAAAGAAAGAACTGATTCGTAGCTACCTACTCTTCCTTGAAATCAGCATCTCTTTTTGGTTCATTAATAAACAAAACTCTATTTGACTTTGCATTTCCCATCTTTCCATTGCTTTCATAAACTGCTAAAACCGGAGGCAATTCAAACTTTCCAACAACATTTATCTTTGAATAAAGTATATAACTAAATATTCTTTCTTCACCCGGAGCAAGTCTATCAATACTCCACTGCAGCCTTCCACTTGCATCTTTTTGTTCAGGTGGAACACCAAAATGTTCATAAAGTTTAGCAATTCCCGGAAGCCTATCATAGATTTTAACATTACTCATAAACTTTCTAGACTTAACAGTTATTATAACCTTCAAAGCAAAATCATTTGTTTTAGTTTTAACATAACTAACTTTCTTATGAATCATCAAATCCTGTCTTAAAAAGAGATTAACTAAAAACCCAATTACTATAATTAAAACTGCAATTATAAATGGAAAAGCCCAGTTAGTTGTAACAGCCACACTTAACTTTTCTGTCGGATTAAGCACCCTTTGCCAAGTATAATAAACAAAAAAATTCTTTCTCTCCACCTTATCCGGGTCTGTTGAAAAACTAGCAAAAAGTCTAGAAATAATGTTCTTTCTAACTTCAATTTTAGTTACTGTAACAACATTTCCTTCATTTGTCTTTTCAAAAACATCTCTTCTAACAATTATACCCGAAGACTTTTGATTTTCACTTATTTCTGATTTTTCAAAAATCTGAACAGGAATCCCTACTTTCTCATTCTTTCCTTCAAAACTAAAAGCAACATCAACCGTATAATTTCCCGCAACAATAGACTTTAACTTTTCTTTATTAATAGGTATTTCAAACTCTCTTTTATCATAGGGTTTTAGATCAAAAGACTGTTTAGTTTCATCAAAAAAAGCCGAAGAAAATACAAATTGAATTTCACTGTAGGACAAATCATCTAAATTATAGATAGTAACTCCCTCAGAAGTAGAATCAAGATTAACACTATCAAAATTAATCTTAAAAGTACTCTTAAAATTAACAAGTTTAACAACAACATCAACCAATTTTTCTTCATCCATGGGATTGTTTTTGTCACGTATATAAATTGGAACTGAAAGATAACCTGAATTCCCATTCAATGGATTTAGCGGATACATCTGTAGAACATAGGTTTTAGTTTCACCAGTTTTAAGATGAATTGCGCTTATGTTCAAATTAAACTTCTCAAAGATATAGATTTCAAAATCTCCCTCTGGGCCAAAATTAGTGATCTTCAAATTAAACACTGCGGGCCTAGTATGATCATTTAAAATGATCTTATTAACAGAATCAAAACTCCCAACAACATCTATGGCAGAAACACTAAAAAGAGATATAAATAGCAAAAACACAAAAGACATCCCAAAAAAAACTCCCTTTTTAATAGTCATCAAGAAAAGATGGCAGGGTTATATATAAAGATTATGTCCCAATTTTCACTCTTTTATTATGATAAAAACTATTTGCACAAAGCTAAATATACTTTTAGAAAACAATATTCTTTATAAAGAACCACTTTCTTTAGATAAAATGTTCTCAAGAAAACCAACAACAGACGCACCCACTGAAGAACCAAAAGTTCCAATAAAATGCACAATAACCGGAGCTTTTTCCAGTGGAAGAACAGAAATTCCTGCTGCTTACCATGGAACAGTAGATGGCCCAGGAGGAGAAAAATATCACGCATTTACCTATCTAAGACATAATAAAGATGGAACAATATATGCTGTAGAAAGAGCTTGTATCCCTGTAAAAAAAGTTGGAACTTTAGACGGTGCATTCACCATTCCAGCTCCAGAAACAGGAATCAGTAGAAGTTATAAAAAAGGAACTCCTGAATATGCCGAAAGCCTTGCTCTAATGAAAAGGTTATACCAACCACAGCAACCACAAAAACCCTAATTCTAAAAATATTGATTATCAAAAGGAGGGTGATACTTTAGTTCCTTCGTCGTTTCCCTTGATAAGGGAAGGTAGGACGGTAGGAAACCATTGGTGTCCTTCGCTACTTCATGCCTTCAATTGCAAAAAAAGCTTTTATCTGCTCAGCCAAAGAATTCAAAGTACCATCAAGTTTTCCTTCATACTGCTTAACTCTTTCTATAATAACAAACTTATCATAAACTCCTCTTAAGAATTTTGTAAAGGGAGTTTTATCCCACTGACTTCCCCAGTCTTTTTGAAGAGTTGCAGAAATTTTAATTTCAAAACTTCCTTTATTTATCTTAACTTTCTTACCATTTCTTTCAACTTCAACAGTTGTCAAACCAATAATTCTCCATTCCAACTTCAAATGATTTCTAAAGTAATCAGAAACTTTCTTACCTGCTTCCCAAGTAATTTCAACCTTTTTAGTATCACCAGTAACTTCTTCAATGTATTTCTTCTCTTCAACCCAATAGTCTTCATCATTTAACCATCTATAAACAAAATGATATAGCTCCTTAAATTCAAAAAGCCCGTTGTATTTCACCTTTGTTTCAGTAATCTTATCTTTTTCCATGTATAACTAACATAAAATCTCTATTTAAATTTTCCTAAACCCTATAACAATAAGATTAATAAGGCTTGTTTAATAAATTCTTATATGAAAAAGAGGGCTTTCATAATAATAGTTTTAGCTATTTTAGTTAGTTTAATCTTTATAATTTCTGCCCAAGAAAAGCAAGACAAAGTCTCTGAGGAAGTTTACAAAACACTTGAAAATAACAGTGAAGCCAGAGTAGTAATAACAATAAACAACCCAAAAAGAGAATTGTTCACAACACCAAAGATTGAAGATATAAAAGAAGAAGTTATAAACAAAATAGATGATGAGCAAATTAAACATGTTTTTAATAAGAGTATAGTAACAGAAGTTTCTCAAGAAGAAATAGAATCCCTAAAAAACGACAAAAACATTGCTTCAATAAAAATAGATCCACAAATAAAGGCATTTCTTCAAGATTCGGTACCATTAATAAACGCCTCAACAACCCGGCCAGTTCAAGTCTCTGGAATAAATCTAACAGGCCAAGATCAAACAATATGTATTATTGATTCTGGAGTTTACTACTCTCACCAAGACCTGGGAAATTGTACAACATCCGAATTCCTAGCAGGTAGCTGTTCAAAAGTAATTGGAGGCTATGATTTTGTCAACAGTGATGCGGATCCAATAGATGATTACGGTCACGGAACACATGTGGCCGGAATTGCTGCAGCAAACGGAAAAATAAATGGAGTAGCAATTGGCTCTAAAATAATCGCAATGAAAGTTCTAGGTTCCAATGGACTAGGTTATGCTTCAAATATAAAAGCTGCAATTGATTGGTGCGTTGGAAATGCTTCCATATATAACATCTCAGTCATAAGCATGAGTCTAGGCGGTTCAACATTGTATTCTACTTACTGCAATAATGATGCTGCAGCAGAAGACTTTGCATCATCAATTAACGCTGCAATTGCAAGCAACATTTCAGTAATTGCAGCAACAGGCAATGATTACAACACCACCGGAATAGCCTCTCCAGCATGTGTACAAAACTCAACAGCTGTAGCTGCCACAAGTAAGATAGATGAAATAACTTCCTATTCAGATAGAAACAATTTAACCGATTTAGTTGCTCCAGGAGGGCTAAGTACTACTGCCCAAACAAGAATAAACTCAACATGGAAAACACAAACAGGCTATGCAGGTAGTCAGGGAACATCAATGGCTGCACCACATGTAGCCGGAGCATTTGCAATATTAAGGCAATACTACATTCTACAAAACAACCGCATTCCAACACCAATTGAAATTGAAAATGTCCTAAACTTAACAGGAAAAACAATTCCAGACACATCAAGTGGACTAAACTTCACAAGAATAGACATATATGCTGCAGTTCAATATTGGGACACCACTCCTCCACAAACAACCCTAATATCTCCAAATAATAATTTTATAACAATAGATACTAATCTTACAATAAAATGTAACTCAACAGATAGTGTTGGTTTAAGAAACACTACACTACAAATCTGGAAATCATCTGGAGAACTTTACTATAACAGCAGTTATCAACTAGCTGGAACATATTCCGAGTCGCAATTTAACATTACAAATATCTCGCTAGGAAACTATCTTTGGAACTGCCTGACATATGATCTAAACAACAATTCGGCATATTCTCAGGCAAATTATTCATTATTTGTTAATAACCTTAGTGTTTCACTAATATCTCCACAAAATAATTATGTAAAAAACAACTTTATAATAAATTTTACCTGTACCCCTCAAACTAAGAATAACACCAATCTAGTAAATGTTACATTTTATCTTTGGAATTCTTCAAGTTATCTGCTAAATAATCAAACACAAAATATCTCTGGAACTCAAAATACTACACTATTTCAATATAATCTCTCAGAAGAAGGAAACTATACCTGGAATTGCCAAGCATCAAACAATCAATCAGATAAAACATTTTCAGATCAAAATTACACGGTAAACTACACAAATTACAACTTAACAATCACAAATATTACAACAAATTTAAGTTACAACTCAGTTACAATTAATTGGACAACAAACCTAAATGCTAATTCTACAATAAAATACGGTGCAGCCCAAAGTTTCGGGATGATTCAAAGTTCCTCAATAAAATTAAAAAATCATAGTATGACTATATCAAGTTTATCCTCTTCAACAACTTATTACTACAACATAACAAGTTGTGACCAATATGACTTTTGTCAAACAAACGGAACATTAACCTTCACAACCAACCCTGAACCAATTACTGGAAGTGAAACTCCTGCAGGAAACACTAATTCTCCTGGCGGAGGAGGAGCACCATCCAATACCGGAGCAGAAACAACTACAACAAAAATCATTACCCTAGAAAAAACAAAAACAGATCAACCAAATGGATATAACCTAGAAATACAAAAAGACAATATAATAAAAGTATATATAACTAACCTTGAAGAACATAAAATAAACATAACAAAAATTAATGTAAGTTATATCTCAGTCAAGATAACAAGCAACCCAATTTATTCTAATATAGTATTAAAGGAAACAAAAAACTTTGACCTGACCGATGACAACCTAATTGATCTAAAAATAACTCTAAATTCAATAAAAAATAGTATTGCAAATATAACAATTAAAACAATAAACAATCCATCTAACAAAACAACAGTAAAAAATGATACAATAATCAGGGCATTTGAAAATCAAAATGAAACAGATGGAAGAATAATATTAATATTCACAGAAAAAACAAAAAAGATATTTGCACTGCTGGTAATAAGTTTAGTTGTAATAATTATAGGAATACTAATCTGTCTTTATATTTTAGTAATGAATAGAAAAAACAAAAGAATAAAAAGAGTAAATCTATTTAAATAAACATGGGAAAAGAAATAGCAAAAAACGAAGAAAAAAAGATGAGAGAGGGAAATATAAGCCTAGTTCTAGAATCTTACAATGACCTTTTCTCCGACTTTGATCCAAGAGGATATTCAGAAAGAGCTATTTCAGATGATTTTCTTGTGGAATGCAAACGAGCTGCAAGAGACAAAGATATTGGTTTTGAACTAAGACTTCTAGTTCCAAAGACAAAAAGAGATATAAATGATGAATCTAAAATAAAAAAACGTCTAAAAAGTCACTTTCAAAAACATTATTTTGAAAAGAAAAAAGAAGTAAATAAGATAAGATCTGGAGGATTAATCCTAACAATCTTTGGTATGATCTTACTACTAGTTGCAACTTTTATCTATGAACAAGAAAGGACCTTGTTTTTTAGCTTTATAATAATTGTAATTGAACCTGCCGGATGGTTCACAACTTGGATAGGTTTAGAAAAACTTTTTCTAGATCCTAAAGAAGAGAAATTAGAATCAATATTTTATAGAAAGATGGCCTCTGTAACAATAAACTTCATTGACTATTAAATAAATTACTTTTTATTACCCATATAAAAATTAGTCCAATCTAAAGACCCATCATTTTTCTCATGAAAAGTCTTCATAAGTACATCTTTACTTACTTCCTCATTGATAGGAATTACTTTTCTTTTTTTCCTAAAGATCTTTTGATGAAACAAACCAATGATCACAGCCAAAATAACAATCACAAAAACAAGAACAATAAGAAATAACCAAATGTTCAATAAAAGTTTGTCCATTGTTTTTTTAATTAAATTATTGTTAGAAAGATTACCACTATCAATATCAGAACCATCATTACCATTACCAAAGAAATCTGTTAAATTAAGTGAAGATAATTCAAAACCCCTATAAAAGCTGAGATTTGTACTTCCCCCTTCAGAAGAATAACCATTGTCATAACTACTGCTGCCATCACCACTAGTCCTACAAACATTTCCTTCATCAATCTGTCCATCACAATTATTATCTTTACCATCACATATTTCCCCAGCTCCCAGATAGTTCATTGGATTGTTATCATCACAATCCACTGCTCCACATTCTCCTCCCAAAGAACTATAACCGTCACCATCATAATCAAATGGGCAAAGAATACTATTGACAGCATACAACTTTTGTATTTCATCATTACTAAGAGCTCTACTATATACTCTAAATTCATCTATATCTCCCATAAAAAAACCTTTAGAAATATAACTTCCTCCTAAATAAAGACCTGGCACAAAAATTTCACGCTGTTGGTTATAATATCCAAGAGATTTAGTTCCATATCTTGTCCCGTTTACATACAAATCCATACTTGTTCCATTAAATGTAACAGTTAAGAAATACCAAACATTTTTTTCAGGATTTTGAATAGATGAAGATACACTTTGGGATAATAATTTTTCAGATTGATTTACAGTTTCAGTAAGATAATCCCAATGTCCATTATCATATGACAAAGCATAAGACCATCCTGCAGAGGTAATATAATACCGCAACGACTTATTCGCTAAAGGATCAAGTTTAACCCATAGAGCAATAGTATAGCTATTATTTAATTTAGCAAAACCAATAGCTTTCTTTCCAACAGAAATACTTGTGTTTCCATCAAAATGAACTGAAGCACTACCAACTTTTCCAGCCGATGAAAAGATCTTTCCCCTACTTCGATTATCATAAAATGTACTACCATTATTAAAAGAATAATCTATTTGATCTCCTTCTTCATTCTCAAATGGAAAGTATAAAACAATGTTATTTAATAAAGAATTACAATACCCACAATCATGTGGGCAACTACTACAATTTTCAATAGGGTCACAAATTCCATCTTTTATACATGTCTCTGGTTCACCACAGTTATCATCAACTCTTGAATCACAGCTAACAAAATAAGGATCATTACACCTCCCATTAATACACTTTGTTTGATTACCATTAATAAAACATTCCTCATCAATTTCACATTCTATATTTCTTGGCCAAGTATTTGTTGTCCCCTTAAATATAGAACTATACTTTGCATTAATTCTTGAATATAAATAAGGGTTATAAATGTTGTCTGTCGCTGGTTCACTCAAAACAGGAGCTATGGCAGTAGACTCAACATATTCATTCCATGTTTCAACAGCAATCCATCCATCATTATGCTTTAAACAATATTCCCAAGAGTTTTTGAAAAAAGTTCCATTACTTCTTGAATGAGTTATAATTGAAAGATTTTTACACTCTTGAAACTTAGGTCTTTCAAATCCAGGCATTACTTCACAAACATCAATTTTTTCGCTAACTGGAAGGTCATTTAATCCACCTGCACAATAAGGATAACCCTTAGACTCACAATCCTGCTTTGCTTCAATAGTTCCTCCACCCTGGCCCCAATTATGAAATGCATCAACTACCTCGCAATGCCCATAACTCATGGGAGCTACAACAAAAACATCATAACCATCACTAACAAACTTTTGTTTCATTGCTCTAAGAATAGGACAATTAACCCCAATATAATTCTTAGTGGGAGCATCATAAATCCATACTAAATATTTTCCATTATGCTTAAAATAAAAGTCTTTATTAAATTTTTCAAAAAAGATCTCATTTCTTCTAGCCCATTCATTTCCAAAAGTTTGTCTATCTTCTTCTTTACTTAAATTCAAATAAGTTAGGTCACCAATATGTGATCGACCTAAAAACAAAGAGACTTTTGGGAAACTTTTTCTCTCACTTTTCAATTCACTAAGTGACATGTTAATTTTAGTTAATTGTTTAGTGGAATTAATAGAAGAAAGCCAATTAATAACAACCGCCACATCAATACCTGCTCGATTCATCCTGATAAAGTCTGCTTTATACATATCAACATTTAATTCATTTACAAATTTATCTAAACCAAATATTGGTTTTACTTCAAGAAGACTATCAACATAATTACATGTCTGAAAATTTTCGCATGGTGCTCTATAACAATTATACCAAGTAAAATAAAACGCAAACACCTTTTTGTTATTATCTTTATCAGTTCCGGGAGGGCACTCTTTATTTTCAATGCAAGAAATACAACTACTATTTACATTACAATAACTTTCTCTTGCGCAAAGATAATTTTTTGCAGATCCTGGAAGCCATCTTTTAAAACCATTATTTGTACCGTTATAACCTCCAAACATCCCAGCAAAAAAACTTCCATAACTTCTACATAATTCTGCAGGATTTGAAAAACCCCAATATTTCTCATCTCTAACATTCGTCCAGTCATACCAATTACCATTAAGACATATAAACCTATCATCTTTATTTAAACCAAAAGTATTATTTTGTACAATAGTACTTCCATAAGTGCAGCTACCATTAACTGCAAAAACAAAACATGCAGAACATAAAGTTAAAACTACAAGTAACATAAACAAAAACAACCCTTTTTTCA
The DNA here is from genome assembly GCA_041659945.1 of Candidatus Pacearchaeota archaeon. GTDB lineage: Archaea > Nanobdellota > Nanobdellia > Pacearchaeales > GW2011-AR1 > JACPLR01. Next base: position 344,502 of record JBAZXH010000001.1, on the reverse strand, counting down.
TCATAAAACAAAGAAAGAAACATTTATAAAATCTTTTATGACTTATTTTTTGTAAAAGGTAAATTGCTAAAATGCACTATCACATAATCCTCACTGAAAAATGCAATTCTAAATGTAAATATTGCTATGAAAAATCACTAAAAGAATTCAACAATGAACTGGATAAAAAGTTTAAATTTAACTTTTCCTCTCCAGAAGATAGTCAAGTTAACATAAAAAAGCTAAAAGAATTCATAGAAAAAGACAAGGAAGCAGTAATTGTTTTCTATGGTGGAGAGCCTCTACTTCAAATACCAAAAATTATCGAAATAATTGACAATATTAATGTGCCATTTAGAATGCAAACAAACGGAAAACTATTAAATGAACTGCCTTCAAAGTATGTAAACAAAATAGAAAAAATACTTATTTCTCTTGACGGAAATAAAGAAAGAACAGACCTCAATAGAGGAGATGGAACCTATGACCTAGTCATGAAAAATATAGAACTAATTAAAAAAAACGGCTACAATGGAGAATTAATAGCTCGAATGACCATTTGTTTTGCAGATCTCTATGATCAAGTATTAAACCTAATTGATGCTGGTTTCTCATCAGTACACTGGCAACTGGATGCTGGATTTTACAAATTTGACTTTGATGAAAAAGACTTTAAAATGTTCACAAAAAGATATAATGAATCAATTACAAGATTGATTAACTATTGGGTTACAGAAATGTATGATGGCAAAGTACTCAAATTCTACCCTCTCCTAGCAATAGCCAATTCAATCCTCAACAATGAACCAACAAAGTTACGTTGTGGAGCCGGCCATTCAGGCTACGCAATAACAACTGATGGAAAAATAGTAGCCTGCCCAATAATGAATTGCATTGAAGATTTCTATGCAGGTAATCTAGATTCATCTCCAGAAAAATTAAAAAAATTTGATGTTTCGGGAGCTTGTGAAAAATGCGATTATCAAAGCCTCTGCGGAGGTAGATGCCTCTACTGGAATAAAGCCGAACTCTGGCCAAAACAAGGAAATGACCTAATCTGTGACACAATAAAGCATCTAATTAATGAAACAAAAAGAATAATGCCTGAAATTCAAAGCCTAATAGCTAAAGGTATAATAACTGAAAGTAATTTCAACTATGAAAAGTATTTTGGACCTGAGATTATTCCGTAAACTAATCTACTTCTTAGAAAAAATTATAATTTTGTAAGCCTTCTTAAACTATTAAAAATAGCTCTTGTATTAGGATCAAGAAACATACCATTATAAGAGTACTGAAAAGAGCTTTTGTTTCTAATTGAAGCCCAAATAATTGTGTATTTACTCCCATTCTTTAGTTTTATTATAAATCTAGGGCTACTTAAAAATGTAAAGTAAATTTTATCGATCTGGCTAAATTTTATTCTTATTAACTTTCTAGTTGAAATCAAAATTTCATCAGTAGTTACTACTAATTTAGAAGTATTTGGTTTTGTAGATGGATTTAGAAGATTCCCCAAAGTCATATTCACAAGCACAGTATTCTCATACAATATTTTTTTGTTTTTGATAGCTCTTTCAAAGTCTTTAGTCGTTATAATCAACTCTTCTGGATGAGTTTGATTCCAATCTCTAAAAGTTCTAGTCACTAAACTAGAACTAGAAAAAATTAATAAGTAACCAAAAATTATCACTGAAACTATCTCATCAATTATGATTAACTTAATGCCAAAAGAAGAATAAGACAAAAGAGGAGATCCAGGAAGAAAAAATATAAGAGATCCTAATGAAAATAAAAAACTTGAGAATAAAACAATCATTAAAGCAATTCCCATAAACTGATAATGTTTATCAAACCACTTATAATACGGTAATAAAAGAAAAGTCAAAGAGAGTATTGAAAAGACTAATATATACAAAGAATAATTAAAAAAACCATTAAGGCCGTTATATTTTAAACTAGAAAATGCACTAAGATATTCACCATTAACATTAATAAATGGAACAAAAAATTGAACTGCAATTAGTATAAAAATAAGAATCGTGTAGATTTTATCTTTTTTTTTCATTAGGTCTATAATAATATAACCTTTATTAACATTTCTTTTTAGCTTCCACAACATTCTTTATCCTAAATGAGACAAAGAACATTATCAGCATAACAACTGCAAAAAAGACAAACAAGAACTTAAATGCTAAAAATGAAAGTATAACTCCCGAAAGAATTTTAGCAACAAACTGGCCAGCATCTATAGAAGTCTTATGTGGACCATAATACCTTGGCTCTTCTTTGTCTTTTGTAATGTCAAAGAAATAAGCCTCACTTGTTGGTTCTAACATAGCCATTCCAATACTTGAAATAACTAAAATAACTAAAATTAAATAAATATTAACATCAATCAAAAAGAAACAGGCAGCACAGCAAATAGCCACAAATAAAAATCCAAACTTAAACATCTTTCTAAACCCTATCTTTCCAGCAAGTTTTCCAGACTTAAACTCTAGAAAAATCAAAGGAATAGGAATAGCAAATAAGAAATAAGCCACAAGCATATCAGTTAAACCCTGTTCAACCATGTAAACTGGAATAAAAATATAAATGAGACTCCACCAAAAACTGATTCCTGCACTCACCAAATAGGATAAAACCCTATCTTTAGATTCAAAAAATCCGATAAAACTCTTAAATGCATTGCCATGCGACTTCTTGACTATGTGAGCATCATTAACTTTTGAAAATCTAAACAATAAAAATGAAGCAAAACAAAAAAATGCAGAAAGTAAAAATACCGAGCTTATTCCTGCTCTTGAAGCTAAAAATCCGGCTATAAGTGGCCCAATAACCCATGCAAGATTTGCAAAGGTATAAAGAATGCCTTCATTTTTAGACAATTTCTTTTTAGGAGACTTATCCTTAACTATTATACCAAAGCTAGTCAGTCTAACAACAAAGATAAGATTCATCACGCAGGCCAGCACAATAAATACGTAAAAATTCTTATTAATTGCAAACAAAAGATAAAGCAAACCAAACAAAAATATCGAAAAGAAAAAAAGCCTTGACTTATTATGTTTTTCAAGAACAGGTATAAAAACAAAATAAGAAAAAAATGAAATTAATGCCAAAGCCCCAGAAATAAAACCAACAATTGCTGCACTATGAACAAAGCTATCTATGTAAATAGCCCAAATCGTGCTAACCATTGCAGAAGCTATCGCTCCAAATAAGCTGACAAAGCCAAGCTTAGTCATTACTGGGAAATATACTCCCTCTTTTTTCATAACAAACAAAGGCATAATTTCTAAAAGAGTTGAAGCTTTAAAAAAGTATTTAAACCGCTAATAATTAAGGATAATATGAAAAAAGGTTTGTTGTTTTTTGGATTGTTTATGTTAGTAGGAATTATGTTAAGTCTTTTCCTAATTAGTTTTGTTACTGCAGTACTTGAGGAAAACAAATCTTGTTCTAGTGATTCAGATTGTAGGGTTACTTCATGTGCTTACTGTGTTAACAAAAATCAAACAGAAACAACATATTGTGATAGACCCCGTTACGAGTTATATTATACTCTTTCTTGTAAATGTGAAAATAACACGTGCAATGTTGTAAAAAATATAAAGAATTGCACAACACCCGAATGTTATGCTGGTCTTGCAATAGAAACAAGAGATTACTCTGTTTGTAAAAATTACCTTGATGAAAAAGGTCTTAGTTCAGTTATTTGTTATACAAATATTGCAGTTATACTAAATAATCAAAGTGTATGTAATCTCATTAATGACCCAAAAAATGAGTATGAATGGTGTGGTAAAACATATAACTTATTTCAAAATTATTCTGGACAATGTAAAAGAATGGTTTCAAATGGAATAATTAGATCCTTTGCAATAGGTAATCCTTTTGAGGGACCATGTTTAAATGAGACAGACCAAATTGTCGGAGGAGATCACGATTCCCACGGATGCATTGGCTCTGCAGGGTATATGTGGTGTGAAGAAAAACAAAAATGTCTAAGAATATGGGAAGAAGGATGTAATAGTACAATTAACAACACCATAAGAGACATAAAAGACCAACTAAAAAACCTAAAAGAGCAAAGAAAGAAACTAATGGAAGACATCAAACAATATCGTGGTGAAGTTAAAGAAATGATGAAGAAGTACAATGGTTGGATGAATGTAACAGACATGAACATAACAATTCACGAACTGTCAGATAATCAAAAAGAGATTATCATTAATAAAATAAACACAAAAACTGGATTAAATCTAACTCTTGAAGACATTAACAATCAAACAATTTTAAAAACTCTTCTTTCAAATGGAAGATTTGCTGAAATAAAAATCCTTCCAGATAGAGCTTCTGAAAGAGCAAAAGAAGTTCTAAAAGCTAAATGTGAAGAAAGAAACTGCACTCTAGAATTAAAAGAAGTTGGCATAGGAAACAAAACTCGTTTAGCATATGAAATTACAACAAATCAATCATCAAAGGTTCTACTATTCTTCAAAAGAAACATACCTCTAAAAGCTCAAATTGATGCTGAAACTGGTGATGTTATTTCAGTTAAAAAACCCTGGTGGGCTTTTCTTGCAAGAGCTGAGAAATAATTAACATCTAATTTTATACACAAAAACCTTGTCATAGGGTATAAACCATTTTGTCATCTGTTCAACAGAAGAATGCTCCATTATCTTTCTAAATAACCTTATTGAATTACCATGAGCAGAAATTGCAACATTCACTCTATCCTTTTTAATTTTCCCGATTAAATCTTGAATAAATGGCTTTACTCTTTTTTCAACCATTGCAAAACTTTCTCCGCCAATTGGAGGAATGTTATAACCCCTATGAATTAGCTTATATTCCTCTTCACCCAAAAATTTCTCAACCCGTTTTCTCATACTAGGGGATAAACTCACAATAGCATCTCCTTCTTTTAGCAGATTATACATCTTATCTCCAATATTTTTAATAAATTGTTCATGTTTCATCCCATTCAACTTTCCATAATTTCTTTCAATCATCCGGTTATCAGTAATTATCTTTCTACATTCGGAATGAAACTTAAGTACTTCCTTCAGAGTATCCCTACTTCGAGATAATTTAGTTTGATAAGCCAAATCAATTTGTTTATTCTTCAACTTTTTAGCGATAGTCCTTGCTTGTTTTATTCCTAAAGGCGTTAGTCTACTCTCCTTCCAACCAGTAAATATTCCTTCCTTATTATAATAAGTCTGCCCGTGTCTAAATAAATAAATAAAACAAGACTTACCCTCTTTTTTTAATTTCATGAGTATTAAAGTAAAAAAGCATATAAATACCTTTTTAAACATCAAAATCGAAGACTTTGAAGTCTTAAAATTTTAGATAAATTTTTAAACTACTTATTTCTATAAAATTCATGGTTAGTAAACTATTGGACTCGCTTGCAATCCCTATATATTAGTCATAACTTTAATTCTAAATACATTTATATTTGTATAAATTAATAATAAATATAACAGCTCTATAAAAATGATTCAAAAAAATAAAGAAAAAATAGCTCGGAAAAACATACTAAGAAAAAGCAAACAAGAAGCCATAGGCTTAAACATAAAAGGATATGATTTCAATCAAGGCTTAGACTATGAAAAATTAATAGATAGCTACGAAACAACTGGCTTTCAAGCAACAAATCTCGCAAAAGCAATAAAAATAATTAAAAAAATGCGTCAGGAAAATGCATTCATCTATCTAGGTTACACTTCAAATCTAGTTTCCTCAGGTTTAAGAGATATTTTCAGATATCTTGTTGAACATAAAATGGTGGATGTTATTGTCACAACTGCCGGCGGAATTGAAGAAGATCTAATAAAATGTCTTGGAAACTTCAAACTTGGTTCCTTTGAACTAAGTGGAAAAGAACTAAGAAAAAAAGGAATAAACCGAATAGGAAATGTTCTAGTTCCAAATTCAAGATACTGCGAATTCGAAGATTTTATCATACCCATTTTAACAAAACACAAAGATAAAACCCTAACTCCTTCAAAATTGATTAGTATCCTAGGAAAGGAAATTAATAATAAAGATTCAATATACTACTGGGCTCAAAAGAACAATATCCCAGTATTTTGCCCGGCAATAACTGATGGAAGTTTGGGTGATATGATCTATTTTTTCAAGTCAAGCAATCCCAATTTTAAAATAGACGTTACAGATGACATTGTAGAAATAAATAATTCAACAATTGGTAAAAAAAAGACAGGCATGATAATTCTAGGCTCTGGTTTAATAAAACATCACATTTGCAATGCAAATATGTTTCGTAACGGAGCAGATTATGCAGTCTACATAAACTCAAATCCTGAATTTGATGGTTCTGACTCAGGAGCTCGTCCAGATGAAGCAGTTTCCTGGGGAAAGATTTCACCAAATGCAGAATCAGTAAAAGTTTATGGTGATGCAACAATTCTTTTCCCACTAATTGTAGCTAAGTGTTTTGTTATGGATAATTCTATTAATTAAAACAGTGTTTTTCAGAATTATCCTATTAGAAAATTCTGGACAAAATGCATTTCAATTATAAAAATTTTCTATAAGTAATAAATATTTAAACTCATAAAACAAATATTATCATGGCCCTGGTAGAATTTATCCTTTCTTTCGCAACAAGCATAATATCTAGTTTAGGTTATTTTGGAGTAGTTATACTAATGGCTCTAGAAAGCATGGTCTTTCCAATGCCTTCTGAAGCAGTTATGCCCTTTGCCGGATTTCTTATTCATGAAGGAAAATTTACTATTCTAAATGTAATCATATTTAGTACCATCGGAACAATAATCGGATCACTAATCTCCTACTACATTGGTTTTTGGCTTGGAAAACCTTTTTTTGAAAAATACGGAAAATATTTCTTTCTAAATAAACACCATCTTCATCAAACAGAAAATTTCTTCAAAAAATATGGAGATAAAACCATATTTATCTCAAGGTTTATCCCGGTTGTAAGACATTTAATCTCAATTCCCGCAGGAGTAAGTAAAATGAACATCTGGAAATTCCTTTTGTACACAATACTTGGAGGAATAATTTGGAACACCTTCCTAACCTACCTCGGAATACAACTCGGTGAAAGATGGGAGTTAGTTCATGAATATTCAAAAATCCTAGATTATGTTATAGTAGCAATAATTATTATTGCAATTATTTGGTTTGTTATAAAAATGATCAAAAAAAGAAGACAACACCAGTAAATTTATAAAACAAATAAATCTACAACTATCATGTCAAAGAATATAATTGAGGTTAATGACCTTACTTTTGATAAAGAGGTTATCGAACGTTCAAAAAAAACTCCAGTTCTAGTTGATTTCTGGGCTAGCTGGTGCGGTCCCTGTAGATATCTCGGTCCAGTATTAGATAAAGTTGCAGAAGAATATGATGGAAAATTTATTCTTGCTAAAATAAGCGTTGAAGATAATCAAGAAAAACCCGAAGAATACGAAGTAATGAGCATTCCAGCAGTTAAATTATTTAAAGATGGAAAAATAATAGATGGTTTTGTTGGAGCAATGCAAGAAGACCAGGTAAAAGACTGGTTAGACAAAAATCTTTAATCTATGGACAATTCTGTTGATTAGAACAGTGTTTTTAGAATTGTCCTATTAGAGAATTCTGAGCAAAATATATTTCAATTACCAGAATTCTCTATAATTGTAGCCAAAAATGCCCTACAATAAGGTTTATAAATAAACCTTTTTTTACCATAATTATGAAACGCTCAAGTAGAAGATGGAAAAAGAAACGCCAAATGAGATGGAAATGGCAAAGAAAAAAACTTAGAAAATCAAAGCATCTAAGAAAGGTAAGAAGAGCTAGATCTAAATAATAAGATAATTCTAATTTAAAATGAAACAAAAACGTTTAGTTCCCAGTAGAACAAGAACAGTATTAACATACATAGTTGGAATCCCTTTGACTCTAGCAGTATGTGGAGTAGTGAACGAATTAAGGAAAGATTATCAAAATTTCAGAGAAGAGGGAGCAAGAGAAGCACATGAATGGTTTTATCATCAACCAGCTCCAACAGCTGAAGAAAGAGAAGCATTTAGAGGTAGCCTATATCGCCCAGATAGTACATATCTAAAGATACATCAGTTAGGTCAACAAAACCAGAGTACTTCTAACAACCAATAATCAATAAAACAACAAACATTATACCTTACCATAGCAATCTTTTTATATCGTCCACAACTAAGCTAATTTATGGAAAGTGAAATATGGACAGAAAAATACCGTCCAAGTAAATTTGAAGAAATCGTTGGGCAAGAAGATATAGTAAAAAGGGTTAGATCACTGACAAATTCTATGAATATCCCTCATTTACTCTTTGCAGGGCCTGCAGGCGTTGGAAAATCTACCCTAGCACTAGTTGTTGTAAAAGAACTGTTTGGAGAGTCCTGGAAAGAAAACTACCTAGAATTAAATGCTTCTGATGAAAGAGGTATAGATGTAATAAGACAAAAAGTAAAGGATTTTGCAAGAACAAAATCCATATCAAAAATACCATTCAAAGTAATCTTTCTTGATGAGGCTGATGCTCTTACAAATGAAGCACAAAATGCCCTAAGAAGAACCATGGAAAATTACACATCAAATTGCCGTTTTATTCTTTCCTGCAATTATAGCAGTAAAATAATAGACCCCATTCAATCCAGGTGTGCTGTCTTTCGTTTTAGATTACTAGAAAAGAAAGATATAGAAAAAATAGTAAAACGAATCTCAGAAAGAGAAAATCTAAAAATAGATCCAAAGGCAATCGACCTAATATTTGAAAGCTCTGAAGGAGACTGTAGAAGAACAATTAATCTTCTACAAACAACTTCTGCAGTAAGTAACATAATTAACCCGGAACTAATTCAAATAATGGTTCCAAGTGCAAAACCAAGTGATATCAAAGTTATATTAGAATACTCTCTTGCAGGAGATTTTCTAAATGCAAAAGAAAAGTTACTGGATGTAATGCTAAGAGAAAGTATTGCTGGTACCGACGTTATAAAAGCAATTCAAAAGGAAATATGGAATTTGCCAATTGAACCCGAAATAAAAGTTAGACTAACAGAAAAAACAGGTGAAATTGAGTTTCGTCTTGTTGAGGGTTCCGATGAATTTATACAATTAGAAGCTTTGCTTGCAAGTTTTGTTCTAGCAGGCAGAGGAAAATAAAATAGAGGTTATAAAATGATGAAAGAATTTCAAAACTGGTCTGAGAAATATCGTGCAAAATCTTTATCAGAAATAAAAGGCCAAGACCTCCAAATCAGAGAGATAAAAAAGTTCTTTAGTGATTTTCCCTCATCAAAAAAAGCAATTCTTTTATATGGCCCGCCAGGAGTTGGAAAAACAACAATTGCCCATGCAATAAAAAATGATCTTAACATAGAAATATTTGAACTAAATGCTTCTGATTTTAGAAACAAAGAGCAGTTACACCTAAAATTAAAACCTGCTCTAGAACAAAAAAGTCTTTTTAAAAAAAGCAAGGTCATTTTAGTTGATGAGGTTGATGGTCTTTCCAGTAGAAGTGATGAAGGAGGTCTATCAGAATTAATCTCACTAATAGAACAAGCTTCATTTCCAATAGTTATAACTGCCAATGATATTTGGGACTCAAAATTCTCTTCCCTAAGATCAAAATGTAAACTAATTAATTTAAAAGATCTAGATTATAGAGTAATCTCTCTACTTCTACAGGAAATAGCAAAAAAAGAATCACTTCAAGTAGACAATCAAGTAATCACTGCCATCGCCGTAAGGTCTAAGGGAGATGCAAGAGCTGCAATAAACGATCTCCAAATAATCTCTCAAGATGAAAAGCTAAATCTTTCACTAACAGATGAAAGAAACAAAGAAGTAGATATTTTCACAGCAATGAAATTTATATTTAAAAATCTCACAAATGAAGAAACAATAAAAATTTACGATTCTGTAAATCTATCGCTAGACAAAATCTTTCTTTGGGTAGAAGAAAACATACCCTATGAATACTCTGGAGAAGAGCTATACAAAGCCTACGAGGCCCTAAGCCTTGCAGATGTATTTAGAGGTAGGATAATGAGACAAAGACACTGGAGATTCCTAATATATGAAAACATCCTACTAAGTGCAGGCATTTCCAGCTCCAAAACCCATACTAAAACAGGTTTTACTCACTACCAAAAACCAACAAGAATACTAAAAATATGGATGAGTAATAACAAGAATATACATAAAAAAACAATAATAACAAAGTATGCAGAAGCAATACATTGTTCTAAGAAAAAAGCTGCAAAAGAATTTCTAATAATAAAGAATATTCTTAAAAACCCTCAGGTACAAAAAGAGTTAAAGTTTACTAACTTAGAAACAGACTATATAAGTAAGATTTAGCAAAATCATATATGATAAGCAAAACTTCTATAGACATAGTAAAATTATCGTTTATATTATTTTAGATTTATACGCTCTTTTTTATCAGCAACTTGCTGCAGCAGATGCTGCTGAACCTGCTTGTGCATCAAAACCAAATCCCGGAGAAGGATTAGCTGTTGATAAATTTGCACTAGTACAAACGCCCGGAGCAGTCTTAAATGCAGAACAAATTATAGATAAAGCTGTAGCAGGACTTCTTGGATAAAATTCTGCTTGAGCACCATTAACCACAAGAGTAGGACTTCCCTCAACACCATACTTCTTACTTAGTTCAGAATCAACAGCGTAGAAAGATTTAGCTCTGCTCTTTACACAATCATCAAGCTTTGCCTTATCAATACCGGTACTTACTAAACAACCTGGTGAATCGCTTGCATTCAAGAAACACATTAGATAAGCATTAAACTTTGTTGGTTGTTCTTCTCTAATACAAATTTGAGTATAAGTTTCTTGTTCTTCCTGATCTCCATGCATAAAGTAATGTACAAACCTTATCTTTACATCTGCTGCACTACCTGCTAAAGCACTAATTGCTGGCAAGATACCTTTTTCTGCTTGGGTTCCATACGGACAATGAGTCATAACAAATAACTCAACATTAGGTTTATCTGATTTTGTAATATTTTGAGGTACACTAGGAGTAGAAGTATCATTTGAGTCAACAACAGAACTTAAATCATATAGTGGTCTTCCCGGGCTAATAAACTTTCCATCTAAAGTAAAGTATAAAGGAACTGTTTGACCTTGAGAAGTTACCTGAGCAACATAAAGACCACTTTCTTTTGTTAGATTACCAACAACCACATCTCCACCAGGTAAAAGTTCAGTATTAATAAAAACATTAATTTTCTTTTCCATATCTGCTGAATTAACAACGTTTCCAGTAAGACCGATCTTATCAGAAACTAAAACAACTATGAGTATTAAACAAACCACTCCAAGAACATAGGTAGCAACTGCCCATTTATTAGACTCTTTTTTTTCTTCTTTAACTTCTGTTGAAACATTAGTTTCGCTGAAATTATTTTCTGCCATTTAGAACATAAAATTTCATCCTTTAAAAACATTATGGTTTTGTCTTACATAGATTTTTGTAACTACGCGTAACAAATAAATCAAAAAAATTAATATAATTCAATATAAACACAGAAAAAATAAAGAAAGAAAACATTAAATATCATCACTTCTTTGAAAGACCATGCCATATGATATAATAATTGGCAGAGATGATGCAGATAAAAAGAGGTTTGGAAGTAAAGGTCTCATAAAGTTAGGTAAAGGTTATGTAAAAATGGGCCAGTACACTTCTCTTTCAAATCCAATCTACCTAGATGTATCAAGAAGTCATGTAATCTTGGTAGCAGGAAAAAGAGGTTGTCTTACAAAAGATTCACTTGTTTTTACAGATAAAGGATACAAAGAAATTGGAAAGTTTGATGAAAAAGAAGACAAGGTACTTTCGTTCAATAAAGAAAAAAGAAAGTTTGAATGGGAAAAAGCAGGATTATTAAAATATCCTATTAATGATGAAAAACTATTACAAATAGAATTAGCTGACGGAAGAATAATCAAGTTAACTAAAGAACATCCACTATTATCCTCCTATGGAAAGTATACATTTTACCGAAGAGCATGCGATTTGAAATTAAACGATAAAGTAGTTCTCCCAACAGAAATACCAGAGATACACAAAGATAGTGAAAGTTTAAGGATAGCTCGATTATTAGGTTATATATTAGCAGATGGAACTATTAATATAAGAACAGGGAAATTTAAAGATGGAAGAGGAAAATGGTATAATGGAACAAAAGCAAGAATAAGAATAAACAATGCTTGTGAAGAAGTTCTAAATCAGGCAAAAAAAGATTTAGAAGAAGAGTTTGGTATAACTGCAAAGAGATATAAACGAAATGATTGTGAGTGTGAAATTGTCGAGACAAAATATCAAAGAGTAGTAAGTAAGTTTATGAAGTTGGGCGTTCCAAAAGGATTAAAATCAGGCATAATTCGAGTTCCAGAAATTGTTTTTAGGAGCTCTAATAAATTTAAGGCAGATTTTATTTCTGCATTATTTGACTGTGAGGGGTACATTAATCAAACTGGCAGGTATATTGATTACTCAAGTAAATCAAAAAAGTTCTTAGAAGATCTCCAGATTCTCCTAACTCATTTTAACATAGAATCAGCAATAAGATCAAAAATGGCTAAATGTAATAGAAAAATATTTGAAAATTACCGGCTGTTTATAACTGATAATCAGTCTGTTGAAAATTTCAAAAAAATAAACTTTCTTAATAAATTTAAACAGGATAGAATAAATAAACATAAATATAATCAAACAAAAAGAAGAAAAACACATTATATCTCTGATAAGCTTGTTTGTACAAAAATTAAGTCAATAACCGAGATATCAGGGATTAAGGAAGTTTATGATTTATCTGTTGATAAAAACCATTCGTTTATTGCAAATGGAATAATTTCTCATAATTCAGGAAAATCATATACCCTAGCAACAATTGCTGAAGAAATTTCTCAGCTGCCCGAAGAAGCAAAAAATAATATTGCTCCATTAATTTTTGACACAATGGGAATCTTCTGGACAATGAAATATGAAAACGAAAAAGAAAAAAGATTACTAGATGAATGGGGATTAAAACCAAAAAAACTCCCAGTAAAAGTTTTCGCTCCTCAGGGTTATTTTAAAGACTATCTTGAAAAAGGTATTCCCGTTGACGAACCATTTGCCATAAAAGTTTCAGACCTATCAGGAGAAGACTGGGTCCTAATCTTTAATCTAAATATAATAGAGCCCACAGCAGTACTGATCGAAAGAATTATTTCAAAACTCGCACTTGAAGAACATTATGATATAGACGATATAAAACAACAAATAAAACTCGATAAAAATTCAACTGAACAGGAAAAAAATGCTTCAATAAGTTTATTTGAAGCAGCACAAACCTGGGGGATCTTTGCAAAAAAAACAGAAAAAGAAACAGAAATCAAAAGTCTGCTAAATCCGGGAATAACTTCAATAATCGATCTAAGCACCTATAATTCAATTGGAACATTTAATGTTCGTGCTCTAGTTATTGGTTTAGTTTCAAAAAAGATATTCAATGAAAGAATGCTCAACCGTAAAAATGAGGAAGTTGAATCAGTACGTCACGGAATTAATTATCTTACGCAAGAATACAAAAGAAAAGTCCCTTTAGTGTGGATATTTATTGATGAAGCTCATGAATTCCTACCAAAAGTAGAAAAAACTGCTGCAACAGATGCTCTTGTTCAAATATTAAGAGAAGGTCGTCAGCCAGGAATTTCTCTAGTATTAGCAACACAACAACCCGGACAAATACACCGAGATGTAATAACCCAGTCCGACGTTGTAATCTCCCATAGACTAACAGCACTACCAGACATTGTTGCCCTAAACGAAATAATGCAAACCTATCTTCTAGGAAGTATAAAACAATATATTGATGATCTGCCCAATCTAAAAGGTTCTGCAATCATTCTTGATGACAATTCTGAAAGAATATATCCAATGAGAGTCAGGCCAAGATTTACATGGCATGGAGGAGAAACTCCAACATCCATAAGGCTAGAAAAAAGTGATATCTTTTAATAAAAAGTTTAAAATAATTAAATACCTAAACCAGAAAAACTATTCATAAGAGAAACTCCTAGCAATATGCTAGCAATAATACTTCCAACAATTAATAATAAAATTACAATAAAACAAACCCACGGACCTTTTCTAGGTTTTGTTTCTTTATCATCAATTATCCTATTAATCTCGTATTGCAAATAAAACAAGCTAAAAATCAAAGTAAAGAACCAAGAAATTTTAACTTTTTCTCCCTTATTAATCAAAGCTTGATTTAATATCTTTCTAGTTCTAAAAGCCATAAACAAATAAAATATTATGAAAAGCAAAGATAATAGTGCAATAAATGTAAGATTAACAATAAAGGGCATAGGAATTTGACTCAAATCACTAACCGGATTATCCCCAGAAAGCTGTACTGAAAAGATATAGAGTACAACAGATAATAAAACTACCGCAATTAAAATCAAAAGAGAAATCACTGGAATTGTCTTTTTTAATTTTGTCTGAGTTCCGAGATTATTAAGTCTATCAGATAAACCAATAAACCAAAACAAATCATAAATCCTACCAGTAATTAAAGAAATTATAAACATCAAGGCCACACTCTTCTTTTTCGGGATATTTAACTGGTTCTCATCCATAAATGAAAATATATTTTATAGTATATAAATCTTACCAATTAGCACCAAGTAAAAAAACTAATGAAAAGCCATTAGATAGTTAAGAAAAGTTGCAAAAGATACCCATGCTAAATAGGGAAGCAATAGCCAAGAAGCTTTCCTATCAACCTTTAAACAATACAAAAAAAGAATGGCAATAGAAATCCACAGAATTAAAATCTCCAGAAAAGCTAGCTTAACATTTTTAATATAAAAAAACAAAAAACTCCAGAAAATATTAAAGAAGAGATTTATGCCAAACAAGATACCTACATTTACTTTTTCTCCATCTTTTGAACCTGTCCAAGCAAAATAAAGTGAAAGTGAAATTAAAAAGAAAATTATACTCCATGCAATAGGAAACACGAAATTTGGTGGAGTAATAGAAGGTTTAATACTGTCATACCATGAACCCGTATCAGTAAACATTCCTCCAATAAAAGCAACAGCAGCAACAATCAACAAGCTTGCAACAAGAACACCCCATCTAAACTCTTTTTTCTCAACCCCTTTAACCATCATAAACAAAAGAAAACACTCTTTTTAAATATTAACAAATTCACACAAAAAAGCTTAACAAATCAAACTTTAAATAGTTCTAATCCTAAATAATATTAAGAGATAAAAAGAGGCAAGTATGAAAAAACAAACAAAACCATTTGTTATTCCAATGGGAACACTTAGAATAGGAAAAGACCTTAAAGTTTATGAAAAAACAAGGTCCTCTTGGAAAACTTCAACTAAAAAGTTATCAAATAATTTTCCAGAAACATTAAAAGTAATTAAACTGTTCAAAACTCACAATAATTTTAAAGATCTGATAGATCAAAAAGATCCTAAGTTTCTAAAGGGGTTGCTATTGCCAAATGAAAGAGCTATAGGAGCAAGACTAAACATTCTTCCAAACGGAAAAACTCTTGACAAAGCCTATTCTTTATTTGCTAAAAACTTGACATTCCATGATGAATCTTCACACGAACACTGGGATGTTATCTATCAAAACCCTAATGGAAAGTATGCTTATTTGTATAATCAAGAAAAAAAACAAAATGCTAAAAAAAACAAATTCAAAAAAGTTGAAGACTTTGAAAAAAAATACACAACATTAAACAAAAATGTTCTTAGCGCATTAAAAGATAAACATGATTCTCTTGCAGTTCCCATGTACACCCTGTTAAAGACCTACATGAGAGTTGGCAATGAAATGTACTATAAAGCTGATGGCCATAAAGGTCTTACAACTTTAAAAAAACAAGACATAACAATAAACTCAAAAAACAAAACTGTAAACTTTAGCTATCTTGCAAAGGATGGAGTTCCAATGAAGATAAATGAAACATTTCCAGAAGTATACATCCAAAGATTAAAAGAAAAAATAAGAAACCTAAAGAATTCTGATTTTATCTTTGCCGATGAAAATAAAAAACCACTAAAAGATACAAATTTCATGAATGCTTTTGAAAAATACTGTGGAGAGAAATTCTACCCACATATAGTTCGTTCATACTATGCTACCAAAACAGCAGAAGATTTTCTAAAACAACACAATAAACAAAATCCGGCAACAAAAACCGAAGTAAAAATTCTTTTCACAGGTATAGCAGAAAAACTCGGCCACAAACACTTTTCAAAAAAAGAAAACGAATGGAAAGATAATTACAATGTAACAATCCACTATTATCTTAATCCTCAAATCCTAGATAAAATTAATGCAATAACTGAAAATACAAAATGAATAAAATAGAATACATTGCCTGTGTGTTTATAAAAGAGGAAGCAAAAAATAAAGAAAAATCTCCCTTAGATAATGTTGATTATCATACAATCACTTCGGGACTTAAATATATAGAAGGATTATTAAATAAAGGCATAAACAAATTTTTAATATTTGGATCAACTGCTAATAAGTCTATTGAATTTGCCTGCACAAATGGAATGATTAGAAGATTTATTCATGAAGCAAAAAGCAAATTTGGTGGAAAAATAGTTTTATTTGCTGATGTTGGTTTGTCTCCCTATTCTAAAGATGGCCATAGTACTATCATTAAAAATGGAAAAATAAACTATGAAAAAAGCTATGAATTAGCCTCAAAATTAGCAATTACTTTTGCAGAAGCCGGAGCAGATTATATTGCTCCATGTCTTTCACTGCCTGAACAAGTTAAAATGCTTAGAAAGGCATTAAACAAATCAGGTTTTAATAAAACAAAAATAATGGCCTATAGTGCTAAGTTTTCTTCTACACTTTACGGACCATACCGCCAGATAATTCAATCTCCATTACAGGGCAAAGATAAGAAGGCTTATCAAACTGATTACTCTGACTACAATTCTGCTTTAAATCAAATTAAACA
This sequence comes from Candidatus Pacearchaeota archaeon, assembly GCA_041659945.1. Lineage (GTDB taxonomy): Archaea > Nanobdellota > Nanobdellia > Pacearchaeales > GW2011-AR1 > JACPLR01. The sequence goes on along the minus strand of JBAZXH010000001.1, from coordinate 327,448 downwards.
TGATGAACAGCAGAGGGCAGACATAGTAATGGTGAAACCTGCTATGATCTATCTTGATATTGTTTATCAAGCAAGGCAAATGACTTCATTACCTTTAGCAGTTTATCATGTTAGCGGGGAATACTCTATGATAAAATCTGCAGCACAACGAGGTATGATCGATGAAGATGAAGTCTTTGATGAAGTACATACTGGGTTTAAAAGATGTGGCGTTAATTTTGTAATTGGCTATGCTCCAGAGCATTTTATAAGATGGATTAATAAAAAATAAAATAATTATCTTTTTTTTGTCTTCTTTGTCTTTCCTCTCACAGATTGATAAGGATGCTTATATCCCATGTCTTCAATCTGACCTAAAAATTCTTTCCAAAATTCAGGAATATAAACTCCCTGAATCAGTTGCCGACCGTTATATCTTACACTACAAGAAATTGATGTTCCACTTCCGTCTCTAGTCTGCCAAAAGGGATTTAACTCAATAGCTACTTCTCCAACCTTAAGGGGTTTACGTCCATTAAAATGATTTCTTGCGATTACACTTCCTTCAAACTTAAATGGATATTTCGATGGGTCTTCAGTAGCCAATAGATATTCATAACAATCTCCTTGCCAAGCAAGAAAATCATAAACCTGTTCCACAAGATGAAGTTTTCCAGTATCAGTTGCTATACCCTCAATATGACTTCTACAAGCACAACCCCCATTATCAATAAAAACCGGGCTTATAATTTCTCCATGAATCCAGGTACTTCTTGGCTGTTCTCCTCTCTGATATTCATCTCCACTCCAACCAGTTATACCCACTAAAGGAGATTCAACTCTTTTCAGGTTAAGAAATCTACCAGTAATCATTCCAGGCAGACCACAAAACTCAAGAAATGCTGCAGTTTCTCTTTTGTTAGGATCATCAGATAACATAAAAATAAAACATATCTAAAGTATAAAAATAAATGTATTCTAAATAATAGTCTTTCTTGAATTTAAAACCCAACTGAATCTAATTTTGCTCTTGCGGATTGCATTCTTTCTAAAGTTCGATTAGCTATTTCTTCTTCTCTCGCAATGATTTTTAGTATTTCTGGTTTTAATTGTTTTCTCGCTTCATCTTCAGTTTCAAAGGGTCCAGAAAGAGTCAATGTCCCTTGATTACAACGATACCCCGATTCAACCTTCATCTTTTCAGCATCTTCTGGGCTAAGATAAAATATATGAAAATGTCCTCCAGTTCCTAATTCTTCTACAAGATATTCATAAGTCATAAAAAAACATAATTTTAGTTGTTTAATAAGTTTGTTGTGTTGAGAAGCATAATAACAAACTAAATACAATTAAAAAGAGTTTATGATATTTCACCGAGTTCAATATCAAGAACGCCCGGACCGAATTGTTATACTTTTTTTATAAACGTTCGTTGAAATATCATATAATTGGTTGTGCTCCTGCAGGTTTAAGTATTATTAAATCAGCCATACCAGAAGAAATAATCTTATTTGGGTCAGTTTCTTTTGTAAATTGATTTGTCCATATAGAGCCCGTGGCTGAAATATTTTGGTTTCCTATCCTAATAGTTTCATTTTTAAAAGTTTTAATCTGAACAGGTTTAAATGTGTTAAAGCCAAGTTCCTTTTCCATTAAAGATTCATAAAACATACCAGTTTCATGATTAGCAAACCATTTTTCTCCTCGCTTTTCAACTACTCCCAGTTCAGATTCTAATTCATAGATGGTATTGTTTACTGTTTGTCTTGTCCTACCTATTTTTTCTGCTATTTCAGTGATTAACAATCCTTCTCTTGAATGCTCTTTTAATAACTCGGTTAAAATACTGATAATAGTAAGAAGTTTCTCGTTACTTTTTTGATTATACCCCTTTGCTACTCTTTCTTCTACGAATATTTCTCTCGATTTTTTCTGTCTTCTCTTTATAATTACATCAGCCATATATTACTATGATTATTAAACTATTTAAACGTTTCCCTTTAGGTAAACCTATACCTATATGTAAAGATATTAAGCATTTTTAAGGCATAAGTTCGTAGTAATAATATGAAACAATGCATCAATTGCGGGTTAGAGTGGGAAAATAGGGTCGAACAACCACGAGAGTGTCCTTCGTGCAAGGCAAGACTTGATAGGATAAGAAAAGATGGAAGAAAAGAAAACTATAATTTATAAGGGTGAAAGAGAAGAACCAGAAAGTTTAATTGCCATAATTGAAAATATAGACGAACATTTCATAACTCTAATTACTGATACCAATCGGTTAATACTTCCTTTAGATAGAATTCTAAAAATTAAAGAAAAATTAGGAGTGAAAAATGACAACTGAAGCAGAAGCAAAATACTGGAGAGATAAAAGCGTTTTTGAAGGTGAGGGTCAACCGAATTTTCGTGACCCTGTTAATAAAAATCTTGCTTTAAGTATTGGAGGTATTAGTCCAGAAAATTATGAAAAATTAATGTTAGAAAAAGATATTTCTCCAGAATACCTTGAAGTTTTAAAAAATCCTAACATATTCAATGAAATTACAGAAAATGAGTTTGATAAAAAAATTGTTGGAGAAATTGAAGCAAGGAAAGTCATATTTTTATGTGCATGTGGTAGGCTTGTTGAAAACTGCCAAATTGCCTCATATAACCTTTTAGTAAATGACGAAGCTGGAACAGGTAAAGATTATGTAGTAGGAGCAGTTCTTGAAATACTACCTACTAAATACTATATACACAAAACAAGAATCTCGCCTGCAGTATTCACCTACTGGCATACTGAAGAAGAATGGACTTGGGACGGAAAGGTATTCTACCCTGAAGACATTTCAGAGATGGTTCTAAATTCTGACGTCTTTAAAGTAATGACCTCTAAAGGAAGTTCTGCCACAGTAACCATAAAACAAAAAGCAGTAGACATTGAAATAAAAGGTAAACCAGTAATGATAACTACTACCGCCTCTGCAATACCCAGTCCTGAATTAATAAGAAGATTTGTTATTCTAAATCTTGATAGTTCAGAAGAACAAACAAAGGCAATTATGAAAAGACACTCCGAGTATAAGAAAAAGGGAATTGTTCCAGGTTACTATGAATATTATACTGAAGTAATGAAACATTTGAAGAGAGTTAAAGTAAAAGTTCCTTTTGCGGATTTAATTGACAAATACCTACCAGTAAAAAACGTGATAATGAGAACCCATTACCCAAGGTTTCTTGATTTCATTGCAGCAGCTGCAGCATTCCACCAGTTTCAAAGAAAAATAGACGAAGAAGGGTATATTTTAGCAGAAAAACAGGATTACGAAATAGCAAGATTATGCTTTCTAAAACTCTGTTCAAACAAGTATATGATTCCACTGACAATAAATCAAAAGCACATTTTAGAAACCTTTGAGAATGAACCTCAATTAACAGGTTCTGCCTCAATGTTACATGATTCTAAAATGAAGTTTATGTCTCTACCAGCACTGCAGACTAACTTGGGTTTTTTAGTAAAATATGGGCTCCTTGAAATGTTCACGGATAAAGACACTTGGAATAGAGATATAACAATATATAGTATATCAAAGAGCTATAGAGAAAATGAAAAAATAAATCTACCCGAGTTTGAAGAGTTGACTAAAATCGATTTAACACCTTTAGAACCTTTAATACCTCAAGAAAATAAAACAGGTGCTAAAGGTATTCAAGGTATTAAACCTCTAAACGATATAAAACAAACTAAAATTGAAGAGATTAATTTCTCAGAGACATTAAAATGAACAAGGAAGAAATAATCAGAGTATTAGAAGCTACATTACTCTGGGTAGACCAAGAAGAGCCAGAAATTCATGGAATAGAACCTAAATTGGCCAAAATAGGAAAGAAACTAACAAATTACCTGGAGGAGTTACAATGAAAAACGAACAAGAGGAAAAGTCAAAACGAACCAGTAAACGTAAGCAAGTTAGTGCAATCCTTAATCCACTAAAAACTGGAGAATACTCAAAATACCTTAATCCAAAAATCCTTGACCTAATAAGGAATCCAGATAATTTTGCACAAAAAATAGCTCAAAATATTGAAGAAATTGAAAAAAGTGATTTAGATGTAAGAGAAAGGCTTATTCTTGTAAATACATTATTGTCAGTCTTCAAAACTTTTGGAGATTATTACAAACCAATACCTCAGTTAGATGAAGAGGCTCAATCTTGGAAAAAGGATGCACTAGACTTTATTGATTTATGGGAGAAAGAGACTAGGGGAAGAAAAGAGCTAAAGAACTATTTACTTTCTTGGTTAGTTCCACGACTAAGTATTGAAGAAAAAGAGCAATTTGACAGAGAGTTATATAGCTTTGAAAGAAAATTTTGGAATGGAGACCTTGTAATAGTCAAAAATCAAGAAGGTAAACCAGATCATATGATAGAAGTAGTTTATCCAAAAGAAAAGGTAACCACCCAGAAAGAACCTAAAAAAGAACAAGAATTAAAGGAGAAACAAGAAGATGAGACTTATCTGTAAAACGTGTAATAGAGAAATTGAAACTAATTTGACTAAGAAAAACCTAAAATGTAAAGTATGTAAAGAATTACTTGTAAAACAAGAGGAAATTAGTTGCGGTTTTATAACCTCTGGTAATCCCGAAGAGGTTATTGCTATTGGAGACTTGGGAGGTGTAGCTGTTAAAAGAGACGGGAGATTATGGCTTAAAGTAAATGATTAATTTTCTTTCAGCTCTATCAAAAATTTTTCTTTGATTTTTTTATGTACAAAATCAAATTCAACTATTATTACATTTATTGACGTCTTTTCAATTTTTTTGATTATATCTGATGGAAACTCAAAAAATAGATGAACAAATTCTTTATCTCCAGCACTTATTGTCATTGGATGAAAACCTATAACCTTTGGATAAAAATCTTTTAGTCCTTTCGGTTTATATAATGGTAAAACACTTTTTAGTCTTGCATCTCTATGCCCTTTATTTATTATATCTACTATAAATTCTCTAATTTCACAATTAAGGATATTGTTATTAAATTCTCCTCTGATAGCTTTATCTGCATAACTAACAGGGCTTATTTCATCAAATTTTTTATGTTTTTTGTAAGTAATATCTTTTTTTATTTTAATAATTGGTTTATCTTTTCTATATTTTGCTAATAATACCCAAGAATTAATAACTCCTAAAATAAATCCCCCTAAACCTAAAAATATCCCTAAAAACTCAATTAATGTTAAACTCATTTTCTTTATACTTCTTATTCCATGTTAATACTAAGAATAAGCCTAATTTAAACTTTCCTGGATTGTAGTTAATTAATTGAGAAATAAAGTATTATTATTTACTGTGTTTTTTCCTTGCTTGTAACCTTGCTTTTTCTTTAATATATTCTTTGTAAATACTATCTTCATATTCTTTTAGTCCCTTTTTATTTACCCTTTAATAATCCATTCTTTAGGGGCCCAACCAACTTTTTCGTAATTATCTCCTTCAAGAATTCTAAACTCTCTAACAGCAAAATCACTATCCAAAACTAAAATTTTTGTATTGCTTTTAACAAAAAAAGCTCTACCATCTAAAACCATATTTTGAGCACCTATTGTATCTTTAACAGTAAAAGCATGAGTTAGTTCATCAAGGCTTGCTTTGTCTACTGCAACAAGAGTGTCTTGACCATTAGAGTAAAGTCTGCCCTCTTCTCCGATAGAAGGACTTGTTGAAGAAATAGAACTTTGAGTATTTGAGTTATAAGAAGTCTGTTGCGAATTTTCAGACCTATACCCAAAAATATAAGCTGTAGAACCAATTAACCATATGAGGACAAAGAAGATTAAAAATCCAGTAATTATCTTATGTTTCTTAAACCAGTTTTTAGGTTTTTCAGTTTCCATTAAAAAGAACGTATAAATTTAGTAATTGTAGCCTTCTTACAACCAAAAAATTGTTCTGCTGAGTGAGAATGTGTTAATTTTAAGATTTGTTTACATGAACACCCAAAAGTATCTTTTAAGGCATAAGAACTATCAATCACTGTTAGTTTATCTTTTTTGTTTAATTTAACAGTTTCAAAAATCTTATCTCCATCAATATCGCCATATCTTGCAAGAATCAATCTATTAAATTTTTCTGGCAAGTTTGTATTAAGACATTTATCAATATTATCATTTACCCCATCATTATCTGAATCTACAACTTGAACATCTTTACAAATTTTGAAATTATCATAATCTATATGAGCAACGCCGTTGCTACCTGAAAAAGAACCAACGTATAATCCATAAGTTCCATTCTGAATAGGTAGAGCAATATTTTGTATATAAGACTGATTTGAAGGAGAAATTCTTGTTAGCTGAAGATTATTCTGAGAGAAGTTTAATATTACATGAGTTAATCCTAATTCATTAAACGGTTGAGGACCGCCATTTTGTCCAACTATTCCCAGTCTGGCATACAAGTCACCAGTCAATAAAACTAAACTACCATAAACTCCATCATAAGATACTACATTCAAATCATACTCAAAAACATCTCCAGATTTGAAAGCATAATTAGGAACTAAGTAAATTCTTCTATCTGTAGGAGTATTTTGTTTAGTATGAAATACAAAACCATTTTCATTAAGAATAGTTCCTTCATCCATAAGAGGTTGACCCTCAATATCTTGTTTAATAGTCCACTTTGACGAATCTAAACTTCCAGAATTAAAATTATCATAGTTCTCACAAACTTGAACGGCACTAACTATTCCCACTAAAAGAAAGGCAAATAATACCCCAACAACTAACTTTCTCATAAAAAATCAATCTTTAAGAGATATATAAACCTTTCGTTGTTTCGGTATAAATTCAGTGTAATCCCTTTTAATTCTTAAAAGATACTGTTATATGAACAAAGAAGAGATTAAATTATACTCTTGGATAGTAAGGGGTTCCCAAAGAGAGAAAATAATCAAAATAATGGATAAGCCATTGACTCCCACCCAGATTAAAAGACTAACGGGTTTGGCATTAAATAATGTAAGTGATATTTTAAGGTTGTTTGTAGAACAAAAAATAGCAAAATGCCTTAATGAACAAGAAAAGTTAGGAAGAGTTTACACTCTAACAGAAAAAGGTAAGAAAATAAGAGGAGAAATATAGAAAAGTATAAAATTCCTGTTTATTTAATAATACATGGAAAATATCCCATATCTATTAAGTTATCTAATTAAATTTTGGTATGTTTTAGGTATAATTTTAATTATTATAACTTCTTTTGTTATTAGAAATAAACTCAGTTATTATATTATAATCATTTTTAAAAAAATAAAAAAGATTTTATCAGTATTAAAAAGACATTTAGTCATAGCTATCAAAAATATTAATTTATATTTTAAAGATTATCCTTTTGAAAAATATATTTTTGCGATAGTTTTATTTTTGATTTCATTATTTAGTTTCTTTTTATATTTAATACTAAAAGGGATTCTTTCAACTAACTTTGGAGATATTACTTGGTTTCCATTAAAAACAGTAGTTTATATTATAGTATTATTTAATCTTGTATTCTTAGTGCTACCATTAATTTATAAATACCAAAATATTTTTATACAATACTTTTTATTTCCAGCCATAACTTTTATAGTCTTCTTTTTAAGAAGTACAGATATTATTGGTGATTTTTCACTGTTTATAATAATTCTTATAATCTTAGTCTTACATTTAATATTCTTAAAGAAAGTATGGACACCAGTAAATAAAAGAAATAAAAGATTATTAATTTCAATTTTTTTGATAATTTTATTGCTTAATATAGGCTCAGTATTTATTAATATTTATACTGGTGAAAGAAGAATGGATTTTGATTTAACTAATTGTTATGGCAACCACGAGAAATTGGGAGAAATTAAATGTGCGGATTTGAATAATCATGTAATTTCTGGAAATAAAGTTTATTGCAAATTTCAGAATATGATAATAGAAAGTTTCCCTGGTGAGGGGAAAGTTAACTTTACCTTTGCTGATGGCTCTTCAAAAACTGAAAAAATATATAGTAACGAAAGTTACTCCTTTATTGTTCCGTTTAATTTATCTTACATTAGTTTTGAGTTTAGAGATAATAATACCTGTTTTTCTGTTGGCTGGCCAATAAGATACCCAAATTATGAAGAGTTTAAAACTGAAAAAAATAGTTTTATGTATTTAACCTTAGCATTACTCGGGTTTTGTTTACTCTCAGTTCCAATCATTGTTAAAAATTTTTTAAGTTTACAATAAATTTATAAGTTACAAAAACATAATTTAAGATGCGATATGAAATTAAATGGGTAATTGGAACTATATTAACAATTATCATAGTTTTGAGCACTATTGGATTTTTTAATAGCCCTAATATTATAAGAATCAGACAAATAGGCTATGATTCAACTTGTCCAAACACTTTAATTCCTTCTTCCTTCGAAGTTTCATTCATTAATCAGGGCAATAAAGAAGCAAACCCCCTTTATGTAAATATCTGGTCAGAAGATCCTAATATTACATTTGTTAAAAATTCAGATTATCTATATCTTTCACCTGGTTCAACAGCCCAATTCAAATTAATTTTAAATCAAAGTAGCATCAATAATTTAAATTTAACTATAAATTATGGTTGGCATTACAACAAGCACTTTTTTCAGTTAGAAAACCATTCTGTTTCCTGCTATTACAACAGAGAGTATTATTATAGTAACTTTAATCTAATTTCTGAAAAGCTAAAGAGTTAATAAATCAATATAAGATTATAAAAGAAAGGAATTAGTTTTTATATCTTTCTTTGGAATCTCAAATGGCATGAAATTATCCTGATAAGATAATCCACTTACAGAGATTATTGCAGTATTCCCGTTATAAGGTATTTGCATAGGTGATTGAAGCTGACTCGCCATTTTTTTAAGCATTTCTTCTGTCTCAGTTTGTCTTATCTTTAATTGGCTAAGTTCCTCTTTCAAAGAATCATTTTCTTGTTTAAACTCACTAATTTCTAAATTCTTTATAAGTTTAATAGCTGTCTTATCAGACATAACACTTGAACGTTTAATATAGACGTCTGGCATCTTACTGGAGAATGCCCATCCCATCAAACAACAAAGTTTAGCGTGAGTTAAAATATTACACCAATATGTTGCCGAACTATGTCTAAAAGTATGGCACCCTACTTTCTTGTTAAGACATTTTTTACCTAAACTTTGGAGTTTTGAGAATGCAGTTATATACTTTATTGGGAATAAAGGAGAACTATCATTATGCCCTTCCTTAGTTTTGTATTCGTCAATCCATTCTTTTAAATATTTGTTAGCACATTCAAGTAAAACCTCTGCATTTCGTATACCAAATTTATTTTTAGAAAACATAATCTTAATTATGTGGTTCTCATTATCTTCTTCAGTATTATGTGGAGGAATTACGTGCCTCATCCGAATATTTAGTGTCTCTTCAATTCTAAAACCACAACTCCAAAGGATAGAGATAAAAGCTCTCCAAAAGGTAGAGTCAGCATGTTCTAAAAGAGTATTAAGCTCTTTCCTTGTAATTATCTCAAAGTCTGTTTGTGTTTGTTCTATTATCTCCACATAGCCCATATCAAGATTCAAATTAATTTTATTTACCTTTAACCATCTATCAAATTTTTTCAATACTTTTTTAAAATAGACTACTGACCCATTACTATATGGTTTATCTGTAAGCCTAACAACAAACTCCCCATTAACTCTTGTTGTAAATTTTTTCTTATACTCGCCTTTTTCAAGTTTGAAAATAACTCTCTCTAAATCTTCTTGAGTAATTTCATTAAATGGTTTATTGAACCAGTGTGAAAAATTACGTAGAATATCTACCAAACGAGTAAGTCTTCTTGTCTCAATCTTCTTCTTAGAAGTATTCCTTAATGTCTTTCCCATTTCACAGTCTAAAATAAACTGAAGAATAATCTCTTTATTTTCCTTGCAAATTAAAGGGTCTTGCATAAGCAATTCTTTTGACCTTGCAAATTGTCTTTCCGAGTTATGAATTTCTATTTTTGTTTCCATTCTGAGTTTATTATTACTATTATGCTTTTATATCCTCAGAACGTTTACTAAAAGGTAAAACAGGGCGTTTATAAAATTAAGAAAAGCGCCCGGACCGAGATTTGAACTCGGGTCGCCACCGTGACAGGGTGGAATGCTAGGCCACTACACTATCCGGGCATTAATAAGAACTAACATACTGGATTTTTAAAGGTTTCCGGTCTTAAGATTAGCAGATAAAAAAGATTTAAAAACATAGATTATTATACTACTACAATATATATTTTAATTTAGATACAATGCCAAAAAAAAGAGCTGTAAAACCTGAAAAAGGATTTAATACCAAACTAAAAGATGCTGAAAAAGAACTTCAAAAAGAAGTATTACTAAATGTCCCAAATTCTCTAACTTTTCTAAGACTTATACTCGGATTTGTTCTAATATACATGATTCTGTTTACAGAAGCTTATCTTTTAATTATATTTATTTTTGCAATTGCGGCAATAACTGATTTTTTCGATGGTTTCTTTGCAAGAAGACTAAACCAAAAAACAAAAATAGGAGCTAAGCTAGACCAAGTAATAGATCGAATCTTTATGATCCCACTAGTCATTTTGTTAATTATAAAATTCTACCAAAATGATCATAATCTAGCCTATCTTGCAATTCTTTGTCTTTCAAGAGAGATAATTGGCTTTCCAGGAGTTCTAATTAGGCTAGTAAGAAAATCAAGCCCATACAAAGTAAAACTGGTGGGCAAGATTACAACATTTATTCAATCTTTTGCAATAGGAGGAATACTATTAGTGATTGTAGTACCTCAATTAATAATCGCGCTTTGGATACTTGTAATCATAACATTCCTTGTAGGAATTGTAGCAGGATTTGACTATCTAAGAGATTCTATAAAATAGGTAGATTTAAAAGAACTAATATTTCCTTATTCAAATGAGATACCTAATAACTCTAGCTTTTATACTTGCATTAGTTTCTCTGGGAATAAGCTCTTTTATGCTCTACAACTTCTATTTAAGAAACCCAGAAAACATCTCAATATTCTCCATACCCATAAAACCAAATGTTATGAACTCAACATTTTCCATAAAAGATTACCCTCAGGGATTGGTTCTATACGAAAATATAAGATTCCCAGATAAAACAATCACATTTAGCATAGATTCCAATTGCAACAACGGAAAAACAACAGATGCCATAAATGCATTTAGATTAATACAAAACAGCACAATTCTTAAATTTACTGAAATTAAAGATAATGGTCAAATAATGATATCTTGTTCTGATGATAAAAAACAAACTTCTGAAGATTATTACATTGCCGGAGAGGGGGCTCCAGTAATAATAAACACAACAAAGTATAGTATAATATTAAATGGAACAGTTATGTTGTATGAAGAAAATAAATGTAGCAAACCAATTGTTGCAATACATGAAATATTACATATTTTAGGATTCATACATTCTTCAAATAAAAATTCAATAATGTATAACCTGTCAAATTGCAACCAACAAGTAGATCCAGTAATAATCACTAAAATAAACAGCCTTTATTCAGATCCAAGCCTTCCGGATCTTGTAATTGAAAAAGTAAACGCTACAAAAAAAGATAGATACCTTAGTTTTGAAATTTCAGTTATTAATGAAGGCCTAAAAAATTCCTCAAAAACAAATATTACAATATATGAAGAAACTAATCAAATAGCTGAGTATTCTTTAGAAAGTTTAGAAAGCGGATCTGGAAAAATATTAAAAGTACAAAATTTGAGGATTTCTCCAACCTCAGAAAACTTCACATTTGTAGTAAATGAAAATAACCAATTTGATGAAATCGATCATCAAAATAACAGAGTAACACTAACTTTAAAATAAAAATAAAAGAAAAGGTTAACCTCGTTACAGTTTACTCTTCATCATAACTTGGAGAACTCCAACCATCTTTTTCATTTCCCTCTTCATCAAACTCCTTATCTAAATCCTCCTCCTCACTATCCAGATCTTCGAAGTCCTCTTCATCAAACTTGTTTTTGTCTTTCATAATACCTAGTCATTACACATCCTTTAAAAACTTATCGAGGGTTTTTTTGTAACATTCGAGTAATAACCTTTGCTTAAAAACCCAAGATACTTAATGCAAAAACATCCTTATCACAAGCATTAAAAATGATTCAGGAATCTTTAAATACAAATGATATATTAAAATTCTATGAGCCTGTAGCTCAGCCAGGTTAGAGCACCGGTCTTATATGACTCAAATTCGTGAGAATTTAGTGCTTTTTTAGTACAATCTAAGAGAGCCGGTGGTCCCAAGTTCGAATCTTGGCAGGCTCATTATATTATCAAGATGGAATACTTAAGTTTGCAAAAAAAGGAAGGTAGAGCGGTAGGAAACCATCGGTGTCCTTCGCTACCTAAGCCCCAACTCAAGAAATAATTTTTGATTTTTCAAATAATATTTTAATAAAGGTAAACCTAAACTTAGCTTCTTAACAAACATTTTATCTTTTGAAAAGGCCTTAATATCAAAACCCTCTTCAATCTTATTAATATTCACCTGTTTTGTTGATTTAACTCCCGGAACATCAAGCTCATAAACAATTTTATCTGAAAGTCTTCTAACATTAGTTTCCGGTTCTTTTTTTGGTAAATCTTTAATTTTATCAAAAACATCATCTTCAAAAACAGGTAAAACTAAACTTTCCTGAACACCCGGACCAACTTTAATCTGCCTTTGTTGAGGATTTTGTTGAGAATTATTCAACTGAGGAAGATTATTTGAGCTAAACTTAATTGGTTGTCCATTTCCAGAACTAATATAAACACTAAAACTTGATATTGGAAGTCCATTAATTTTTTTTACAGTTTCTTTTGAATTTTCTGGATTTTCCTTCTTAAGTTCCTTATCCAGCTCAGTCATCTGTTTGTTTAGTTCCTTAAGCAGAGGTTTCATTAACATTTTAAAACCAAAAGGCAACTTAACGCCAATTTCATTTTCAAAACTCTTTAGATCATCCTTTCCAAGAAAACCATAATCATCTTCCTTATTTTTCAGACCCTCACCTAGATGATTTGTATTAAAACCACAAAAAGGGCAATATTCATATTTCTTACTAAACTTATTACTACAGTTAGGACATTTCTTTCTTATCATCCAATTAAGATGGCGAGTATGTTTAAAAAACTTATGAATTGCAATAATCTTTAAATAAACTAAAAAAATATGGAATAAAATGGATAGTAGAAAAAAACCTCCTGCTCTGTGGATTCTCAGAAGACGTGGAAAAAGAGCAATAGGGAAAAAAGTAGTGTACAATGAAGTATATCAACCTAAAACTGAAAAACATACCTACTGGGTTTTGATAGTCAGTCCTCAAACAGGTTTTAGCACCTATGAAACAAGATTAAAAAGACAAGCAAGACTAGAAAATTATATCTTCACTGAAAGAAGCATAGCTGAAACAGCCAGTCCAGAAAACATAGAACCTCATGAAACTAGTAGTGAGGTAATTGATGATGAAATAGGAGATTTTGAACGAGATTTAAATAATCTAAGAGAGGTTTTTGACGGACACAGTGAAACGCTCGAAACCCCCAAACTTTGGTATAGACTAATGAGATTTCAGACCTGCACAAAAAAACCAATAGACTGGGTTGAGGTAACAAGTGGAATAATTGGAGTAGAACTATATCACGACCCGAATCTAAAAGGACGAACTAGCGGTCAAATAAGCCCGGGACTTAGAAAATATGCAGAAGAGCTATTGTCCTAAAAAGGATTAAGTTAACTTTATTAATCTATTTCTCACTATTCTATAGGGAGTTAACATGGCAACTAAAAAAACGTTTTATGTAACCACAGCAATAGACTATGTAAATGCAAAACCTCACATAGGTCACGCATTTGAGAAAGTTCTAGCTGATGCCATAGCAAGATATCAAATCCTACAAAACAAAGATGTATTTTTCCTAACAGGTGTTGATGAAAATGCCCAAAAAAACGTAGAAGCTGCCCAAAAAGCAGGAATTCCTGTAAAAGAGTTCGTAGACAAAAACGCAGCTTTTTTCATTGAGCTATGCAAAAAACTAAACATAAACTATGATGATTTCATCAGAACAACAGCAAAAGAACACGGAATTGTTGTCCAAAAGCTAGTTAAAAAAATGATAGACAAGGGAGACATCTACAAGGGCAAGTATTCGGGATTATACTGTGTTGGCTGTGAAACATATTACACTGAAAAAGATCTAGTTGACGGTAAATGCCCCGAACATAAAACCACACCAGAATTAAGACAAGAAGAAGCATATTTCTTTAAATTAAGCAAGTACAAACCACAGCTATTAAAAATAATCCCCGAATATGTAATGCCTGAATCTAAAAAAAACGAAGTCTTAGCAAGAGTAAAAGAAGAACTAACAGACATTTGCATTAGTAGAAAGGGAGCAAAGTGGGGTATTGATTTTCCAAATGATAAAGAATACAAAATTTGGGTTTGGATTGATGCACTAATTAATTATATCTCTGGATTAAAATCAAAAGAAAAAAAATACTGGCCAGCTAATCTTCACATTGTTGGAAAAGGAATTAATTGGTTTCATGCAGTAATTTGGCCTGCATTGTTACTATCTGCAAACTATAAACTACCAAAACAATTGCTAGTTCATGGTTACCTAAACATAAAAGGCCAAAAAATGTCAAAATCTCTAGGAAATGTAATCGACCCACTAGAACTAGCAGAAAAATATCCCTCCGATTCAATAAGATACTCTCTTTTAAAATGTTCAGTCTTTGATGACTCTGATTATTCCGAACAAATCCTAATTGAACGTCACAACAACGAACTTGCAAATAAGCTGGGAAATTTAATAAGTCGAGTAAGCACTCTAGCTGAGAAAAATGGCCTTCAAAAAACTCAAAACAAACTTCTAAAAAAGCTTAACATAAGTAAAATCGAAAAACATTTCGAAAAATACGAAATAGACAAAGCTCTAGCGGAAATCTTCACATTCATAGATTGCTGCAATGAATATGTTCAAAAAACAAAACCCTGGGAAACCAATGATAAAAAAGTCCTATACGAACTAGCAGACTCAATCAAAGCAGCAGCTATTCTTCTATGGCCTTTTATCCCAGAAACAAGCGAAAAAATAGCAAAGCAGTTTAATTTTAAAATAGACTTTAAGGAAATAAAAAAACCTCTAAATCCTAATACAAAAATAAAAAAATCAGATATCTTATTTAAAAAGATTGAAATAGAAAAAAAGCAAGAGAATAATTTAAATAAAGAAAAATCTAAACAAATAGAGGGAATAATCAAAATGTCAGAAGTAAATTATCAAGAGTGGGAAAAAATTGATCTAAGAGTGGGAAAAATAATTAGTGCAGAAGATATTGAAGGTGCTGACAAACTTTACAAACTAACAGTAGATTTAGGAAACGAACTGGGAAAAAGAACAGTTTGCGCAGGTTTAAAAAAATTCTACACAAAAGATAATCTTAAGGGTAAACATATAATTCTTTTCGTAAACCTCGCTCCGCGAATGATGAGAGGAATTGAAAGTAAAGGTATGCTTTTAGCAGCAGTTAACAATGATGAAAGCAAAGTAATCCTCGTCAGCCCCGAAAAAGACATTGAACTAGGCAGCCGAATTAGATAAAACATCTATACTCCGAATACAACAATAAAAAACTCTCGGATCATATTCTAGAATAGCTTTAAAAATTAAATAAAACTAATAAAATCAGAATGGAAATTATCTTATTAATAATAACTGCCATATTAACATTCACAGCTACTAATTTTGATGACCTCATCCTATTAATCATTTATTTCTCGCAAAGAGAGAGCAATCCAAAGAGAATTATCCTAGGACAATATCTTGGATTTACATTTATTTTATTAGTATCATTTATTGGTTTTGCAGCTTCCTTGCTAGTTAATTCAAAATGGGTTGGTCTTCTTGGAATTCTTCCGATAATTATTGGGATAAAAAAACTTAGACAAAAACCAAAGAAAATAGAAGTACCAAAAAAGATAAAAGAACCAGCTTTTTTTAAAAAGATATTTAACATAGAAGTTTGGAGTGTTGCTGCAATAACTTTTGCAAACTCTGGAGATAATTTAAGTATATATATCCCATTGTTCATAAATCAATCTTGGTTAAATGTTTTTGAGATCATTTTTATGTTTCTAATCTTTGTTGCTTTGTGGTGTTATGCAGCATATAAAATTGTGAATTATAAAAGATTTAAAGTAATAATCGAAAAATATGGGGTAAAAATTATGCCCTGGATTCTAATAATATTAGGAATATTTATACTTGCTAAAAATGGAATTTTTAATATGTTAATATAAAATATTCTTAAGAATTTTTATCTTCTCAATCTCAACCCAACCATCAGCTTATCAAAAAAACCCAATTCCGGACTAATTTCCTTACCAAGTAGTTTGCCCGCAATTGCTAAATAACTTCTTGCAGCTTTACTTCTTGGATGTGTAGAAAAAACAGCATTTCTCAAAGCAAGAGACTCCTGAACAGCCTCATCCTCCGGAACAATACCCAAAATAGGCAATTCCAACATTTCTTTAATATTTGGAAAGGGCATTTCACTTTTAGAGCCTCTAACTCTTGTTAGTATAACGCCTCTAACGGTCTTACCCATGCTCTCTGCAAGTTTAGCTGTCTTCAGAGCATCAGTAACTGCAGGCATTTCTGGATTTGTGACTATAATAACCTCATCTGCAATGGCCATGGCACTTGTTGCTTCACTTCCAAGTCCTGCAGCCGAATCAAAGATAACTACCTCAGAAACATGCCTTAAATCTTTAAGTATGGGGGTTAAATTAACCTCATCCAAAGCACTCAAATCCTTTATTGAAAGAGAAGCAGGAATAACCTTAGCACCCGATTCATGCTCATAAATAGCATCAACCAAATCAGCTTTTCTTGCTAAAACATGATTTAAAGTTACCGGAACAACCGGAGCACCCAGATGTAAACCAACATTGGGGGTACTCAAATTAATATCAACTAGAGCTACATCTTCATCAAGAGCACTCATTGCTGCAGCAAGATTAACAGCCGTAGTAGTCTTACCAACGCCTCCTTTCCCAGAAGTGATCACAATAAACTTTGACATTTTTTATAGACCTTATTAAACTCTAAGATCAAGATGATAGAAATTGTTTAAGATAATTTATAAACTTTTCTAAAAGAAGAGAATATTCCTTAAGCTTATCCAGGTTGATTTTTACTACCTCCCCCCGATAAGTTACCTTCAGAGCCACATTCTTTCTAAACTCTCCCTCAGATTCCTTAGTTAAAACTTCAATTCTACGAAACATTTCATAGAGATCAATTGTTTGTAAAACTACTGGTTCTTTTTTAAACACCTCTCGAATCAAATCAATTTTTTGTTTTGGAGATTCGGGAATTGATTTAAGTAATTTTTTCTTTTTTGCATGAAGAAGAACGGTATCGAGACTGTAATCTATCATAGTAGTCCATCGAATTATTAAATTAATAATTACTTCAGATGTTTTTGTATACTTTAAACTTACATAAAGTAAGTGATCAGCGCTAATTTTCTCCTTGATTATTCTATCCATTAAGTAGTTCTCTTCCTTTTTTAAAAAATTGAGATTAATAAAACAAGGAAAGTCGATTTATATAGTTTATGTTTTAACAGAAAAAGCAAAAAATTCAATATATCTCCCAGTGAGTTATAGTGAGAAAACATAAACAAAAAGGTTTTTAAACATCGATTAAGAATCAACACTATGGCAAAAGCAAAAAAGCAAGAAAAAAAGACTCCTGAAAGAGCAAAGGTAGAAGACATCGAAAAGATAGTTGTAGACCTTGGAAAAAGCGGTATGCCTCCAGCAAAGATTGGTTTAGTTTTAAAAGAAACATATGGCATACAAAAAGCAAAAGTTCTTGGTAAAAAAATAGGCCAAATACTTAAAGAAAATAAAATTGAAATTAAAGATGAGCTTAGCTCCATGGAAAGTAAATTAAAGAATATAGAAAGACATTTTGAAAAGAACAAACAGGACAAAAGAGCTAAAAGAGAAATCTCAAGATACGTCTCACTTAAAAGAAAAATAAAAAGATACGCAAATAAAAAAAGAGGATAAAGGATGTTAGCATCAATAAAAGAGGCTGCTAAACAATTCCTTATAAAATCGCAAGATAAACAAATCCAAGTTATAAGCCATCATGATACCGATGGAATAACCTCTGCCGCAATATTTTCAAAGACACTACAAAGACTTGGTAAACAGTTCTCACTAAGGATAGTTAAGCAGATAGAAGAAAATGTAATAGATAATCTTCCAAAAGACAATATTCTTGTTTTTTTAGACTTGGCTTCAAACAGTTTTCAATATCTTGCTGACCTACAAACAGAAATATTTATTCTAGACCATCATGAAATTATTTCAGACATACCTAAGAATATAACCATGATAAATCCGCATTTCTACAAGGAAGAAGAAATAAGCGCTGCAGGAGTCACATATCTCTTTTCAAAAGCAATTGATGAACAAAACACTGACCTGTCATACCTGGCAGTAATAGGAATGGTGGGAGACACACTAGAAAAAAACATAAACCGGTTCTACAAGGAGATAATAGACGATTCTAAAGTTATAATCAAACAAGGTCTCACAATGTATCCTGCAACCCGCCCAGTAAATAAAATATTAGAGTATAGTTCAGAGGTTTATATTCCTGGAGTAACTGGCTCTTCAATTGGAGTAAGTGGCTTTCTAAAGGATATAGGAATCAAACCAGTTTCAGGCCAGTATAAAAATTTAATAGAATTAGATAAGGAAGAAACATCAAGATTAATAACAGCAATTAGTATACAAAAATCAGATTTAAAAGATCCTTCTGAATTAATTGGAAACATCTATCTCATAAATCTGTTTAACAAACTAGAAGATGTTCGCCAAATAAGTGCAATGATAAATGCCTGTAGCAGATTAGGTGAAAGTGGTATAGCAATTGCTTTTTGTTTACAAAATAAAAAAGCTAAATCTCAGGCAGAAACAATTTATGCAGAATACAAACAAAGTATAATTAAAGCTCTTGAAAACATTCCAAAAATGAGAAAAATTGAAAAAAAGAATTACATAATAATTAATGCAGAAGATAAAATTAAAGATACCATAATTGGAACAATTGCAAGCATCCTTTCAAACTCAAGATCCTATGAAGAAGGAAAAGCAATCATAGCCATGGCATACAATGAAGATAAAATAAAAGTTTCAGCAAGAGTTGTTGGTAAAAATGGAAAAAATCTAAGAGAACTTTTAAATTCAGTTATTGAAGAGATTGGTGGTGAAGTCGGAGGCCATAAATACGCAGCAGGCTGTCTTCTTGAAAAAGATAAAGAAAAACAATTTCTAGACCTTCTACAAAAAAGATTAGAGATTGAAATAGTAAAGATATAAAAACTAACCCCTATATGTTGGTTCTTCATAATTAAACCAAAAAGTCCTACTAAAATTAGTAGAACCACGACTTGCAATTTCCTCTTGCATTTTATCCCAGTCTCTTTCAGGATAACCTGTATGTTCTCTTGCAGCCCAAACTCTCATAAATTCTTTAAAAACAACTAAAACATCTTTAGGTGTTAAATTAGGATTAATTTGTTTATGTTCTCCATCAACATATAGAGGTCTAACCCCTAATCCAGAATTAAACTGTGAATCAAAACTATCCTGAACATGAAGATCATGCCACATTTGTTCATAATTTAAAACAGACTTTGCAACAGTATGAATCCATCCTGCACCAGAACCAAAATGAAATTCTTTATGTCCCAAATACTTCAAATCATCAAAAAAAACTCTCCCACAATTATCTTTAGTAATATAACTAAAAACTTGTTCAGGTGTTATTGGTATTCTTGAGATTAATCCTTCTTGGGCCATAAAAACAAAACTTCTAAAAGCTTTATAAAAATTGTTATACTAAACTACCTCAATAAGCCTGCTAAATGTGCCTGCATTATCTCCCAGTCTACTTGAGCAGGGTATTCAGCGCCAGGACTTATACTTTCTCTTCTTCCACGTTCTTGAAAAGCTCTACCATTTTCATACGCCTTAAATGCTCTTGCAAAAGTTTCAGCATTCATTTCATAAGAATGATTTGCATCTCTTCTAGTTAATTCCTCCGCATCAAAACCAACTAACGGAGCTTCAAAACCACTTAACATTAAAAAGTGAGCTTGATGTGATCTACCATGTCTATGAATCCTGCTACGTCTTAATAAACGTTCAGCAGTCAAATTAACTCCAACTTCCAAATCTTCTTCGGGAAAAGCCCTATAAGCAATTCCCACAAGATCATCATAAACTCTAGATCCTTGGTCATCTACAACAGACTTAGATGCTTCAATAAATTCTTTTGGTTCAAATTTATAATTTCCCATAAAACCAGATAACAAAAAGCCTTTATAAACAATTCCCTTATAAAACATATACATAAAATAACAACTCTTTTAAAGCGCAATTTCATCAACTTTCTATGGCTAAACAATACAAAGAAGGAGATCTAGTTTTATGCATAGTAAGAGATGTAGTCAAAACTACCGTATTTGTGGAAACAGAAGACAAAATTCCGGGAAGTATAAATTTTAGTGAAGTAGCTCCAGGAAGGATAAGAAACATAAGAGATTATGTTGTACCAAACAAAATTATAGTTTGTAAAATTCTAGATGCCTCTCAAAATCACCTATTTCTAAGTATTAGAAGAGTAAAAGGAAAAGAAAAAGAAGAACTACTTAGCCAGTATAAAAAAGTAAAGAGTATTGAAAGTTTTATAAAAAAAGTCTTAATTGAAAAAGGAGAAAAAATAATAGAAACAATACGAGAAAATGAAAATATAATGGAATTTTTTGAGGAAGCAAAACAAAAGACCGAACTTCTTGAAAAGTATTTCACCAAAGAAGAAATAGAAAAAATAAAACCAATTTTTAAAGAAAAAAAAGAAAAAGAAGTTGACATAAAAAAGGGTTTTAATCTAAGCTGCAAAGAATCAGATGGAATACTAAGGATAAAACGTATTCTCTCTTCATATGAAGGAATAAATTATTTAGGTAGTTCAGCTTTTATGATAAAAATAAAATCAAACAACCCCAAACAAACAACCTCATTAATAAATCAAATGATCGAACAGATAGAAAAACAAGCAAAAAAAGAAAAGTGTGAGTTTTCTACCAAGAAATAAATCTTATTTTTTAGCTGACTTCCATAAGTTATCAAAAATATTTGCAAAAGACTGGGCAAATACTGAGTCTTTAATAAGAAACCCTCTCGGTTTATCCTTAACTATATACTGAATACACATAAAATCATCAAATACAATGAACTCTGCTAAGTTTTTTAAATCAAGAAATCTAACATCAAACTTTCCTAATTTTTTTCTTTGATTTGCAAACCTTTCAGCTCCAACTGGAAGAATCATTTTCTCAAAGATATTCTTTGATACTCTTAATTTATGATGTTCTAAATAAAATTGATTAAGCATTTCAAAACCCTCAATTATAGAAGCAAAACACCTTGCTTGAGTATTCGGAATCATTAGTTCATTAATTTCACTCCACATCCCCTTAATGCCTAAAAGTCCTTCAAAATATTGATAATCTGAATCTTTTTCTTCTTTTGGTGAAAACTGCTTAAGGTTTTGTATAGAAGATTGAATTACAATTCGCTGATTTTCCAATTCTTGTTTTTTTCTAAGATAAATTTCATTAAGAACATTAGGTGAACTGGGCATGAAAACTTTTCTCTTATTAACAAACTTATAACTAACCAAACCTAGTTTAATTAAATCTTGTAATAATGGATATAAGTGAGATGATGGGATACCTACATGCTCAGATAATTTTCCAGTTTTTGATTGCTTAAGCTCCAGTAACCCAATATATACCCTCGCCTCATTTTGAGTTAGCCCACCAGCCATAAGTTGTTTTACAATTAAGTTATCCATACTACCTACATGTAGTAGCAAGTATTTAAATATATCTCTATTACAGGATTATTATATGGAGAATATAACAAAATGAAAATTGAAATTGGTAGAACTGTATTCAGCGAAATTCCTCACAAAGGGAAAATGTTAACCTTTGTAGATTTAGGAGAAGAAAATACATTCTATGGTGGAGGTAATGAACTAGAATCTGAAAATTTAGGATTACCTAGTTCTCAACATATTGTTTCGTTACTTCATGAATTATGGAAAAATCCAAAAGGAAAATATGAAAGGAAAATGATCCCTAGACTATTCTTTGAGTATACTAGGAGCATATATGTTCCAAAAATACCTGGAGAAGATTTAAGTGATGGATATTTCATTGAGCACAGTCCTGATATGGAAGATTGGTCACTAATAGACAGAAAAGGTCTAGTAAAAAAACTAGAATCTGGTACAAGACAAGTTAGAAGTGTCATATTCAGCGCTGATGAAGCTGTTGCCTTTGCTCCAGAGAATCGCGCCAGAACAGGACTATTCAACATTCCAGAGAGTTTCACCACAAAAGGATTAATAAATAATGATTATATTTTAGCAAGATACGGAGAAGAGGGTGAAGAAAAACTTCGTGAGATTGCTAAAAATTATAAAGGAAGTCATGGGGTTCATCTCAAATTAGATGATAAAGAAATAGTCAATCTGTGCTCTATTTCTTCTAATGGAGCAGGAGGAATTACCGTCTTTGGAGATTACATCTTTAAGGGACCAGTAGATTGGGATGGTAATCCAATTAGAATACCTACCATAGGAATAGTAAAAACATAAAAGCGTTTTAGTAATTAGCATTAATTAGAAATAATCAAAAAAGCGTCTTTTGTTCTTCCAAAACTGCAACACCATATAGGCCATCATAACCTGGCTTGACTTTTATATGCCCCTTTCTATTCCTAATTATTAAATCCACAAGTTTTTCATTAAATCCCTCCACAAGTAAATCTTTTTTGTCAACATCAAGCAAAACCTTGAATTCATTGCCAAATTTTTCAATTAAAAGATTGTAGATATCCCAAGTTTTCTTCGTGGAAATTCCCGTTTCAGTAAAAAGTGCAATTATTTCGTGCAATGGAAGTATTTTATAAAAAATCTTAGAGTTACTGATTTTAAATCCCAATTTCCTATCATCTTCCGCCAATTCATCAACTCTATAATCAACACCAATTATTAGTTTGTCATTACAAACGGGGCAAATTCCATTTAACTTTCTAGTTTCCTCAGGACTACATGAAAAATTACAATTTCTATGCCCATCATAGTGATATATTCCATAGGCCGGATCAACCTCAATTGTACCAAGTATCTTATTATTCCTAATGTCATCAATTATTTTTTTATAACTCAGTTCTTCATTCTCTCTAAAATCAAAAATAGTTGCCTCCCTTCCCATTCGCCAAGGCCAAAATGAATGCGAATCTGAAAATGATAAAATAGTGAACTTATCAAGCTCTTTAATTCTCCAATTCATTGGAGGATCACTACTTAAACCAGTTTCAATGGCATGAATATGCTCTAATTCCTCACCAAAAGCTTCTTTAAGAGAATCAAAACCCGATTTACTTCCAAAAATACCAAACCACGGTGTCCAACAATGTGCTGGAATTAGTTCAATATCTTCAGAAATTTCCATCATTTTTTTGGTAAACTCAATGCAAGAAATTCCAAAAATTGGTCTGCCATCATAATCTCTTCTTCCAAGACTATCTAAAAAAGTATGAATCTTTTCAGCGATTTCAATGCTTGGCACCAGTATAACCAAATGCACTCTTCTTCCACGCCCTTGACTATATATTAAAGACACTTCACCAGAAATAAGAAATGGAAAACCATTATGATAATACACTCCATTCTTTTCCCTGAAATTTTTTATCTCCTCAAACCATTTTGGATGTGTAAAATCTCCAGTTCCAAGTAAATCAATTCCCTTTATTCTAGCATATTTCACCAGATTATCAAAATCAATTGCATTGGAACATCCTCGAGCATATCTTGAATGTATATGCAAATCTGCAATCAACCTTTTTTTTGTTTCATCCATTTAAACTTCAGAAATACATTGTTTAAATAATTAATTATAAAACATTATCCCTTAAACAACAAACATACTCACTAAATAAGCTCCTCCAAGCAAACAAATACCCATCATAGTTAAAACTAATAAAATACTCTCAAATCTCCCACCAGTTTCAATTCTTCCACGCGAAACAATACTCTTCACGGGCCAAAAAGCAGAAATCCCCATAACAGTAAAACTATCAGCAAAAAGATGAATAGAATAACCAAGAAAAAATCCCAAAGCTAAAATTGGAATAAAAATTGCAAGAGCTATGCTAACCAACAAACAAAAAGTCAGACTATGTAACACTCCTCTATGCCCCGTAATCCATTGCACTGGCCGCATAAGCGGATTTCTTCCCAATCTTGATGAACGAGAGTCCAAATCAGGCAATAGAGTAGCCACAACAGCCATAGCTGCAAAAATCATCTTAGATTTAACAAACGGAAGTAAAATAAGCACCCCAAGAATAGCCAAAGCAATGTGGGTTTTTCTCATCATTTTTTATGTTCTCCCTTTATATCTAGAATAAAAAAACAAAAATGCTCCAAAAAGGATTAGTAATAATGATAATGAAATTGAATAAGATTTATAATTTGTATTAAAAACAGAAAATCCCGTAATCTTACTAAAATTAAAAACCAAAAGAAAAAAACCAGCTAAAAGACTTGCAATTCCAATAAAACCTAAAACTCTACCTTCTAACCCTCTACCTTTTCTATGATACTTAAAAAATCTTTTTTTCACCTCTTCATCAGGTAAAGAATATAAATCTTTAACCTCTAAAAGTTCACCCGGAGAATACTGCTGAGCATAAGCATAACCCACATAAGTTTTATCCATATCCAACATTCTCTTACGGAGACTGATCTCATTAGGAAAAATCAATCTTCTACTCTGATCAGTTTCATTATTCTCTGCAACAGACTGATTATACTCTTGTCTTGATTTTCTTATTCTATCAGCAACATCTCTAGCTCCCACTCCAAAAGTTTTTTTTCTCTTAAACAGTCTAATTAGAGGTGTTTGTTTAACTAGTTCTAAAGAAACAATTTGAGTAGCCATATCAAAAAATTCATCAACCTTTTTCTCTTCTAAACCCTCATTTGGTTTACCTATTCTACCAGCAGCGTAATATCTTAAAAAATGCCCTGCCTCTGCAGCATAAGCCCCTCCATCATCCACATGATTACTACCCAATCTAATCAAATTTTTATAAGGATTATAAGCAGTTAAAATGCTCCCCTGGTTAACAACCTCAACTCGAGGCATATCTTTTTTTGGAATTTTAATTCCATAAGCATCAGAAACTAATCGAATTATCGCATAAACATCACCTTTTACTTTTTTTAAGTCTCTTCTTGATTTAGACATTTTAGTATTTAATTAGTCTTCAAGCTCTGGATTAAATTATCTAGATTAATCTCTTCAAAACTATTAATAATTAATTCAGGCGTATTAAACAATTTATTGTTTCTAACATTAACATAAAAAACAGCTTCTTTCCCAAGCAATTCTTCTTTTTTCTTGACAAAAAATTCAGGATTTTCCAACTCCTCACTTGTGATTCCCAACATTTTTATCTGATCATTAAAAACAATTCCTCTTACATTTTCAGAACCATCATCCAAAACAACACCAATTAAAGCTTTTTTAACTGGTAAAACACTTCCGTGTTCAGCACAAGTGTTATCAGTAGCCTTTTTACTGCATTCTGGACAAACTTCAAAAAATTTAGGTTCAAAAATTTGTGTCATAACTGCTCGTATTTTAGCATTATCTCCTGCCTTAATTTCAGAAAGTTTCCTATCAATAACTCTTTTTTCAACCTTAACCTCAAGCATACTTTCCTTACTTAATTTTATATCAGAAAAACCCGATAAATGAAGTTCATCATTTCTTACGGCTGCATTTGAAATTTCGACTGTATCCTCTCGTTTTATTTTTCCATCCTCAAAAAGAGCTATATGATTAGTATCCCAAAGAACAGTTCGTATATTTCCAGTTTCATCAGCAATAGTCATGGCAGCAATCTTTCCGCTCTTTCCATTCTTATTATACTCTCTTATTGGTGCCATATCAATTACCTTCCCAGTAATATTCACTCTCTTCATTCCGCTCAAAAGTTCACTTATCTTTAACTTTTCCTTTTCAAAAGAAATTCCCAATTCAGAAGCAACAATCTGAGCACTCCCTTCCTTAGAAATAAGTCCTGAAAGTTTAGCACACTTAGCCTCAACCTTTCTGTCAATTTCATCTACAGTTAAGCCTGAAGCTTTAGCAATTTTCTCTACAAGTTGTTGATAATTCGGAAGTACCATATTCACCCTTTTTATTAAGTTTAATATATGCTAAAATAAAACATCATTTTTAAGCATTATGCCACAGCAATTAGCACCAAAACACTTTTAAACCAACTTTCGCTTCTGTTACAATGGGAATCGCTGGAGTTAAAATTAAGATAATGCCTGACTCTCCTGATGCTGATCTAACAGCAATAGAAAGCAAGGCTGAAGAAAAAATCACCAAAGAAGGTGGTAAAAATCTTAAGATAGAAAGAGAACCAATAGCCTTTGGTTTAAATGCCATAATAATCACCTTTGCCTGGCAAGAAGATGCTGACAGAGACCAACTAGAAAAAGAGCTTTCAAACATAGACAATGTTAATTCTGCAGAGATTATTGATTTTCGTAGAGCTTTTGGATAAATCAATCAAAGAAAAGAGTTTTAAACATTAAGTTCTTATTTTTATCATGAAAAAGGGGCTTTTCACATTACTATTAGTAGGAATTTTTATTTTACTAATTCCTCTTTCAATAGCTCAGTTAACAGAAACAATCAACAACCTTAATATAAATGAACCCTTAAATTTTAACGTCGACAAATTCTTTAAATTAGGTGAAAGTTTCACAACTCCAGACTCTTTAAAATTCCCAACTCAGATTTTATTTGGCATAAAGGGGGAAATAACCCTACAGCTACTGATTATTCTAAGCGTTCTATGGGCATTTTTTCTAATACTTATCTTTAAAATACTAGATTTCATACCTTTTTTTGAAAAAAAGATTTTTAGGTTAATAGCTACCATAATAATTACAAGTTTGATTGGTCTAAGTGGAGCAATAAGAGAAGTTTCAACATTATTCTTAGATTTTGTTAATGTTTTCCATATAATGGAACAAAATAAGTTCATTTCGTTGCTAGTTGCATTAGCCTTGGCAATAGTATTATTTGCCGGGGGAATTATTGTCATTAACTCCATACTTAACCGAGTAGATAATGAGAGCACCGAAATAAAAGCTCAAAAATTAAGAAATCTTAATTCTCTAGCAGATGCTGCAGATAGATCAATTAGAAAAAATAATAACTAAATCCCACTCTTCTTAACAAAACTATCTATCTTCTTCATATTCTTTTCATTTTTATTCTCTCTATCTCTTTTTTTTGATGCTTCAGCTTCTTTTTGAATGATTTTAATCACAAAAACTACCGCAATAACCGCTCCGATAACAACTAAAATCATAAAAAACCGCATATACCAAGCCTCCTGTGAAAAAATTAACCATAAGATCCAAGTGACAATTATTTTGAGTAAATTTAACTGGGCAAAGACAATAGCTACCAAAACACCAACTAAATAACAAACCCCTAAAGGAAAATTAAAAAAAGACTTAATAAAGGATTTAACAATAATCAAAACAATTATCCAGACAACTATAACTAAAAACAATAAAAAAGAAAATGAATAGGACTCTCCAAAAAGGATTCTAAAAACAAAACTTATCTCAGTAAAAAAGTAATCTAATCCTTTAATGACTCTATTTTCTAAAAAAGCCTTTTTCCATTCCTGCTGAAGATATTCCCATTTTAATTGGGCCTTATCTTTAATCAGGTTAGAATCAGACAAATCACTAGCGCTTATACCAACACCGATAGGATCATCTAAATTCGTAGGATTTATTACACTTCCAGTAAATTGAGTACTATTAAAGTTAAATAATGGCCGGATAGAAAAAACAAGAAGAATCAATAAAAAAACGCCCAGCAATAATAAAAGTATCTTTTTAGCAACCTCTGTCTTTCCAGTCTTATCCTTCTTTCTAGAAACAGCACCTTGTTTTTTCATATGTCTACAAAGAAAACATAATTTTTAAAGATTAGCCAATCAAGGGCCATTCCACCATCTACTAAACCGACTTGACATAGTTCTACTATTTGCTAATCTTTGTGCAGATCTTGCTTGTGTATCTGTTAATTCAACGGCCAAATCATACTTATTACCCATTTGTTCTACCTGAACCTTCATTAGTTGCCTTTGGATAAATATAAAAATATACCAGACAAAAATAGTCATAAAGGCCGAAACTGCAACAAGAACCCATATTAAAAGAGTATATGCATCACCCCCGCTAGTTGGCATTTGAGCGGTGTAAGACCTATAAGCTAAATAAACTGTAAATATCAACCAAAGAAAAACAGCTAAAACTCTTTTAAAAAGCACATCAACCGGACGTATATTTCTACCACCAGTTTTCCCACCAGCAGCAAGAGCAATAGTAAAAAGAATCATAATTAAAAATGGGATAATAATTCCTATTGCAAATCCAACCCCCCTATAACTCATCATCATTATATAGATTTCATCAGGTGTTAAAAATGCCGTAGATAGGAAAGTAATAATTAAAACAAACACAAGTCTAATCCAATTTCCCGAGTCTGAAATTATTGGAGCATATTCTGAAACTGACCAGATAATCATAAATATAAGAATAGTCATTAATACCTTAGCAATTCCTTCACTAAAACCCGCACCCATTAACCAATTACTAAAAAAAGAACTTACTCCACTTCGAATACTATTAACTATGGAACTTGCATCAGTTCCTTGAGCACTAACAAGATAGATAGAAATAACAAAGGTAGAAATTAATAATAAAGATATTAAAATAACACTCTTACTCACACCTTTTTTTATTTTCACCATAGGATAAATAATTAAATAACCTTTATAAACATTTTGTTAAAAACATAAACACCAAGATACAAAAGTTTAATTAAACTCTTCTTCCTCTTGTAAATGTTGGCGCAGGTGCTCCTGCAGCAGTCATTCCAATATTTCGCAATGCTTCAAATCCTGCTCCAGCAACGTTAGAATTTGTATTTATATCGTTAAGCATTCCTCTTAATGCATATTTACCCATTCTTCTAGAAATCCAACCCATGCATATTATAAACAAAAGTGATGCAAGGAATAAACCAAATGTTATCCATAAAACAACTCCTGAAAAACCACTAGAAGCCAAAGAAGATAATTGATTTGCCACATTAGGATCTACTTCAATTCCCCCAAACAACTGTAAAAGCCTATATGCCTGGTAAAATAAGAATATAATCCAAAGAGGATAAAGAGATAATCTAGTAAGTAATCTCTTTTCAAAGGCATTTGCTGCACTACTTCTAGTAATATTTGAAAGTAAAATCTTAGTACTAAAAGTAAGAAGTATCAAGAAAGGTATAGCTATACCCAGAGTAATACCCAAAGCATTATAACTCATTATTGTAACAAAAACATCCTTAGGTGTTAAATAAATTGTTGATAAAATACCAATAACCAAAGAAAGCAGCATACCCAAAATTTTACTATCCTCACTAAACAAAGCACTTTCAAGAGTTGGAATACTACTAAGAACCGCATAAACAATCAAAGTAATAATAATCAACAACAAAATTTTAGCCACATTCAAATTAATTCCTTCTCCAGTACTCCAACCTTGCCAAAACTCTTGCACTGGTTTAAAAACAACATTACCAAAGAGAGTGTTATACATGCCAGAATCTTGAGTTATTGTTGGAGGAACAGTTACTGCACTTACAAAATAAGTAGAAATAATAAATGTAGAAATCAACAATAACACTAATAAAATAGCACTCTTATTCATCCTCTTTTTTGTCACCATCATAATATATCTAAAAAAATCTAGTTTATAAATATTTCGTACATTGCCCTTTTCCTAAAAATAACAGATTAAAGGAATCTTTTTAAACTTAATATTGCTAAGTATCATATGAAAAAAAGAGTGTTGATGTTAGTAATTGGTATATTACTACTCTCTTCAGTTATAGTTCCGTTGGTAAGTGCACAGTATTATGGAGGTGGAGGAATGTGGTATATTAATCTTGGCGAGGGAATGCGCCAGATAATAGAACAGGTAACTAGTTTTTTCACACCAGTTTTTCAATACCTTCTAGGAGACTATAGCACTGGTGAAATCTTTTTTACAAAAATACTATTTTTCATTTTACTCTCTATATTAATCTATGCTGCACTAGTTAATGTTCCCCTTTTCAAAGATTACGGAAATAAAATTCCCCTAATAATATCAGCAATAGTCTCCATAATTGCTGTAAGATTTATTGCAGATAACGATATAATCAATGCAATAATCCTTCCCTATGGTGCAGTTGGAATAGCTATGGGTACCAGCATTCCGTTTATAATATTTGGTTATTTTATTTATCAGTGGGGTTTGCCAGGTGTAGCCAGAAAACTTGCATGGATATTTTTCGGAGTTGTTATTTTCGTGCTATGGTCATATAAAACAGATAAAATAGGAGATATAGGAAACCAAATATATCTTATCATGTTCATCGTTATTGTAGTTACAGTTATTTTCGATCGGCGAATTGCTGCTTACTTCAAGGGAGCAGAACTAAAACAATGGGAAGAAGATGCAAGAGGGAATGAAATAGTTAATCTTCAAAGAGAATATCAAGAGGCTCTGGCAGTAAAGTCAAAAGAATCAGAAGCAAAACAAAAAAGGATATTAAGAAGACTTTATAGATTAGGAGCAAAAAATATTAGAGAGACTACTCCTCCTTAATTAAAATATAAGATCAAAACTTACTTACTAAGTTAAAAAATTATTTCTTACCCATTCTTCTAAATCCAACAACATTCTTTCCTTGGTAAATTGGAACTTCCACAGGTTGTTTAGAATCGCCACCAAATTGCCTTATAATTAAAAATGCAAGAATTACTAAAACAAGTCCAATACCGATTAAAACATAATTTGGAACACTCTGAATAAATGGAAGTATTTTTACTACAAAGCTATTATTTTTTATCGGATTTACAGTCAAAGCCAATAAAACAATCCCTACAATAGCTAACACATAACCAATTACCTTATTCATATTGCCTCTTTATTAATAATCTTAGTTAAAAACCATATTTAAAGTTTGTGTTAAATCAAGTAGTCACAAAACTAACTAGAAATAAAAGTATATAAACTTCCTACAATTGAAAAAAACATGCTACCTCCTGAACAAATAAAGCAAATAAAAGAACAAATCTTCAGCCAGTTAGAATCCTGGCCAGAATCCCAAAGAGAAACTGCAAAGAAACAAATAAACTCTTTGGGTGATGAAGAATTAGAGGAATTTCTTATAAAAAACAATCTTATAAAAGTCAAATCAGCTGATAGTGAAGATAATTCAGATTCAGGTTCAAATACCAAAAAAGAGTCAATTCAACAAGAATGTATTTTCTGCCTAATCAACCAAGGCAAAATACCCAGTTATAAAATTGCAGAAAACAAAGATTCAATAGCAATTCTTGAAATAAATCCTGCTTCAAATGGGCATGTTCTAATTATCCCAAAAGAACATAAAAATAAAAGCGAAATTCCCAAACAAACAGACTCTCTAGCAAAGCAAGTTGCTAAAAAAATAAAAGAAAAATTAAATCCTCAAAAGATTGACATAATAACTAAAGAAGTCCTTAATCATGGAGTCATTAATGTTCTGCCAATATACGATAACGAAAATTTAGAAACACCTCGCCAAAAAGCAGATGAAGAACAACTAAAAACTCTTCAAAAAATTTTAGAAATAAAAGAAAAAGAAAAAACTCCAAGAAAACCTCGACCTAAAACCGAAAAAAAGATTTCTCCAGAAGAAGAATTACGAAGTTTACCAAAGTATCCCATAAGAATACCATAAAAAGGAGAGGTAGTGTTAGGAGAAACTTGGTTCTCCCACATATCCAATTAGAATTCCTTAGATTCAATAAATATATAAATATCAAAAAGTAAATTAAATATATGAAAAAGAGGACATTAAAACTTTTACAGACAATTGCCTGGATTCTTGGATTTATTGCCTTAGCCCTACTAGCTTATGGAATAATTATAAAACTTACAAAAGCTGGTTAAGATGAGATTAACAAATCCTCTCTCTGTTTTATCTCATATAATAAACTTTGGGATATTAATCTATATTCTAGTTGGTTCTATAAACACCTCTTGTTTTAAGCTAAATGAACTAATCATTAGTTTCATAGGACTATTTATCTCTATCTTTGTTAATATAATCTCAGTCATTGAAACAAACAATAAAAACTAACTATCTCCTCTTTTTCTGCTTTTCTTTTTCTTTATGAATATTTGAAAAAATAATAATTGCTGTCCCAAGGATTAGTGGACCTATAATAAACCCCATTAAACCAAATAACTTAACTCCTCCTAAAACTCCCAAAAGCATTATAACTGGATGTATTTTTGTTCTTTGACCAAGAATTTTTACCTTAAGGAAAAAATCAATGCCAATACTAATTATTAAACCTACAATTAATACTCCTATGGCCGAGGTATAATCTTTAGCAGCAAGTTCATATAATGCCAATGGCCCCCAGATTAAAATCGGGCCTAACAAAGGAATAAATGCCAAAAGTCCAATTAACAAACCCAACACAAGGTAAAATGAAATCCCCAGCAGCTTAAATGCAACTATGGCGACAGCTGTTTCAATCAAAGCTATGATAAGAGTTCCATAGATTACTTCTTTTGAAATTTTTTCAGCATCAGCTAAAATCTCTTTCTTATTCTTAAATGGAATGATGCTCGCTATTTTGGCTTCAATTTTCTCCAGATCAATCAACAGATAATAAGTTGTAAATACAATAATTAACATGTTTATTACCATATTTGGGATAGAAGAAATTAAAGAGTAAACCATAGAAAATAAAGACTCTCCAATTTTACTTGTGAAAACATCTAAATTCTGAGCCAAAGACTCATAATAGGGCAATTGTGAAAATAGAGAAAAAATTTGATCCCATGAAAAGACTGCTATAAACTTTGAAAACTGACTTATTAGTGAATAAGAAAATAATACTAAAAGCGCAACCAAGATTATCAAAAGCCAAATTATAATTATCAAAGCAGATAATTTTTTAGGCAAATGTTTTGATAATCTTTTTTGCAAAGGCTTAAGTAAATATGCAAAAATAAATGCGGCAATAAAAGATATTAAAAAATCTCTAAGTATAAAGTAACATAAAACAACTAGCGCAAGTATCACTCCTAAATAAACATACTTCCTTATGTAACTAGCTTTATCCTCCTTTCCCCTCTTTTTCATTAATCCTTTTAGTTAAAAACCTTTATTAATGTTTTTATTTTAGTATTCTGATGATAGAACTATTAATTGCACTAGTATTGATCTGGGTTATTTTTGCAAATATCCAAGATTTAAAATCAAGAGAAATTGCAAATTGGATAAGTTTTAGTTTAATAATTTTTGTTTTAGTAATCAGATTATTCTACAGTTTATTTTCAAATAACTACTGGTGGTTTCTTTTTGGACTTATTGGCCTAGGAATATTCTTCCTACTAGGACATTTATTTTACCATGCTAGGTTATTTGCAGGAGGAGATGCTAAGTTATTTATAGCATTTGGAGTTATAGTTCCACTCTCTCTTAGCTGGCTAGAAAATATAGTCTATGCAATGATCTTTATCATGGCTCTACTCTTTTTAGGAGGAATTTACAGTTTAGTTTACAGTGGTGTTCTAGCATTGAAAAATAAAAAGAGTTTTAAGATTGAACTAGAAAAACAATTTAATAAAAATAAAGGCCTATTATTCATTGGTCTAGGCATTGCTTTTATCCTTGCTTTTTTTATTATTTTACTTGCAAGAGGAAATTCGTTATTATTCTTAGTATTTTCCTTTCTGATCCTACTAATGCCCCTGCTTTACATCTACACAAAAGCCATTGAACAGTGCTGCATGGTAAAATGGGTATCAGTTGATAAAATTACAATAGGTGATTGGTTAGTTAAAGATTTAGAAGTCAAAGATAGAAAAATCGCCTCAAATTGGGAAGGAATTAGTGAAAGTGACCTAGAGTTTCTACAAAAAAACTACAAAAATAAAGTTCTAGTAAAATATGGTATACCCTTTAGCCCTTCGTTCCTATTTGCATTTATTGTACTTATAATTGTTAACTATGTAGGTATTTACAAAATCTTAGGATTAATGTATTGATTATTTAAAAAGATAATATTTTGAAAAAGTAACATTCTCTGAAAATATCACCTTAACAAATTTTTAATAAGATAAAAATTTAAAGTTTAAGGTTAAAAGATTTAATAATTAATCAGTACAATAAAAGTCAACTGTTAAATTAACTAAAACTTACAGAAGTAATGTGAACGGATGTGAACAATTGTCTTTATATTTTCAAAACCTCTCTTCAAAAAGAAAGCATTAACAACAGCCGTCTAAGCACTTAGTTCTATTCTTTCCACCACGCTTATAAACTCTATTCTTGCTTTTAGTTCTTAGATCTTTCTTTGTTGTTCTCTTGCCAGCAAAACCATAATCACTTGTCATTTTTTCTTTCTAGGTTTGGGAACCTTTTAAAAACCCTAAAAATCCTTTTGGATTTTGGGGCCTAAAGTTCTTTTGAACTTTATGGGTTCATCTCCCATATTAATAAAAATTATCCAAGATATTTAAATGTTTTTAGAAAGGATTAAGCAGCTTTACAACAAACCTTTCCTGCATTAGCATTAAGATCTGCATCAGTTATTTTAGAAGGTTCAATTTGAACCCAAGTACCCGAACTTCCAGCAGTTGCAGGACTAGGACAACTAAGAGCGTACCAGTTTCCATTCCAACCATCAGCACCAACACAATTCTTTTTGTTAGTAGTTGCATCAGGAGTTCCACCAACTCCTGCTAAAAAGGCATCACAATTAACTACAGTTCCATCAGCCTTAGCAACAAAAACCTTTTGTAATTTTGCTACCTCTATCTTGCCTGCTGCATCTGTAAACTTGGTCTTTTGACTATCGCAAAGATCTTTTACTCTTTCATTAAGATCTTTTGGATTATTACAATTAACAGCCTCTCTGTTTTCAACAGGAAGTTGGCTATAAATCGGAGGATATTCGCACGTCAAATAAACAGACTTACTAATAGGATCATCTAACTTAACTAATCTGAACTTACAAAACTCAATTGGTAAAGTATATGAAGGCATTGAACGAATTTTACATCCTTCTAAAGTTGTTTGTAAAGTATCTCCTGGAACAGCACCTAACCAATTCAAAATTTTACCCCAGGCGCCACTAAAAAATAAGAATGCGAAAATTACTGCAAGAGCAACTAGCAATCCGCTAGCAATCATACCCCAATTTGTATCTCCCCTTTTATTAACTATTGATCTCATCTTAAACTCTTTTTATAACAAAACAAACTAAAGCTCCTTTATAAATATTTCGTAAATTATTCTTTTATTAAGAAATCTCTGATTCAAAAGTTTTGGTGTAAACATAGGTAACATCAAAATTTTTCTTACCCTTATAAAAAATCTCCTTTTTCAGTGAAATATCAACTGTAAAAAAAGCTTTGTTATTTTGAATTTTAACCCTATCAGGAAAATCAATTTGATTCTCAACCTGCAAAAGTTCTGGCATAAAAAAGTATTTTGACGGATTCTGCGATTCTTCAATAGTTAGAGGATTAGGATTATTTATATTATAACTACCAATCGAACTTTTTAACGCAATAATCAACTCTTGACTAGTTTTCGGCTTAGACTGAACAGCCTTATCCAATATGTCTTGAACATAAAAATTAATCAGATTCTCCTTAGCGTAAACCTCCTCCAAAACACTAGAACCCTCAAACCGCTTGTCAATTTTACTCTTTTCAGTAATAAAATAAAAAAGTGCAGCTCCAATTAAAATCATGGTCATTAGGACAAAAACACCGATTGCTAAAACCATACCTCGCTTATTTAGTTTTTCCATCATAAAAAAAAGTTATTATTGGTTTTCCTCCTTTTGAAATAAAATAATTTGAGTCATAAACATTAAGCATATCAGAAGAGATACATGTTTCACCATTTGGCTTGAGCCCACATGTTTTGTCACCAATCATAATAGATATAACTTCATTTTTATCGTCAGTTCTTGTTTCAATACAAAAATGCTTATAATAAACCTCTGGGTTGTTAAAATAATTCATAAGAACATTACAGAGATCTTCATATTTCTTTTGAACATCTATCTGTTTACATTTCTCAGTTTCCTCAAAATAAGTTCCAGTCCAGATACACTCATCATCAGACCATAAAGAAATAACTGCTCTATTTTGAACAAAAAAACTAGAAATAGAGGGTTTAAGACTTGTATCAACTATTTTTTTGTCGGTTTGTGAAAAAATCATAACAACTAAAAGCGTAAAAAAAACCATTGCTAAGAGAACAAAAAATGTCGCAGCTAGCCAGGTCATGCCCTCTGAAATTTGTGCTTTCTTACCTTTAGATAACATTAGTCTAAAATTCATTTTTGACTTATCTCTCCCTGATTATTTGATCCTGAAAGAACTTCTAAAACAAACTCATTTCTTGATCTGTCCGTAACAATTACAGACTTTTTAATACAATCTGGAAATTTATCTGATTCCACAAGCCCTTGTTTTATCTCACAGTCTTTTTCCATAGCAAAATTACCAAATTTAATGTACCTTACCTCCTCCGAATCCCTAGTTAACTTTAATCTTAAAAAATACGGAGATCCTTCACTAAAAGATTTTTTGTCCAAACCACAGTAACTTAAAACATCAAATTCCATAGAATTTTTCTTAACAAATTCTCCATTAATATATCCATTAACAACTAAACAATCAACTATTTTTTCCGAAAGGGCTTTTGCCTCGTAAATTCTTACATCTAAAGAATAAGAATAAAAGAACATAACACTAATAGCTATACCTCCTCCCACTAACACAAACATGACAAGTAACCAAATAGAGAATACATTAGCTCTTTTATTAGATATTTTATACATTTTTCTTAGAATTTAATTTAAAGTTCAAAAGAACTTGGGGGTTTTTTGTCTCTCCAAGAATAGAATAAACTGGTCCCTCAACTTCAACATCACTAAAATAATGGAACTTATACTCCTTACCATCACCAAACATAAAAAGAACATTATTATCTTCAAATTTAACCATCTTTTGATAGTCAAAATTATTTTTCCTTGTAACTTTATAAGCATCACTTACATCTAAAGTTATCTGAGTCCCTGGTTTCCC
The DNA here is from genome assembly GCA_041659945.1 of Candidatus Pacearchaeota archaeon. Classification (GTDB taxonomy): domain Archaea; phylum Nanobdellota; class Nanobdellia; order Pacearchaeales; family GW2011-AR1; genus JACPLR01. The sequence continues at coordinate 289,952 of JBAZXH010000001.1, read as the reverse complement.
ACCATCAATTAAAACTCCTACTTGTTTAGAATAATACTGTCCCAAAAAAGCGCCACCCGAACTAGATCTAGCGACAAAAAACAAAAGCATACCAAAAAAAACAATAACAACAACTACAACAACTAAATTTTCAATTAATAAATCATCTCCACGTTTATTCATTCTAAGGGATACTTTGTATTTTTTTACAATTTTTTAATATTTCTTGAGAATCATATTTAACTGTTCTAACTACTGAACAACCACTATAAACCCCATTACCTACTTCAACATCACTACAAGAAGCAGCAACCACACTTTTGCTTTTGTACAGATTAATTGCTTGAGTACTAAGAGTTGTGGTACCTGCAACTAGAGCAATGACAGCTACACCTGCTCTAATAACCGGAACAGAACTAACCCACCCAATCAATTTAGTAGACCAACCAAATGTTGCACCTCCAACAGAAATATAAGTAGCTGTTGCGCCGGCACCCATTCCCAATGCAACCAAAATATCTTTTTTTGCAACATCTAACGCACTTGGAACTCTACTAACTTGCATAAACAAAACAGCTACTTCATCATCAACATAGTCTGTCTCTCCTTCCAATCCTCCACCATTTAATTCTCCTTCAACTCCTCCAGTTCCCGAACTAGAAACCTGTTGTTTTACAAATTCATTAAAAGCTTGATCATCAACAGCAATTCCTGCAAAATCTTCACCAGTAATATACTGCAAATAGGTTTGATTAGTACTTGGGACCAAATGAGTATTCATGTATTCAAAAATATTTAACTTATTCAACCCAACTTTATCAAGGGTTTTTTCGTCAATAGCAATTCTAGAACAAATTACACAATTAGGATAAAGAGAACCGATTTGAAAACTTTGTGAAAGACTTGGGGAAAATATACTTAATTTTCCCTCGCCCATCATAGACCAACAATCCAAGATTTCTTGAGCATAAAGCTTTTGTATTTCATCCAACCCTCTTTCATTATTAAGAACTTTCACTCTTCTAACTTTTTCTTCATTTTTAAATTCAGTACACTTTCCGCCAGAATCTCCAGTTATACAAATTTTTTGAGTTTTACATTGTAAAGGAACATAACCTTGAGAAACTGATTGATAAGGTAGAGAACCTCTTAAAAGAACAGATTTATGACAGGCTTGCCTATCAATCATATCAAAATTAAAAAATTCAAAATAAATAACCAAAAGAATAACAAAACCAATAAGCAAAAGAATTATTGTAACTGTCCAGCTAACTGGCAATTCACCTTTTTTTAAATGAGAGATCATAATAATAATAAAACTCAAGGGTTTTTATAGTTTATACTTTTTAAGCCATAGAGGTAATTGATTTAAAAATAAAGTAAGCCGCAGTAAATAAAGCTACAGCTAGAACAACCCAAAAGAGAGCTTGAATTACTTGTTCTGGTAATAACTGCGCTTTTTTTAGTGAATTAGATTTCATTTTGATCATTGAAATTAACAAATGCTTTGTCATTTTTGATTGTCATTGCGATGGATTTTTTAGCTTCAACTAAATCATCAACTAAAATAAATGTTTTAATCTCCTTAAATTCTAAATTAATATTATTCACAAAAACCTCTTTCTCAACTTTGGAACAAACGCCTTGACTATCACAAGAATCACGATAACTTTTAAAATACTCTTCCTCGGAAATTAAACGAGGATTGACTGTTGATCCCATAGAGACACTTGCTTTTGGACATAAACAAACACAAAACTCCGAGATTTCACACCTTATTGTTTTAACATTTCCATAGGGAAAACCATACAAAGCCCAACCACTTGGGGAAAGCAGATCGTACTTACCCACATCTCCCTCACCGAGGCCATTTATAGTTCTAGCAATCACTTCTATTTCAGAAGCCGCTTGAGTTCTATCAGAATTAGACTGAACAATTCCATAAATCTTTATTGCAGCCACAAATAAAAAAACAATAATTAATGCACCAATTACAAGTTTCAAAATCTCAGGAATAAGAATTGCCTTTTTGTTTTTCATTTAAACCTCTTTAATAAACTGTTTAATATAATCAAACTTATCCTTCTCGAGCCTTAAATTAGTTTCACAAAAATAATTTCCAAAATTAGGGATAACTTTGAATGATTCTTCATTACATGGTAAATCAAACTTTAACTCGGGGGAATTCTTAAATGAATTAGGATAAAACAAAGAATATCCATTAATTTCTCTAAGTTTAATTTTGCCACTTTCTAAAATCAATTTTCCATCATTTTGAAACAAAAATCTCATATCAAACCAAATAGAACCATCACCATAAATAACCCCAATAGTCTTACCATTTTCTTGAGATTCGATTAAAATAAAGTTTTTGTTATTTGAAGAAAACATTTGTAGCTTACCAAAATCATTAGAATTATCAATTCCAACTAATTTTAAATCAACAGAACTTATTTCTTTTTCAATACTGCTATCAAAAATTGCTTCAGCGCCAGCAAAGAAGTCTTCTGATTTTGGCGGAGAGTTTATTTTCTTAATATTTTCTATGATAGCAATATTTTCTTTAGACAATGCAAAATTATTCAAGTCAACATCTACTGAAGTATATGCCCAAGTTTTACCATCAGAAGACCATCTCCAATAGTTGTTCTCATCAAAGAAAAAATAAATTGCTTTTCCAAAAAAGGCTCTATCCAATTCAAAAAGGCCTTTATTATTTAAAATAACAATTCCTTTAGAAATATACAATTGAGAGTTCCCAAATAAAGCCCCTTCATCATTAGTGAATGTTCTTGAAATTAAAAGACCAATGCCCTCTTGATAATTTTTACCTACCAAACTCATAATAAACTCTTTATTTTTATCCCCTACATTTTTAATAATTTTATCTTTGCAATAAAACCATTCATTAATATCAAGAGACCATTGCCAATAACCCAGATTATCTTTTATAAAATACCTATAAAATAAATTACTCTTATAGGTTCCATCTCTAAATTCAAAAATGATCTTTTGTGTGTTCTTTAATATGCTACTTGTGTCTGCATTATAAACTCCCAAATCTTCAGGCCACTGATTAACAATTTGTGTTTGCTCATCACCACGACAAACTGATTTTTGAATTTTAGAATAAATTTTAGCATTATTCAAAATTTTAAGTTTTTCTATGAAAACATCTTTTCCATAACCTGCATGAAGCAAATTCACCCTCAGGTTCTGATATTCTTTTGAAGAAGCATCAAAAAAATCTGGAATTATAAATATTTTTGATGCAATAACTGTGCCAACTTCAACATCACTAGTAAAAAAGTCCTTAACAATTATTTTCCCAGATTCTAAGTTGCCATCAAAATAAAAATATGAACTCTCAAGGGTTCCAGAATTTATAAAATAAACATACTCTCCAGATGTTTGACGTTTAATAGTATTAATAATTCCATTTCCCTCATTTACTAAAACTGCAATCCGATCACACCCTTCTGGAACTAAGGTATCTGGGTTTCTTGGGTCCCCAAGATTAAGAACATTATCTCCAGGTAAGTCAAAACCTGGAATTAAATTTTCAAACCAGCTTACCAAGGGTATCTTAAAAATAAAAGTAATAGCAAAAAAGATTGCCAAAACTAAAAGAATAAAACCTGCAATCATGCTCCAATTAGTATCTCCCTCCGCCTTTTTATTTTTTATCCTTCTCATTAAAAAAACTACCTCCTCAGTCTAAATAAATTACTAAGCATTTCTCCAATGCTATAACCTCTCTTTGTAAGAAGAATATAAATTGTTCCTACTAAAACCACAACTGCAGCACCTATAACTAACCAAGCAACAAGATCACGATTTACCTCTCCTTTTTTACCTCTCTTTTTAATCATATTTTTACTAAAGAAATATTATTAATAAACCTTCTGCTAACACTCTAAAACCTAAAAATTAATAAATTAAAAAATAATTAAGAAAAATAATTTCTTGTTCTTTTATCAAACAATAAGAAGTAACCAATTACTCCATATATAATCACTCCTGCAATTCCGGCAGCTGGCGAAACAAAGAGCAATAGTAAATTCTTAATAAAAGCTAACAGGACAATAACTACAGCAAGCACATATGCCCATTTTTTACCTTTCCATAACCCTGCTCCAACTAAAAACTCAATTACTCCGACAACAATTGCAATAAAACCAAGGAACATTAAAACAAGCAAAGCTGGCCCAATTATTGATTGAGCAAGAGTTAATCCAGGAACAAGATCAATTAATCTTTGCATACCAACATAACTAATTAATGATGCTCCAAGAATACTTCCAACAACCATAACTAAACCAAATAAAATACTAAGGATAGCACTAACATAAGTTAAAATAGATATTATCTTAACACTAATAGGGGGTTTTGTTTTTCTAGAACTTCTATAATTTTTAACAGCAACTCTACTAACAGGTTTTCTCCTCTTTAATTTCACCTTACCTCTTTTTGCCATACTAAATATAATAATTTGGGGTTTTTAAATATATCTTTTATTATATATGTTGGAAAGTGTATATAGACAAGAAGTACTTTTTTCTATCAAGTTTGCAAACTTCCCAAAGCTATGGCTGCAATTGATGAAAGAAGAACAATTGCAATCAAAGTAATAACAAAATAAATTGCAACTCCCCTACCAAGATTATTTCCCGTTTCTTTTGTTCTCTTAAGCCTATCTTCTCCTGCATCAATCACCACAAGAACATTTGTTAAAATAAATATAATTTCTATAATATAAAGCCCAACTGAAATTTGTAAAAAGTAAGGAGAAATCATTTTGTCTACTTCAAAAATTCTTAAAAAATCTCCAATATTAAAACCTCCCAGCTCAGTACTACCTCCAATTTGAGTAAATATTCCACTTAGCCTTACCAAAAGAAAAGCAATCATTGAAGATAATCCCACAACAATTCCAGATAATAACGGAGCTAAAAATACCATATTACTTTTCATATCAGAAACAACCTCTGCCAATAAATCATTAAGTCTCTGGGTTACTTTCTGAATATTCTTAATATACTCCGAAATACTCATTAAACTCTGTGCTGCAATATTCAATCCTTTTTTAACAGACTCTAATAAGATTCTCATGCTTGTTGCAATTAAAGCTGAAGGATAATAAATTATAGCTCCTCTTCTTTCATCAAAAATAGCTTTTTCCAAAGACATTCCTCCCTGCTGCAAATTCAAATTAATTCTTCTAAAGAAATTTTCAGTTTTCTGTCCGCGAGTTGATTCTGCAACTCTACCAAATGCCACCTCTGCAGGCATCCCATCTCCGATTCTATTACCCAATTGAAAAAGTGAATTTGTAAACTCTTTTTCAAGTTGCTTAGAAAAATCTCTTGATTTAATTAAGTCTTTTGTTTTAGAATTATAGGACAGGTAAAAAAACAAACCAATAGCAAGGGGAATAAATAAACTTAGAACTATGGCCAAAATTCCAAAGGGCCCCACAATTCCCGCTCCCTCCACATATCTAAAACCAAAAACACGTGTCTCTCCCAATATGCTCAAACCAAAATAATTAAAATCAAAATCACAACCACTCGTCCCAGTTATATAATACTGACATTGCAATCCAATAGTATTTCTTAACTCGTCCCACTGTAACAAAAAAGGAGTAAGAGCAATTAAAATTAAAGGAATAGCAATCAAAGCAGCAGTAACATAATGCTTTTTACTCTTGTATTTCTCATAATCCGGATTCAACTCAAGAAAATCAGTTTCCCCATAACCTCCCGGTCGTTTAAGCATTATTTGAGAGGTTAAGTAAAAAACAAAAAATGGAACAATTAAATTAAAAAATATAAAGACATGATAAACTTTTAATATGTCTCCCAAAAAAGCAGAGGCAAGAGGCAAAAGTGCCAATCCCAAGGTAGGTAAAACAACTCCCAACATATACAAATTAGTTAAAGGACTTCTAACCTCTCTTGAGAATGCAAGCATCTTCTCGTAAACACCATCCAAAATTGTTTGCAGCCCCTTTTCAAGGATCATTATTCTTCTACCATCAGATGGCTCATAAAGACTAGATTCTATCAAATGAAAAGCTTCTACAAATTCTAAACTATCTTTTTCCCAGGTTTCCAAATATTTATCTAAACTTTCTTTAATAGTACTATACTTCCCAGTTTCAACATCCCAAAATATTTTTTTTAGATCCAACCCCAAAGGATAATTCAAGTGTTTAGATGCAAATGCAACAGCTCTTTCAAGATTTGAAGTATGTTTCATGTAAACAACAATATACAAAATACACGGAACCATTTGTGCACTTGCCTTTAATCTCCAGGAATTAGCAAGCCTACTTGGCATAGAATAAAGATAATAAAAAACAAACATTGCAGCAAACAAAGATAAAACCAAAAAAAGACCTGCAGGTCCCATTAAATAGGTAAGAAAATCTCCTTCCAACCCAACAAATGAAAAGTATGATGCCGAAAAGATTACCAAACCAATAGTAAAAACCAAAAAAGCACTAAAAAATGCAAAACCCGAAACATTTTCTGGAGATAGATCAAGATGAGCAACATCCAACTGTCTTTGAATACCTACTAAATCTTTAGTTGATGGTTTTACCTTTATATTAAAAGTTTTTGCCCAAGATTCATATCTTGACAAAGCAGGCATTAATTCTTTTTTAAATTGTAAATATTCTCTACTCAAATCTCCGACCTTGTATTCATCTTTCAAGTCTATTTGTTTTGAAATCTTTGCCCCATACTTCTTCATAATTTCATCTACATCTGACATAAAGTATCACCTCTATTTATAACAAATCAAAGAAAAAAGACTTAATAAATATAATGCATCAAAAAACGTAAATTAAATTAACTAAACTCAATCCCATAACTCCATAAAATAATCCTAAAATAAACCCTGCTAAAACATCTGAAGGGTAATGCATTCCATTATGGATTCTTGAAAAAGCCATAAATAAAAGGAAGATAATTGAGAAGATAATTGTTAATGGATAAAAGTAACTAACAATAAACAAGATACCAGTAATTGCAGACATATGACTTGATGGAAAAGAACTGTCTGAAAACTTCTTTCCAATTCCTTTAATAGAACTATAAGAGAGATAGGGTCTTTTTCTTATACCAATAAAACTAACTACTACTTTCTTAAAAATAAGTTCACTTATTAAAAAGTGAAAACAAATCACGATTATTAATGATGCTAAAAATACTTTCAAATTTGCAGGGTCATAAGAATAAACAAAAATAATAATAATAAATACAAGAGCTACTAAGAAAGGTATATAATTTAAAATCAAAGTTATCTTGTTCAAAACAGTATTTTTCCCAATTCTATTAAAAAAATGAACTATCCTCGCCTCAATTTTCATTAAAAATAAAACAAATAGTGATTAATAAACTTTGAGTAAATTCAAGATTTTATTTTCTTATTACTTTTCAAAACATTCATTCTTTTCATTTTATATAACTGATTAGCAAAATACAAACCAACTAATCCATACAAAATCCCCAATCCTGCTCCAACAATAACATCGCTCGGATAATGCATCCCATTATGTATTCTTGAAAGAGCTACCAAAATTCCAAATCCTATTCCCAAAACAAAAAACCATTTCTTTCTATAAAAAAACATAAATACACTTCCAACGGCAAAAATCGTAGATACATGTCCTGAGGGAAAAGATGAATCAACAACTATTTTGCCAATTGGTACTAGGTTATTATCAGAGATATACGGCCTTTCACGAATTCCAATTCCAGTAAACTGAGGTATAACAACCTTAAAAACTCCTTCAGTTATCACAAAATGCAAAGCAAGAGCAATTATAACTGCAAAAAGTACTTTTTTAAAATTCTTTCTATCATAAATCCAAACCAAAACCATCAAAACAACTCCAAGAACAACAAAAAAAGAATACAAACTAATAAACCAGCTTATCTTATCTAAAAAAGTTCCACTTCCAAGATTACTAATTGCTCTGACAATCTCAAGTTCTAACATAAATAGCAGTATTATTTTAGATTAATAAATCTAATGAAAAAAATTACTTAACTGAACTTCCGTATTTCTTCATCCAGTCTCTTAACCCAAACAGGAAAAACTCTTTCAGATTTAGGAATTCCTATTTCTTTTGTTACTTCATCACAAACTTCATGAAAAATATTATTTGCAATAAAAGAAAATTTAGCTTCCAGTAATTCTGGTTTTTTCAGTTTATCAGAAATATTAACTAGTTCTTGTTTTATCTTTCCTCTCAGCAAAATATTATCATAAACCGCATCCCAATCACCAACCCATCCCTTAACCGATGCAGCAATTGTTTTAATAATTTCAGAATCACCATTCATCAATTCCTGGCTTGGTTCCAGATCATCTTTTTCAACATTATAATTAAGTAAATCAATAAAACCTCCCTCTTCCAGCGGATCTTTAGTCCAATGCTTTCTAACCTCTGTCAGTTGTATAACTCTTTTCATGGAGTGCAATCCATCCGGAGTTCTAACCGGATTTGCAACCAAAATTAAATCTGTTGCTTTAAAGCTAGTTACCGGAACATTCAAATCATTAACAACTCTATCAAAAACCGAATAGGGAGACGAACCATGAATTGTACCTGCAACAACATTTGCTAAAGCTCCAATTCTCATTGCTTCATAAAGAGCTTTAGCTTCATTACTTCTTATTTCACCAACAATTAAAGATGAATCTCCAAGTCTCAGACTAGTTCTTATTCCTTCTTCAGCAGCAAGTTCGTTGGAAGTCTCAGTCATGGAAGATCTAACTTTCATACTCAATAAATCATAACCCAATTCCCTCATATAATCTGCAGGCAATTCTGGAGTATCTTCAATAAGTATCATTCTATACTTTGGTTTTATTTCCAACATTAAACTTCCCAAAAGAGATGTTTTTCCTGAGCTTCTTGTTCCTGCAATCAATAAAGTTCTAGCACCATCAATTAAAAAACTCATTAAACCTGCACCAAAAGAATTAATCATTTTATTTTTAATAAACAAAGGCAAAGTCCACGGATAGTCTCTATGTCTTCTAACAGCATAGGACAATCCCTGAGAAGATAACGGTCTTTGAACAATGGCAATTCTTGCTCTAATCTTTTCCAAAGCTAAATCAGTATCCAATATGGGATTAGCCTCATCCAAAGGTCTACCCGAACTCATTCTAAATTTAGCTGCCCAAGAATCAGCATCATCCTGACTAAGCATAATATTTGTAACACACTCATCATATTTTTCATGTCTCAAATAAATCGGAGTTAAACTAATTGGAGCATTTAAAACAATATCCTGCAGTTGTCTATCCTGCAACAACACCTCCAATAAACCAAACCCAATTGTATGTCTAACCAAAATCATTGCTAATTTGTTCAAATCCGAATACGAAACAAATATCTTTTTATTTTCTGAAAGCTCTCTTAATAAGTCTCTTGCAACATTAAAAAAGACCTGCCTTGTCCTAGCCGGATCAATAAATTCTTCAGCCTTTGGTTGATGCTCAATTAAAACGTTTCTTGCTAAGTTCAAAAGCATTTGAAATTCTTCATTAAGAGAATATTCTGGGGGCATCAAATGATAAAAGTATTTTAGCTCATTTGGTTTTTTCAATATTGTAACAGTACTCTTATCAGAACCACTACCAATCTCATATTGTGAAATAATTTTAGAGTCTTCTGGAAGTGAAGAAACAAGTCTTGCAAATGCAAAATTTGGTATTATATCTGCCAAAAATATCTGATTATAAACACTACGATCTTTTGGAAGGCCTGCTTGATAATCTCCAAGAACTTTTTTTATCAAAGCAGTATCTTCAAATAAAGAAACAACTTTTTCCAACAGCATAAGATAAGCTAGTTCTTTAATTGCTCCCGGAACACTTGCTGCGGCTTTCTCTTCTATCAATGCATTTTTAATTAGTTGATATGCTGCAACCGGGTCCTGCTTCATCAACTGCAAAAAATAATTAATTAGTTCATATCTTTGAGAAATAACTACCTGGCTTGCCATTCCTAATTTTTCAGGGGATAAAACCCTTTCCTGTTTAACTAAAAAGTTATAAAGATAAGCTATTTCAGCAAGCAAATTAACTTTATCAGAATCATAATTATAATTTCTTTGTTGTACAAAAACAATCCTAGTTATATTCTGAGATTCAATAAGTAAATCTACCGTACGAACCATAACTTCAGGAATAGCCGCTATTGAGGGTATGTAGGGTGCTCCCAAGTAGTTTACATAGGCCACATTTTGGCCCGATTCATTTCTTATCTCATATGCATATAATTTTGTTGTCTTATCAAATAACATCTCTTTTTTCCTCTTTATAACAAATAAAGAATCTAAAATCGATTAAAATAGTTTTCTATGGTTAAAATTATGGTAGAAAACTATTAGGATTTAGTTAAGTATTAATAAAAAAAGAAAGAAATGCCAAGAACAAAAGTCCTTGGGCATCTTTAAAAAATTTATTTTAGTTGATACTCATATAAGACTAACTTATTAGTACTCAAATCATCGGCATTTGCAGAGAATCTATACTTCTTTCCAAATAAAGTAATCTCTTGATTTACCAACTTTTTAGGATCAACGGCTGTAGGAAAAACAATTGACATACTATAACCTTTACCTGTCGTTTCAAAATACGCATTTAACACAGGAGTTACAAGATTGTCCATTGTCTTACTGTATGTAATGTAGGAATTTGGAACTTTAATTACTTGATTGTAATCATATCTTACTCCATCATTTCCAACAATCTTACCATCAGCTAAAAGCGTGGGCATGTCAGACTTCGTCATAGCTTCCTTAGTTGTACTCATATAATCACCAAGGTATAATTTTTGGCCCGAGGTTTCAACCGCTTTTGAATCTCCACCAACTAAAGAGTTTAGATAAAATCCATAGTTAGTAGCACTTCCAGAGTAAAGCATATCAAACACCTTATCATAGTTACCAATGTTCTTTATGTAGCTACCATAAGCATCTAGATAATAGTCATCATAGTCACCAACTCTTATTGCACTTGCACCAGGCACAGATACAGAACTGATTTCAAGATCATTTCCTGATCTTGTTGCACTGTTATATCTCATTGTGACATTAATAGCTGCAGTTCCCAAAATCTTTCCAGCATTATTCCTATAATCACCCAAGTTATATGGGGTTTCTTCAGTTATTTGTATAATTCCTGGTCCAATTCTTTGATACCTAACTGGGTCAGATAGATAAGTTAAGTCTATTTTTGCTCCATTATAAGTGTATATTACTGAATCAGCTTTACTAACAACTATATTCGGTGCAACATTTGCAATTGACACATTATTAGCTAATGTAATTATTGCACTACTCCCATCTGAAAGTACTAAATCTCCAATAGCTCCAATATTACTTCCACTTAAAGTTACTGCTGCCTCCATACCATTAGTTCCCTTATCTTTAAGAGTTACACGACGATTAGTTACATCAATTCTAACAACTTCCCAAATTTGAGAATATTGTCCACTTCGTGTTATAACTAAATCTCTTTCTCTTGTTATCCCTGAAGCATTGGAAACTACTCTGTATGTATCAAATCCAAGCATTGTAGAATTTAAACCACTACCTACAACAATGCTACTTGGTTTAAACAAATCTAGGTCATATACACTTCCAACTCTATTAGTAAACTTCAAATGACCTCTTTGTTCTCCAGAAGATTTTATCTCAATCAACTCTCTTGAGCTATCTAAAAGATCAGGATTTACTGATATAAAATTCCAATTAAAGCTTTCAAAAACTGGATCTATCAATGAACTTCCAAGTTTTACATATGGTACTCGGTTATCCATTGCATAAGGAGTCACATTAATTGTAAACTTAGAAACTTTCCCTCCAAACGAAGTTATTGATGTAACAGCTCCATAAACATTTGATGAATCTTTTACTACATAACTTCCATCTTGTAAGATTAATTTAGCTCCTCTATGATAAGTAGCTACTATCCCTCCATTAACAGTCATTTCTCCATTTTTATCAAGAGTCATTTTATTAGACCAATTCCCCTGAGCATCTTTATAATACACGGCCAAATCTCCAGCTTCATTTCCAGCAGCACTTCCTCTATGTGTTATTTGCCAAGCAGTCTTTGTTGAAGTATCTTCTAATAATACTGCACCAGCATTTGCTTTACCAGCGCCAGCTTGAGAATCTTTTATTACATTTGCTGTCAAATTTCCTACTCCACTTCCGATAAATCCAGCAATAAGACCAACAACAACCACAACGCCAATAAGAATAGCTAACTGTTTTCCGCGAAAATTATTCACATTTTTCACCATCTTTTATTTTTTTAACCTCCTTTCACCTAATAACTAACTTCATAAATAAACTTACAATTAAAATAAAAAAAGATATATATATCTTTCGGAAATAATTTAACAAAAACTCCCAAATAACAACCATTAAAATTGTTGCCGTAACAATTTTAAACCCCCTTAACATCATTATTTTGTAAAAAGATGGTGCAAGAAGAGCTTTCACAGGATTCAGTTTCATATGAAATAGGTCTCAGAATAAGAGACTTGGAAGAAAATCAAAGATTAACAAAAGAAAGGGTTTTATTGCTTGGTCAAAACCTAATAGACTTTCAAGAAAAAAATTCATCAGATATTATTGAAATAAAAAAAACAATTGATGAGCTAAAAACCGACGTCAGAAGAATAAAAGATTTAATTCAATTGTTTTCAGATGAGATAGCAAAAAGTGCTAGAAAAGAAGAACTTGCAATTCTTTCAAGGCAATTAAAAATGTTTGAGCCATTAAAATTTGCAAGAATAGAAGACGTTGAAAAAATAGTTGATGAAAAACTAAATAAACACCACCAACATAATAAATCAGAGGAAAATGAATCAAAAGAGGCTAGTGAATATCAAAAACACGACTTTTGGAGAAATAAACTATAATGGCGCTACTAGATCAAGTTAAACAAATGAAACAAATGGGTTATGGAGACAGAGATATAGCTGGCTCTCTTCAAGCTAAAGGAGTTTCTCCAAGAGAAATAAATGATGCCATGGCTCAACTAAAAATAAGAGAAGCCGTAACAAATCCAGGCATTCAAAGTGTTAACATGAGCGAAGATCCTTCCCAAGCAAGCCAAAATAATATGCAGCAATCAATCACAAATCAAGCAGGAATGCCTCCACAACAAGGTTATGATTCAAATTATGGTCAAAATATGCAACAAACCTCTCCCGGACAATATCCTCAAAATCAATATCCAAATGCAAACCAATATCAAAGCACGCCAGTTCAGCAAGATCCATACCAACAAACTCAATCAAGCTACGATCTTGGTGCTGCAATGCAACCTCAAGGACAGGAAACACAACAATATCCAACCTATGATCAATCATACAGCTACGGGCCAGAATATGCTGGATCTCAAGAAATGTCTCCTGAAATGAATGCTCAAACTCAAGGTTATGCTGGAACTGAAAACCCCGATTATTCATCTCAAGGGCAGGGTTATTCACAGGAAGGTTATGGTGGATATGACAATACTGGAATGATGCCCGAAGGTCAACAACAAAATGCAGGAGGAGGTTATGATCAGGGTTATGGCTATAGCACAGAAACAATAAGTGAAATAGCCGATCAGCTAATAAGCGAAAAACTCTCAAAAACAAGTACAGATGTTAGAACTCTTGCAGAAGCAAAGGCTCTTGTTGAATCTAAAGTTGAAAAGATTGATCAAAGACTTCAAAGAATAGAATCAATAATAGACCAAATACAAAATTCAATAATGAGAAAAACAATGGAACAAAGCCAAAATATTGAAGATATTAAATCTGAACTGCAGCAAACTCAATCAAGTTTCAGCAAGGTTCTAAACCCGCTAGTAAATAATGTAAGAGAAGTAGAAAGAATTTCTCTAAGGTCTCCTCACAAATTCCACACAAAGGCTACTCATAAAACTTCTAGCAAAAAATCAAAGAAATAATTTTCTTAAAAGTTTTAATATAATCTTGAAAACATGTCATAAGAATTTTCTTACGGAAAATTCAAAGTTTAAAGATGATTAATTCATCATCCATAAAACTAAACTAAAACTTACAGAAGTTTAATGAGCAGCGCGAATTATTGTTTATACATTTTCAGATTACATTTTCAAAAGATTTTTAGATTATTTCAAAAATCAGTTTTAAGAAGAATCACTTAACTTTCTTAGTTAAAACCCAAGCAGCTGCGGCAGCTATTATCAGCAACAAAGCTCCTCCAAGAAATCGCTCAGAATAAAAAAAGCTCTTTATACCGGATGCACTTGAAGCAGTTCCGGGTAAAAACTGCACAAATATTGGATTAAACACTTTTATTGCCGCAACAATAAAAACAATAGCCAATAAAATAATAAACACCCAACCCAAACCAGGTTTCATGAAATCGTCCATCTTTTTCTGAGAAAAACCTACAATTATCAATACAAAAAATAAAGCAATAATTAAAATTACAAACCACGGAATAATTGTCTGCACATACTCAACTCCAGGAGAAAATGTAACAAAAACAATTGCAAAAACCAAAGAAACAAGGATGTTTGCCCAATTTGAACTATCTCCTAAAATTTTAGTTTTACTAAGAATTGCAAGCATAATTGTAAAAACAAAAAGAAATCCAAAGATAGTTATGTAATATGAAAGCCAAGATAAATCTAACATTGCCATTTTATTTTAAATATTTATGTTCAGGGTCCAGGAGCAATATCCCTATATAACCAATTAATATGTTTTGGATCATTACCTTTTCCACCAGTTCCTACAACAACTCCAACAAAAACTAAAATAATTATTCCTGCAACTATCGCAGAAAGATTATCCTGCCAAAAACCCCCAGTCCACCAACTATAGTCTACAAATGAAGTCATAACTATTATTAAAGCAATAACTCCTCCTACTCCAAAAAATAATATTCCTGCTTGTTTTGTCTTAAAGTCAATAAAATATCCAGCAAAAATTAAAATTACTAACATTATAGACAAACCAATTCCTAACTTAGGAAATATAATACTAAAAAATACGGGTACTGAATCAAATTGTAAAGCTAACAATCCAACACAAACAGCAATGATTGCACTTACTCCTCTATTATGAGTATAACCGTCAGGATCTTTACCAGCACCCGCACCCATTAACTGGACTTTTTGTAAAATTGCAAATACCAATGCAAATATTAACAAAAAAGGCAACACATAGAAAAAAATATCCATCTCTGCCCACTGTTGCAATATCACCCCTATTCCCTGTACCATGATAATAAAACAAAAATCTTATTTAAATACCTTTCGTCTTATGATTTTTGTATCTTATCATGTTATAAATTAGCAAGATTATATTGTTAAATAAAAATTAAGAAATAAACTTTAAGATTTCATCTTTATATTTTCAAAATTATTCAGTAGATCCACCACTTGATTTTGATCCTTTTCCCTTATCAGATCCGGGTGCTCTCCAAACAACGGCCAATGCTCCAATAATAATTGCAATTAACAAAATATTTGAAGCCAAACCAGTTGTCTGACCTCCACTGCTAAACAGCGAACCAACTACCTTATCCCACTGACCTGTTGCAACAATAACAGCAACAATAACAGCTAAAGCAGCCAAAACTCCTAATCCTTTTTTTAAACCCGCACCCATAACAAGCCCATTAGTATTTGTACTAGCAACAAACCCGTATAAAATCATAAATACAAGTAAAATAACCAAAGATACTGCCAAAAAAGGCATCATTGCTGAAACAATACCTGTTGCCCATGAAAAAGTTACAAAAATAATTGATATTGAAAATGCCACCAAAGCATCTATTTGCTTTTTATCATCACCAAGAATTTTAGATTTCTGAAGAATAGCAAAAATTAATGTAAAAGAAAGCAAAAAAGGATATATCACATTAACTGCAAAGTAGCTTTCTAAGATTGTTGCCATTGTTTTTTATTATTGTGTGAACTCGGGCAACTCTTGCTGTTGAGCAGGAACTGCCATTTGGCTTATAACAAAAACATCTCCAATAGACCTTACATAGCTATGAGGTATAATAACTCCTCTAGCACCACTAAAGATGTTGTTCAAACCTGGCTTAAGTCTAATTCTCCAGCTCTCAATTTTATTATTCACAAGATTCACCTCTTCAACTTCTCCGAAAAAGTTTCCTTCGTCGGTAAAAGCCTTCTTTCCAATAACCTCACTTATCTTTTTTATTTTAAGCATAAAACAATTTAGCAGTCACCCATTTATATACTTTTCTATGGCCAAATCATAATAAACAGAACATTTATAAGAAAATAATACTATATTTAAATAATGTCAGAGGGCGCATCTCCAGGGGTCAAAGAATTCACTAGCATTCTAATAGTCATAATTCTCTTGACCGGAATAGTAACATTTCACTACATGACCACTGGCCAGACTTTTTCCTACTATTTCCTCTTGTTTAATTTAATTTTAGTTGCAATAGTAATTCTTGTAAATGTTTTTGCAAAAAAAATAGCTGCCTTTTACTATGAAGCAAAAATACAACATCAAATCTGGGTAATTGGAAGATACGGTTTCAAAAAAGAATCTCATTTTAACAAACCAATTCCTGCAGGAATTTTAGTTCCATTTATTTTATCACTATTATCCTATGGCTATCTAATGATAATGACTTTGCTAGAATTTGATGTTTATTCAACAACTGCTCGTACAAGTAAAATGCACGGAATTCACAGATTTACAGAAATGACTGAAATTCACATTGGATTAATTGCTGCTGCCGGCGTTATTGCCAGCCTATTGGCTGCAATTGTTGGTTACATTGCCGGATTTCCAGAGTTTTCAAGACTAAGCATTTACTATGCTTGTTTTTCAATGATCCCTCTAAGCAATCTAGACGGAGCAAAAATATTCTTTAGCGGTGGCCAGCTAGGAAGTGGAACAAGAATTGGAGGTCTTCCAACTCTTTGGGTTGTTCTAGGTTTAATATGTCTTGTCTTCCTGGGATATGCTCTGCTACCATATTAAAACAATAATATTAATAAGCTAGATAAATTCTAAAAGCATCATTAATTAGAGGTAAACATGACTCCTGAAAAAAATAAATTTCTCCTGAACATAACTCCTAGAGATTATCAGCAGCAGATATTTGAAAAATCAAAAGACAAAAATAGTTTGATTGTACTGCCAACAGGCATTGGAAAAACCCTAGTCGCTCTGATGTTAGTTATAGACCGCATGCAAAAGTTTCCCCTAGAAAAAATTCTCTTTCTTGCTCCCACTCGCCCGCTAGCTGAACAACAAATGAATTATTTTAAGAAACATCTTCCCGAACTTTTTGCCCAGATAGACCTTTTCACCGGAAAGGTAGATGCTCAAAATCGTAGAAAAATCTGGGATAAAGCTGACATTGTCTTTTCAACCCCTCAGTGCATTGGAAATGATATAAAAAAGAATCTCTATACTTTAGAAAATGTTTCTCTTTTAATAGAAGATGAAGTGCATAGATGCGTTAAAAATTACAGCTATACTTATGTTGCAAAAAAATATCTAGAACAAGCTCAACATCCAAATCTAATTGGTCTAAGTGCTTCACCCGGTGCTGATAAATTAGCAATCAAAACAATTTGTGACAATCTCTCAATAGAAAATGTAGAAATCCGTACCCGAAATAGCGAAGATGTAAAAGAGTATCTTCAAGATCTGGAAATTCAAACAATTAAAATAGAATTTCCAAAGAAATTCGAAGAAATAAGAAATTTATTTCAGACAATGCTAACAAAAAGAACAGATGAACTAAAGGCAAAAAAACTTTTATTCGGAGCACCAAACAAAATCACTATTTTAGACACCCAAAGAAGATTAATGTCTCAATTGTCCCATGGAAGTAAAAATTTTACCCTATATCGAGGAGTATCCCTCTGTGCCCAAGCACTAAAAATACAACACGCCATAGAACTAGTTGAAACTCAAACTCTTTACTCTCTAGATAACTATCTCCAGGGTTTATTTGAACAAGCAAATCAAAATCAAAGCAAAGCAGTTAAAACACTAATACTTGAACCCGAATTTAATAAAGCCTACACAATAACAAAAGAACTATTAGCAGAGAACATTGAACATCCAAAACTTCTTCAACTAAAAGATCTAGTAAAACAAAGAAAAGTAAAAAATCCAAAGTTTAAAGCAATTGTCTTTTCCCAGTATAGAGATAGTGTTACTAAAATATGTAAAGAATTAAACAGTTTAGATGGAGTAAGTGCCCGAGTTTTTGTTGGTCAAACAAAAAAAGAATCAAATTCAAAAAGTAATAAAGAAGAAAGTGGACTTTCACAGAAAGAACAACAAGCAATAGTAAGAGAATTCTCATCAGGGGAGTTTAACATTCTCTGTGCCACAAGCATTGGTGAAGAAGGCCTGGATATTCCTGAAGTAAATGCAGTTTTCTTCTACGAACCCGTTCCAAGTGCCATAAGAAAAATTCAACGTGCCGGTCGAACAGGAAGACTAATGCCCGGAGAAACCATAACTCTAGTCACAAAAAACACAAAAGATGAAGCTCACTTCTGGTCTGCATTTCATAAAGAAAAAAGAATGTACAATGCCTTAGATTCAATAAAAAAAGATCTAGCAGAAGGAAAAGCAATACAAATAGAAAAGGAAGAAAAAGAAAGTGAAAAGAAAAAAGAAAATTCAATCCTAGACAAAGAAGAAAAACAAAAGACCCTAATTTAGGAATAAACCTCAAACAGCTAACTTCTTCTTGGGCATTATAATCTCATCAAAAATCTCTATTAATTTTTTAACTAAATTATTAGTTAAATTTAATCTATACAATTGAGCATTACCTATTTGCCTTGTAAACACAATAATCTTTGCGCTTAACAAATCGTCCCATATTCTAAACAAAGTAGTTCTTCCTATCTCGGCCCCTTCTGCAATATCTGATATGCTATAATCTAATTCTCTTCCCTCAATAAGAAATTCCAACACTCTTATCTTAGGATTATCTCCAAGTGCTTTTCTAAATAAAGTTTCCATGATAACAAGAGAAAACACTGATTTATAAATGTTTCTCTTTTGAAACATTAGTGTTCCAATAAAAAATAAGCTAAAATATTAATAGATAAGAAATATTATCTTAAGTATGGAATTAAAAGAGGCAATAATGAAAAGGTTTCTCAGAAAGTTAGTTAATTTAAACATCTGGGGAGGAAGACATACTGAACTAGCAAACCTGCAAAAATGCCTTCCAGATCATCTTAGAGGAACTAAAGAAGCAAAATTTGCCATAAAAGAATTAGTAGACAAAGAATTTATACTAATCAAAATTTCTACTGGAGAAAAACATATATCATTAAACAGTCATAAACAGCAAGAGATCTATAATTTTTTAAAAGAGGAAAGTAATTAATTTAAAATGCCAAAATTCTATGAAATATTTTCAAAAAAACAAGAAAGCGAACAAATAGAAAGCAGCAGCAAACAACTGCCAAAGATAATCATAGATCACAGAGAGAAAAATTCTCTTGTACCATCAGAACTTTCTCATCTAGGACATGAAATTGAATTTTCAAATTTGGAAGTTGGAGACTTTATTGTTAAGGATACAATAATAGAAAGAAAAACAGTCAGTGATTTTATTTCCTCAATGATAAACAAAAGACTTTTAAAACAACTCCTAGATCTACAACAATTTGAAAATAAACTACTGATTATTGAAGGTATTGAAGAAAAAGACCTGTATCAAAATGATAGTGGAATAAGTGAAAATGCCATAAAGGGTTTTGTTCTCTCAATTTTGCTAAAATACAAAGTTCCAATAGTATTTACAAAAGATGCTCAAGATACCGCATCTTTTATATCAATTTTGGCCAAAAAACAAGAAAGAGAAATCACAACACACTTTAGAAAACGAACTTCAGATGTACACGAACAAATTCAGCATATTTTAGAAGGATTTCCAGGCATTGGACCAAAAACAGCAAGAAAACTAATAAAAGAATTCCACACAATAAAAGGAATAATTAACGCTTCTCAAGAAGATCTAGAAAAATCCATAGGTAAAAAAGCCGAGATTTTCAAAATAGCTAGTTTAACTAATTCAAGTCACTAAATTTCCACTTTTAACAAAATAGCCTGCATCAACAATTAACCATCCCTCAACTCCCGGAAATCTTACATCATAGCTCTGTAAATTATCTGGAGAACAAATACTTGCAATTACTGTTGTACCTTGAATAGAACTCTCCAACCTAGTTAAAATTTTATCTCTGAATTCATTCAAATCCTGTTGAGTTAAACCATCACTTGAATAAACATATAACCCCGAATACCTAAATCCTCTCTTAAGCCCTTGAGAAAACGATTTTGCAATTTCATCACAAAAGGAATCAACAGTAAACCTAGGTGTTCTTTGTGATTCTCTTTGTTTATCCATTAAAATAACTTCAAGCTAGTTTAATTTAAAAGAAAGAGGATTCTATAAAATATACAATCAAGAACAAAAGTTATTTAAATCTAGATTTTCTTTATATGGTATATTTTTACTTTCCTTCAACAACCAACAAGTCTTCATAAAATGGTCCGCTACTTTTCAACTCAGATTTCTTCAGAGAAATTCGATCAATAGTAAATTTTTCACTTCTAATTTCAATCTTATTCAAAAACTCAATTAATTTTTGCCTATTTATACTCGAAACAAATTTTGGTCTAGCAATAGTAATATGCGCCATAAATCTCTCTTCTTTAGAAAACAAACCCTCTAAACTATCATCAACCCTCTTCTGCAATTCAAACAAAGCATCCTCAGCAAGCCCAATCCAAATAATTCTTATAAATGAACTATCAAACACTCCAACCCTATCAATTTTAACTTCAAATTTATTAAATTTAACCCTTTCAAGTCTTTTCTGAACTTCTTCAACTTTATCCTCGGAAATATCTCCTAGAAACTTCAAAGTCAAATGCAGATTCTCCACTTCGGTAAACTTTCCAACAAATAGTTTCTCCTTATCAATTTTTTTCTGAATATCAATGATCTCTTTTTTCAAATTTTCCGGCAAATCAACAGCAATAAATAACCTAACCATCCTTTAACAAAAGAAAGACCATTTAAAGTTTTTGTGTTTTTGCTTTATCAAAAAATAAAATAAATATTTAGTATATTACTAATAAACATGAAAATTTCCACAAGAAGAATAAGTGATGCCAGATTCAAAATTTGAACAAACCCTATATTCTCCAGCTTGGCCTATAGATAAATTTAAGAGGTTAAATATTTTGTCGAGTTTAACCACTCTTCCCGCAGGAATAACAAGATTAATTTTATTAGTGCTGTTAAAATAAGTCCAGTTCCAGTCCTTTTCTTCACCAGTTAGTTTATCAATCTCAAAAAAGAGTTTGCCACTAACTTCCGTAGGTCCATTATTAGTTATTTTTGACTGAGAGACAACAAATCTGCTAAAATAATCCTCATTATTTAAAGAATCAGCTTCATTTGTGCAGGTCACATTAGCCTTAAAGTCTTTCCATCCAAGATCTTTTTCCTTAGCAACATAAACGAAGCTAAACAACTGAGAGGCATCAGGTAACAATTCTCCAGAACTACTCCTTCCAATCAAAGTTAAATTCTGAATTCCTTCACCATAATTCTCCATAGAAAAAACATTCAAAACTAGACTATCTGCTTTTTCTGTTCCAATATTTCTTACTGAGATATTTATCAAATTGCTTGAACCAACAACAAAATTTAACTGATCATAAGCTATTTCTAAGCGTAAATCTGCCCCGCGCACTTTAGCTTCAATCTGAAATTCACGAAGATTGTCTCCAGGAAATACTTCGTTATTCGTTCTAACAATTATTTTTAAATTATTATACCTATTAGTAGGCGTATAATCAATGCTCTCCCTTACATAATCCCAAACTGGAATATTGCCCAGAGTATTACTTCCAATTAAAGTTAAGTTTTCAATATTTTCACCACTAGTTTCATTATAATACCAGCTAACTGAATATAAGTCAACTACAACATTCCTAGCCTCTTCAACACCATTATTTGATACTTCAAAATTAACTTTTGATTGTTCACCAATAACAAAAACAGTATTCCAATAAGAAGGATAAATATTTAGATCAGCACCCCTAAAAGGGTAAGACTTAGTAGAAAAATAATCCACATTATCTTCACTTATACCGTCATTTATATCTGCTGCCACTTTAAATTTTAAATAGCCTGTTGTTGCAGGGGTATAAGCAAAGGATGCCCTTTCAAAAGAATTAATATCAATATTTTTAAACGTCCTGCTTCCAATCAAACTAGAATTATCTTCATCCTCAAGATACAAATATAAATTAAACGGTCCAGTATCTTCAGTGCCTTCATTATACAACTGAACACTTATTTGACCAGCCTCTCCAACAATTAAATAATCATTATAAGACCCTCTAATAGCAAGATTAACCAACTTTTCAAAATCTTCATATTTATACTCGTTAGTGGTGTAAACTTCTCCACTAACTTCAGATTCAAAAGTATTTGAATAAATACTCACCTTTTCAAGGTTATACGGACCATTAACTTTATTTTTTCTTAACTCTACCCCAGAAAAAGATAGATTTACTTCATAAATTCCTGGCTTATCAAAATAAAAGTAGCTATTAGCATAGGTATATGAGGATAAACGACCATCAATACTATAATCTCCTGCGACAGGAACATTAACATTAAACTTAACAACAAGCTTGTCATATAATTTATTACTATTTTCATCCAAACCATAATCAGAAAAACTGCCAGCAACAATTTGTGCAGGATCTCTAAATGAGGCGTATTTATATGGACCAGTAACAAAGCCTGTTTCATTTGAATCTTCTAGTGTTGATTCTTTTCCATACGAGAATATTCTAATATTTTTAACTTTATAAGGTCCATTTAATTGATATTTTTTTATTGTCTGCAAAGGAATTAAAACAGTTATATTATTGCTTCGTGGGTTTAACTCAATAAATTTATATCCATTATACAACTCAACACCTAAATAAGATTCCAAGTCTAATTTCACATTATACTCTCCTTCTCTAACTACATCAACACCAACAGAAATAGCAAGATAATCATACTTCGTATCATTTCCTATATCCACAAGATAATCTCCATTATTTCCATTCATTAATATTCCCGGAACAGTTAATTGTTTTCTTAGATTATTATTAATCAAATAAGTTTCTCCATTTTGTGGAAGAACCTCTATATTAACGTTATATTTTTTTGCTTCATTAGGAGCAAAAGAAAAGTTTATTGCCTGTTCCTGCCCAGCAGAAAGGGAACTTATTGTTCTTGTTTCTTTGACAGTCCCATCGATTAATAAGTTAATTCTAATATTTGATTCTACATTCACTCCATTATTTTTTACTTTTGCAGATATTTGCACCGGTTGATTCAATTTTGATCGTTCAGGCATCTGTAAACCATAAATTAAAACATCTTTTGTTAATTCACCAGTATTATTTTTTGTCCAAACTATTGAATTATAAAAAAATTGTTTTTCAGTTTCACCAACACTATCATATTCAACCATATTAGTAAAATAAACTGAAGCACCTAAAACCGGTTTAAAAGCACTTACAAAAACATCATCTCTACCATCTAATTCGGCAACACGTGTTGCTGTTTTTGTTTTATCATCTTTAAGATTTAGTACTGTCATTTCAAAGGGCATATACTTTGCGGGAATATCTTTAGTTAATAAATCGTCAACAAGAACATCCATATTTTTACCATAAACAGCATCCCCTCCAGAAGCTTCTGCATCATTCCATAAACCAAGATTATCATCCAAACCAAATAATTCTGCAAGTTTCATGTTATTTGGAACTAACTCAGACAAAGTTCCAGAGGTACCTATTAATCCGTGTCCTTCCTCAACATACCTCTTTATTGCAGCGACTTCAGAATTAGTATACTGTAAATACATCCCAAAATCACCATTTGCCCAGGCATTTGATAAAATTAGTACATCAGCATTAGTTGCAGCAATATCTTCGTAAGTAAAATCTGACTTTTTAAGAGAATTATAATCTATATCAACAGTATAACTGCCATAATTAAACCAATTATTTTTTAGCTCGTCAAAAATAGTATACTCTGGCTTATAATTACCCCAAGAATCAACAACAACAGCTTTTATTGTTCCAGAAACCGTCACCCCATTTACTTCTTTAGACACTCGGTTATTATCCAATACTAATTCTCCAGGCACTAAAGTTACAAAAACAGTTGTATTATGAACTCCTTTAACTGTTTCAGTATAATTAAATTCAATTGTTTTAATTTCTTTTGATAGTATTGCCATATTTTTAATTTCTATCTCTTTGTTATCAACAAGGAGTTTTATTTCTATATTTTCAGAATTAGTGCCGTAATTTTTAACTTCTGAGCTTATTTTTGTTTCCTCATTTAAGATTAAGTAATTTCTCACACTTAAGCTAATTAAACTAATTTCATGTTGTGGTGGATCAGTATAAGTTAAAGTTTCAAGTCCACTAACAACACCATAACCATAATCATTATCTGGGCCTGATACTCCTTTATCTAATGCAGAATCAGTTAGTAGTTTTTTAACCTGAACAGGATTTAAAGATGGATTTTGTTCTAATAACAAAGCAACAAAACCTGCAACATGAGGAGTTGCCATACTTGTACCAGACCATTCTTCATACCCCTTTCCAGGAATAGAACTTGTAACATCAACACCTACTGCTGAAACTTCGGGCTTAATTCTTCCATCTTTTGTAGGTCCTCTTGAAGAAAAATAAGCTATATCTAAATTATCATCAACTGCTCCAACAGTAACCACGTTTTTGGCAGATGCAGGAATACCTACCGTATTTGGTCCCCATGCACCATCATTTCCCGCTGCAACAATAAAATTAATTCCACTTTCTACAGCATAATCTGCAGCAACTTCAACAGGACTAGTTCCGTCACCATTAACATTTGTTCCCAGACTCATGCTTATTATGGAAATATTATATTCCTCTTTATGTTGAATAGTCCACTCAATTCCAGCAATAACATCAGAAAAACTGCCTGATCCGCCCTCATCTAAAACTTTAACCCCAACTAACTGTGCTTCTGGAGCTACACCTTTATATTTAGAACTTCCTCCGGTTCCAGTTGCAATACCTGAACAATGTGTTCCATGACCGTGATCATCATAAGGCTCTGTTCTAAAATTAACAAAATCCATCCAACCAATCACTTTAGGGTCGCTAGTGTTTGCATCATCATCTAAATCATCCAAACTTTCATGAGTTGCATCGATACCCGTATCTATCACTGCAACCACAACACCTTTACCAGTTAACCCTGTCTGGTTTCTAAAAAAATCAAGGTCCATTGCCAAAACAGAAGAATCCAAAAAAGCTTTAACTTTATAATTTGGATAAACTTTTTTTACACCACTTAACTTTCCAATTCTTTCTGCTTCTTGTTTAGATATATTTAAAACATAACCGTTAAAGGCATAGTTAAATTCTCTTTTTACTTTAGAATTTAAATTAACATTCGGGCTATTTATTGACTTACCAATATTAGAAATGCCTGCAGAATTAAGAAAGGTTTCATGCTCTTGAACTATCTTTTGTTTAGAATTTTCAATTTCAGTAGGATAATTGCTTTTTAGACTTTCATATTTAGTTTTTTCTCTATTTAATTGCAAATTGTAATAGGGTTTAACTGCAATAAATGCTTTTTGAGATTTTAATGAATAGTCTTCAAAACTCTTTTCTGTGTCTGCTAGTTCTTTTTTTAATTCTAACTCCCTTTCTACAACTGGTTTTTCATTTAACTGAACAATATATCCCTCAATCTCAGCATCTCTGCTTTCAAACCCTCCCTCTAGCAAGGAGTAAGCTGGTTTTGTAGAACTACCTTCTAGGTTATCTTCAGGAGGATCAGTTATTTTAATATTATCTCCAAGCTCATAATATCTTTTTGTAGTCTCAATAGAAATATTAACAACACCATCAGAGGGAGGAATAATTGTTCTATTTACTTGCTGTGAAAAAATTACTCTTTCAAAATTATTGCCATCCTTTGATTCATATGCTTCATTTCCATACCATAAAACAAATCTTTTAGAAAAAGCATCATAATATGCAACATTGGGTGATTGTCCAAAAGGTAGATTTCTACTTTGAATAGTGTTAGATTTGTTAATCCATCTTGTTCCATTATAAACAAATGTTTTTCCGGTTTCAGCAAATAACTCAACTTTTGCTGGATAAATAGGATTATAATAACCTGCAAAAGGTTTAAAACTATTTGGCAAACCTAAAGATTCCTGACTTCCAGTTTTGTTAAACCATCCAGTACCGTTATAAATATATAATTGTCCTTGGGCATCCCACAAATTAATTCTTCCCGGTGCAGAAAATGGATGAAAAAGGCCTACAATAGGTTTAAAGTCCTTTGGGAGCTTTCCAAATCTACCAGATTTATCTCTAGTTTGATTAGTCCACATTGTTCCATTATAAACATAATATTGACCACCTGCATCAAATAAATGCACTCTTATTTGATTATTTGCGGCTGGAGAATAAAAACCAACGACCGGCTTAAAATCATCAGGTAAACCCGAACTAACTTTTGTATTTGTTCTATTAAACCAATAACTCCCATTGTATACAAACAACTGTCCTTGGGCATCCCACAAATTAATTCTTCCTCCAGATCTATTGTCTGGCATAGGAAAGTAATATCCCACAATAGGTTTAAAATTTTTTGGTAGATTATAATTATCTATCAAATCTGGTAAAACCTTAACATTATAAGTACCAAATACTCTTTCAAATTCTGGTGATAAGATAAAAGATTTAGCAACACTTGATCTAGACATTCCCGAATTAATTGTTCTGAGCCAGTAACTAAACCCTCCCGAATCAGATTTTCTTCCAAGCAAGTCATTATATAAAAACTCAACAAACTCTTCATTTGAAAGACCATTAATTTTGTTTAAAGTTTGATACTCAGAAGTAATATAAATCTTATAAACAAACTCTTTTTTTTGCAATCCTCTGTCCAATTGAGATGCCCAGGAAATTAATTCACTACTATTAGCATCTCTATGAAGCATATATTGATAAGTATTTTTGATAAAATTAGTATTGTTAACATCACTCCAAACAACATTTCCAGTAATACCTTTTTTAAAAAAACCAAAAAAATCTTGTGTTGAAAGAGCAGAAACAGAAATACCAATAAGTAAAAAAGAAAATAAAATTAAAACAACCACCCTTTTTCCATCCATAAAAAATAAAAGATTATTGGCTATTTAAAAGTTCTCATTTTAACTTATTATTTCTCCAAGAAGTTTAGATCCAAGTTTAACAGTCATATTATTCACATCCTTATCTGGATTTATTTCACAGATATCAAATGCTCTTATATTCTTCAGCAAATTCAGCCTTTGAATAAAGTAAAGCAATTGTCTCGAAGTAAAACCAGCAGTTTCAGGCCTTGCAGTCCCAGGGACAAATATGCCATCAACCACATCAATATCAATTGAAACATAAATCTGATTCTTATTAGCCAATTCCATAACAATATCACATATTTCCTGAAATTCAAGTATATTTTTCATTGGATAGGTCAAAATCTTATTTTCCTCAATAAAAGAGTTTTCCTCAAGAGAAGAATTTCTTAAACCAACCACAATAACCTTTTCACTTGGAAAACCCTCATCAATTAACTTTCTTAGCCATGAAACATTATTTGACATATCACTCCCTCCATGCTCAAAATTCTTACAGTCTGGATGTGCATCAAAAACAATTAAACACGGATCCCTATCTTCCACAGAACAAACATCCAAAAAAGATTTCACAGTAGAATAACTAATGGAATGATCTCCTCCAACAAAAACACACTTTTCTCCACTGGACAAAAGATCTAGAGATTTTTTATAAATAACTTCACTAACTCTATCCTCTTGCTTTCCAGCTAGATCCTTACCAAAATCAACAAAATGTAAATTAGCTTTAACACTCTGTCTTCCAGACTCACTAGTATAAATCTCATCTAGATTTGCAACAATCTCTTGAGAAGCCTTTCTACATCCAAGCGCATCAAGGCTATTTTCCACAGGAACCTTAACTATAATTGCCATGAATACTCATAGAAATACAAGATTTTTAATTATTTAGGTCAATAAGTTAGAATATAACCTATGCTAGTAAATGAGCAGATGCGAATGTATGTCCTTATAATTTCAAAACTTACTCAGGAACAAGCGCAAAAAAACTATATTTCTTCAAATCAGCCAGCCTCTTAACATCTTCAAGTTTAACTTTTTTAACTTTTTCAACAAACTCTTCAGCTTTTCTTGCATCTCCAATAATCTCATTAATAAGCAAATCAACTAAAACAGCCTGAGAATCTTCTTGACTAATTAAGTAATTTCCAATAAGCTGCTCCTTAACCTGATTTAACTCTTTTTCATCCAAATCCCTTGCAACCTTACCAAACTCTTCTAAAATTAAATCCTTAACTTTTTGTACATTTTGAGGCATAGTCCCGACAAAAATTAGATTATAAGAATAACTTTTTTCTACCTCAGAAAAACCTTTAACAGCATAGGCAAGATTTCTCTTCTCTCTTATCTCAGAAAAAAGCCTTGAGGACATTCCTCCTGCAAGGACTGTATTCAAAACCTGAGAAGCATAGAAATCTTTGTGAGTTGATAACGGAGCATGAAATGAAAAAGCCAAATTTGCCTGATCAATACTTTTTCTCTTTTCAATAACCTGATTATTTGTTAATTTGACCTGAGGATACTCAATTTTTTTACCTTTTTTCTTGAAATTCTTTTCCACAAAATCACAAAGCACCTTAAAATTAGTATCACCCACAACACACAAGATCATGTTTTCAGGGCTATAAACTCTATGAAACAGTTCATTTAATTTATCGCGAGTATTTGAATTCATGGACTTTTCAGTTCCAATTATGGGTATGGCAAAATCTCCAGAATATAACATTGGTTTTGTCCTCTCTAAAACATACCTTCTAGGATCATCATGAATCATTTTCATTTCTTCAAAAATAACCTTTCTTTCCTTATTCAATTCTTTTTCATCAAAAAGAGGATTTTTAACCATATCACTCAGCACATTCAAAGCAACCTGAATATGTTTACTTGGCATCTTACACCAAAAGGCTGTTACTTGTTCACTTGTAAAACCATTTAGCTCTCCACCATTTTTTTCTATTTCTGTAGCTATTTGCTTAGAATTTCGTGTCGGAGTCCCCTTATATAACATATGTTCAATAAAATGTGCAATTCCCTTATTAGCAGCATTTTCATTTATAGCCCCAAATCTCACAGCAAAGGCCACACTTACAACTCCATTTTTGCGTTGCTTAAACACAACAGTCATCCCATTTTTTAACACTTTACGCTGTATAGCCATAGAACAAAAAAGCATTGGATGTTTTTAAAACTGCCGATACAAAAAGTATATAATATCCTACACCTATTAAGATAAAATGGCCTCAACAAACCAATCTCCTTTCTACAAAAAAGCTGAAGAAAACTTTCTCAATGCCAAAACTGATGAAGAAAGACAAATGTATCTAGAAGAAATGATTCGAGAATGCCCTAAACATAAATCTTCTGAAGCAATGCTTGCAAATCTCAAAACACGTCTAATTAAATTAAAAGAAAAGATAGAAACAAAAAAGAAAAAGTCTCATGGAGGAAAAGAAGGAATAAAAAAGGGAGACATGCAGGTTGTAATAATTGGTCTAACAAATTCAGGAAAATCTTCAATCCTTTCCTCCCTCACAAATGCTCAACCATTTATTTCAGAACACCAATTTACAACACAAGAACCAGTTGTTGGAACACTAGACCATCACGGAGTTAAAATTCAAATAATTGATGAACCAGCAGTAAATAGTGAATATTTTGATTCTGGTTTATCAAATATGACAGACCTCTTACTTATAGTAATCACAGACCTTTCACAAATAGAAAAAATAGCACCACATATAGCAAAATCCATAGCAAAAAAAATAATTATATTCAACAAAATAGACCAGTTAGATCAACAACAAAAAAGAAAAATTCAGTCAACCCTAGAATCAAAAAAGTATAATTTTGTAATGATTTCAACCATAACTAAAGAAGGCATAGAAGAACTAAAAGAAAAAATATTTCGTAGTTTCTCTGTGTGTAGAATTTATCTCAAAGAACCCGGAAAAGAACCATCAAAAATACCAATGATAATCAAACCAAACTCAACAATATTAAATGTAGCTGAAAAAATAAGCAAACAACTTGCAAGTTCAATAAAAGAAGTACACATATGGGGCCCTTCAAGTAAATTTCCCAATCAGAAGATAGGCTTAACCCACATTGTCAAAGATAAAGACGTTGTAGAATTCAAAACAAAATAATGAACAAGATTCTAATCCTCTCTCTAGTAGGCATCTTTATTCTACTACTAATTCTTCACTTTCACGAACCAGAATTAAATAAAATTAAAGATATAACCAAACTACCAGTTTATACTCAAGTAAAAATAAGCGGAAAAATCATATCTCTAAGTGAATATTCAAATAACTTTAAGTCCATAAAATTAAAAGATTCTACAGGAGAAATATTTGTCGTCGGTAACTTTGAAAAGATAAATAAAGAGCACATAAATAAAACAACAGAGATTATTGGAAAATTAAGCGAATATAATAATCAACCACAAATCCAAGCAGATAAGATTACTTTGTTAGACTAAAAGAGTTAACTTTATTGAAAGAATACTGCACTACTTTTGAAAATATATCATAAAATTTTTCTTACAAAAAATTGCCCTAATTTAAAGTTGTTTAATTTAATCAATTAACCTATTGAAGTTTTGCGAGAGGATCGAGCAATTGTCTTTACATTTTCAAACAAGTCTATTTTCAATATTATAAAAATTTCAGAAGTCTATTTATCTAGTTTTATACAAATGTTCCCAACCATGCTTTCTTTTCTTTCTGCTAAGCAACAAAACTACCACCACAATGATAACAATAACTATAATTATAACAATCCACCAAATAGCAACCGAAAGTTTATTTACTCCACTTTTAACATCATCAACAACTGCATCAACCTGCTCTCCTATTTGTTCAGTAATTGGTTTTGTAGTGTTATTTACTGGCGCAATTGGAGTTGTAGGTATCTGTTCACTAATTGCCTTAACATTCACGTTTGCTTTAGTACTATTTATTGAAACTAAACTAACTAACACATCATAAATATTATCTGCATTCACATCAAACTTCTTAAATTCTCCAACATTAAACAAAGCCTGCTGAGGTGTTGAAGAAACATTAATTGTTGCAGTATTTCCACTTATTCCAACAACTCCTACATGATGATCTTCATTTCCAATCTTAAACTTAATTCTTTCTTTAACAAGAAGTTCTTTTGTATATCCTGTTGCAAATTGATCCGCAGTTATTGAATAGGTCATACTCCAATAAGAAGGAGTTGGTGTAGAACCTCCAGGACTGCTTGTATCTGCTGGAGTTGTCGCAGCGGCAGCTGCTGCAGGAGTAAATGCTGCAAATGAAGTAAAGTGATATGTCCAAATAACTAAGTCTACACCATTACTGCTATTAATATAACACTCTCTGGTCACAGTTGAATATGCTGTACCATTAATATTTGTTGGTGCAGTTTCACTATCACAATAAGTTGTGATATTTGTCAAAGTTAAACTTCCTCTAGACCACGCAGCTGTTTTTCCAATCATTTGGGCCAAAGTAATCTTTACAGGACTTGAAAAATTAAGCTCAACATCTGAACCCGAATCAATAATCAGATTTGTTGTCCCGCTACCTGGAGCAGTAAAACTAGCATAACTATGATTAAATGTTGGTAAGTATAATTTACCATCCCAACTACCTTCACCAGTTATATTAATCCCTGCAGGAATATAAACTGTATAGTTTGCAGTACTTGTATTTGCAATTAAATTAAAACTAGTATTGACAATATTTGCAACTTTACTCGCAACCATCAGTTGGTTAAGATCTAAACTAACTTTTTGTGTCGTGTTTGTCAAAGTTATATTTTGTACTGTTGAATTATAACCTAAAATAATGTTTGTTATATCAGACCCAACATTATAACTTACGCCAGAATTATCCAAAAGAGTATTACCTGCAGCCAAAGCATTAGTTACATTAATGTAGGTATTAAAAACTCTATAATTTCCTAAAGTATCATTTGCAAAAAGAGTAAAATTAACTTGTCCTCTAGCACTTGTAAAATTAAGAGTCATTGTAGCTCCTGAAGTAAATGAAACATTTATACTACTATTATGAAATGTAAGATTGTTCACAATAGTTATTGGTTCATTTATAACAAAATTAATTAAAACTGATTGATTTGGATAATAATTAGTTCCATTAACTGCCGGACTTAACATACTTATCCATGGAGCAGTACTATCAACAGTTATGTTTCTTGTTGTTACATTATTTACATTTCCAGCATAATCATATGCATTTATATAAATAGCATAATGTCCGTCAGCAGGAACAGCAAGAGAACTAACATTAAAATTAAATGCAGTAGAATTTACACTACTGTTAACCCATGTTAAGGCCCCAGTAGAACTCACATTATAAACAGAAACATTAGTATAATTATAATTAGCTTCAGAAATACTTATATTATAAAGACTAAGTACTGAAGAAGTTTGGTTTGTTCCATTAACCGGATAAGTCCAGTTTACTACTGGTTTAATACTGTCTAAAATAAACTCAGTTACATTTACTGCAGAGGCATTTAGATTATTCGAAGTATCATTAATCCACAATCTCAAGTAATATCTTATATTCTGGTCAGTAGCAACTGTAAGATTAACTCTTGTTGTACAAGTATAATCTGGTGCTGTACCGCTACAAAGCATAGTAGTATTAACTATAGCAGCAGTTGAATTAATTACCTGCACAAAGGCTGTGCCCAAATTCTGTTCAACAACTGAAATATTAAAACTAAAGTTTCCAGTTAAATAAGTATTATTTGGAGGGTAACTGACTGAATATGTTGGGAAAGTTGAATCCGCATCTGATCCACTTATTTCTGATCCAGTTCCTGAAAAATGAGGAAGTCTTATCCAAACTAAGTTATTTGCTATATCAATATAAGAAAAATTTGTTTCATTTAACATAGCTGCTTGAGTTATACTAAAATTCATAGCAGGTTTAGGAATAGTTAAATTTCCCCAAGCTTCTTTGTACGTTCCATAATGTGTAAAGTTTCCAGCTAAAACGCCTGTATTTGATCCATTTACTGTATAATTCCAAATAACATTCCAACTGTCATCATATAACAAAGGTATAGAAACATTGATTGGTAAACTATCATTTAATCCGTTTCCCACACCAACAGCCTCAGTATATGGAATTGAAACTAAGACATAATCATAAATTGTTGGCCCTTGAGATCCAAACCTCATAGCAGCAGCCATTCCTCCCGAGCCACTTGCTGAAGTTGTAGCATTAGCATCAAAATTAACATCTGGAGGTCCAGAAGCAAGCATATCCACATTAACATAGTGCACTGTAACATTTCCAACACCCATCCTAAAACTCAATTTTCCACCACCAATAACTGCAGAAAGAGGATTAAAACCATTAATTGCATCAGAACGATCCATATTTTTAGAATTCACAACATAACAGTTAGATGGAGGGTTTGGAACATCACATGTTGAATTAGATAATAATAAAGAAATTGAAACTCTTGCAGCACTAACAGAGTTATCAATTGCTCCAGGGTTAAATCGTGATAAGCTAATATTTTTATTAGCCAATAAATCTAAAGCATTTTTTTGAGAAAGTCTCTTAGGAGAATAATCCTGTGAAAAAAGATTTAATTCTTTAAATCCACTAATATTTAATAGTGGCACGGAAACATTATTTGCATTGCTAGAAGTATCTTCCATAAAAGTAAATTCTATAGAACCAAATTCAGTATAATCTACTTTAACTTCAACATGGGCTTGAGTGCTTAAATTAACAGATAAATTACTTGATGCATTAACAAACAAAAGAGGTAGTTTTAATACAGAAATATTAATGTCTCTGTTACCTGGACCAGAATTTTGGACATTGCTTAAATTAGCAGAATCATCTCCCAAAAACCCGTATAAAGTTATATTACTCTGTATTTCTCCAGCAGTATAAGAAACAGTTACATTCTTATAGCTTCCATAAAGAGTTGTTCCATTTTTAGCAACAAATAAAACAATTATTGTTTGTGGTTCTGCCGGTGCTGGAAGAGTAATATTATAAAATCCATTTTCAGGGGTATAAACATCTGTTAACCCTCTCCAAGCACTCATATTATAAGGCATTGATCCTCTATTCATAAATATCATATTTCCAGGTTCTACTAAAAAGGAAACAGATGCAAGCTCACTCCAACCTATAATATTCATATAAGAAGAATTAACGTATCCATTCATATTCATAAAAGTCATAGATGTATTAAACATCTTGTGAAGAGTGCTAGTGTTTAAGTTATATGTAGAAATCAAGCTGGTTGCAGGATTTAAAGTATAAGAAGAATTTGCAGAAAAATTATTCCAGTTATAACTAATTGGCATGTTATTAACTGGAAAAATCATTATAGAATAATTTCTATCTTTAGGAACCTGAATATTAGCTTCAGCAACTCCTCCCTGAGTATTCCAGTTATTCTCTATGTTATAACCTAATTTTGTGTCTTTAATCATATAATTAAAGTTTACTCTTGAGTTTGTTCCATTGATTGCTGTAATATTTAATGTTCCAGCTTCTCTTAAATAAAACGTAGTACTTATTCCTCTAGACATTTCTTGAAGAGGAAAATTAGGAAGGGATTGACCGATATAATCAACTGCTCCAGTTGAAGAATTATAATGTTTTATTACAATTGTATACATTCTACTAGAATTGTCTGTTACAGTTAAATTAAACCATCCAGATTCATTTGTTAATGTTGAAGTTTCACTGTAAGTTGTCGGAGGACCACCTGCAAAATACATTGAGCTAATGCTAACATTAGTTGCATTCAATACAATGCCATTAATATCTTTAACAGTTCCATTAACCTCAAATGCATTAACTAAATTTAAACTTAACATAGAAAATAAGCTCATAAAAGCAAATACAAAGAGCAAAGCAAATCTTTTTTTCATTCTCACCTTTTTTCCCCATTGACGCAATTAACATCAACAGATAAATAAAATAATAAAGAGGTATTTATAAATGTTTCTCAAAAACGGTGAAAACAAAATAGTTCACTTTCTCACAGAGATAAAGTAAAAATTTTGTTAAAAATGAATCAATTATAAATTAATTTTGAAAACATACTATAATTGTTTGTGCTGCCGCAAAACATCTCTAAATTAAAGGAAGTTTAATCTATGTACAGTAATTATAAACTGCTGAAGTAAATTCGAATAGACCTGAGCTATTGTCTTTACATTTCTACATACATTAAAAAGAATAAAAAAAGAATAAGAAAAATAAGTCAACAAAAAACAAAATTACTTTCTGCTCCAGGCAGCAACTCCCAATAACACCAAGTAAATTATATTCACTATAGGTATTATCATCAATATTGCCCACCAACCTGGTTTTTTAATTGCTTCAAATGTTTTCCACATCCATACAATCATAAAGATTGTAAATGCAATCACAAACAGCAGGCTAATTGGTATAATTACTATTCCTATCAATAGCAATATAGGCCACCAGTGCATTTTTGCAATTTTACTTGCAATAATTGCTGGTCCAACCACCGGAATAAATGCAATTCCTGGATTAATGTGCTTTAGTTTTGCTTTCTTAGCTATCGCCATATACGCAAAAGACATATACAACCAAAGAATAATTGTAACAATCAAAACAAAAACTATTGCAGCAGCAACCATAGCAAGTATTGCAGCCATCATACCAAGTCCATCAGATGGATAACCCATAGCCAAATTCTGTAAAAATAAATTTAACATATTCACCTCCTAATAAAATAAATATCCTCAACTTTTTAAACATTGCCTAAAAAACATATTACACAAAGTATATAATTTAATATATACTATTACAAAATATATAACACCCTCTACTTTAGTTCAATATACTTAGACTTTAAATAAGCAAATAAAATAAGAACACAAAAAATAAATGAAAACAAAAGTATAGATAAAATTTCTCCCAAGCTAAAAGTAATATGTGCACTAAACATCATCACAGAAATTAATTTTGTTTCTAGAATAACAAAAGGAGTTAGAGAAATAATATTAGAAAAGAATGTTGGCAACATCTCCTTAGGAATAATTAATGAAGAAAAAACAAAAAATAATATCCCAAAACATAAAGAGGCAATTGAAACTGACTCTTGAGAATTAAAAAAGTATCCAATAAACGTGCCCACTAATGTAAAAACAAGAATTGCTAAAGCCAATATAATTGAAAGACTAAGAAGGCTAGAAAATAAGTTAATTTCAAGAAAAAAGCTAGCTGCAACTAGTAAAATAATGCATTGAGTTAACATCAAAATAAAACACAACGCAATTTTAGAAAAAACAAATAAAAACCCAGATGTCCTACTTAAAATATTACGTAAATATGAAGTAGATACTCTCTCCCGTATAATTAATATTGAAGACAAAATTATAGATAAGAATAAAACATAAATCATGATAAAACTTGGGAATAAATAGTCTAAAAGCCCAAGCTCCTTTTTAGTTTTCCCACTTTCTCCACTTAAAATTGAGGTGTAACTTAAAGATATTGGGTTCATCAGTCTGTCAAAATCAAGATTTCTAAAATTTTCAAGATCCCTTTGAACAGATTTTATTTCATCATTAATTTCAATAAGGTCATTTTTTGAAATTCTTACTTTACTTTGTAGTTCATAAAGATTCATAGAATAAGAAGGATCATTAATCATTTGTCGAGTTTCTTTAAACTTTTGATTAACTAAATAAAATTTTTGTTCAGCTGAAGAAAAATTACGTAATAATGCAGTGTTATTTATTCCGGCCAGTCTTAAAGTAGTCTCTAAACTACTAAATAAAGAGTCAATATTATCCAAATCAACACCGACAGAATCGGCTTTTAACTTTATTTCATTTAAACTAGAAATAGCTTCAGATATTTTACTATCTGCTAAATTTAAATTATCAATTATTTTCTCAATTTCAGATACATCTTTTTTTGATGAGGATATTGCATTGTCTAATTTATTTCTTACACTTGAGATCATCTGCTTTCTAAATCCTTCAGACTCAATTTCAGTGATTCCCTGAACTCTCCCAATTATCTGCCAAACAATTCTTTGTTTTGAAAGGTCAACATAAAGCACAACATTATGTTCAAGAGATTCCTTAGTGTAAACCTTTGTGTTAGAATTATTTTCATTTGTAATTTCTATGCAAAGATGATACTTCGAATTTTCGACACCCCTTACACAGTTCTCAAGAGTTGATTCTTCATAAATTGAAAAGGAATTCTCACTGAGTTTTGAAGTAAAATTTTTATAAAAAGTATCTTTATTATCTGAATAAATTCCAGTCTGTATATTTTTTATAGAGTTATCACTCAAAAAAGTACCTAAGATGAGTATAAGCAAAATTGGCCCAACAAATAAAATTAAAGAAGAGAACTTTGAATGAGTTAAAATTAAGAAATCCTTATGAATAAGTTTTAAAAGTTTAGATGCCATTTTTATTATATAGATCATATATTTTTTCTTTTTCCATAAAAAAGATCTGTTTATCTTTAATAGCTGCAAATTTAGTACATATTCTTGAAATTTCTGGGAGCATATGTGAAGTGATAACTATAGTTTTTCCTTGATTTTTTAGATAAAGTATTATTCTTAGTATTAAAGAAACAAGATACGGGTCCAAACCAACTAAAGGTTCATCTAATAATAAAATTTCTGGATCATTCAACAAAGAACAGGCAAGGTCTACTCTTTTTTTTGTTCCGCCAGAAAGTTTAGTTACCAAAATTTTTTTAAACTCCCCCAGCTCTAAAAGATTAATTAAAAAATCAACTCTTTGTTTTGATTCTCGTCTTTTTAGTCCATAAAGCCTTGCAAAATAAGTTAAATTTTGTTTAACAGTAAGATTTTCATATATTGAATTTTCTTGCATTGAAAATCCAATTGAGTGTTTATTATTAGCATTAATTATTATCTCACCACTGTCTGGTTTAAAAAAACCCAAGATCATTTTAAGCAATACAGATTTTCCACTTCCAGAATGGCCTATCAACCCAAGAATATCTCCTTTTTCAACAGAAATTGAAACATTTTCAAGAACCCTCTTTTTTTTGAAGGCTTTTGAAACATTTATCACCTCAAGTATAGCCATTAAATAAATAAACAATACAGTTTTTTAAACATATTGTAAAATGTTAATTACTTTTGTAATAATTCTTTTACTTGGAATTTTAGCTGGAACTCTCACCGGCCTTTGTCCGGGCATTCACATAAATCTCGTTGGAACTATAATTATTTCTCTATTTGCTATTCTAACAAAAATAACCTCTCCAATTAATATAATAATCTTTGTTGTTGCAATGGGAATCAGTCACTCATTTATTGATTTCATCCCAAGCATTTTTCTTGGAGCTCCAGAGGAAGATACATTTCTTTCAGTTCTTCCAGGCCACCTAATGTTAAAAAAGGGTTTAGCCTACGAAGCAATTTTCATTTCAAGTTTAGGTTGTTTATTTGGAACTTTCATTACATTAATAATCGCGCCTATCTTTATTATACTTCTTCCCAAATTTCAAAATATTTTAACAATTCTAATTCCCTATGTGCTAATACTTTCAGTAGTTTTTCTAATTTCAAAAGAAAATAAAAAGTTCATAGCGATCATCGTATTTATTCTATCAGGTTTTTTAGGTTTAGCTGTCCTAAACCTAAGTATAAAAGAACCATTGTTACCAATGCTTTCAGGACTATTTGGAGTCTCATCCTTAATGATAAGCATAAAAACAAAAGTTGAAATTCCTCCCCAAATAATCACAAAACCAAAAGTCAGATTAAAAAACATTAAAAAACCCTTACTAGCTTCAATACTTTTTTCTCCACTATGCAGCATTTTCCCAGCAATCGGAAGTGGTCAAGCCTCAGCAATAGGATCTTCATTTTTTAAACTATCTAAAAAAGGTTTTTTATTTCTCGTTGGCTCTGCAAATACAATTGTTCTTGGATTAAGTTTCATTGTTCTATATTCAATAGCAAAATCACGTACAGGTATAGCAGCAACAGTAAACAAAATTATTCCCGTTCTTTCCTCAAAAGAAGTACTAATTATTCTAATAACAATAATAATAACTGGAGTTATTTGTTTTTATCTCACTTTATATCTGGCAAAAAAATTCTCTAAAATTATCTCCAGTGTAAATTACCAAAAAGTCTCAATAGTCGTTATCATAATAATCTCGCTAATTACTTTGATTGTTTCAGGTTTTATTGGTTTACTAATCCTAGCAATCTCAAGTGCAGTTGGTTTATTTGGAATTCAATCGGGCGCAAGAAGAATTAATCTCATAGGTTGTCTAATGCTGCCGACAATTCTTATTTACATTCTCTAAAATTTAAAAAAGATTAATTAGCACATTCTCTAGAAAACTCTGTTGGAAAACATTCAGGAACTAAAGTTCCTTCTCTTTCAACAATAGCAGATACACAATCATGTGGAAAAATTTCTTGTTGTTCGTTTAATTTCCAATCTGCATATAAACAGTCAAATCCACAAGAAAATTGGCTGCAAAACTGAAATGGATCACAACCTTCTTGATCAACAGGCTCTGTAGAAGTTGAATTAGGACAATGATCAAAACAATCAGCTACTCCATCTCCATCTTGATCAAACCCTTCATCAATCAAACCATCACAATCATTATCTTTATTATCACAAATCTCTATAGAAGAATTTCCAGGAGTTACAGAACAAACTGCTGACAATCCATCCACAGAACAAATAGTATGTCCCTCTCTTCTACACTCTCCAAGACCTGCAAAACAACTTTTATTTAAATCAAAGCTCTCATCAATCAAACCATCGCAGTCATCATCAATATAGTTACATTTTTCAGGAGCGTTTAGATGAACATTAAAATTACTGTCATTACAATCATTTGGTCCACAATTAGGTAAAGGAGATAACATTGCTGCCATAACTATTATTGTTGGTGCAGAGGTTACATTATAACCATCATGATCATTATCAATACAATGTGTACATCTTTGATCATTGTAAAAAATTCTAAGACTTGAGCAATTTTTTATTTCACATAGACAATTACTTTTACAAGTAGCTCCAGCATCATAATAATTATAATAATCATTTCCAATACATCCGCTTAAATTCTCACAACTTACTCTACAATCATTATTATTAACACACTCAGCACCACAATTTCCTTTTACACACATAATATCTTTAAGGGTATCTTTAACACATCCACAATCATGATTACAATTACCCTTATTATCATTTCTAAAACCTACTTTGTGACCAACACACTCAAAAAGAGTTTGATTACAATAAACATTATTATTAGTACTTGGAAGTTCACATTGCTCTCCTGAATTTATTACTCCATTGCCACAAGTAGTAGGACACAATATAACTCCACCACCAAAATCAGAACTTAAAGAACCATTACCAAAACTAATTTCAGCAGAAACAAATCCTAATTGAACAAAAAACAAAGTGCAGGCTAATATCACCCCGACGACACCACCTACCAACAACCCTTTTTTCATAAAAACTAAAAATAAAACTAGTATAAAAGCATTATTTCATGAAAATGATTATTTTTGATAATAAGACATTCTAAACTAACTTTTAAACTAGTCTAGGTGTGTTGTATAATTTAGCAATAACACTTTTTTGAAAACAATAAAAATTAGGGGAGTCAAACTAGAAATACTTATAGCATTAAAAACTTTATTATAAAAAATAAATCATATCTTTTAGCACAACAACATTTTAAAACAACCCTACTAATCTAGTTCTATGACTAAATATATTATAGTCGTAGGAGGTGTAATTTCTGGTGTTGGTAAGGGCGTAGCCACAGCTTCCATTGGTCGAATAATGAAAGAATACGGATTTAGTGTTACAGCAATTAAAATAGATCCTTACATCAATTGTGATGCCGGCACTCTAAGACCTACCGAACACGGAGAAGTCTGGGTAACAAATGATGGCGGCGAAGTAGACCAGGATTTTGGAAACTATGAAAGATTTCTAAGCCAGCCAATATCAAAGAAAAACAACATAACAACAGGACAAATATATAAAAGTCTAATAGAAAAAGAAAGAAAAGGAGATTTTTTAGGTGAAACTGTTCAATTCATCCCCCATGTTCCAAATGAAATAAAAAATCGCATTAAAGAATCTTCAGAAGGTTATGATATTGCACTAATAGAAATTGGCGGAACAATTGGAGACTATGAAAACCTTCCATTTTTATTTGCAGCAAAAAGTCTAGAAAAAGAAATTGGAAAAGAAAACATCCTATACATTCTAGTCAGCTATATGCCCATACCATCTCACATTGACGAAATGAAAACAAAACCCACACAAATTTCAGTTCGTCTGCTAAGAGAAAGCGGAATTCAACCAGATATCATTCTTTGTCGCGGGAAAAATCCTCTAGATGGAATAAGAAAGAAAAAAATAGAAGAATATGCTAATCTAAATCCTGACAGTGTATTTTCAGCTCCAGATGTAATCGGAGAAAATACTCTAAATACACTTTATACAATTCCGCTTAACTTTGAAAAAGAAAATTTAGGTGAAAAAATACTAAAAATACTAAATCTAGAAAAGTTAAAAGAACCAAACTGGAGCGATTGGATAGAAGCTTTAGAAAATTTACTAAATGCAGAAAGAGAAATAAAAATTGGAATTGTTGGAAAGTACCTTGACATTGGAGACTATCAACTAAGAGATTCCTATCTTTCAATAACCGAATCTCTAAACCATGCTGCTGCAAAAAACCAGGTTAAAGTTAAAATTTCATGGATTAACTCAAAAGATTTAGAAAACCCAGAATCAAACATCAGTGAAATTTTAAAAGATATTAATGGTATTCTTATTCCAGGAGGTTTTGGTTCATCTGGAATTGAGGGAAAAATAAAAGCAATAAAATATGCTCGAGAAAATAATATTCCTTTTCTAGGTCTTTGCTATGGCCTTCAACTGGCAGTAATTGAATTTGCAAGAAATGTTTGCAATCTAGAATCTGCAAATTCAACAGAAATCAATCCCCTAACCTCTCACCCAGTAATTGACATTCTTCCAGAACAAAAAGCAATAATTGATAAGGGAGCAACAATGAGACTCGGGGCATACAAAGCAATACTAAAAGACAATACAAAAGTAAAACAAGTCTACAATAATCTAACAGAAGTCTATGAGCGTCACCGACATAGATATGAAGTAAATCCAGAATATCACACAATTCTTCAAGACAAAGGCCTTATTTTCGGAGGCACAAGTTCAGATAACAAGTTAGTAGAGTTCATCGAACTTCCACAATCCCAACATAAATTCTTTCTAGCCACTCAAGCACATCCCGAATTCAAAAGTAGTCTTCTCTCACCAGCTCCTTTATTCAACGGCTTTGTAAAAGCCTGCTGTGAATAAATTATACAGAAATTTTATATAATCTAATTCTATCTATATACATGGATTGGAAAAGTAGTTTCAAAGATGGCAAAGAGATCATTCTAGCAACATCCTCAAAAAGCAACATACCAAATGCTAACATTGTTATTTCTCTAGGTTTTGTGGATAACAAATTGCTTATAGCTGATTGTCAAATGAATAATACTATAAAGAATCTTAAAGAAAATAAAAATATCTGTGTTATTGGAGGTTACTTTAGAATTAAAGGTAAAGTAGAAATATTTCCATCAGGCAAATATTTTGATATGTGCGTTCTAAAAAGCAAAGGTTATTCTGTAAAAAATGCTATTTTAATAAATATTAAAGAAGTATTTGATCTAAATAATACAAAAACAATAATAAGTAACTAATTTCAATCTTATCTTCTCTTCTTCTTTGCTGTCTTCTTAGCCCTACATCCACAAGTTGCACACATTTTTATTTTCCTCCATAAAAATTTAGATTTATCTCTTCTTTTTCTTTATCATAACTGCACAGATAAAAATTATAAGATACATTACAAAACCATAAACACAACTAGGCACACCCAAAGAATAATGGCAATTTCCAGAAAAAATAGTCCCACAGGAATTAAAGAATAATTCCTTGATTGAAAAGTAAAGTGAAAATAAAAATCCAATTAAAGAAACATAAAATAATCCTTTGTCAACTCCACCAATAGACTCTAAATCTTTTTTCCTTACTCCAAAAAGTCTAACACAAATCAATACAAATAAAATAAAAAACATAATCAAACCATAGATACAAACTGGATATCCCAACAATATAGCACAACCTTCAGTTATCGGACATACTCCAGAAAATAACTTAACAAAAGTCATATATCCTGAAAATAGCACACCAATTAGTGCAAAAATAAAAATTGTCCAATACAATCCCTTCTTTTTCATAACTTTTTAAATAAAAAGAACTATAAAAAGTTATCTTTTTGTAAAAAATAAGATAAATAAAAAAATAAAAAATTATTTCTTACTGCTCAAATTGGTTGGATTTTCCAATTTGAGGCTTAAAGAATATGTCTGTTTTAGTGGACAGATTCTTTATTTAATCGTCTGAATTTTGATTATAGCTTCTTCTTCCTTCGCCATCGCCTCGGTCAAACCTTCTTCCGCCACCAAAGCCTCCGCTTCTTCCGCCGCCATAACCTCCGCTTCTTCCGCCTTCACGGCCTCCAAAGCTTCTTCGTTCTGGTCTTGGCTTATCAGGGTCAAAGGGTCTTGCTTCGCTAACAAAAAGTGCTCTTCCTTCAAGATCTTTTCCATTAAGTTCAGCTATTGCTTTTTCAGCTTCTTCATCATCGCTGATTTCAACAAAGCCAAATCCTTTAGATCTTCCAGAGAACTTATTAACTACAATAGTTACTTCTCCAACACTTTTAAATGCTGAGAAAAAGTTCTTTAGAGCTTCTTGTGTGACACTAAAAGGTAAATTACCTACATATAGTCTCTTAGCCATTTTCTTTTCTTCTAAGCTTAATACTTATTGCTTCTTACTCTCCTTACAGTCATATATTGCCAGAATTAGACTCTTCGACATACGCACTAAATACGCGATCGCCTCATCACTTTCATGGCTATAAATAAGAAAAATTTAACCTATTTAAACCTATTGAAAGATACAATCATAGTGGAAGTCCAGGTTAAATCTTAAAGATAAATCCATTTCTGCTCCAAAACCAAAGAGGTGGATGCATATCAATAGGATTAATTCCAGAACCTCTTAAAATTTCTCTCCATTTCTCTGAAATTTTATCCTTTGAAAGCTTATCAGCTTCATCCTGACTAACAACTCCCAACAATACAGAACATTGAGTTATATGGGTATCTGGAGCTATTTCAATATATTCAGCATTTTTCAAAGAAACTTTTCCATATTCTTTGATTATAAATGACCAATAATTAAATATTTTTGGTCCAGACAGATAAGGAAATCCTTTTTTAAGATCAATCTGAATTAATTTTCTTAACTTCAAATAATCACTATCACATTGTTCCATCAAATTTTCAAAAGAACCAAACTTTTCATAAACAGTTTGAGCTATTGCACTCCAAGTATTAGTTTGCTTATTTGGTTGTAGAGCAAGTTTATAGCGAGTTAAATATT
Organism: Candidatus Pacearchaeota archaeon; assembly: GCA_041659945.1. Lineage (GTDB taxonomy): Archaea > Nanobdellota > Nanobdellia > Pacearchaeales > GW2011-AR1 > JACPLR01. The sequence goes on along the minus strand of JBAZXH010000001.1, from coordinate 245,065 downwards.
CTCTGAGTTTATCTTCATCCAATTGAACAACTTTAGAAACATCAAATACTATTTTTGTCTCATTATCATTATATGTTTTCAAAGCAGCTTCCCACAATTTATAGCTATTTCTCTGATAATTCAAAGCCATTGGTAAAGTAAAATAAGCTAATCTCAATTCATTCTCATTCTCATTCTCATTAAAACCTGGATTTGAATCTTCAGGCATGACGGTCTGGCCAAGTCCTCCGCTTTTATAAGCATGCAACAGAACTCTACACTTTTTAATTACTTCCTGATTATCTAACATATAATTCTAAAGAAATAAGTGTTATAAAATTTGTTATGAAAGGGTATAAATATCCAAGCAGATTTAACCTAAAATGAAAGACCAAGAAATAAAGAAAATAGTAAAGGAAAGTTACAGCAAAATTGCAAAAAACGAAGGTTCCTGTTGTACCTGTAGTTGCAAAAAGAATGATCAGGAAAAAATTGCCAAGATGATTGGCTATTCCAATGAAGAACTCAAAACTCCTGGAAATCTAGGTTTAGGATGTGGTAATCCTACTGCTCTAGCAAACATAAAAACAGGAGATATTGTTCTTGATCTAGGTTCTGGTGCCGGATTTGATTGTTTTCTAGCATCAAAAAGAGTTGGTAAAACCGGAAAAGTCATTGGAGTTGACATGACTCCCGAGATGATTAAAAAAGCCAATGATAATATAAAAAAATACAATTACAAAAATGTTGAATTCAAACTAGGAGAAATAGAAAACCTTCCAATAGAAAACAATTCAATTGATATAATCATCAGTAACTGCGTTATTAATCTCTCTCCAAACAAACAAAAAGCTTTCAAAGAGTCTCATAGAGTTCTAAAAAAGACCGGAAAAATGTATGTTTCAGATATTGTTCTGCTAGGAGAGCTAACAAATGAACAAAAAAATAATCCCGATCTACTGTCAGGCTGCGTTGCAGGAGCACTTCAAAAACAGGATTATTTAGACATAATAAAACACGCAGGATTTAAAGTAAATATTCTCTCAGAAGATAAAAGCATCAGCAAAACCCAATATCAAGGCATTAATCTAGAAAGTTTAAAGCTTGAAATTACAAAATAAACTGACCTTATATATTTTACACTAAGCTAAATAGAATAACAATACAAGGTAGTGTTGTTTTGAACACCATTTAATGTCTTGATTTCATCACAAATTAAGTTCCTCATAGATTCATTATCATTTGCTTCAACTAAAGCTATTATGTCTGAGGGTCCCCACATTGCTCTAGCCCAAAAAACTCCTCCAATCTTTCTTAAATTATAAGTAACAACTCTTTCTCTTTCTTCTTTGTAATTAACATTAATAAGCAAAACAGCATTTCTTTTCTTACTAGAAAAATTAAATTTTAAATTTTCATCAAAAGGTATATTCTTTACCTTTCGAGCATCCAATTCCGCTATTCCTTTTTGAGATCTAAGATTTTCAATAAAATTAATTAAATTCTGTTCAATACAACTTTCCATATAAACAACAATTTGATACGGACCATAAACTGCCTCTGCCCATTTAACAAGGCTATTTCTATTTAAAGATTGTAAAACATGCAACACATTCAAATTTGTTTTAATTAACAAAAATGAGGCATATTTCTCTTTAGAACTTTCCATTTCATTGTTATTTTCCTTTTGAGATTCCATTTTTAGTTTAACAAAACAGTACATCAATCAAAGATTAGACTATTTAACTCTTATTTCCCCCTTAGAGAGATGTAATAGTAAAACTTAAATAAACAAAAATATCTATTAATTTATGGATACAAAAATTTTAGAAAAGATAGGTCTTACAACCGGAGAGGTTCGTGTATATCTTTCTCTGTTAGAACTAGGAATAACTTCCACTGGCAAAATAATAAGTAAGTCCCAGATTACTAGCTCAAAAGTATATGTTATACTTGAGAGATTAGAAAAAAGAGGATTAGTCTCTCACATAATCAAAAATAATGTTAAATACTTTCAGGCATCTGATCCAAAAAGAATATTAGATTATATGGATGAAAGAAAAAAAGAAATAGACACTGACAAAAATAAATTAGAAGAACTTATTCCAGAACTATCTCAAAAAAGAAAATTACAAAAAGAAAATCAAGATACAACAATGTTTGAAGGATTTAAAGGAATAGAAACAGCAATGTTTGAATTCATAGAAAACTTATCTAGTGGTAATGAATATGTTGTTTTTGGTACAAAAGAACCATTAGATGAAAAATTTGAAATTCTTATTAGAAGATTTTATCAAGAAAAAGCAAAAAAGAAGATTTCAACACGGTTAATATATAATGAAGAATATAAAGAAATATTGAAATTATACAAAGGTATTCCATTAACTGAAGTAAGATTTGTTAAAACACTGACACCTTCAACAATTGTAATATCAAAAAATAAAGTCCTAATTATTACATATGAAAAAGAGTCAAAGGCAGTTTTAATAGAAAGTAAACAAATCGCTGATTCTTTTTTAAATTTCTTTGAAAGTATGTGGAAAATAGCTAAACCTTAATCCAACTCAACCAGCTCATACTCTTTTGATCCTAATCCGTTTTTAGCAGCATATTCCACTTGAAAATCTTTGTTTACACGATTAATCTTATCAAATTTACCATCTGAATGTTTTCTTACCAAATCCAAACTTGCTTTGTCAATCGCGACAATATCTCCAGACATTAAAATCCCCACATCTTCCATAATTGGTTCCTGCTTTGTTTCCATGCAGTCACACTCAGGAGTTATGTTTTCCAACACATTTATGTAAACAATTTTATCTTTTGAAAAAGCTTTAATTGCTCCTTCAGCATAATCAACTATTTTTCTCTGAAGTTCTTCACCTGTCTGACTTCCCCACGGAATGTTTATTGCATCATTGGGACATACTGCAATGCACATTGCACAGCCAACACATTTTTCAGAATTAATTTTTGCACTCACTCCAGAAATGCTTATTGCTGATTCATTGCAACTATTCATGCATATTCCACAAGCACTGCATTTTCCTGAGTTTACAGAAGGTTTCATGTTAGCATGCATGTATAATTTTCCAGCTCTACTTCCCAAACCCATGCCCATATTTTTTATTGCTCCGCCAAATCCCGAAAACATATGACCTTTAAAATGTGTTAAAACCACCATAGAATCATATTTTTTTGTTCCCTTTGCAATTTTACATCCATTAATTTCAACATAATCCTGTCCATATTCTCCATCCAAAATATCTACCGGAGCAAAATCAAAACCATGTGATTTTGCAAGCCTAATATGATTTGTGCTTGTTGTTCTCTCTCCCTTGTAGAGAGTATTGCATTCAACAAGTGTTGCCTTTTTACCAAGATCTTTTAGTTTATCATAAACAGCCCGAACAATCTGAGGATCAATATATGTAACACATCCTTCTTCACCAAAATGCACCTTAATTGCCACATTCTCACCAAGCTTAGAATAATCAAGTTTCTCAAGAATTTTATCAATTTCCCTAGAAAAGTATACTTCGGTCATAAAAAGAGATAATCTCGAAGTTTAAAAAGATTATCCAGAATAAGTTCATTTTCAAAAAGTCTTTTTCTCACTCAAATATCTCTACCAGTAGTGTCTACTAATTCTAATCCTGTTTCTCTACTTAATTCACCAGCTCTAACTTGGGCTTGACCATATAATCTGTCCTGAGCACCCTCTCTATCATGAGCTATTCCAAAAATATATTCACTAGTTATAACATCTTTTGATTCGTCAATATCTCCAAGATTATGAGAATATCCTCTATCAATTAAAACTTCATGACCTTCAACACTATTAGAATGAAAAGTAAAATATTTTCCTTTTAAAACTCTATCTGGGCCATAGGCTGCTACAGTAAAATCATTTGCTCCGCAAGCTTTATCATGCTCTTGAATTTCAACCACATTACTAGGATAATCTTCTCTACTTCTCATTCTTTAGCTTAATCTAAACTATTTATAAGCATTATTATACTTCTCAATAATCTTCTTTGTTCTTGGACTTATAGTTATTTTAGAACCCGGCTTCCAAAAAGCAAGATGTTTTATTTCGTTTCCAGCTTTTGGTTTTCCACTAGTTTTAATAAGAAATACCTTACAATAATTTACAACTTTTCTACCAGTAAGAGTACGCCATTTATGTCCAATGCAGCTAAACAAATACTTAGAAGACTTTGTTCTTAATCCAGTTTCTTCATAAAGTTCTCTTATAGCTGCAACCTCTCTGTTTTCTCCATTATTTGCTCCGCCTCCTGGCAAAGTAAACTTCCTGTCTTTGCCAGCTACCATAAGAATTCCCCTAGGAGTTTCCACAATGGCCACACCTTTTCGTCTAATTTTAATCATTTTATATAATTAAAAGAAAAATAGGGTTTTAAGGGTTTTGGAAAAAGATAATTTAAATTTATACATTATTTTTTCTCACTCTTCACACATCATGGCCATATACCTGTCAGCAGTCGTATAATTTTTTGAAAAAGTAGTTAGCCTTCTTGTTAGGCTATCACTTGGTTTTTTCCATCTCATTCTCTGGAAAAAGGCATTAACATATTGAGCTTGATCTTGTTTTGCTGGGGTAAGGGTCTCTCTATAATCAAAAATAGCATCTCTCATTGTAGTTGTAAAAATATCTCTTTGTAATCTTCTGAATTTTTTTAGCTTGTCTAAATCTCTAGGGTCTAAAAGCATTTCTCTGAAATCAGGCCTTGCTGGAAAGTAAACATCTATACATTCATCAACATCAATTAAATGCAATCTTCTTCCATCAAAAACTTTATCATCAAAATCTGTAAATCCGTGTTTCATATATCCTGCAATACATAAATCTGCTAACATTGCAGCATCTTGAAATATTATCTGTTCTCTATGTTCTGGGAGAAACTCGTTAGGATGTTTTCCTTTAACTTCTTCTAAAAACAAAAATTCTTCCACTGGCGAGTCATAATAACCTACTATTCTTGGGACATTTATTCCAAGATTTCCTAATTTTAGAGTTCTTTCCATTTCTGTTTTAGAAGTTGTCTTTGAAACATCCATTATATGAGTTAATCTATACATCGGTTTAGCATGACTAAACCAGAGCCTAGGTGAGACATCAGCTCCTTTAGCATAAACTACTACCTCTTTGCCATCCACTTTAATAGCAAAAGTTGAAATTGGTCTTTTATTATGTCCTTTGATGCTTTCAACAGGTTTAGCAATTTGTTCAAAGTTTTCAGGCAAGAATTGTTCAAAGGGGACTTGTGCAAATTCTTGATTAATCATTAATTCTGCTGCTGTTCCCATTCTATAATGTGTCCATTCTAACTCTTTTTCAACAAATTCTCTTAAATCTTTTTTAATTGGCTTACTTGTCCACAATCCTCTTAGCCGAGGTTCTTTTCCCCGATAAAGAAAGACTCCTTTTCCTAATTCTACAAAGTCTGGATCGCTGATTGGTGGTTCAAATATATCAATTCCTGCAACTAAAGATTCCCGTGTTAAAATTTGGGAAACAATATTTAATTCTTCTACCCAAGCGTTAGGTCTTTTTCCAATTTCCCTATAAATCCCCGAGCCCTCATGTTCTTCCACAAAATGTAACAGGTCTTTTCTTGAACTAACGTGATGATGATCAAATTTAACTTCTTTCATTTTAATTTTTCTCAGAATTAGTAGTCTGAGGCACTAAACACCTCAACCTTTGTTAATTATCGGAGTTTTTAAGGGTTTTCTTTTCAAAAATATTTGAAATTACCCCATATTTATTTATGCTACTGCAAAACCTTCCTAGCTTTAAATCCTAAGAAATTAGGAAATTTAAAACTATTGCCAGGTATTTTGTGAAAATTATCAAAAGCTTCATCAAAATACTCTAATCTAAATAGAGAAAAGAAAGTTTCAGAAAAATAATCCTTAAAAGTATGGGTAGGAAAGTAAATCTTCGCTGTTTTAATCATCATAGTTGTTGGGACTATTTCTCTTTTTCCATAAATTTTCTTTTTCTGCTTTAATAAAGATCCAAGAGGATGATCAGTTACTACAATTAACAATCCATCATCCTTAAGTATTCTAAAAGCCTCTTTATAAAAAGCATCTATATCGGTTAAATAATGTAAAGCATAGCGTGAAACAATTATATCAAAATATTTATCTGGAAATTCTGTATTTCTAATATCCTTAACAAATATTCTTTCAGGATGACTAACAAATTTTTTAGCTTCAGAAACCATCAGTTTTGAGCTATCTATACCAAAGACTTCCTTAGCATTTGCTTTCTCATATATTAAAATGTCTTTTCCAAATCCACAACCAGCATCTAGAACAATTTTATCCTTAAATTCTAATAAAAATTTTCTAATAAAGGCTCTCGGCACATCCTCATGATCATTATAAAATTTCAACTGTCGTTTAATATACTCTTCACCAACTAAATCATACTGTTTCTCCAAAAAGACTTTGCTTTTTTTCAATTTGATATTTCACTCTTTTTACAATAAAAATAATAGTATAAACTTTATAAAAGCTATCTTCAAAACCCCAATTCACATAACCCTACTACAATCCGTCCCATTAAACGCAAAAACGCTTCCATAACCCTTATCAATAAGATCCTTATTTATCAAAACACCATCAACATAAACCCAAGCAAGAGTTCTATTATAAACATCCAAACCCTCTCTTTCAAGAGTAATATTCGTGTCATCCAAACGAACAAGATAAGCCAGATAATTCTTTGCTTCTTCATATCCCGAACTGCCCTGTTCGGGCGTATCCACACAAAGCAGTCTAACAGTCTCCACGCCTCCACTATCATTTAACAGAATAAGTGTATCTCCATCAATAACCCGTATCACAGATGTATAATTATTTTCAGAATTATAAGTCTTAGAATTATTATAACTAAAAGGATTACTCAAATCATAATCTCCCAAAATATAAATTATCCCCCAAAAGCATCCAAACAGGACAATAACTGCAATGATAACGATGATGTATGGTTTCATGTTTCAATAAAGAAGTAAGGAGTTTTAAGGGTTTTCTTCTCACTTACTAATTCAAATTTTTTTAAATGTTATATCAAACTCATCTTTTCCTTTATCCTCTGATGAATAAATGAAATGACATAAAGGATTATTACTAGGCACATATCCAAAAAGTCTAATATCTACTAAGTCGTTTATTTTTTGATTATTTATTGATAGTGCAGAAGGAAGAGTGTTACCTCTCCATTGTATGCTAGCATTTATTGCTTGACGAGAAGATACTATTAATGCAGCACCAGCAACTTCGAAGTTACATTTAAAAAGTGCACCAATATTTGAAGTTGACTTACCCTCATTTACTACTGTAATATCAAAAACAGTGTAATTATCATTTTTATTCAGACTGTAAGGCCTAAAATCTTTGTTATAATTAAAAGAACAACTAAAAATTTCACATTCTTTTAAGAGATTATCTCCTGAATTAACCCCTTCAATTGATCCTAAAATTCTTATGTTGGGTTGAGCAGGAAATAATATGACTATAGACAAAACTGCAATAAATCCTAAGATTAATGTTGATACTATTGTCATCCCAAAACTTAATCTAGAAAAAGATAAGGTGCGTTTTGCAACTTTGAGCATTTCTTCATCATGTTTTTTTCCTTCACAAACCTTAGAAACATTTGCTTTAAGTTTTTTTTTAAAATACTTTTTAATCAAAGGGTAATTAGTTAAAATGACAACAGCTAGAACAATTCCCCAGACAATCAATGCTGCTACCCACCAAGGAAACTTTGGAATTTGTCCAAACAACCAAGCTAAAAGTGCTAAAATAATAACAAAAAGAATAAGAAAGCTAGTTAAAAATATGCCTAAATCATATAAATAGGCTTGAACTTTTGGAAAAGAATTTTTATTTTCATACCTAAGACTTAATCCTAAAACAATAACATAAGTAATAAAAAGTAAAAATGGAGCTTTAAACAAAACTATAGCAACAACTTTAAGAAGGGCGTCTACTCCAAGAGCATCAATAGTATTATTTTGAAAATATTGAAGAACTCCAAACATACTAGCAACTAATAATGCTATAATAGCTAATCTTAATAGCTCAATATTTATCTTTTTTTCAGTTAACTCTTCCATATTTACTACAGTTACTCAAACTTTAAAACAATTTATATCCTTTCAAAACCACTTCCCCAACTCAGCCTGCTTGGTTTCCTCTCTACCAAAAATACTTTCAATGTAACGCTTTGTTAACTCCAGATTCTGCTTGACATAGATTGGAATGTCATAGTTTGTTGCCAGCGTGATCGCTGGCTCGAGATACTTTACAATTCCTCCTTCTGAAATTGTAAATATTATTTTTCCTCCACACTTTAGACAAACACCAGACAATGGAGGCCTACGAAATTTACTATTACACTTAACGCATCTAAAACCCTGCATTGAAAACTTTCTCAGATTACCTCTAATATCCCTGATAAAATGTCTTTCAATTATTAACCTTGCAACATCAGACGTATCAACCGCTCTCAATTTTCTAACCAACTCCATTTCAGATGCAACCTTTTCTTGCATTGTTGGCAGCTGTTTATATGATGAACATAAAACTCCTTTATTAAAGTCCGTTGTCTCATGCGTGTACCCAGTATTTTTAAATGGATTCTCTCCTTTTTTTAATCTGTCTTTCACCATCTCCACTTTAACCTTAGAAGAATGTTCTCCTCTTTCAGCAGCCTCATACAATTCAAGCGGATATCTATTAACCAATTCAAAATCCAATATCTGATCATCAACCTCTCCAGCAACAATCCTTCCATTTAAAACAAGTGGAGCATCCTGTGTTCCTCCACGATGACTTGGTAAATAAGCTTTTGAAAAATTAACAAGTACATCAAGCAATAACATGGCTGCTGCCTCATCACCATCACAATCTCTTCGCATGGCTGCGTGCATATACGGCGAAGCAAGTAATCCTTGAGTTTTTGAAAATCCAATTATTCTTGCAATAACTCCAGCACAATTATGTGGTGCCATGCAAACAGCCAAATGTCCAACCAAATCTTCTCTTTTTTTAACATTATAAAATGATTTTATCTTGTAAAACTTTTCAAAGAGCTGATCAATAAACTTTGTAAGATTCATAAAAACATCGTCAGCTCTTTCATCTCCCGATTCACTCGAACACGGAAGAATAATATCGTGTGGTAAAAGTTCCAAAACTTGATCTTCATCAACCAACTCTTTTCCGTGAATATCCAGCGTATAACCAATCTCTTTTAATTTTTCAATGCTAACAAAAATCTCCTTAGGTTTAAAATGAGTTATTGGCAACTCAGTCATATCATATCTTATTGTTCCATCTTTATTTACAGCTAAATTTAAACCCGCTCTTAAAATTCCCTTTGCCAAATTCTCAACCAGATGATCTCCAGAAGACATTCCTCTAACTCCCTTAACTAAATCCGGAATCTGTCCGTTTTCCAAACCAAGTAACTTAACAGCATTGTCAAAATAAGGTTTAACATCAAGTTTTCTTCGAGAATAGGTATTTCCTCTATTATGTTCTAGACATTTTTCTGTTAAGATGTTTTTATCACACACCGGACAATAATACTTCTTAACACACACGCCTCCACATTCATTACATATGGGATAAACATTGGACTTCCCACACTTTTCACAAACATAATTTGGAAATTCTGCAGTAACCCCTCCAACAGAACAAGCTTCCTGAATACTTCTAAATCTTCCCCCTTCTTCACCAACCGGAAAAAGGGTATGCGGATTTCCAGTTAACTTTCTCAACTTAGCTTTCTCTGGCCTTCCCATACGAGTTCCAATAAACTCTCCAGCCTTATCTTTAATAACAAACTCAGAAATAAGATTAATTATGTCAAGAACTTTCTCCTCTGTGTCAGGAACCTTGGGTTTTGGTTCCTGAGCATCATCAAGATTTGACTTATTTGCCGGCGAGGACTGGGCAAATCTTGAGATCTCTGAAAAAGCCATTATCTTTTCAGCCAAGGCATTTACTTCCTTTTCAATAAAATAATTCTCCTGCCTAAACAAATCCAAATTCAAACCAAGATTAGCAAACAAAGCTTTACTTTTAATTTCCGGAATTATTACATTTTCAACACCAATATCATGTTCAATTCCTAATAATTCTAAAGTTCTTTTAGCATCTACAAACTTTTCCTTTTCAAAAGAACTATACGGAAGAATAATCTTCTGATTAAGCCTTGCATAGGACAGCCATCTTAAAAATTCCAAAAACTGTTCGTATTTTATCTGACTCCAATAAAATATATAACTTGGATGCAAGGGTATTCTAAATTCTTTAGAAATATTTATAGCTTTTTCAAAATCAACATCAAGATAATCATCAACCTTTTGCCCAACCTTTTCCAACTCCAAATTCCACCACTCCTCCACATATCCTGGCCTTATCATCACGTGATTTCTATTGGCAACATCTCCGAATGGAAATAAAATATCTCCCGCGTAAATTATTTCCTCAACATCTTTATACAAATTTTTAGATTCCTCGTAGTTATTTATTTGCCTAACACTTCCATCTTTAAATTTAACAATTGGCCCATCAATTGTATCACAAACCGAAACCACGCACCCTTTTGTTGGCTTTTCTATCTTCAGCTGAGTTCCTATGGCAATAAAATCATCAGATAGCGCCATTGTTGCCGGATGCATTGAAGCTGCAGAAAATCCCGCTACCCTTGACCTTCCATACCTAAATCTAAATGCTCCAGATCTTGACGGATGACCAAATATTGGTCTTCCTGCAACCAAATCTTTCATATATGTTGGCGATGTATCCTTACTTCCCTTTGATCTTTTTTCATGAAGCTTACAATATTCTTCCAAAAAATCCCAATCACTCATTTTAAAACCCTTTTCTTTTAAACTTTTCAACACTCTCAAGGCTTTTGGAGCTTTTTGTGCAATACCCTCAGCCATAATCAAACAAAAACCACTTCTTAAGAAATTTGTATCAATTCCAGGTATATCTTTATAATTTGAAACTTCAATTTTTTCAGAAGGTTCTCCAGAAACTTGAATTGGTATGTGAGCAGCCAAAAATGCTGCCTCTTCTTCAGTTGGCAAATACTGCAAATTAGTAATTCTCTCGTGATAATCAAAAATCTCAGTTACTGTTCTTTTAATCTCATTTTCAGTTGGTTCATACTTAGCAAAACCAAATAGTTCTCTTAAATAATCAATTATTATCAAAGAATATGTGGCCCCAGTTCCTCCCGCACTTCTTACCGGTCCCGAGTAATAAGCCTGAAAATATTCCTTTCCTTCCTTATTTTTAACTAATTTCAAACCAGTAAAACCTTCAATCGGAGAACTAACAACTCCAAGAGTTGTATATGCAAATCCAACTCTTATTCCTGCCTCAATAGCCTGCTGCAAACTTTCAAATTTACAAAACTTTTCCTTAGCAATTTCTTCAGCAATTTTTAAACAAACACCAACATCTAGCGAACCATATTCTTTTTCAAGTTCAATAATTCTATTCACAATTCTAGGATCATTTATCTGCGGATAAACAGTTGATATTAATCCCACAGATTTTTCAGCAAGATTTCTAGCTAATGGAATCTCAACATGATCCACAGGATCTAGTCCCTTACTTCTAGCCTCATTGGCAACATCATAATTTTGCTTTATCTGCTCTTCAATCTTATGAAAGTATTTTTCAATTTGCATTTTTCACCTCCAATTTACTCTCACCCGTCGCTTCCACAATTTTTTCACACGGTTTAACTCCATTCTTACTTTCTCCTTCAAAAATCTCATCACTCTCATCCTCATCGCAAGCATCACTAAAATCAAGCATTTTAATTTCTCTAGTTTTCAAATTAAAGATTGGAACTTTACACGGATCAGGAGAATTACCCACTTTTTCCTCAAACGGAGTTATTGATTGCCAACAACTACTAGCAATTAGCAGCACACCATTATAATCTCCAACCTCTGGTCTGTGAAGATCTCCAGTAGCAAATATATCTGGAATGTCTGTAATTAACAGCGGATCTTCAGAATAAGGTGTGTAAGTTGTAAGTGAGTGTGATGGAGCAAGATGTCTTTTTTTAAGCATATACTTAACAACTTCTGTTGGATGATCATGTGCCTTATTTAATCTTAACTTATCAATACTATTAATTATTCCGTGCATACTAGCTCCATGATACATTAAAATTTTAAATTTATTACCCGAATCACGACCACTTCCAATCTCAACCAAAGCTGGATTTGTTACCAAATATAAATTAGGTATATCTCTAATCATTGTTCCATAAAACTCTCCAATTAAAGGTTGAGGTTCGGCAACTCTCACCGCATCGTGCTGACCCGGACAAAGAATTATTTTAATATCTGACCTTATCATAAGTAATAATTCAGTCAACTTTTCATACTGTTTGTTAACATCCTGAATACTCAGCTCCTTATCCTGCCCCGGATAAACTCCCACACCATCAACAGTATCTCCAGTAATAAAAAGATATCTAACTTTCATTGCCTCAGCTTTTTGTTTTTCATCACCAACTTTCCCATTTAACCAATCTATAAATTTTAAAAAATTCTTTTCCAAAAATTTATTACTTCCAACATGTGTATCAGAGGTAAACGCAGCAATCTCTTCAATTTTTGACTTTTTCTTTTCAAAAATCCTAGCATCCGGGAAAATAATATCATTAACAAATACCATTTCCCTAGATCCCGAACATTTTAACCCAACAATTTCATCCAAAATAACTTCTTTAGACTTTTCATAAACCTCAAGTCTATTTTTATTAACAAGTGCAGTAATTTTCCCAGTCAAATCTTCAACCTCAAGCAAAACATTATCATTTTTCGTTGTTTTCTTATCATAAATCATCCCAATGATAGAAAAAGACTTTCCTTCATCAATTCTATTAATCGAAGTTAAATTTTCCAATTCAGTTCTTTTCTGAAGAATTGATTTAATAACACCATATCTATTTCTAAAACTATTAACAAAATCACCAACTTCAATCTTTTTAGCCGGATTTTGATATATTTTCAAAAGATTAACATTTTCTTCACTTGTTTCTTTTTCCACCAACTCTTCCTTACTAAACTCTCTAGTAGAAATCCCACTTAACTCAAGAATATCTAAATTAACCCCTAAATTAATAAAAAAACTATCCAAAATCTTACGCATCTCAGAATCATAGGAATTTAAAAGTTCCCTTACTCTTGCCGGATTACTCAAAAAGAAAGATTTAGTAATAATCTTTTGCTTATACTTAAACTCAATAACTTCTATTAATTTCTTAGCAAACTCTTGATTTTCCATACCCGAAAGCAAATTTAACACAGACTTGTCTAATAGCATTCCCTTTTCTACACAAAAGTCTAGTAATTCTTGCGCCATCTTGCTTTCAATCTAATTTATGGTTTAATCATTAAGATTTAGAGAGTCATCCAATATTGTCCTAACTCTTGATAAAAGAACAGATGGAATTGATAATTTAATCTTTCTTGTTCTTCCCTGCCTTCCTTTAGATATTACACTTGAATTAATTAGTCCCATCATATCAAACTCAGATAAAATATCAGACACCCTTCTTTGAGTTAGCACATCACTCTTAGTTTTTTCACACAAAATCTGATAACTATTAAAAACATCTCCTGTAAATATCTCATCAAGCTTTCTAGCCTCTTCCAACTGAAGAATTGCGAGTAAAACCAACTGAAATTGTTTAGGTTCAGTTTTAACAATATCCAAAATCTTATCCTTTTCAATTTTTTCATTAGCTAAATCAATATCTTTCAAAGTTACTTTAGTTGAATTACCTCTTTCAGCTATTTCTCCAGCAATTCTCAACAAATCCAAGGCCCTTCGAGCATCACCATGTTCTCTAGCAGCAAAGGCAGCACACTTTGAAATTACTCCATCTTGCAAAACATTATCTTTAAATGACTTTTCAGCCCTTTCCTTTAAAATATCCTGCAGTTGCAAAGCATTATATGGTGGAAATACAATTTCCTCTTCACTAAGAGAACTTCTAACTCTAGGATCTAGATCATCTAAAAAAGTCAAATTATTACTTATACCAACTATACTTATTTGAGACTTACTCAATTCAGAGTTTAGTCTAGTTAAATTATATAAAAAGTTATCTGAAATCTTTCCCACAGCATGATCAATCTCATCAAACACAAGAATAATTAATTTCTTTTGGTCATCAATTAAATCAATGAACTTATTATAAACCTGATCTGTTGGCAAACCAGTGGATGGTATACTTCCTCCGAGCTTTTTAATCAATTCAGCAAATATTCTATATTCTGTATCTGAAACCTTTTTCATCTTACAATTAATATACTCAATCACCAAATTATTCACATCAAAATTATTTCTCTTAATCAACTCATCTCTAACCTTTTGCACTGAAAGAGTCTTTCCTGTACCAGTTTTACCATAGACAAACAAATTACTTGTTCTCTCACCTCTCAAAGCCGGAGCCAAAATACTAGCTATCTGTTCTATCTGATCATCCCTATGAGGTATAGTACTTGGAGAATAACTAGTTTGCAAAACAAACTTATCCTTAAACAGATTATTATTCATAAAAGAATCAAATATCTTGTCAATTTTAGATCCCGAGCTTTTTTCCATTTTTACCTCTTTTTTAATTTTAACTCAAACTGTCAAGAACCATGCACTAAATTGTATTGTGTGTTCTGGTTCTTGAGCACCTCGAGAATTGGATTTGCTTTTTCACAAACTCAAGTAAGGAGTTTACGCAAAGACAATTCTCTCAGTATTAATTTAATTGTTATTAACTTAAAAATTTAAAACAAACTAAATTAACTTTATACAAATTAACAAGCTTATTTTATAAACCTTTATGTTATTTTATAATCATGTTTTAGTGATACCCTTGTTTCCTATGGAAAAGAGAATATTCATGTCAAATCTAACTAAAAATTAGAAAGATACACTGACACCCTTGTTTCCTATGGAAAAAGAAAAATAAGAAATCATAAATTTTTCTTCCGTTGAAACATATATTGTTATCGAATATATAATATTCTATTACATCTTTTCTGATATATATAATTGTATTATATTTATTATATTATTATATATTATAATATATATACTATACTATACTATATATTTATAAATAAAAATAAGAAAAAGAAAATCAAAATTTCAACTTTCTTTTTAAATACTTCTATACGAAATAAGGGGGTGAGGGTAAAAATAGAGTTATTTTATTAAAAATCAGTCTTTTTCAAACAATAGTTCGCACAACCATTATTTCATAACTTTTAGAGATTTCTTGTGAATTTTATATAAATTTTGTAAATAATTAACACAACTCATTAAAGAACCTTAAAATTAGTTCCATTAACTAATAAAAATTCATAAATCACCTACTCTCTAATATTCATAATAAAACAATAGAAAAGTTTAAATAATACTCTCATTATTATTCAATATGTTAGATGAAAAAAGACCACTAAAAGAAATGGTGGGAAAAATGGTGGTTACAAAAGAAGGTAGACGAATTGGTTTAATTCAAGATATTACTTTTGAAACCCGAACAGGCGAACTAATTCAACTAGTTCTCAAAAGCCCAACACCTTTTGCACAGAATCTTAACATTGAACGATCTGGTGCTGGAGAATTACTAATCCCACATAACTCAATAATTGCTGTTGGTGACTTTGTTGTTGTTTCTGAAGAAGACCTAGTTTAAATTAATCTTTACCAAAATGAAACTCATTGGATTTAACTTTAGCAAAATTTCTATCGAAAAATATAAAGAATTTGCTAATTCTGAAGAAACAGAACCAATTAAAACAAATATTCAAGTAACTGATGTTAAGAAAGACCAACTAGAATTTTTCAAGAATCAAGATATTTTTTCTTTCAAATATATATTCAAGATATTGTACGAACCCCATATAGCTGAACTAACCTTTACAGGTTCTATAGTTCTTCTCATCCCTGAAGAAGAAATAGTTAAAGATCTAGAAAAACAATGGAAGGATAAGCTAGTACCTCAAGAACTCAAATTCACTCTGATTAATCTAATTCTTTCAAAATGTAATCTTAAAGCCCTACAGCTCGAAGAAGACCTCAACCTCCCACATCACATACCTTTACCCCAAATATCTCCTCAAACTCAAGACATGCAAGATAATCAAGACATGCAAGAAAAACCCAAGCGTAAAAAGAACAGAAGACAACATTAATTCTATAGAATAATTTATTAAAATTTTCCCAACTCTTTCCACAACCCATAAAAAGGATGTTTTGTTTCATAGTTCATGAAAATCTCAGATAAGAAAAAGGAAAAGATAGGTGAACAGATTCTTTCAGTCTTATACGAAGCCTTTCCCAACCCAATATTTACATCTCAAATAGCAAGAGAAATAGCCCGAGATGAAGAGTTTGTTAAAGTTCTTCTTCTAAATCTTCAAAAAAAAGATTTAGTTATATCAGTAACTAAAAACCAAGAGGGTACGGTTTACACAAGGCGAATTCGTTGGCGTCTTTCAAATAAAGCCCACTCTGCCTACTCAAGCATGCATAAACCCCTTAATTAACAAAACAACATTAATCTTTATAAAATCCAATTCTTCAGATATTTATGGATCAAGTTAAAGAAGCCTTTCAAAAAGTTAAGGAAGATATTACAAGTCTTAGAACCGAGATTTCTAATCTTCAAAAAGAACTTCAGGAAATTCAAATTTCCATACTTACTCTGATAAAAACTCAAAACCTTCAATATTATCACCCTAACCAACCTAATTTTGAACCAATTAGACAGACAGACAATCCAACAATCAGACAGACAGACACTTCGACACATTCTTCGACAGATAATTCCTTAAATAGGACACTTCGACAGATAAATTCGACAGATAAAGGGGTTTCGACACATTCTTCGACAGATAATTCCTTAAATAGGACACTTCGACAGATAAATTCGACAGATAAAGGGGTTTCGACACATTCTTCGACAGATAATTCCTTAAATAGGACACTTCGACAGATAAATTCGACAGATAAAGGGGTTTCGACACATTCTTCGACAGATATTTTGCCATTTAAGGCTCTAAAAGGCCAAAATACTCAAAGTTCCATAGGAAATAGGGGGGTTTCGACAGACAGACAGACAATCAGACAGACAGACACTTCGACAGATTTCACACAAGAAAAAGCACATTTTAGAGATTATTCTACTCATTTTTCTAACCAACCTACAATAGCTAATATAAGTCAAAACTCTCAAAAAGAACCTCTCAATTTTCCTCGACAAACAAATGAAAACCCAAGCAAGATTCCAAACCCTGCCATTGTTCTAGATCAGCTTGATGCCATTAAAAAGGATATTCGTCTTAAGATTAAACGCCTAACAAACCAAGAAATGTTGGTTTTGTCCTCAATATATCAACTTGAAGACCAGGGATTTATTGTAGACTATCCTCTTCTCTCATCCAAGCTTAGCCTTTCTGAAAGTTCAATACGAGATTATATACAACGGATAATTTCCAAAGGAATTAATCTCACCAAAGAAAAGGTAAATAACAAGAAGATAATAGTTCATATACCGTCGGATTTTCGCAAATTAGCCTCATTAGACACTCTTATTAAACTTCGAGAGCTGTAGACTATTTTCGCTTTACCGAATTAGTACCATCACTTCTTTTTCTGATCTTAACTTCCCAATAAATTCCCCAAAAAATTAAGATTAATTATTTTTCATCGACGAGATTTAATTAAACAGGATTTAATTACCCACTACTTATCACCTCCAATTTACCCACTACTAATCTCTCATTTTTTTCTTTTTTCCAATTAATATTCTTTTTCATTTTATTAGTCTTATCCTCACTTTGACCTGTTCAAAGGGTTTTATTTAATCTCACTATCACTTTTTTATTTATTTTTTATTGTTTTTCCGCAGGTTTTAGCCCTTACGAACTCTCACTTTCCAGTTTTTACATGTTTTTTAGGCTGTTTTTACCCACTACAAACCCTCACTTTCCACTTTTTAGCTGCTTTTTTGCCCGTTTTTAGGCACTTTTTCCCTCAAAATCTCACTTTTCTTCTTTTTATCAGTTTTTCAAAGGTTTTTAGGGGTTTTAGTCAGCTTTTTAACCTATTGTCCTCGCTGATCCTTTCTTTCTTTTCTTATCCTTAACCTTACACTCTTTGCTAGCTTTTCCTTTATTTCATCTGGAATATAAACTCTCTTCTTTCCAGTTTGTTCTGAGTATTCAAGTATTAAACCTTCACTTTTCTGCTTTATGCTGTTTATCTGACCCCTTATTGTTGACCTTGTCTTGCCTAACATTGCAGCCAAATCATCATAACTGAGCTTCATATCACTATTTGCCAGAACTAGGATTATAGCCCTTTCTGTGACTGATAAATTAGAAAATCCATATAAATTACCTGTTTGAACAGGTGTTTGAACAGGCGTGTAAACGCTTTGATCAGCTGTTTGTTTATCAATCTGCTGTCTGTTTGTTTTAAACAGCTGTTTAGACACACCATCACCCACTATCGAAAGTACATCTTTTAACTGTTCAATCTCATCTCTGATCGACGAAACATCCTGTTTAAGATCACTAATTTGGGTGTTTAAGAAAGCGTTATCATTGTCCAAATGATTGATCCATCCACCAATCTTTTCAATATCATCTTTAACGTGTTCAAAGGACTTTTTAGTATCTTCCTTCACCTCTTCCATATCATTTCTTTTAGAAAACCATCTAAACATACTAATTTACCGATAAAATAGTATTTAAATGTTTCGTTTTAAACAGCGATCTAGACGATAAAATAAATTGCTTTAAACAGCTCTAAACACCATCTAAACAGCTGACAAACATCTGTCCAAACAGCTATAAACAGAGATAAACAGCTTTAAACAGCCTTAAAACAGGCATAAACACCTGTTTAAACAGCATTTATCGTCGACAAGAATATAATAAATTTTAAGCTGTTTATGGCGCGTTTACGCGCCGTTTTTACCATAAATTTCCAAAAAACACCTGTTTAAACAGCCTTTTTTGGGCTGTTTTTAGCCATTTTTCATCATATCTCAACACATCCCCACAACCCTTCAAACCATAAAAAATGTAACATAAATCTTTAAAAATAAGTTTGTTTTACAAAAATAATGGATTCACAATCACCAACCCAAACAGTTGAAACAGTGGTAATCTCTGGAGAGGGAGATTTTTTTTCATCAGGCCCTATTTTTCAAATCACTAATCCAAAAAGAAATGGTGTGCCTACCCTGGCAGAGGCGTATGTAGAAACTAGAGAGGGTAGTCAGCATATAGTTTTAAAGTGGCGCTCAAATGATTTGGGTGAAAAAGGTATTACAGACCTAGGCCCATGTAAACATCTACCTGCAGGCAGTGCATATGCTCATCGCTTAGTTACTTCTCATATTTGCCCATTAGTCAAAAAGCTTTGTTTGGGTTTTGAAGATCAAACACCCTTCAGAGACTATCAACCCCGAGCTAGGGGGGATGAAGATTTTCTTTATCCAAAATCACCAACAAATTTAGGAACTAATCCTTAGCTAAATCTTTCTATCTTTGCTTAAAACTTTTAGCATAGCTAAAACCCAATAAAAAGCTATATAAACCCAACAAAATTTCTAGCCAAATGATAAGTCGATCTGCCTATTATGGTAATCTTGCCATGAGAGATGTGCGACAAGCCTATTCTGAAATATCACCCGAAATAGTTCAAGCTCAAGAAACTCTTAGAAGAGTTTGTCCAGACAGTATTCTTCTAAGTTTAGTTACTGTTAATGAGGATCGTGTTAGATTTGCCCCCAAATTTGGAGACCATCTCGCTCGTTGGACAGGTAAAAAAAGAAAAAATATGGGAAATTGGTACTCAGCTCTTGGATATTACATTGACATATTAGCACAGGAAGCAGCACATTGTTCAAACTAAATCTTTCTATCTTTGCTTAAAACTTTTAGCTAAAGGCCAAAAATATTGATAATTTAACCCCAATTTAAAAAAACTAACAAAAAACCGAAAATTCATCATATTTTTAATAATCTGTTAAAAATTAAAAATCCAGCATTTTTTCAATATTATCTAAATATTTAAAAAACAATTATGTTTTAAAAATAAAATGACTCAGATTGATCCTAAAATTAATCCAAATACTGTTGAAGGATGTATGTTTTATGGAGGGTTAGTTGGTAGAAGTTTTAGGCACCAACCCAGCTGGCCAACATACACTGTTGTTGGTCTTTCAAGCGGACGTCCCTCTTCTGATGTGATTTCATTAGAAGTTATCTCTGCAGATGAACCACAAAACAAAAGATATTTGCCTCTTCTTGAGCACTACGCTGATGTGCTTGTTGATAACTTTGATGTTTTATCTGCTTAACTTTGAATTTTCATTCGCACAATCAATCAAGAAGTTATAAAAACCCATAAAAACCAAGTAATTCTAAACAAATTAAACAAAATGACAGATCAAAATCAACCAGTTTTATGCACTACAACCTGCTATTTTTTTAAATCTGGAACACCAAATCTTTGTAAAGCAATCAAAGAGGAAGGACTTCAAGAACCATATTGCTATTCAGCAGCATATCCCAACTCAACATGCAGACACAATTTTACACAAGATAGATTAGATACTCTTATAGCTACACAATTAGGTATGGATTTAGAACAATATCAAAGAGTCAAAGATACTCCAGACTCACCAGTATTTCAAGATCCCTAAGACAAAAAATTAAGCTAAATCTTTCTATCTTTGCTTAAACCTTTTAGCACGAAGAAAAATCATCTAAAAACTTAAATATCCTGTTAGCTTAAATTAAACATGAGAAGAAAAAAGGAATTAACTGATGATCAAATAAGGGAAATCGAAGGAAGATATTATGTTTCTCCAGCCGAACCTCCCAATGGCAGAAAATATATTAAGGTTTTAGGTCCAACAGTTCTTTTTGGTAAACGAACTGAAAGGCGTTTACAAGTTGAGATATTTTGGCAAGTTAGCTCATATCCTGATCAAGGTTATTGGGAAGGAGTTAGAAATAGGTCTGATGGTAATATGACTTTTAGGGACTTTAGATCTTATCAACCTGTTGAAGAAAAAGACCTACCCTGGAATAATGGAGCAAAGTGGTGGTCTGAAAGTCCGGGTGCTCGACTTTCATCAGAAGATTTACGAAGATTATTAGAAGGTATTAGTCTTTTACCTAAAAGTGCCTAAAAAACCCAAAAAAGAGCGATTTCGTTCGTACAACGTTTATTGTTAGTAGTCAAGAAATTAGCGTTTTTAGCCTCTAGGTTGAGAGTTTTGTTTCCTCTGAATAAAACTCCAGACTAAATAAATGACTATTCCGCCAATTAAGCCTATTATAAGAACGCCCGGTTCAAAGATCATAGCATACATTGAAGTGCAACTGTTAGTAGGAATCTTTAAATTATAAGGCACACATCTCAAGATCAGTGAAATCAATAAATCTAAAAGAATTATCACTAATACAGAAATAATAACTTTTAATTTTGTAAATTTAAAATTCATATTATCTTCTCTCTTTATCTTACTAACTCTACTAACTTTTTATACTTTTCTTTACAAAAATACTTAGCTAAATATTTTAATCATCTCTTAAAACTTTTAGCATAGCTAAAACCCTAAAAAGTAGTACCTAAACATCATCTAAAACAACTGTTGTAATGCCTAAACAACTGATTAGAAATTAAAATATTACTCACCAAACAAACCACAGAAATATGCAATTCCTGTTGCAGTTCCCAATGTTGCACCTAGAGTACAAATTGTTTGATAAGTTGCCCAAGCAATTTGAGTTTTATTACTTTTAGCAAAGTCCAGATCATACGCAACTATTCCAGAATTTTTAATAACAGAAACTATTCCAACTACTGGCCACCACTTTGCTAAATCTCTTCTAAAAGAATTATTATCTTCACTAAAAAGCCAATCAATACTATCTTCTCTACCAGATCTCATAGATAATCTATCAGAGGTTTTTATTTAAATCTTGCTAAAAGTTTTAATCTTTTGTTATAATTGTTCTATGATTATATATAAAAAACAATTCCTCTAAAGAATATCCACGTTCCATTAACATAGATGATTCAAAAGTAGCTTTAGGTCTTTGATCCTTTGAATCAAATGGAACATGTTCTAAAGAATATTTTGGCCCACCAATTACATAGCAAATTTTAGTTGCATCCTCTATTGCAGGGTGCACAATCATTTTTCCTCCTGATTTTAAAACTCGTAAAACCTCCCAAAAAGCAAAGCTAGCTTCCATTTCTAAATCTTTTTTTTCACGATCTTCTCCACAATCTTTTGCTAATCCTAAATAAAATGGTTTAAATGAGTGAGCAAATGCCCAAGTATAAGAGTCATCTTCCCGAGGTATTCCTCCACTACTAGGATAAACACCAAAGACTTTTTGTTTCATAAATTCTCTACCCTTTGGAGCATAAGGATCTATTCCCTCAGCATCAACTCCTTTCTTTCTTAATGCTCTTACTAAATGAGCTTTATCTCCGCAGCCCAAATCTAAGACTCTCCCCCTTTAATTTACCTAAACCTGATATCCCTAAATTACGGTTTTGAATCCACATTGGAAATTGTACTCTACCCTCTCCATTTCGAGAATTTTCAACAAATTCTTCAACATGTTTACTAATTAATGCTAATATTTTTTCATCCATTTTATTTTTAGAATATGTTTAATTTGCAGAAACATCTATCGGATTTTTTGGTTTTGGAACCTCAACAACTTCACCAATTACACCAACACCACAATCACCACATATAGCTCCTGCAATAGGCAAACCGTCTGCTTTAAATCCTCCAGTAAGAGTTATTTCATGGTTTACTCCTCCAACATTCAGTTCTAACTGGCTTGTTCTCTCACCAGAACAAATAACACTTGGTTTACTAACTTGTCTTACTAATGGGCTCTCACATCTAGGACAGTAAGGTGTTTCATCAGCATTTCGAATAAGATATTCTCCGCTATGGCCACAATTTTTTCTTTCACAAACATACGTAAATAAAGGCATTTTTACTCTTAATCACCACATAATAAGTCGTTTATAAATCTTTTGAAAGTCATTGATAGTCTAGAATTCTACTCTGATCTGTTAAATTTGACGCAGTAAACCCTAACATGTTCGGGTTCTCCCTCAATTCTTCGATATCTAAGCTCATGTTCACAGGTGGATCCACATTCAGCTTCATGCCCGCAGATAGTTCTTTGATCAGTAACTCTTAAATTCTTCAAACACGGAACTCCGTCTTTATCTATAAGGTCATATACTCCAATAAACTGACTCTCATTTGGTTCTTTTCTAGGTGTTTGTTTCATCGCCAGTCAAAAAAACAGCTGTTTAAATAAATTTCTATGTTGTCTATTTAAGAATTATTCATAAATTACTAATCTTCCAGTAGGTTTTTGTCTTTTAAAACCAATTTCATTTGCTCTTCTAATCAAGTCTGTTAGCTCTCTTGGGCTTCTTGCTACTGGAAATCTTTGATCATCGGACTTTATTTCCCATCCATAACTCACTCCAATAAAACTCATTCCTGAAAATTGTGCAGCCTGATAATCTTTTTCTGTATCTCCAACATAAAAATAAGGATACGGTGGAGGGTTATCAAATGTTAAAAGCCGATGATTTAAAGCAATACCCTTATCACCTCCACAATGTTTATCTAAATATTCTTTGTCAAAACCAACCTTGAAAAACCTCATATTTCTTCCCAAATCCCTTTCAACATTTTCTTTATAGTTTGATGTTATAATTCCTACAGGACTAACTCTTGATTTTTTCAAATATTGAAGTAATTTTCCAACACCTCTAAAAGGTTTTGAAGCATATTTTGGATCAGTAGGAAATATTGTTTTATAAATGTCTAAAAAACGATCTACCTCAGACTCAGGAAAACCAGCACTTAAGAAAAAAGCTCTCATTGGTGTTGAAGATATTCTACTCATTCCCTCTCGATCTTCTGGAGACGGAAGGTCTAATCCAAGATGGAATTCTCCATTTAAATCATTTAAAAATAAAACATGTGCTGGTAAAGAATCAACTAAGGTTCCATCAGAATCAAACCAAATCCCATGAATAAGATTTTGTTTAGTCATAAAAAAGAATACAAAAATCAATTTTTAAAGATGATTAGACTGCAAAACATCCTTTCAGATTACCAAAAAAACCGTTTTAAACACAAAATATATAAACAAACAGCTGTTTAAACAGGTGTAAACCGAGAGGATATATAGATAATGAAACAATTAAATGGAAGTGAAACTGAAAAAAATCTTTTAAAGGCTTTTGCCGGAGAGAGTCAGGCAAGAAATAGATACACATATTTTGCAAGTTGTGCTAAAAAAGAAGGATTTGAGCAAATATCTGGAATATTTTTAGAAACAGCTGACAACGAAAAAGAGCATGCTAAAATATTTTTTAATTATCTAACTCACGGTGTTGGAGTTGAAATTACTGCAACATATCCTGCCGGAACAATTGGAACAACTGAGCAAAATCTCCTTGCTGCAGCAAATGGTGAAAAAGAAGAATGGGGGCATCTTTATCCTGAATTTGAAAAAATAGCACGTAAAGAAGGATTTAATGATGTAGCCGATTCATTTAAAGAAATTGCCGAAGTTGAACAACATCACGAAAAAAGATATAGAAAACTCTTAGAAAATGTAAAAAACAACGAAGTTTTCAAAAAAGAAAAACCCATCAAATGGAAATGTAGAAATTGCGGTTATATTCATGAAGGTGATGAAGCTCCAGAGCAATGTCCTGCCTGCAAACATCCGAGAGCCTACTACGAAGTTCTAGAAGAGAATTATTAATCTTCATGAGAGTAATCTCTAAATTCAACTATATATCTTTCTAGATTTCTGCTTATTCTTAATTTATCTCGTTTTTTCACAGCACTAAAAACTCTCAATAATCCAGTCTTTGAATATTTTTCATCAATTGTTACTCCGAGCCTTCTAGCAGCAATTCTGTCCATTGATCTAATATGTGATCCTCTACAAAAATTTATTTCAGGATATTTTCTACAGGCATCACAAATCGGATCTATTACATCAACAACCTCAATAGGATATTCAACTATAACTCTATTTTCAGAACGCACATGGTCAGCTATTAACCCTGAAAGATTTCTACCCATCCTCTCTCTACATTTTAAAAAATCAAGATATAAATTAGCAACATGATGAGCTCTTAGCTTATTTACTCGTATACTTTCCATAAAAAACAACTGAGAATACTAGTTAAAAGAATTACTATAACCTAAAACTATTGAAATTTACTCATTCTTACCATTTTTGAAAATGGAAAAGGTCTTATATTAGACTCAAAAGTTATATATCTAATAAACTTGTAAACTTCTGTGTTCCAATATTCAGAAAATTCAGCAAGATCTTTGTTTCTTTTTCCACCGATAACAACAATTACCCAATGAATTACTGCCAACACTCCAATTAATATTTTCCAAACATTAAGAATTATTCCAGTCACAATCAACACAATAATTCTAAACCAAGCTTCTTTTCTCTCACTCATCTTTTTTACCATAATATACCAATGTTTTTATCATTTAAAAATGTTACATCAAATTTATAAACATGTTCGCACAATCAAATCAATGAAAAAAGAGGAATTTCTTAAGAAACTTGAAGTTGAACTAAAAATATCAAAGAATTCAGACTATACACTTAGAAATTATCTCATGGCAAATGAAGCTCTTTTTAATTCCATTGATAAAGATCCAGATAAAATTGATAAAGATGATGTTAAACTCTTTATGTCAGATACTTTAACTGACAAAGCATCACCCTCGATAATTCTTTTTTTAGCTGCAATTAAATACGCCTATTCAAATATTCTTGGAAATGACATCACTGCAGGAATTAAACGCCCAAAAAAAGAAAGAAGAATTCCATCTGTTCTTAGCAAGGAGGAAGTTAAAAATCTAATTAGTGCTCTAAACAATGAAAAAAGTAAGCTAATGATTAGTCTTATCTATGCTTGCGGTTTTAGAGTCTCCGAGTTAGTTAATCTCAAGATAAATAACATTAATTTTAATGAAAAAGTAGGTTATGTTCGTCAAGCTAAGGGTAGAAAAGATAGAATGTTTAACCTCCCTGACTTTTTGGCTGATTCACTTAAACAACAAGTTGAATTTCAAAAAAGTCTTAATCAAGAATATCTTTTTTCAGGTCCAAAAGGAAAACTTTCTTCAAGAAATATAGAAAAAATTGTAAGTTTAGGAGCAAAAAAAGCAAAAATCGAAAAAGATGTTCATCCTCACACACTAAGACATTCATTTGCAACACATTTGTTAGAAAACGGAACAGATTTAAGGATGATTCAAACTCTACTCGGACATTCATCGATTGCGACGACAGAGCTTTATACTCACATAAGTTCTAGTCAAATAAAACAAGTTAAGAGTCCCATTGAAGAGTTGTAACTAAAGTTTATAAGCAGCTATGTCCTAATAAGTCTATGAAAAGATGGACAAAAGAGGATATAGAATATTTAAAGAATAATTATTCTAATATGCTAGATAAGGATCTTTCGTTAAAATTAAACAGAAGTCTAAAAAGCATAAGTTATGTTGCAGTAAAATATCATTTGAAAAAAGACAATGAATTTTATGAAATGTCTAGGAAAAAGACAAGTATTCTGTTTATTAAAAAAGAGTTGGAAAAGAAATATTTTAATGAAAAGAAGTCAATGAGAAAAATTGCTGAAGAGATGAATGTTGGAAAAACTACAATAGAACATTATTTCAAGAAATTCAAAATAAAAAGAAGGTCACATAATGAAGCAAGAAAAATTAACCCGGAGAAATATGCTTGGGCAACGGGATTAACAAAGACTGATCCAAGAATCCTTAAAATTGCGAATGGCATAAAGAGATCATTTAATGAAAAAAGAATTAATAAAATTAAGGAGTTAGAATTAAGATACAAAAAACCTTTAAATGAGATTATTTATGACCTATATTGGAATAAAGAAAATTCACAGGAAGAGGTTTCAGAAGTATTGGGTTTTGATAGGAGTATTATTATTAAGTTTATGAAGGAATTTAGTATTAAAAAGAGACCAAAGTATCAATATATCTCTTCATTAAAAGGAGAAAATCACCCCCTATTTGGTAAATCTTGGGAATTAATCAATAAAGACAAAGCTCAACTAAGAAAAAGACAAGCATCAACAAGATTTAGAGAGCTAACAATAAAAAGGCTTCAGAATAACGAATTTCCTTTTTTTGATACTAAAATTGAAAAAGATATAGCTAATGGTTTAATTGAACGAAATATACCTTTTGTTAAACAGTTTAGAATAAATAATTTTGTATGTGATTTTGCAATACCCTTTATTAAAATTGCTATTGAGTGTGATGGAGACTATTGGCATGCT
Organism: Candidatus Pacearchaeota archaeon; assembly: GCA_041659945.1. GTDB lineage: Archaea > Nanobdellota > Nanobdellia > Pacearchaeales > GW2011-AR1 > JACPLR01. The sequence goes on along the minus strand of JBAZXH010000001.1, from coordinate 217,558 downwards.
AACCCTCAGATATATTCTTTAAAAAAATTAACTCAGACTCAAATAAAAAAGAAGATACAAGATAAACAAAAAGAAGAAGCTTTAAGAAGTTCTGGCTGGAGACTTTTACGTTTTTATGAAACAGAAATTATTTCTAATAGAAATGATTGTTTAGATAAAATTCAAGAGGTAGTTGAAGAAGAATTAAAAAAGATTAAGAGTCCAATTGATGGTTTAATGAAAAGTTAGCCAAAAAACCCAACAGCATCTCCGCCACCAATTCCTCTTTCACTTATGGTTCCAGCCTTTAATTCTAAAACATAAAGAGCTTCTGTATTTGGCACATATACTTCACAAAAAGTATTTTTACATGGTTGTGCATTCTCCTTTACATAAACCACCTTTTTATCCTTACCGATCCAAATAATATCTATAGGAATTTGCATATTTTTCATCCAAATACCATACTTATCTTCATTTTCAAATACAAAAACCATGCCAGAATTTTCACTTAGATTTTTTCTGAACATTAAACCCCTTTCTCTTTCCATAGGAGTTTTGGCCATTTCAACATCAAAACAAGTCTGTTTTAGACAAACTTTATTTACATTAATAGGAATCGGATTAGTTGGTTCTAATAAATTTGGTCTAAACAAAAGCACAGACCCAACAATGATTACAATGACTGCTATTAACACCACTAACTGAGTTGCATTTAACATAAAATACCTAGAAGTAAAACCTATTTAAAGCTTATAGGTATACAAGATGGCAAGTTTTACTCAAAAAATCAACTACCCCACTTACACCCAATTTTATTTTTAATTGCATCACTCTCTGCTTGTTGTATTTCTTCTTTATATTTAGAATCTCCTTCAAATCTTGCAACACAAAACCCCTCAGCTACTAATTGTAAATTGATATTTTTTCCGTCAATAAAAATATATCTTAGCTCTCTTTTATACATGTCAAGATCATCTCCTTCTTGTTCTAAAACAGCACTTTTACCAAGGGTTAACTCCTCAATTCGTTTTTTAGCGGGAGTAAAACATTTATGCCCTTTTTCATCACAGTCAATCCCAAGAAGTCTAACATTTTCTCCGCCCTCAACAATAACCGTATCTCCATCAATTATCTTTGTAACAATTTTTTCTTCTTTTAACCCAATTCCATCTTCGCTCCCGAATATTTTGCCAACCTCTCCAGTGATAGAAGGTTTTCCATTTAAAACAAGCCCCGCATCAACTAAAATCACAACTATTACAAATATACCAAGTGTTAACAACCCTCTTTTCATGTTTTTCATAAAACTATTTAGAATATAAAATTATCTATATGACTTTTGCCTTCTTGTTCTGGCCTTAGAATCTCCAGGTTTGTAAGTTTCTTTTCTTCTTACATCAGCAACTAAAAGATGCTTATCATACTTTAGAAAAGCTTTTTTTAAAGCATCAGACTTTGTTTTTTGTACAAGAGCCTTTGCAATCGCAAGTCTTGCAGCCTCTATCTGACTTTCCCTTCCGCCACCAAAAACACTAACATTTATATCATAATCTAAACTTTTTAAAACTTTTTTTGCAATCATTAAAGGTTCTTCAATTGCTAATCTATGAAATTCATGATGTAAATGATGAGGCAGCTTGTTTATGGTTACCTTTCCAGTTCCAGCAACAACTCTTGCTTTAGCTACACTTGTTTTTCTCTTACCGCTAACCAACACTGATTTATCTTTTGCCATTTTTACTACTTAACTAAAAACACTAATTCTTTTAGAGTTATTTTTTCTCCTTTCTTCTCTTTACCAGCAATTATTTTTTTAGCACTTGAATATTTTTCAGGAACATCATTATAACAGACCACTCTATCCAAAGCATCACTTCCACGACCTTGCTTGTGGGGCAACATGCCTCTTATTGTTCTCTTTAAAATTCTCTCCGGAGTTCTTACTATTCTTGGTCCCTTTAAGCTACTGCCTCCCTTTTTAATTAATTCTTTAAAATCCTCAACTATACTTTTTTTATGCCCTACAATTATCACATCATTTGCATTCAAAATTATAACTTTGTCTCCATTTAAAGCCTGTTTAGCAGCATAACTTGCTAATCTGCCCATTGTAGCATTTGCTCCATCAATAACAATTTCTTTTTCCATTTTTAATTTGTCTTCCTCAAAATATGGATATTTTTTGCTTCAGGATTCTTTTTTATTTCCTCATCTATGAATGATATTTCAACTTTCATTTTTTTTAGTTTTTGTTTTGCAACTTCTGAAAAGGATAAAGCCACAATTTTTATTTTTTTATCAATTTCACCCATAGACAAAACTTTTCCAGGAACGATAACTGTCTCATTGTCCTTTACAGCGTTATTTATTTCATCCAAGTTTAAAGCAACCTGTTTTTTTCTAGGTGTTGAAATTAAATTTGAAACTTCCAACCACTTTTCATTTTTCTTTGCTGAGATTATAGTTTTAACTAAATCAGGATTTGTTTTTCTTCTTAATTTTCTTTCAATTTTTGTTTTATTCATTTTTATTAGTTTTAACTTTTACTAATCTGCGGGAAGAAGGATTCGAACCTTCGCAGGCACTAAGCCATCACGGCCTTAACGTGACCCGTTTGACCGCTCCGGCATTCCCGCAATACGATCATTTCTTTGCAATCTTCAAAACTTCTTTGAGATTTTTGTTAAGAGCCTTCACAGCTTCATTAAATATTTCTTCAGGAGTCAGTTGACCCCAAGATTCAATAACAAACACAATCTTTTCACTAGGTTTTATTTCAATTATTTCTTTTGATTTTGCAAGAGTCTCAATTTTTTCAGCATCCAGATCACATTCATAAACATCTCCATTCTTTACCTTTGCTTTTGGAGCACTTAATAAATTTTTATCCAAGTTATCTATAATTTCCTGAGCTTCTGCAGCATTTTTTATTTTTATTTCAGAAACATTTCTATAGTAAACTAATCCTGGAGAATATTTAGCATGTTTAATTGCTTTTCCAAGCCTTGCAAAACCAATCAATTGTAACTCTTGATCTTTCTCAAGAATAACCAACGGCATTTTTTCTTCTATTACTTCCACATCCCCCTTTAGATCACCAGAATAAACAGTACATGGTCCCTTTACTTTAAGTGAAACATGAATCTCACATTTACTACATCCCTTTCCTTCACAAGAACAACCTTCACTTTCAACTAGATTTCTTTTTTCCTTTAGAGGGATAAGTCCAACTCTATGGGCAATTACCTCATCATACAAAGCTGAATCATTTCTGTGAAGTTCAACACTATCTATAGCGAGTACATTTATTTCATTAGCACTTCTTCTTACAGCATTTGCTAGAGACTCTCCCGCGCTAATGATCCATTGCATTTTTTCTTTTGATTTTTCTTTAGCCATTTTATCTGTCTTTTACTTTAATTATTTATAATTCTTAAACTCTTCTACCTCTTCTACCACCCTTAGGTTTTGGTCCACCTCTTGGTACTCTTGTAGTGTCAGATATTCCCAACATTTTAAAACCATCTCTTGATAGAGTTTTAACAATTGTATGTGACCCAGGACCAACTGATGGGCTTCCAGTTTTTGATCTTATTCTTATATAAAGACTATTAATTCCCAACTCTTTAATTTCCTCTTCAATCTTTTTTGCAATAAACATTGCAGTAGTAGGATTTGCCTTTAATCTATCTTGTTTTGTTACCATACCTCCAGAACACCTGGCAATTGTATGCCCTGATAAATCTGTTACATGACAGATTGTATTATTAAACGAAGTGTAAATATACATTATTCCTGTATGTTCTTTATCTTCTCTAGCCATTTTATTCTGTTTCCTCCTCAACTTCTTTGATCACTTCTTTGTTTTTCTTTTGAATGATAGGTTTTAGTAAAACCTTAATTTTATTTTCTTCATCTAGGCTAACCATATAAGAAGGAACATCAACTACCTTATCGTTTATTGTAACATGCTTGTGAACAATCATTTGTCTAGCACCTTTAGCAGCAGTAGCCAACTTTTTGCTAACCAATACTGTTTGTAACCTTCTTTTAAGAATATCTTCTTCAGTTAGGGCAAGAACATCAACAGCACTTTTAACACCAAACCCTTCTTTTCTAAGCTTTTCCAAAAATCTTTCCTGCTGTTCTTGATCTTCATTAACTATCTTTTTTGCTCTATTTCGTATTGTTCCCAACTTTGACTTAGCCTTCCAAATTTCCTTTTTATTTTTTAAACCATACTTTGTAACGATCTTATTTTCTTCTTCTATTCTAACACTATCATACAATTGCCTTGGTCTACTAAATTTTTTATGTTTTCGGATCATTTTTTCTTTCTAACTCCTACAGATTTTCTTTTACCACCCTTTCTAAAGTGACTTTTTGTCCTTTGTCCTCTTACTGGTAATCCTCTCGAGTGTCTAACACCCTTATAGGATTTTATTTTCTTTAATCTTTTAATATCGAATTCTTTTTTTAAGTCAAGTTCAGTGGTTATTAAATGTTTTGTAGATCCACTATCAAAATCATTTCTTCTATTAAGCATATATTCTGGTATCTTCAAATTTTTTACTGTCTCTGATATTTTTTCAATTTCTTCCTTAGTTAACTCAACTATCTTTTTACTCTTGCTAATTTTAGTTAGGTGACAGATTGCATTGGATATTGCAAAGGATATTCCTTTAATTCTTGTTAAACCAACATAAACATTTCTACTTCCAGGAATATCTGTAGACATAATTCTAACTAGTACTTCTGTTTTTTCTAACTCAGGCCTTTTAACTACATGCTGGTCCTGTTTTTTCTCGTTCATTTTTTCCTGTTTATTTTCTGCCATTTTTCTTTATAGGTTTGGGAACCTTTCCAAAAGGTTCATTTTCTGCCATTTTTTCTTTTTTTACTGCATTATAAATAATCTATGTCTTTCATTTCCGGTTAATTCTTCGATTATTCTTTTCTGAACTGCTGTTCTCGGGTCAGGTATATTTGAAATTCTTTTCTTTATATCTTCAAACGAATCAAAAGGTTTCTCTTCCCTTGCCTTTAATATTTCCTTCATATGTTTCTTACCATAACCTGGTAAAAGTTCTATCTGATGAACCCTAGTGTTTATAGCTGTAGACTCATTAAAGAAATTCACAAATTCCTTTTCTCTTTCTGTAACAACAGAAAGCACAAATTCCTCCAACTGATTTTTTGCATTTTCAGTTAGTTTCTCTGTATCCAATCTACCAAGGATATAATATATTTTATCCCGCTTTCCCTCTCCAATGTAAACTTTTTCTTTTAGCTGAAGGCTAACTCCCTTTCTAGGGATAAGTTCTAATAGGGTAAAATTAACTTCTCCAACAGCCTGAGCTATTGGCATCATTTTTCCCTCTAAAGGATAACCATATGGGAGGTAATCTAGTATGATTGCATATTCTTCTTTTTGTGTCATTTAATCTAATTCCTCCGTTGCTAACTGTGAATTTGATTTTTGAAAATTTCCTGTTTTCATGATTATTTGTACTTTGAAACAATCTCAAGTATTTGTTTAATTTCATTATCATCTAAACTCATATCTATAAAAATTTTGTTTAAGTCGGAAGCATCTTCAGGTAAAAAATCAACGATCTTTACTACATGATCTGATTTTATTTTATGATTGTCTAAACCTTCAATTTCTTTTTTTAATTCTAAAGCTTCTTTTTCTTTTAGCTTTGTGAATTTTTTAAAGTATTCATTAAGTTCTTCATTTTCCTGATTCTCATTAACAATTTTCTTTGCTTCTATTAAGCTTAGGGGTTTCATTTGTTTTATCATAGTTATTTCTTCATCTCAATTTTTTTTAAATGTATTGCCGGAACAACTACTGTCTTTTCCATGTTTAAATCTTTTACTTTGACAACATAACTTCTTCCTCTCTTTCCTTCAACCACTCCCGTACGGCCCTGCATTCTTTTATGAAAACCAACCTGTGTTACAGAAGGTTCTTTTACAAGTGCAACCTTATCTCCAGGAGATAATTCTTTAAAGTATTCACTGAGTTTTAACTTTCCCTTGTCTCTCATTCTTTTACCCTTTACCATTATTATAATCCTGCTTATTTAGCCTATTAATTATCTAAAAATAGTGCCTTTAAAAGCTTTCCTAAAGGCTCCTTTTTCTTATTTTTCACGTATTTTAGAAGAACTTATAAGACCCTGGTGTAGATTCCCACTATCTCGTGCATTTTCCATATTTTCAACAATTGTCTTAAACATTTTATGACCCCAAACACCAACTCCACATCTCTCACAAAAGTCTATAACACTTTCCTGAGGGATTTCACACTTGCAATAAATACACTTTTTTGTCATTTTATCACCCTTTTTTATTTGTTAAGAAACTCCTAAACAAATATTGTTTTTAAACTTATGGATATTTTATTTGTTATTTACCAAACATTGCTATTTCATCTTCATCTGGAAAACTAACTCTTTGAGATTTGTTTTCTAAATTATTATGTCCAATAGATGATGGAAACATCATAGGAATTGATTCAGGAATTATAAAATTAGTACTAATGCCCTCAATAACTATTGCAATTGCCCTATGATCATGAACAGGCATTTTTCTTTCTTGATCATCATGTAGTGATATTCTTGCATTATAACCCCTACGATCTATTATTTCATAAACCTCTTCACCATACATTTTTCCACCAGAAGTATAATCACAGACCTGAATACTCACAGTTCCAGGGATAAAATCAAAAAATTCACATCTCCCTGAAGGATTTTTATAGTTTTTAGTTCCTTGATGAGAATATATTCCAGAATTTCTAAAATAATTAAAAAGTTTTTCAAAGTCTACTTTTAGTAAAATGGGCCAGTTATCATAAACACCTAATCTAGAAGCTAACTCTTCATCAGGACATTCTCCTATTGCTCTTAAATATTCTGCAAGTTTCATTTTTCTTATTCATACCTCAGTGCATCAACGACATTTATTTTGCTTGCTCTCCAGGCAGGGAATAACCCCGAACCTGCACCAATTAAAAATGAAAATCCAAGCAACCCAAATATTAGATACAATGGTGCAGCAGCTTTTAATAAACCCGTACCAAGTGCCTGAGCAATAATTACCTCAACAATCTTACTTAACCCAAATCCAAGACCAACACCAATGGCTCCTCCAACTAAACCCAATAATCCAGACTCAATCAAAAATATAAAAAGAATATCTTTGTTCTGTGCACCAATTGCTTTCATTATTCCAATCTCTCTTGTTCTTTCAATCACAGAAGTGTACATTGTATTCATTATTCCAATAGCTCCAACAACCAGAGAAATAGCAGCAACACCAATAAGAAAAATAGTTATAATGCTTAAGATACTTTGAAAACTCTGCAACAGTTCTTCTGGTGTACTAATACTAAAGTCTTCTGTTTTTTTAGTAACACCTCTAGAATTTATTAGTCTTTTTTCAACTTTGTCAGCAATATCTGTTACATTTTCTCCAGCATCAACCTGTACCATGATCTGATCAACTCTATCACCAGAATTAAAAAGTTCTTTGAAATCATCACCAGAAATTATAATATTTGCATCATCACTAGGATTTCCAACACTTACTAAGATTCCTTCAACAATAAAAGTTTTTCCATTAATAACAATCTTATCTCCAGCTCCCACGGGTTTTTTAAAAACATTACCATACTTGAAGTTACTTCCAAGCATGACCTTTCCAACATCTCCCTTTATCAGCATTCTTCCTTCATCAGCTTTGTAAGAGCCTATTTCTTCAAACAGGGCAGTTTTATCTAACGGAATACCAATAACCATATAATACCGAGCCTGGTCTGCAAATTCAATTTTACCGTTTCCTATTGTAGCATATGTTGCCTCTTTTACTCCTGCAACCTTTTCAGCAACATCAAAATCTTTTAAAGTGAGTTGAACAGCTCCTCCACTTCCCGGAGCTCCTGCCTGCCCTAAAGGCGTTATAAAGAATTTATCTGTTCCAAGAAGTCTAAATTGTTCTTGGATTGAATCTTGCAATCCAACAGATAAACTAATCAATACAAATATTGTTGCAATTGAAATGAAAATTCCTAGCATAGTTAACCAACTTCTTAATCCTCTCTTCTGAAGGTTTCTCAATGCTAAAATAAAATAGTCTTTTATCATATTTCTCTCTCCTGCTCTTTACTATGAGACTTTAAACCATCATTAGTTTTTCTTTTATTTACAGCAACTTTTCGACTTTCTTCTTTACTCCTCTTTATCCTATATTCGTGTAACCATCTAACAACAGTAGTTTTAGAAACAGTGTAAAACTCCCCAACATCTTCAATAGACCTTCCCTCCTCAATGTAAATTCTACTTAGCTCTTCTCTTGAAGGAGGATTGATTATTACCTTACCATAACTAAGATGATTTTTTCCTTTAAGTCCATACATTGGATTTTTCCTTCCTTTCTTAGTCTCTGACATTCTTTCTTTTGCTTCACTAGTTTGTAAAGATTCTTTTGAGCTTCTTGTTGGAATTCCCAATTTTTTTATAATTCTGTAAACTCTTCGTGGAGAAACTTTCAAGTCTTTACCAATACTGTCTAGACCTCTTTGGTTAAACTGATACTCCTGTAATAAATAACTTTCAAAATTTACGGCTCTTCCTTTAGCAATTAATCTTTGTTCAAATAAAAAATATCTTCTATAAGTACCCGGGCTTGGAGCTTCACTTGCAATGTCTGATAAACTTCTAATTTGAATTCCAAGTTCAACAAGATCTCCCAAGCTTTTTAGTTGTGTCATTTTATTTTGGCTCTCCCTTTTTCTTTATTTTTTTCATCCTGCTTAATACTGGGGAGATCCTGAATCTTGCTAATGTCGCAGGGCAATTACCACTTTGTCTTGTTGCTTCACTTCTTGAATAATCTGCCATTTTAAATTCTTGATATGGTTTAAACCCATTCTGAGTTATGAAATCACCATATAAAGGATAAAGTCCTTTTCCGCCAGTATTTCTTCCGATCATTCTTTCTCCCATATCATTTTTCCAAATAACTACTAAACTTCTTTCATCTTCAAAAGAATCATTTTCTTCCCTGTTTTCAGCAATAACTAACTCAAGTTCTCTTATTTCAACAAGATCAAACAAATTCCGTCTGACTAAACTTGCTTGCCCTATTTCTGCCTCTTGCAGGGTTTCATAAGTCGTTAAACCATTACTTTCTAAATTTTCCCAAGGTCCATCAGTTTTATTAACTTTTCTTCCAAATAAAATATAATCTCTAAATTTTTTTCCTTTTACATTTACAAAAGGGTCTCTGTCAACCCTTGCAGCACAAACATATCCTTTAATTTGTCTCATTTTCTCAACGCCTCCACAGGTTTTAGTTTAGATGCCTGCAAAGCTGGTAAAACTCCTGCCAGCATTCCTAATCCAAATGCAAACAATACTGAAAATATAACTAGCGGAAAAGAAATAGCTATCTTAAAATCAATTCCTCCTAAAAAACTACCTGCTATTTGACTAACTCCCATGGCCATACCTAAACCAAGAATCATACCAACAATTCCTCCCACCAAACCCAATAATCCCGACTCAATCAAAAATATAAAAAGAATATCTCTGTTCTGTGCACCAATTGCCTTCATTATTCCAATCTCTCTTGTTCTTTCAATCACAGAAGTATACATAGTATTTGTAATCCCAATAGCGCCAACAATAAGTGAAATTGCCGCAATTCCAATTATAATGTAATTTATTACACTCAGAATTGTATTAACTGTCTTTATTGATTGTAAGGGTGTTTGAACAGTAAAATCCTCTTCACCAGGTTTTTCATTTCTATCACTTCTCATTTTTCTAGCTATCTCTTGAGAAATCTGCTCAGCTTGATTTTTATCCTTAACCTGAACAACAATCATATCAATCTCATCACTAATATTTAGAGCCTCTTTCACATCTTTTTCAGGCATAATTATTGCTCCATTATTTATAATGCTACTACTCTTTTCAAGAATTCCAACAACATCAAATTCCTTTCCTTGAATTAGGAGTTTACTCCCAATTCTTATTTTTTTACCAAATTCATCATTAGTTACAAAATCACTACCAACAACAATCTTTCCCCTATCACTTGATTCAAGCAACCTTCCTTCACCTACTTTGAGATTGGCTGAACTATAAACTATGTCCGTACCAATTTTATCTTCAGGAATGCTTGCAAGATATTTGAATTTTAAATTTTTATTATACTCTACCTTTGCTATCCTAATTAATCTAGGAATCGCTATATCAACTCCCGACACAGATTCAATAATCTTAAGATCATGAGATGTTAATTTTTTTACAGCAGTACTTCCCGGAGGTCCAAATCCAGTACTAGCACTTTGTACTATTAGCTTATCAGGAGATAAAGTTCCAAATTGAGCATTTACCGAGCTTTGCAGTGCATCACCAAGTGAAACAAGAGCCACAAGAGCAGCTATTCCAATAAAAACTCCAAGAATTGTTAACCAACTTCTTAATCCTCTATGTCTAAGGTTTCCAAACGCAAGAGAAAAATAATCTGATATCATGGCATGCCTTCCTAGGCAGTTGCCCCATGCCACATTCCAGCTTGGATTAATTTATCTCTTAAATTAACAAAATAAAAACCATCCGGTCTTTCAGCATTAACAAATCCCCATTCTTGTCTAATTGTTTCCTTACCATCCACTCTCCCAGTGATTAAATATCCTCTCATTAGGATTCTAGGATTACTCTCTGGCGAAGGATCTATCTGTTCAATTGTATGAAAATACCTTGCTCCTCCAGTATCCTCACAAAACTCTGGATATCTTCCTCTTTTAATTATTAACTTATTTCTATCTAAAGTTGGGCCATCTAATTCTTCTTCAGAAACATTCCTTGGGCATTCTTCTCTAAGTTCCATATCTATGCCTCCTGTTGTTTTTTCTTTTTCTTGCTTTTTTTAATTCTTCTATAGACTAAGTATAACACAATAATAATCACAACAACTAAGATATAAACCCAAGTATAATTCTGTTGAATTATTCCTAAGTCAATTGCCTGCTGTGGCGTATAAACTGTTAAAGGCAATGTAACACTCTGACTTATATCCTTATTATCAAAGTCTTTGTATTTTACAACAGCATTTAATTTTGCATTAACATCTTTGAATACAACATCAAATGTTGCAGTCTCAAAGTCATTTGAACTTACAGTTCCAATATATGTCTCATCACTTGAAAGTAAATTAAAACCGCTAGGAGAGACTTTTGTAGAAACAAATTTTATATCTCCAAAACCTCGGTTAATTATTTTCAATGTAACTTTTCCTTTTTGACCAACAACCGGGTTATCAACACTAGCTGAATAACTCAACTCAGTTCTTGCTCCAACAGTTACCCCAATTGTTCCATGCTTAACTACGATCCCAGAATTATTTCCAAGCTCAGAAGGAACTGAGGTAAGTCTATATGTTAAAACATAAGGAACATTATATTCTCCAGGCTTTATATCGCTTGAAGCCTTTATTGTAAAGCCAACTGTTTCAGTATCTCCATCTTGTATTTCATCAACATCCTGTTCTGAAGCACCAACAGAACTTAGGGGCAACATCGATAAATCAAGTACTAGAGAAACACTTTCAACATCTTCACCAAGATTATTCTTAAAGTCAATACTTACTTGACCATTCTCACCCGGATAAATCTTGTCCTGGCTAACAGAATCAATTACAACTGCTGAAGCTAAGCTCAGAGCAAAAACTCCAACTAAAAAGATTACTGCAAAGCCAATTATTAGTCTATTATTCATTTTAAGGTATTTTTCTCTATTTTTTGTACTTTATAAACCTTTTGTTTTGTTACTATTTAACAGTTAAAAAAAGACACTTTGGATTTAATTTCATTCCCTAACTTCTTTCCATTTGCCCTTTGTTTTTTCAAGGACTTTTTCAACTTGACCATCTTTTATTCTGTAGATTTTTCTTGCATGTTCTTCAGCAAGTTTTGGATCATGAGTTACTAAAATTATTGTTTTTCCTTTTTTATTCAGATCTCCCAAAAAGTCCATAACCTTTTCTCCAGCCTTTGTATCTAAATTTCCAGTAGGTTCATCTGCAAGTATAACTTCCGGATCATTTGCAAGAGATCTTGCAACAGCTACTCTTTGTTGTTGTCCGCCAGATAATTGGTTAGGATAGTGGTCCATTCTATTTTCAAGATCAACCATTTTCAAAAGCTGCTCTGCTCTTTTTTGTCTTTCCTCCTTAGTTTTTCCTTGAAACATCATGGGCAACATTACATTTTCTAGAGCAGTTAAATTTGGAATTAAATTAAAACCCTGAAAAATAAACCCAATTCTTTTTCCTCTTATTTGAGCTAACTCTGACTCTGAAATATGTTCAATATTCTGTTCTCCTAAAAAAATATCTCCCCTAGTCGCTAGATCTAAACTTCCAGTTAAATTCATAGCAGTTGATTTTCCACTTCCAGATGGACCCATAATTGCAACAAAATCTCCTTTGTCTATGCAAATGTTTACTCCATCTAGAGCTTTAACTATATTTTCTCCCATAAAATAATACTTTGCAACATCCTTTAGTTTGATTATACATACCATGTTTTTTTCACTATGCCTTTACTTTTAAACCTTTACAAAGTCTTTTAAACCCAACATCTATAGCAAATTTAATGGAAACTACATTAACCTATAGAGTAAAAGATGCAGGTATGATAATTTTAGAAGAAGGAAATCCGGCTAGAGGTTATAGTAGAAGTTATCTTACTTTTATTCAGCCCCCCGCTAAACATTCGTTTGAACAAAGGCATTACCCACAAGAACTTCGTAAATTAAGTTTAGAAGAAACATTAGGTAGAGCAAGAGATGAAGATGGAATTATTCTTTCTAGTGATGGCAGAGTATTAGTGAAAGTTAGTGATGTGTCATATCGTGCTAAGGAAGGCTTACATGGCGAACTTCTTTCTTTTCAAGAGTTTATTGAAAAAGGCAGACCTCTCTCATTTGCAGAAACAAGAGAGTTTATATTTCCAAAAACTGAGGCTAAATAATTAAATAAAATTCCAAGCAAAGGTTTAAAAACTTATCTTATTGGATTAATACATTAAACTTAAGTATTTATACTAGGAATCCAAAATTATAATTCCAATGAGATGTATGAGCTGTGGAAAACCAATAGCTCAGTTATATGATGAATTTAAAAAGCGAGTTGCTACTGGCGAAGATCCTGGCAAAGTTTTAGATGATCTTGGTTTAGAAAGATACTGTTGCAGAGCTGCTTTTTTAGGTCAAAGAGATCTACTACAACTAACAACTAAATTCAAAAAATTCTAGTTTTCTAAAAGTTTCTGTTTACAATATTGAAAAATATTAAAAATAAAATTAATTAAAGATTCATAAACGGTCCTTCTATACAAGTTCTTCTACCCTTTTCATCAGCACAACTTCCACAAATCCCAACACCACATCTAGTCATATAATCAACAGATGAGTAAATTCTTTGAGGTTCAGATATTCTTAGTTCTAATGGCAAAACAGCATTTATCATTGCTTTAGGCCCACAATTAAAAAAATAACTTCTTTCTTTTAAATTAACCATTAAATCTGTAACAAGGCCCTCTTTTCCTAAACTTCCATCTTCTGTTGATACATCAACTCTTCCATATTTTCTAAATTCATCTAAGTAAGCTATATGTTCCTTATCTTTTGCGGCTAATAAAATCAACACCGTTGATTCTTTAGAAAATCTTTTTGCAAGAAGATATAATCCTGCAATTCCACAACCTCCCCCAACTAAAACAACATTTGATTTTTGAGGAACATTAACTCCTTGTCCATAAGGCCCTCTTACATAAAATGGATCTCCAGTTTGAATTGAATTTATTCTTCTTGTAAATTCTCCTTTTTCTAAAATTCCTAATGTTAAAGGACTATTATCCATAACTGAAAAAGGTTTTTCTCCTACTCCTGGAATCCATGCAAAAACAAATTGCCCAGGTTTAGCATCCATAGCTCCATCTGTTTGAATAATTCTAAAATCACATGCAGAATCTATACTTCTTTTTACATTTACTTTTCTATATTGCATATCAACTTTTTTTAATAATCCTTCTGCATTATTTGTCTGACCATTGTTATCTATATCTCCTATAAGAGCAGAAAAATAATCTTTTATTTCTCTTTCACTCATTCCAGCTAATGCACTTCCTATACCAAAAAATGTCGCTCCGACTTCTGCATAAGCCTTAATATCAGAAGCATTTCTTATTCCACCCATTCCAATAATTGGAATATTTTCTCCTATTGCCTGTCTTATATCTCTAACACATTTAATCCCAATAGGAGTTATTCCTATTCCTGAAAGTCCACCAATTTTATTTGTCAACACAGCACTTCCATCAATAGAATAATAACCCGGTCCAACCGTGTTTATTGCAACTATCCCATAAGCTCCCGCATCTATAGCAGACATAGCAATTTCTCCAATATTTACCACATTAGGAGTTAATTTAACAAAAACCGGTTTCCCTGTTTCTTTAACAACTCCGCGTGTTATTTCTCTAACAATCTCTTTGTCTTGTCCTAATTGCATTCCATATCCTTTTGCATGAGGGCATCCAAGATTTAATTTAAATCCATCAACATATTCTTTTAATGTTCTTGCAACATAAACAAATTCTGAAACATCTTTGCCAAATATTGAAGCAAGTAAAAATTTGTCTTGTGGAAAATGAGCTAAAGAAAGTCTTTTAGCAAAGTCTTCTGCTCCTGGATTTCTTAATCCGACAGCATTCACAAATCCTTGTGGAATATATTGAGCAAGAATAGGTTCTTTATTTCCAGCACAAGGCTGTGGTCCAATACTTTTTGTTGATAATATTCCTAACTCTGGAATTTCCATGGCCATTCTTTCTAAACAAGAAACTTCAGTTGTAACAATTCCTGATGGAATTGTAAATGGCATCACTTTTTTATTCCCCAAAAGGATTTTTTGCAAGCTCATGTTCAGTATAACTTAAAACAATTTTAAAAATATTTTTTTAATTTTTATTACTCTTCTTTTATTTTCTCTCAGTCCAGTTCTTAACAAGACCCATATTATTTTGATGATTATCTTCTTCTCTTTCTCGACTTCTTCTCTTTCTAGCACGCATGGTTTTTATAATTAAGTCTAATGCAATCTTTGAATATCTTATATGTCTTTCTTCATAAGGATAAATTTTAACTACTTCCATATAAGGTTTGTAAACTAAATCAGTTGTTCCCCGTGAATTACCAACCCAACAAACCTTCTGAGAATCTAAATCTGATTGTCCTTTCCAAGGTAAGTCTTCTCCTCTTTGTCTAAACTCAGAATATATTTTTTCAGCTTTTTTTGCAGCAAAAATTAATCTCTCATTAATTTCAGCTACTAATTGTTGTTTACTTTCTACTCCTTCTCCTCCCCAAATATTTACCAAAACTCCTTCTTGATAGGCTAATTTTGGGTCAGATAATGTTTTAGGATATGCAACTTCAATTGGACATTCAGTTAACAATGCTAAATTACAATAATTTCTAAGACTGTGAAAATCATTTACAGTAAAAGGTCTTATCATGCCCGGCCCTATAGGCTTTCCAATAATAAATGCTCCAGATATCATAATTTTAGTTTAGAAAAATACTATTTAATAATTATTGTGGTACATTAATAATAAAAACCGGTTAATTATCTTTAGTTTTTATCCTTATTTCATTTTCAACAACTCTAGAAACAAGTTCATCACCAGCTTTTAATTTCGCTTGCTTAATCTCTTTTTCAGGAATAACTATTACATACTTATAATACCTTTTTCCATTATACACTCTAGACAACCTTTTTTGTAGTTTCATTAACATAATATTATACTGTTCTTTATAAATTTTTAGGCACCGAAATGTTTATAAACTTTAGGCTCCTAACTAATATATGGACAAAGAAGAAGCGAAATTATTAAGAGAACAGGGATATTCATATACTGAAATATCTAAAAAACTTGGAGTTTCAAGAGAATATGTCGGGAGGATAACTCGTAACGTAAACTTTTCTCAAGAAGGAAATCAAAGGTATTTTAAAGAAGTTAAAGGAATAATCAAAAAAATCAATCTTCAAGCAGACAGATTAACTAATGAAAAAACAAGAATTCTCGGGCATTTATTATTTGATGGAGGAGTTTATAATAGGGATTATCATAAAATTGCAAAATATGTTAATGCCTCAAAAGAATTGGTAACTCAGTTTATTAAAGATATTCAATTAGTGTACGGTCTTTGTCCCACCTCCATAGAGGAAATAAAAGGTAAAAATAATCTTATTTGTTATAATGTAACTTTTAAATCTAAGAAGATGCATGAAGATTTAATGAATTATTTTCCCTATTTTTCTACAAGTAATTCTTTAAGTATTATTCCTCAAAAAATTATGAATGCCTCAAAAGAAATAAAGTTAGAATTTCTTAGGTCCTTTTTTGAAGATGAAGGTTCAATTTCATTTAATGGAAGAATTAGTGGAGATTTAAGAAGCAAACGGATCTTGAATCAGATTTCTGATTTACTTAATGAATTTAACTTAAATTTCAAGTTTTGTGAATATAGAGAAGATGAAGGTTTTATGTATAAGATATATTTACCTAAATCTAGAGAGAATTTGGAGTTATTTCTTACTTTAGGTTTATTCGAAAAATCAATTATTACACATGGTAAAAATTTTGGAAGAAAGAAAATTGAAGTTTTAAAAGAATCAATAGGAAAGCTTAAAAACCCTACAAATCTCACTATTTTAGACAGCCATAGTAGTTAGGTCACACCTGATCTCGTTCCGATCTCAGAAGTTAAGCTAATTACGTCCTGTGTGTTAGCTTCGTAAGAAGTCAAGCACGGATGCTGTCACTTGTTTTTTCTTGAAAACTTTAAATAGGGAGAAATATATTCTTTTTCATGCGGGAGTGCCAGAGTGGTCTAATGGGATGGATTTAGGCTCCATTGGCTTAGTGCCTTCCTAGGTTCGAATCCTAGCTCCCGCATGTTCTAAACACATTTTTAAATTCACTCTGTTTTGTTTTATTATGCTCCTGTAGCTCAGCCTGGATAGAGTGATGGGGTCCTAACCCAGAGGTCGAAGGTTCAAATCCTTCCAGGAGCGTAGATATAATTAGTTTAAAATCTTGACCAAAGATTTATTAAACCAATTTCAAATGATAATTACATGCGCTGGTAGTATAGTGGTTAGTATCTCTGGCTTCCATATCTAAAGAAGATTTGAAGAGACCAGATGACCCGGGTTCGACTCCCGGCTGGCGCAGTCAGATTAGCCGGGAGGGACTCACTTTAATTCTTATGAATTAAAGTTCCCAAAAATCATAAAATGATTTTTTAGGACCGGCTGGGGCATTTCGCTACATTTAAATAACCAATGAATTATGATTTCCAGATGAATAAAGAAAAATTAAATGGGTTTTTTGATAAGAACTACAAAAAGCTATTGCTTATCCCAGCCGTCCTTCTAATCTTCTGTTTTGTATTTATGTTCTTCTTTTATTCTCAAAACCACGACATAATAAAAAAAGATATCTCTCTTACAGGAGGAACCTCAATACAAGTAACCTCTAACATAGATATTGCCACGCTTCAAAGTGCTCTTGATACAAAGTTTAAGGAGACTTCAGTAAGGCAAGTTTCAGACATTCTCACTGGAGAACAGGTAGCATTTATTGTTGAAACTAGAGCAAATACAACAGAAATTGTTCCGTTTTTAGAGAATTATCTAGGTTTTAAATTAACAGATAAAAACAGCAGTATTGAATTTACAGGGTCCACAATTGGTGAAGGCTTCTACATCCAACTAATGTTGGCAATTTTATTTGCATTTATTTTTATGGGAACAGTTGTTTTCTTTATATTCAGTGATAATCTAAAAATAAAGCTTCTAATAGTGGCTCTTTCATTAATCACACCAATTTTATTTTTCATGTTTAATGCTATCTCAATAAATTGGGCGTTTATTCTATCGTTTATTGTATTAGCTATTAGTGCTTATTTTTACATAAGATATAGCATTCCTGGCTTTCTTGTAGTTGCATGTGCCTTTGCAGACTTGTTTATGACATTGGTAACAGTTAATCTTTTGGGAATGGAAGTTTCAACAGCAGGAGTTGTAGCATTTATAATGTTGATTGGTTACAGTGTAGATACAGATATCCTTCTAACTACGAGAGTTTTAAAAAGACGTGGAGAATCTACCAATTCTAAGATATTTGGTTCCTTTAAAACAGGAATAACAATGACTCTGACAGCTCTTGCAATAGTGATAGTGGGGTTTATATTTACCTCATCATTTTCAAAAGTTTTCCACCAATTGTTTACAATACTGATAATTGGTTTGATCTTTGATATTCTAAATACATGGATAACAAATGCTTGCTTAATTAAATGGTATGCAGAAGCAAAAAAGCTAGATTAAAATGAAAAAGTTAAAATGGACCTGGAAAATTTGGATGTTGGTTATATTTATAATTCTATCAATTTTATCAATATTTAGTTTTCCACCATTATTCTTATCAAAAGGAGTTATAATTAAGAATATAGAGGCTAATTCAACTGTATTTACGGCAGGAATTAGGCAGGGAGATATTATAACCGAGGTTAATGGTCAAGTAGTTAATAACTTTCAAGATTACACAAAAGTAATTACTCATCTATTTAATTCAACTAGCCCTACAACTCTAAATAATCTCACTAACACAAATAATTCTCTGAATAATTCTCTTGTTTCTACAGCTAAACAAGTAAAAGTTATAATGGTCACTCAAAAATCTTCTCTTGTTAATGAAAAAAAGACCTATTCTTTCTTCACCAGTTCTGTTCCACAAATAGTTGTAAGCGATGTTCCTAAAACAAAGCTTAAAACTGGCCTGGATTTACAAGGAGGAGCAAGAGCTTTGGTTGAACCAGAAAAGAAACTAACAGATCAAGAAATGCAAGATCTAATTGCAGTAAGCATTGAAAGATTTAACGTTTATGGTATAAGTGATATAGGTATAAAAAAAGTGACTGATCTTTCAGGAAATAATTTTATGCTTGTTGAAATCGCAGGAGCAACACCTACAGACTTAAATAATCTTATTTCTCAGCAGGGAAAATTTGAATCAAAAATTGGTAATGAAACAGTGTTTGTTGGAGGAAATAATGATATAACTTACGTTTGTAGAAATGATGCTACCTGTGCGGGAATTCAGTCCTGTGATCAATCTCAGGAAGGCTATGTTTGTAGGTATAGCTTTGTAATTCATCTAAGTGAAGCTGCAGCAAAAAGGCACGCAAATATAACTAGTAAGCTTGGGATAAATTCTTCAATGACTGGTGAAAGATATCTAGAAAAACAAATTGATTTTTATGTGGATGACAAATTAACTACCTCACTTTATATTGCTGAAAGTCTAAAAGGCCAAGTTACAACACAAATTTCTATTGAGGGAAGTGGTACCGGCATTGATCAAAAAACAGCCTATGAAGATGCTCAGTCTTCAATGAAAAAAATGCAGACTATCCTAATAACAGGAAGTCTTCCATACAAATTAAATATAGTAAAATTAGATACAATTTCGCCTCTTTTAGGTCAAAGATTTAATTATTTAATTCTTTTGACCGGAATTGTTGGTTTATTTGCTGTTAGTGTAATAATATTAATAAGATACAGAAATCTTAAGGCGTCTGTAGCCCTGTTAATCACAAGTTTTTCAGAAGTTATTATAATATTAGGTGTTGCAGCATTGATTAATTGGAATTTGGATCTTCCAAGTATTGTGGGTATTTTAGTTACAATTGGTACGGGTGTTGATCAGCAAATAGTTATTCTTGATGAATCAAAGTCCAAGAGAATTGAAAGCATGA
This sequence comes from Candidatus Pacearchaeota archaeon, assembly GCA_041659945.1. Taxonomy (GTDB): domain Archaea; phylum Nanobdellota; class Nanobdellia; order Pacearchaeales; family GW2011-AR1; genus JACPLR01. The sequence goes on along the minus strand of JBAZXH010000001.1, from coordinate 197,669 downwards.
AAGAAAAGTTAAAGAATGCTTTATTTATTGTTGTATCAGCATTCTTTACAGTATTTGTATCTCTTCTTCCACTATTCTGGGCTGGCGCAGGTTTATTAAAAGGTTTTGCACTAACAACAATGATCGGACTAACCATTGGAGTATTAATATCTCGTCCTGCATTTGCAGATATGTTAAAGATTATAGACCAAAAGAGAGTTGAGAAAAATGCTTCCTAAGGTCCATGTAATTATTGGTTTATTATTTTCTATAGTAGTTTATTTTTTATTTCCCTCAATCGGGATTTTAGGTTTGTTAATCATCTTTTTATCTTCATTTCTTATTGATGTAGACCATTATATTTATTTTGTTTTAAAAAAACATAATCTAAGCTTAATAAAAGCCTACAGGTGGTTTAGAAAACACGAAAAACTTAAGGAGTTGCTTTCAAAAGATCCAAGTATAAAACAAAAAATAAAGAATTATCACTTTGGCTTTTTCTTTTTACACGGTATAGAGGCAATTCTTGTTCTATTGGTCCTCTTTTACTTTACTAAAAGTCTTATTTTTATAGAAGTGGTTCTAGGGTTTATTATACATCAAATTCTTGATTTTATTGAGTTATATAAATTTGATAAACAATACGGAGTAAGTCGATATTATAAGATGTCTTTTTTATACACCTGGATTACACAAAAAAATAAAAAGCCTGTTGAGGAATTACTATAAATGCCTGAAGAAAATCAAAATCAAGATAAGAGCAAAAAGGGTTTTATTGACAAGTCAGTGGACTTTTTCTTTTCAAAAGATCCAAGAAAATGGCTGGTTTTAATACTTATTTTAGGCTTTATATTGAGGTTGATTGTTATACTCAATGTTTCCCCAATTGCCGATGAAATGGTACATGGGACTCACGCCATAAACATCATAAGCTCGGGAGTTATCAACGTTCAAAACGAATCTCCTGTTTGGTTTTACCTAGAAGACATAGCCTACAAACTCTTTGGAGTTAATGCCCTTGGAGCTAGATTTCTTTCTCTTTTATTTGGAACATTAACTATCCTTGTTGTTTATCTTATTGCAAAAGAACTGTTCAATGAAAAAATTGCACTAATCTCTTCATTTTTGTTAGCAATCTCTGCATTTGCAGCAAGGTATGCCCTAATGGAAATGGACCCCACCCTAATTTTCTTTGTACTACTCTCCTTTTACTTTTTTATTAAAGAATGGAGTTCAAAAAAACAAATATCCTATCTTGCGGTGATCTTTATGGGTGTTGCTATTTTAACAAAACCCATACCAATAACATTTATTCCAGGTTTTGCAATATTTTTCTTATTTGTCTTATTTAAATCTTCAAAAGAAGAACGTAAAGAAATCATTAAGAAAAATAAGTCTAGGATCGTAATAGCAATAATCCTATTGCTTTTGTTCTCAATGCCAATTTTAACCTATAATTACATTTTACACCAAGAAAAGGGGATAACCGATGTTGTTTTCTCAAGGTTTTTTAAGATTAATCAAACAATCTACTCAGGTTTAGCAGGCTTTGGCCAAAATGACACCTTTGATCCAATTGGTGTAATAACTCGAGGAATTCCGTTTATAATCTTTGATACTTTTATCCCTCTAGATCCCTTCATATTCATTCTTGGTCTCCTAGGAATAGTTTTGATTTTCGTAAAAAAAGAGTATTTTAAGGGAAGATTTTTTGTGTTGTATCATCTAATTCCTCTAATATTTATAATGGGAACTCAGCTTTTACAAACACACTTAGTTTCATTTGTACCGTTATTTGCTCTTACAGGAGGAGCTTTCATATTCTTTTTATCTGAAATAATCTCTAGTAAATCAAACACTCATAAAATAAAAGCAAAACACGTAGTCACAATATTACTCCTAGTAGTTTTGATCGCAAATTTAGTTGTCTCAATGCCCCATTTAACAAATAAATCTGCTGTCTTTAAGATGAGAGATTTTGCAATTTCTTCAATAGACAAACAAGACTTTGTTATTGTAGATTCACGTATTTACCGTGGAAGAATTGCCTGGATGTTCAATGATAAAAGTTATTTAGAAGCGGCAGATCTCTCACAAATTTTAGACATAAATGCTAAACTTCCAGGAAATCAAGTTTCAACCAATGCTTATTTTATAGAATGTGCGGCAGATGATTGTGGATGGGGTACAGTACTTAGCCAAAAAGAATTTAACGAATCAATGGAAAGTATGGTTGGCATTTTTAAAAATAATTCAATTAGGGAAAAAGTCATAACAGGTTCAGGAGATAATGAAGCCTCTGGAGATTATTTTGTGGTGTATAAAACACAGATAGCCCTAAATCCTGCAATTTATTCTTATATTTATGACACTCACGAGTTCTTTTACTATCCTGTCAGGTGGGAAAAGAACAATTGGTACGATAGATACACTCCAGACGGGACTATTCAAATATTATTAAATATCTTGGGCAAGTGGGTTCTGTGGATAGCGATTGTTCTGGCAATTCTAGCTCCATTTTTTCTAATTCCTGAGATAATACCCGAGATAAGAAAAAAGAAGTGAAACAGAAACTAATACTATATACCAATTGAATAAATCTTTAAATACCTTCTAAAAGTCATAGAAAAATGAAAAGGGTCCTGATTATAAACATGCCTTCTGCAATAAATATATATTCTCAATCAAAGATAAAGGCAGCTGTTGCACCTAGGCCATTTCTCTCACTAGTAGCTCTTGCAGCAAGTGTACTAGAAACCGGAAATGATGCAAAGATTTTAGACCTACAACTTTCTAAAGATCCATTTAAAGAAATAAGAAACAGTCTCGTTGACTACAGACCAACAATTATTGGCCTTTCATTTACAACACCTCTTTACCCTGAAGCTAAAAAAATTGCACAGTTCATTAAAGAAAGCTATCCAGAGGTAAAAATTATTTCAGGAGGAGTTCATACCTCAATAATGCCCGAGCAAGTTTTAAATGAAACAGACATAGACATAGCAGTAATTGGTGAAGGAGACATTACAATTAAAGAAATTGTTCAAGATCTCCCTTTAACTTCAATAAAGGGCATAGCCTTTAGAGATAAAAAAGACAAAACTAAGATTATTAAAACACCTCCAAGACCTCTTGTTCAAGATTTGGATTCATTACCCATGCCTGCTTGGCATTTACTTTCAATCAAGTCCTATAAAAACCCTCGTATGATGGCTAGAAAGAATCCAGTTGCTACAATTGAAACTTCAAGGGGCTGCGTTTTTGGTTGCACCTACTGTAACAAATCTGTTTTTGGAAGGACATTTAGATTTAAGTCTGTTAAAAGAGTTGTTGATGAGTTTGAACATTTAAAAAAATTAGGTTTTGGTGAAATTCACGTTTGGGATGATATGTTTTCAACAAACATGCCTCGGGCTAAAGCTATTTGTGACGAAATTATTAATAGAAAAATAAAAATTCCTTGGCAACTGGACTGCGGTGTAAGAGTTAATTGTGTTGATCAAGAATTTTTTTACAAACTTAAGAAAGCAGGTTGCTATAAAGTTGCTTTTGGTTATGAATCCGGCAACAATCAAGTTCTCAAAAATGTACACAAAGAAGCAACAATAGAACAGGCATTTGAAGCAACTAAAATGGCTAAAAAAGCTAAGCTAGAAGTTGTTGGGTTTTTTATGCTTGGTCTTCCAGGCGAAACAGTGGAAACAATGAATGACACAATAAACTATGCCATCAAACTTGATATTGATTATGCTAAAGCAACAATTCTTGTTCCATATCCTTCAACAGAGATTTATTGTGAGTGGAAACAACAAGGCCATATTAAATCAGAGGATTGGGGGCGCTACAATGATCATAGCCCATCAAAAGTTTATGATCATCCAGCTCTTGACTGGGAAACTCTTGGAAAATATTATGACTTATTTTATAAAAAATTCTACATTAGACCAAGATATATATCAAAAAAATTAGTAAAAGACACACTTAACGGAACTTTATTATATGATGCGTACTATGCAATAAAAACATTTATTTAATTATCAACACTCTTTTTTAAGAAAAAAAGACAAAAATAGAATAATCAAAATGTTAAGTTAAACCTCTTTTCTCAAAACGGATTTAACCCCAAACAAGCCCCTTACATAATCTGAATAAATTCCATAAGGTCTTCCACTTACTAAAGACATACCTACCACAAAAGGAGTACCTTTTAAAATAGTTTCTAATGAAGCTCCCGATGCACTTAATAAAGCAGAGTAAGTTGCTACACTATAAACAGTACTTCCTACAGTTTCAACCACTGATTTTTTCAATTCTGAGCTATATCTTTCTGTTTTAAACAACTTAGCCCATAATTCTCTAAATTTCCCATAAGCAGGACCACTGACTATATTCACCACAGCAGCTCCAAGTCTCACTTTCAATACATCTAATGGTTCTAAGTGTAGAACTAAAGATTCATAAGGCATATAAGCGGCTGCATAAAAGCTTGTTCTTGAGGCATAGTCAGCGAACCAAGTCTTTGCAGTTTCTCTAGACATCATTTTATTCACCAATACATTATTTAGATAGTCTAGATTTTAGCTCATCTGTTTCTTTACTTAGTTCTTCTAATCTGCTACTACTATATGCCTTTTCTTCCTGAGATGATGCTCTAACAAATTTTCCACTTTTTGAGCCATAAAAAAGTAAAGTATCTCCAGAATGTAATTTGACAACTACATCTTCATAGGGATCAGAATCTATTTTTTTTAATTCTACAGTTTCAGGTCTATCAAAAAAGGCGTCTGTACCCTCTCGATCCCATGGACTCCGAATAATCTCTCCAACTATTACTGCTGTCAAAATAATGCTCGGAATACTAGCAAGACGGTATACTAACTTACCAATTTCTATACATCTGTCGTATTTTCCAATTTCTTGTTTTTCTTTCATTTTAATTCTCTCATAAGTTTAATTGTTAAAATATCTATAAATAGAAATAGTTAATTTTTTACCCTTATATAAGCGGTATGCTTAAGAGCTTCCCAAAATCTTTTTTTCAGCTCTTTTTAGATGCTCTCTAAATGTTGATTTTGAAACTTTCATTATTATAGCTAATTTATCAAGGTTTATCTTTCTTGGAAAGTCATAAAATCCATAATTCTTTGCTAATTCAAGAGCATTTCTCTGTAGCTGTGTTAAATTTGGACTTAGTCTTGGAAAATAAATATCATTTAATTTTGACTGTTGTAAATAAAAGATTTTAACATTTTTGAAATGGTTTATAAACTCCATTAAGGTTTCTTTTTTTATTGCAGCTAACTCCCAAGTTTCAAAACCAAGTTCATCCATAAAAACTGGTTTAATAGGTATTAACTTAGGATTATTAAAAGCCCCAGGAGTCTCTTTTTTACTTCTTTTTTCAACAATAAAAAAAGTCTTACCATTATTTTCAAAATAGTCTAATCTCTCATCTTTTTTTATAATCTTAAAAAAATTATTAAAGTTTTCTCCAAAAACTGTTCCAAAATGGTAAACATAGTAATATTTTCCTTCCTTAAAACTATTAAATGGAATACTCATACAAGTAGTTTTAGTTTTCTCGCAAGTATTTCCAAAGAGGCAGTCATGCTTAAACATAATCTTTGTCTTCCACATAAATTTATGTATCCAAATAACTATTTATACTTGTTGATATAGGTAGATTCATTTAAGAAAAACTACTTTTTTTCTTCGTGATACTCTGCTTCTATATTAACTTTCCAAGCATCAAACTTTTCACCACCAATTAGATTCTTTGCTGCAAGTAACCCAGTCATCATAGAATGATCCATATTGTTATACTTATGCATTCCACCCCTACCAATTGGTTGAATATTAACTTCCTCTTTGTTAAATGTTTCTTCTATATACTTTTTTATAATCTCCACACGGTCACCATAACCCAGGTCATAAACCGGATATACTTCCTTTAATTTCATGACTTTTGCATCAATAACCTCTTCTTTTTTTGCAAAACCTGTCTGTTCTAAGTCCCTTACTGCCAATTTCTTCAATGTTTCTTCATCTAAATTCCAAAACCCATCATCAAAATCACAAGTATACTCAAATCCTAAACAAGTTTTCCCCTCTTCTCCAACCATATACGGACTCCAATTATTAAAATTCTGAATTCGAATACATCTCATTTCAGGATCATGAGTGTAAATCCAAGTATCTGGAAACAAATTCTCTTTGTTAATTATTAAAGCAACAGTAACAAAAGCTCTGAATTTCAGTGAATCTGCAGCATCTAATACTTCCCTAGGAGGTTGGGGATCTAAACGTTTGATAAGTTCTTTCAGTGGAAGGGAAGAAAGAAAGTGTTCAGCTTTTATACTTGTGCTTTTACCTTTTTTATCTTTAACAATTATTGAAGTTATTTTATGATTTTTGTGTTTTATTTTAACAACTTCCTTTTCCATAATAAATCTGCCATCATCCTTTTCTATATTTTCTTTAAATTTGTCCCACATCATACCAGGCCCATATTTAGGATAATAAAACTGATCTATCAAAGAAGCAACTTCTTTTCCACCAGAACCAAATTTTCTTTTTAAATGATAAACTACTGTTCCAAGAAAAGAAACCCCTCTTACTCTTTGTTTTCCAAAATCCATGCTTAGCTGATTACAAGGTATTCCCCATAATTTTTCATTGTACTTTATAAAAAATGGTTTTGCAAGAGCCTCTCCAAATTGATTTTTATACCAATCTTCTGCACTTATCTCAGGTTTAATTGGAAAAATTCTAGATTTAGCATAGCTTAGGGTAAACTTAACCGAGTCTAAACCAAAGATTTTGATAACCTGAAGAGGTTTTATGGGGTAATCAAAAAACTTTTTTTGAAAGTACCACCTTGAAAGTCTTGGTCTAGTTAACAAATCCTTTCCTAGTATTTCCAACCAAAGATCTTCAATCTCCCGGCTTTTTGTAAAAAATCTATGTCCTCCTATATCAAAGCGGTATTTTTTATACTTAACAGTTCGGGCAATCCCTCCAACAACCTTATCTCTTTCAATTATTGTAGGATTTATGCCTCCCTTACTTAGGGTATAAGCGGCAGTAAGGCCTGCAGGTCCAGCACCCATTATTACAACCTTTTTTTGTTTCATCTAATCATAAGCAGATTTGGACCCAATTTAAAGTTATTTATACTGCTAAATATATTACATTATCCTAGCAATTGTTCTGTTCAGGAGGTAGTTAATTTTTTTGATATAGATGATTTTGTCATACTAAATTCAGTCGAAATTATCTTATTAGAGAATTTTAAAATAAACATCATTCTCCATTAAGAATTCTCTATAACTTTTTAAATAAAGACTATCTTAATATTAGATGAAAAAAGAACAAGAAGAAAACCAGGCTAACCAAGTTGACAATTCCCTAAAACTCATAGCTAAAACCTCTCTCATTGTTTTTATAGGGGTTATTTTTTCAAAAGTCCTAGCCTATGTTTACCGAATAATTATAGCAAGACAATTTGGACCAGAAGTTTATGGAGTATTTTCCTTAGCAATTATGATTGGAGGATGGTTTGCAGCATTTTCAGCTCTAGGCCTGTCAGATGGAATTTCAAGGTACATACCAATATATAGAGGCAAAAAAGAAACAGAAAAAATCAGATATATTTTTCGCTTTTCAGTGATTGTTTTATTTATATCAAGTATAATTGCAGGAATAATTTTGTTCTTTGCATCGGACTTTATTGCTGTTCAATTCTTCAAAAATGCTAAGCTTTCTTTTTTCCTGAAAATATTTGCAGTCATTGTTCCGATTAATGTGTTAGCCTATCCATTTTTATCAGCACTGAGGGCCTATGAAAAAATAAATTGGTATTCATTTATTTTTAACATTGCGCAAAATTTTGCTAAAGTTCTTTTCCTAATCATACTAATTTTAGTAGGTCTTGGAAGCTCTTCAATCGCATTTTCTTATTTACTTGGTATGGCTGCAATGTTAGTACTAGCATATTTCGTTTGCAAATATAAGCTTGCAGAAATATTTAGCAAATCAAACATAGAACAATCTGAGAAAAAGAAAATTAAAAAAGACCTAATTAATTATTCAATACCATTACTATTCTCCGGATTTATAAGTGTTCTATTCTATTGGATTGATTCATTTTCAATTGGATTATTTAAGGGAGCATTTGAAGTAGGAATTTATAATGCTGCTGTGCCATTAGCCATGGCCCTCGCAGTAATTCCAGAATTGTTTAATCAACTATTCTTTCCACTTATCACAAAAGAATACTCCAAAGATAACCTAGAATTAATAAAAACACTAAGTAAACAGGTCTCTAAATGGGTATTTATTATTGTACTACCAATTTTCATATTACTCTTCCTATTTCCCGGAGCAGCAATCAATCTTTTGTTTGGACAAGACTACTTACCTGCAATAAATGCCCTTAGGATTCTTTCAATCGGAGCTCTTATCTCTGCAGTATTCATGGTTTCAAGCCAGTTGATCTCTATGATTGGTAAGTCTCGTTTAGTTTTATTTAACATAGTTTTGGCCTCTGCAATTAACTTTGTTCTTAATATGATCTTTATACCAATGCAAAAAATCTGGTTTATTGACAACGCAATAGGAATTAATGGGGCAGCTCTCGCCACACTAATCTCAGTTATAGTTCTTAACCTTTTGTTTGTTTTTGAAGCTAAACACTATCTAAAGGTAATTCCTTTGAGAAGAAAAATGGTAAATATCTTTTTGCTTTCAATTATTCCCACAGCTCTTTTATTATATTTCAGAACAAAATTTGAAATGACTCTTCCTTTACTAGTTGTCCTTTCAGGATTATTTGTAATAGTTTATCTAGCCCTAATAGTAGTTTCAAGGTCTTTTGATAAAAATGATTGGATGATCATAAAAGCCATATTTTTAAAGGCAAAGTCAATTAGTCAGATGAAACTAAACAAAGCTATCTAGAAATTTCCTACTTTCTTTGCTACAATCATTATATCCGGTCTTAATCTTTTCACAAACAAAGACATAAATCTTAATGGGCTTCTATCCCAAAAAGCATTAATATATTCCGATGAAAGATATTCAAATTTATTTTCTTCAACAAGTTTATTTAACATTGGGATTGTAAATGTTTGCCTATGCCCAATATATTCTTCATAATTAACACACCAGTTAGGATTCAATAGATACTGTAATCCACTAGCATTTGGTGTAGTGATTATTATCCTACCCCCAATTTTTAGTAAACTGTTGCAATATTTGATAAAATTAATTGGAGATTCTAAATGTTCTATAATCTCTCCTGCAATAACTGTATCAAACTTTTTATTTATTTTGATAGGTTTATTTAAATCAACAATAAAGTCTACATTTCCTATCTTATCCATAGAAAAGATTATTCGTTCAGGGTTACTTCTTTTTAGTAACTCATGTAAAGAGCCTTCAGAAGAACCAATATCTAAGACATCTTTCCCGATGATAAACTTATTTATCCTCCTAAATCTAACTAAATCACTTTTTTCTCTTTTATTCTTTTTTTGTTTCATTTTACCTAAAGTTTTCTCCAGTAAGTATTTTTTTTCTGTAACCTGCTAAATTTCCAAAATATCTAACTGTTGTGAATATTAACATCCAAGGAATAAAGATTTTAAAGTTTTTAATTAAGAGACTCTTTTTTATAGAAAGGTAAATAACTGCCAAAGGTGAAGCCAATACTAACAAAAAAATAATAAACCAGTTTCCAACCGGCCAATTTAACCAGTTCATTCTACTAGAAGAACCCACCCATCTAGATTGTTTATACACTGATTTTAGGTTATCAGGGTTATCATGATAACAGACAGCCTTTCTTGCAATACCTGGCCTAAGATTATACTTAAATAAAAAAGTTTGGTCATCAGCATAACCATATTTTGCATCAAAACCTCCAAGTTCAAGGAATTTAGATTTTAAAATCGCTCTAAAAATTGTTCTACTTTCTTGGTTGGGATCACTAACTATCTTTCCCAGGCATTTGCTCCATATGTTATGCTCAGCGTTCTTAGCTATTTGTAATTCTTCCTCTGTTCCAATTACCTCTCTATTCACAACTGGTTCAATTAAATACTTTAGATAATCTTTATCAAATGTCATGTCTGCATCAACAAAAATTAGTATTTCTCCCTTAGCTATTTTTGATCCTAAATTTCTAGCATTTCCCGGTCCACAATGTTTTTGTTCCAGCAACTTTACCTCTTTATAGGACCTTATTTTTTTCATAGACGAATCAGTACTTCCATCATCAACAAAAATTATCTCAAAATTTTTATAGGTTTGGTCTTTTAACGAACCCATTAGTCTATCAATATGTCTCTCTTCATTATACACCGGAATTATGATACTTAACTTTGGTTTTTTCAATGTTTTCTTAAAATTATTGTTAGCAAGCATAGTATAATACTTTAGTCAAATTATAAAAACCTATCCAAGCGTTTACCAAAGCCATAATCAAGTTTAAAAATTGATAGTTACTCATATGAAGAACACAAAAATGGCTTGGAAAGGTTTTAAAGACGTGCAAGCGACCATTGAAATAGATCTAAATAGGTCTCCTGACGAATTATGGGATAGTCTGGACAAAGATGCCCGTTGGGGGGTTAAAAAGGCAGAAAAAGAGGGTCTTACTATAACTAATGCAGCAAATGACTTAGATTGGGAGTCTTTTTATGAAATTTATAAAGAGACAATAATTCATGGAGGCATTGTCCCCCAGGAATTAAACTCCCTCAAAGAAAAGACCTCAAAACTGTTCCTTTGTCACAAAGACAAAGAGACAATTGCCGGAGCAGCAATAACCATCTTAGACAAAAGAATCAAATTATTTTTAAATGCTTCAAAAAAAGATTATCAAAAATACCAACCAAATAACCTTTTATACTGGCATATAATCAAATATGGAGCTGAAAATAACTTTGAGATCTTTGATCTTGGGGGTTATCAACTTAATGCCCAACCAGAAGATAAACTCTATTCAATAAATAGGTTCAAAGAAAGATGGGGAGGTAAGATAGTAACGTATCAAGTTTATAATAAAAATCCAGTTTATATCTTTGGAAGAAAAATAATACGTAACTTTCCAAAAATTAAAAGCCTCAGAGATAAATCAAAACTAAAACTATGGAAAATAAAAAATGAAAAAACAATATCTAAAGCTTAGACATCTTGCTAAGAAAGCCTACTTTAAATTTAAAAAACCTAGAAAGTTGGAATTTCCTGAAATTCTTAGCATTGAACTGTCAACTATCTGCAACGCTCAATGTAAATTCTGCCCACACAGCCAGATAAAACGAGCTAAAATCATGAGTGATGTGGTATTTAAAAAAATCATTGATGGATGCATAGGTCAAAAAGAACTCAAACTAATAAAACCCTTTCTCTATGGAGAGCCATTTGTTACGCCAAAATTCTTTGATAAGCTAAAGTATATCAGAGAAAAACTTCCAAATGTAAAAATAAGAATTGTCACAAATGGAGCAGCAATGATTCCAGAAAAAATAGAAGTTCTAGTAAGCGAACATCTTTGTGATGAAATCTTCTTTAGCTTGGACACAATAAATCCGCAAACTTTTCTTGATTTTAAGGGATTAAATTATGAAAAAACAATAGAAAACATAAACTACTTCATAAATAAGAACAATCAATTTGAGCATAAGATTAAGGTAGTAGCTAATTTTGTAGCAACAAAAGAAAACGAAGGCGAGCTTTCACAGTTTAAGAATAAATGGAAAGGTAAGGTAGATGATTTTCACATTGGCACGGAGGTTGGCCTAAAAAGACGTACAGACTATCTAAATGAAGCAACAAACTTATACTGTAGGCAAATCTTTTTTAGACTAAATTTTCTAACAAATGGTAAAGCAACAATGTGCTGTGCTGATGCCTTTGGAGAGGTAATTGTTGGAGATATTAAAGACAATACTGTGAAAGAAATATGGAATGGTTACATTTTTAATAGTCTTCGTGAACTACATCTTCAGGGTAAGAAAAAGGAAATTGCCCTTTGTGAAAACTGTAATGAATGGACTTAAATTTTATTTGGAAAAATGAGCTTAAAAAATAATTTAATCAAGAAATTTAGGAATTTTTATCATAAACTTAAATATGATGATACAAAAAAACAAGATAAAATAATTTTATCCTATTTAAAAAACAAACAAAAAATATTAGACATTGCCTGTGCAGATGGTTATCTAATAGAACTTTATATAAAAGAAAATCCAAAGGGAGAAGCAATAGGTATAGATAACAACCATTTTTCAATTAATGAATGTAAGAAAAAAGGCCTTAATGTAAAATTTGTTGACCTCTCTAAATTGAAACTTCCCTTTCAAAATGAAGAATTTGACGCAATCATTTTTTCAAATATTATTGAACATCTTTATCCAAAAGAAGTTGTTTCAATGTTTGATGAAATGAGCAGAATTTTAAAAAAAGGAGGAATTTTAGTTATTAGAGCCCCTTTATTATATCACGAGTTTTATACAGATATAAGCCACATCCGTCCATATCACCCAAAAGCGATCTTAGAATATCTCTGTAACTGGGAAGATGTGGGCCATAGAACCTTTCAAACAGATAAAACTCAGTATAGTTTAAAATTTCTAAAATATCGCCATAATCCAATAATCTACATAGATCTCTTTGATTCAAAAGTTTTATATTTCCTTTACCCAATTGTTAATATGTTAAAGCATATTGGAATAAAAGGCAGAAAAAATGGATATTTAATTATCCTTGAGAGAATAAAATGATCAAAACATATCTTAAACTAAGAAATCAGGCAAAGGAGTCGCTATTCTTTCTTAAAAAAAACGCTCTTAAGAAAACAATATTTCCCGAAATAATAAACATAGAAACCTCTGTACTATGTAATGCTAATTGTATTACCTGCCCTCATAAAGAGATTGTAAGAAAGATTAATATGGACTTTTCACTTTTTAAGAAAATATTAGATGAAATACATAATTATAATGTCAAAGAAATTCACCCCTTTAACTATGGAGAACCTTTTTTGTATAAAGAATTCATAAACGCTCTGAAATATATAAGACAAAAATCTCCCAATTCTAAGATTTTTATATATAGTAATGGTGCTGCAATGACCAATGAACAAATGCAGGAAGTTGTAACTCAGAATTTACTGGACAAGGTAAACTTTAGTCTTGATGCGGCAAATTCTGATACCTACAAAACAGTTAGGGGGCTTGACTATGATAAAACTATAGAGAAGATTAATCACTTTTTAGAATTAAACAAACAAAACAACAATAAAATTGAGGTTAGTGTTTCATTTGTAATTACTGAGCAAAATAAAAAGCAAATATCAGAGTTTAAAAAAATATGGAAAAACAAAGCAAACATTCATCTTGGGGTGGATGATGGTCGTGAAGGAAAACCATTTATTAATAAATCTTCAAATAAACCCTGCAGCTGGCCATTTAATCGAATAACCATTCTTACCAATGGTGAGGTAGTTATCTGCTGCATAGATGCAATGGGCAAGTTAATTTTAGGCAATGTTGAAAAAAACACAATTAAAGAAATATGGGATTCTCCACAATATGAGAATATTAGACAGCTTCATTTATCAAAGAAAAAAGATCAGATCCCCCTATGTGCTAATTGCTTTGTGAGGTACTAATGAAAATTATTTTAAGCTTTGATGTAGAAGGAGATTTTCACAAATACCTTCATTCACCATACATTTGGCATAAACTTGAAAAACTCCCAAATGGAAACCAGTATACTTATTCCAAGTCAAAAATTAATGCCTTCAGAAACTACTTTAAATGGAGACTAAATAATTTAGTTAAACCATATGCTTCCGGAAGTCAAGGTCTTAAAAGAGTAATAGAATTTTTAGAAAATGAAGATATTCCTGCCTCATTTGCCATATGCGGCTATTTGTATATGAAAAACAAACAGAAAATAGATCTTTCAATGCCCTGGTCAATTTTAAGATTAAAGAAAAATCATTATTTTTGGAAAGATAAATACCCTGAGAATTTTGACTTTTCAAAGATAATCCTTGCTCACAATAAAAATAAAAATTTTGACTTTGGACTCCACGGGTTTGTTCATGAAGCATTTCCCCTTGAAACCTCTGAAACTATGGACAAGATACTAAAGTTAAGCAGAAGTTCTGCAAAAGAACTAGGAATCAATCTAAAAACATTCGTTCCTCCATTTAACATGGCATTTAATAACAATCTCAAAGAAGTAATTACTTTATTAAGGAAAAACAATTTTTCTTGCCTGAGATTTATAGGTGAAGATAACTTTTTCTCAACATTTAAGCATGAACCAGCATCAAAGGAAATACAAAAAATTGGTGGTGTAAATATGGTATATCTTTCAGCTTCACTTGAAGGCAATTTTAATGAAAAAAAAGTTCTCAAGGTGATTAGCAAAATAAAAGAGGCATATAACTCAGATAAAAACAATAAAAATAAAGTATTCTGCATAATGTCTCACGATTATACCTTTGAAAACACCCGAGTTTTAGAGCTATTTGCAGAAGAAATAAAAAAACTACAAAAAGACTACAATTTAGAATTTACAAATTTAGCTAAACTATAATAAATTATAATACTCCGAGTTTATAACATGATATCCAATATTGGTGCAGACATAGAATCTATCAATGAATTAAAAAGGTCAATAAAAAACAAAAATTTTGTAAACATGATCTTTTCAAAGCGTGAAATTGATTACTGCCTTTCAAAAAAAGAACCAGTTCTTAGTTTTGCAGGAAAATTTTCAGCCAAGGAATCAGTTATTAAAGCTCTAAAACAAAAGATTGCCATAAAAGACATAGAAATTATCAATTCTCCTGCAGGCAAGCCTGAAGTGTATATCAAAGGCAAGAAAAACAAAAAGATTCTTTGTACTATTTCTCACAATCAAGATTATGCTTTAGCTTTTGTTGTGATAAATAACTAATCCTCTAAAGCGAGTTTTAATTCATTTAAAAAGTCCAGAGCATATTTTCCATCAATAACTCGGTGATCAAAAGCTAAAATTAAATTAAGCTTTTTATCCAAAAAGAGCTTCCCAGAATCATCTCTACTGATTGTTTCAATTGGAGAACAAATGCCCAAAATAGCTGATTGTTTTATGTTAATAACTGGGTTAAACAAAAAAACCCCTCGGGATGAAAGATCACTTATTGTGAATGTTCCTCCCTGTAAATCTTCAATTTTTATCTCTTTCTTTATCAAATCCATAATTTTTCTTTTAAAATCAGATAAAAATTCACTCAAACTCATCTTATCTGCGTTTTTAATAACTAAAACAATAAGCTCATCATCAATACTTACAGCCATTCCAAGATTAACACTTGAATAGTAGTTTATTTCTTCACTTTGATAAAAAGCGTTTATTTTTGGGAAGTTTCCAATAATCCTTCCAGCATTATATGAAACAAAATCTCCAATCGAAACATTAATATCACCATTAATCTCATTTATTTTTTTATTTATTTTTTCTAAGGAAACTTGTATAACAACTGATGAAATAATGCAATCTCTAGCCCACAATAAATTCTCTATCTCTTTCTTCTTTTTTATGCTAATCTTTTCTTTTTTTATTAGACCAGTTTCATTGTTCAACCTATTTAAATAATAAATAATATCTTCTTCTTGGATTATTTTATCACTCCCGCGAAAAGCTACTTCTAAATTAATATTCCTTTCTTTAGCTAACTTTCTTGCTATTGGTGTGGCCTTTACCCTAATTTCTTCTACTGGATTCACAATTTCTTTTTCTTCAAATTTCTTGGTTAATTCAGGTATTTCCTCTCCACTTAGACCAATAAAACCAATATTTTCAAGAACCCTTATCTCATCCCCCTCTTTGCAATTTAAGGCAAGAATCAACCCTTCCTGATCAGCTTCTATTTCAAATGTAGCTTTATCAGTAACAATCTCAAATAAAATCTGACCCCTTTTAACAAAATCTCCTTTCTTAACAAATATTTTACCAATTTCTACATAATCAATATTTGCTCCCATCTTTGGGATAAATATCTTAGTTCCCATTTTATTCTACCTAAATTTGCGTTTTTATAATTTTATATGCTTGAAAAACTATATAAAATTAGAAGTTTATAGATTATTATGGTTAATACAAAACAACACATTAAAGATATAAAAAAGATAATGAGTGTAGAAGAAGAAATGATTCGGCTTTTACCAAAGCTAGAAGATAAATCTGGATTAATGAACCCATGAGTTAGACAATTACCCAGAATCTTTCATAGTTTAAGATTAAAACATGGCCAAATTATCTTAGATATCCCCTGCGGCAAAGGAGGCTTTTCAGTTCTTCTAGCAAAAAAATATGGAGCTAAAGTCTTAGGATATGATATTATTAAAGATTACATTAAAATTGCTAAACAATCAGCAAAAAAAGAGAATGTTGAAAATTTATGCAATTTTAGAGTAAAAGACATACGTCAGGTTACAAAACAAAAAGATATTTGTGATGTTTTATTATGGATTGCTCCACCACATCTTTGGAAAACCTCTAAAGAAACAATCAAAGCTCTGAGAAATTGTGTAAAAAATGATGGAATAATTTTAATTGCTGATGCTTACTTATA
The DNA here is from genome assembly GCA_041659945.1 of Candidatus Pacearchaeota archaeon. Classification (GTDB taxonomy): domain Archaea; phylum Nanobdellota; class Nanobdellia; order Pacearchaeales; family GW2011-AR1; genus JACPLR01. Next base: position 181,054 of record JBAZXH010000001.1, on the reverse strand, counting down.
CAAACCAATAAAAAAGTATGAAAATTATGAAAATCTTGATTCAACCAACAAAGGGTATACTTATTATGGAGATAAAATAATAAATTTTGTTGATTATAAGGATAAATTATGGAAAGAAGATTATAATCGAGCAAGAATATCTGCGGAAAATTATCTAAAGAAAACAAAAAATAAAATAGATAAAATGATAATTAAAAGGTATTTAGTTTCGTTAAATAAAGATGAAAGATCTGATACAAAGTATCTCGGTTTAGGCATTTGGATTATCAAAGTCAATGGACATATGAACTTCTAACATTTCTTCCAACATAAACCTCTTTAAAACCAAGCCTCTTTGCATAATCTTCTATTGAACTGAATTCTTCCTTGGTGTACATTTTTGACAGCTTAAAAGAATCTTTTCTTGGAGGTAAATACTGGCCAATTGTTATAATATCTACTTTACTTTTCTTTAGGTCATTCAATGTAGAATTAATATCATTCATTGATTCTCCAACACCTACCATAAACCCAGATTTAGTTAATACCTCCTTACGATTTTTCTCTCCAAAATATTTTAAAAGATTCAACGAGCAATTATAATCTCCTAAAGGTCTTAATTTTTTAAAGCAGGATTTACAACATTCAATATTATGATTAACAATGTCTGGTTTTGCATTTATTATTAAGTTAAAAGAACTTTTATTTCCTTTAAAATCCGGAATTAGAACCTCCACTATACTAGTAGGATTATTTTTTTTCAATTTGTCTATTACTCTAACAAATTGTTCTGCCCCTCCATCATCAAGATCGTCCCGAGTTACTGAGGTTATTACAGCATGTTTTATACCCAGCAATTTAATAGCTTTGGATATTTTTTCTGGTTCACCTAAATCAACCTTTTCCGGTGTGCCATGATTAACAGCACAAAATCCACAATTTCTTGTGCAAATATCTCCTAGAATTAAGAATGCCAAATGCCCTCTTTCAAAACATTCTGGCCTATTTGGGCACAAACCCGAATTACAAATAGTCTTAATATTAAGAGATTCAATTAGATCATTAAACTCAGTAAACTTCCTTGGAGAAATTGACTCAAACTTGTTACTTGCTTTATCTTTCATAGGTCCATTTCTCATCTTTAAAAATCTCCTGTTCTAGTTGCTTAGCTAGTTTAATCTCCTCTTCACTTAAATGATCTTTTTTAAATTCTATTTTAAAATTCTCTTTAAAACCCAAAACAATATTCTTAACTAATTCATCAATTAAAACCTCTCTTCCCAACTCTTTTTTCAGCGAAGTAACTCTTTCTTTAGCATTAGATATTTGTTTGTCTTTTATTTTTTCATCCGAGACATTTATTGCACTAAACATCTTATCAAAATCAATATCAATTAAAACTGTTCCGTGCTGCAAAAATATGCCCTCTTTTCTTGTCTGAGCACAACCTGAAAACTTTTTTCCATTAATCAAAAGATCGTTTATTGGAGAATATTCTGCCCTTAATCCAAGTTTTTTAATACCAATTATTACTCCCTCACAAACAGATTTATATGATTCAATTAGATCTTCAGGAAAGAGTCCATTTTTCTCTTTAATACACAAACTATAGGTTACTTCTTTATCATGAAATACGGCCCCTCCACCACTAACTCTTCTTACAACATCAATTTTATTTTTCTTACAAAATTCTAAATTTACTTCTTTTTTTATATTTTGAAATCTTCCTATGGACACTGCTGCAGGATTCCAACCATAAAACCGCAGCACTGGTTTTTTATACAACTTTTGAATAGCTAGATCTATAGACATGTTTTCATAGGCATTTCTTGGTTTTGAATCAATAATAAGTCTAAATTCCATTTTAGATTTCACAAGCAATAATTGCAGCTTCTTTTATTATTTCTGCAGAAGTAGGGTGTCCAAAAACCATATTAGCAACATCTTTGCAAGTCAAACCTCCTTGCACTATAACTATCAACGCAGACATAACCTCTATAGCATTTTTATTTATTACTCTTGCCCCAGTTATTTTTTTATCTTTATCAAAGAAAATTTTTAAAAAACCATCAAAACTATCATCACAAAAAGCTTTACCGATTTTACTAAAGGGTACTTTAATCGATCGGTTTAATTCAGAGCTCAGATTTAGGCCTATAATCCCTATCTTTGGCTCACAAAATATAAAGAAAGGTAATTTTGAATAGTCAACTTTCTCCTTTATCTCACTGAACATATTTCTTGCAATAAGCTTTGCTTCATACTCTGCTTTATTAGCAAGCATAAACTTTCCATTAGCATCTCCTATGCAAAAGACATTTTTATTTGAAGTCTCTAAATATTCATTAATCATAATAATACCCTTTAACCTTTCAAATTCTATCTTTGATCTAATATTACAAGGTTTTCTTCCACCGGCAAGAAAAATATGATCATAGTCTAATTCTAAACCCTCACTTAGATATAATCTATTCTCTTCAACTCTTTCAATTTCTTTCCCAGTTATTATTTTTATACCTCTTTTTTCAAAAGATCTGGCCAATTCAGAAGAAATATCTAAATCCAAGTTTGGCAACAGAGAATTTTCTTTTTCAATTATTGTTACCTCACAACCAAGATTCTTTAGTATTGTAGCAAATTCCACACCAATATATCCTCCTCCAACTATTACAATTTTTCCAGAGATACTCTCTAGATTAAAAAAAGAATCAGAGGTTATCAAATCAATACTTCTTAAAACCTCTGGAACTATTACTTCTGATCCGCTAGAAATTATTAGTTTATCAAATTTAACTGTTTCTCCAGTTCTTTTTAGTATAATTGAATTTTCAGACTCAATCTCTGCTTCATCCAATATATAACTTATTTTTTTCTTTTCAACTAGTCTTTCAATAGATTTTCTCAATTTCTCTAAAACTTCATTATTCTTTATGATTATATCTTTATACTCGCTCCCCACAGAGTTATGAAGAAAAAGTTTTGTAGGTATACATCCTCTGTTAAGGCAAGTTCCACCAATTTTATCTTTTTCAATCAAAGTAATCTCACAAGGATACTTTGATAACTCAAATGCAGCACTATAACCTGCAATTCCTCCACCGATTATAACAATTCTATCAGTCATTTAAAATACCTCTCACAGCACTTTCTATTCTATCAATATTTGGTAGTGTTTCCCTTTCTAGTTTACTGCTACAGGGTATTGGGTTTTCAGTAGTACAAACTCTTTTAATTGGGCAGCTAAGAGAATAAAAACAACACTCATTTATTTTTGAAATTATTTCAGAAGCAACACCACAATCAGAGTAACCTTCTTCAACAATTAAAACTTTTCCAATTTTTTCAACAGACTTTTTTATTGTTTCAACATCAAGGGGTTTAATTGTTCTCAGATCAAGGACTTCAATTGAAATTCCCTCTTTTTCTAGTTTATTAGCAACCTCAACGCAATCAAGAACTTGCTTACTAAAACTTATAATAAGCAGATCTTTTCCAGTTTTCACAATATTTGCCTTTCCTAATGGAATAAAATCCTCAAGTTCACCAGCTTCACCAATTTCTTCTTTTAATGAATACAATAACTTATGCTCAACAAATATCACCGGATTTTTATCTAAAATTGAAGCTCTCAATAACCCCCTTACTTCTTTAGCATTTGAAGGTGCAACAATTTTTATGTTAGGTATGTGCATTAGCGGCCCCAAAAGACTTTTTGAATGTGTTGCACCATAACCTCTTCCCCCACCAGCAGGAACTCTTATAACCAAAGGCACACTAACTTTTCCATCGCTTAAATAATTAAATATACTTGCATGATTCATCAACTGATCATAGATTAGAGTTACAAAATCCATAAACATTATTTCTACTATTGGTTTTAAACCGTTTATTGCCGCACCAACTGCTAAACCCGTAATAGCCTGTTCAGACATTGGTGAATCTATAATTCTTTGTCTACCATATTTTTCAAAAAGACCCTTCGTCACACCAAACGCACCACCATAAACTCCAATATCCTCACCAATCAAAAAAATAGAATCATCTTTTTTCAATTCCTCATCAAGAGTTTCATTTATTATCTGGCTATAAGTTTTTAACATTTTACTGCCTCTTCAACAATATTTTTTACTTTTTCAGAAATACTCTCTTTGACTTTATCCAATTGCTCCAGGCTCATTTCTCCAGAGGTTATCAATTCTTTTTCAATATTTTTAAGTACATCTTTTTCAAACCAGAACTTTTCCTCTTCCTTATCTCTATACAAATTTAAATCATTTTTTGAGTGGCCCAAATGTCTGTAAGTTCTTACTTCTATAAACCTAGGTTCTACAGAGTTTCTAACCTCTTCAATAAACATTTTAGCAATTTCGTCAAGCTTTTTAAAATCATTATCTTCAACAAGCGCAGATTTTATACCAAAAGCTCTTGCTCTTTCAATAATTTCTGTTGCTCTAGAAAACTTAGCCCCAGTTGACATGGCATACTGATTATTTTCACAAACAAAAAGAATTGGTAATTTTAAAACAGCAGAAAGATTAAGAGTTTCTGAAACATACCCTTCATTAAATCCCCCATCCCCCAAATAGGCTACAACAACCTTATTTTCTTTTTTGTACTTGTTTGCAAAAGCTATTCCGCTTGCAACAGGTACCATACCACCGGTTATTCCGTTTGCATAAAAGTTCTTTTCTCTGCAAATCACGTGCTGAGATCCCCCTCTGCCCAGATTATAACCCTCTTTCTTCCCTATTAGCTCCTGAAAAAAGGTTTTTACATCAAGATTCTTTGCAATTGCATGTCCGTGACCCCTATGAGTACTTGTCACAAAATCATCTTCCCCAAGGTACTGAGAAACAATAACCGGAATAAACTCTTGCCCTATGCAAAAATGCGCAGTTCCTAGAACTAACCCTCTTTTAAACAAGTCATCTAGGGCATATTCCATACTCCTAATCATGACTATTTTTTCATATATATCGAGGAGATTCATAGCCATAAGCATACAAAAACATTTAAATAGATTTCTCTTATCTAAAACATATTAGGAGATAGCTATGAATAAGGAGGATCTAATAAGCTTTTTTTCAGCATTTTGGTCTGTCGACCCTGACAAGGTAGTGGATGACCTAAAATTAAACGATAAATCCCTAAAAAACCAGACCTCCATAAGGCTTTACCAGTTCCTCGCAACAGTAGAGTCCAAGTTTAATGTTCAAATAAACAACCTAAATAAGATTGTTACTTTTGGGGATCTTATTACAAATATACAAGATAAAGGCACGTAATTTAGCTTAAAATGTTGTTCAATTCTATAAGTTTTTTGATCTTTTTTATTATAGTAACTCTTCTTTATTTTCTTATTCCACATAAATACCGGTGGTTTTTACTTCTAGTTTCAAGCTGCATTTTTTACATGTCTTTTATCCCAGTATATATCTTAATTCTAGTTGCTCTAATTTTAATTGATTATACTCTAGCCATTTTAATAGACAAAAATCAAGGTAAAAAAAGAACTTTGTTTTTAGTACTAAGTATTATCTCAACCTGTCTTGTGTTATTTATTTTTAAATATTTTAACTTTTTTAATGCCAACTTTACAGAACTCGCAACACTCATTCACTGGAACTACTCCATATCAAGTCTCTCCCTAATACTGCCAATTGGTTTATCTTTTCACACATTTCAAAGTTTAAGTTATGTAATTGAAGTTTTTCTTGGCAGACAAAAACCAGAGAAAAATTTAGGCATTTATTCACTCTATGTAATGTTCTACCCTCAACTTGTTGCAGGACCAATTGAAAGGCCTCAAAATTTGCTACACCAATTTTATGAGCATCACAAATTTGATTATGCTCAGGTAATCAGCGGTTTAAGATTGATGCTCTGGGGATTTTTTAAAAAAGTAGTAATTGCCGATCGTCTTGCCGTTCTTGTTAATACTGTTTACAATGATCCAACATCTCACAGCGGATTTCCTTTAATTTTAGCAACAGTCTTTTTTGCATTTCAAATTTACTGTGATTTTTCAGGTTATACAGATATAGCAAGAGGTGCAGCGAGAATTATGGGATTTAGACTAATGAAGAATTTTGATAACCCCTACTTTTCAAAATCAATATCAGAATTCTGGAATAGATGGCACATCTCTCTTTCAAGCTGGTTTAGAGATTATCTTTATACTCCTCTAATTGGCAAGAGGCTATCAATGAAAAGGCTATATTTCAGTTTAATTATAGTCTTTTTAGTAAGCGGTATTTGGCACGGAGCTAACTGGACATTTGCAATATGGGGCCTACTTCACGGAGGTTATCTAGTCATATCAATACTCACTCAAAATGCCCGTAATAAAGTTGCAGACAAAACCGGATTGTCAAAGCATCCCCTGTTACATAATATCCTCAAGATTGTAATAATATTTATTCTAGCTTGTCTCGGATGGGTATTCTTTAGAGCCAATACTGTGACTGATGCATTTTACATTTTAACTCATTTATTTACAAATTTTAAAGCTAGTCTATTTAACACAAATCTTGGACTTACCTACATAGAAGTTTTCCTTGGATTAAGTTCCATTGTATTCATGATTCTGGTCGAGTACTTTATAGCAAAAAAATCTGTAGAAACCTTAATAGATAAAAGAGCTCTTTGGATAAGATGGATTATCTACATTCTTTTAATAGTAGCCATACTCCTTTTTGGAGTATTTAATAACACTAAATTTATCTACTTTCAGTTTTAAACAAAAATATAAAATAAACAATATAAAACCCAAAAATATAAAAAAATTCATATAAATTAAACAAATAAAAATAAAAAATGAGCGAAGATACAAAAAAATTTGTGAAAAAAGCAGTATTTTTCCTAATTATTCTAGCGATAGTTTTTCTTCTAATTAATCAAATTTACATAAACAACGTTTTTTCAAAAAAACAAGGAACTCGAAAAGAGGTAATTTATCAAGATTACATAAAATCCCTGCAAAATAAAACAATAGCCTATGCTTTTTTTGGTTCGTCTCATGTCCGTGATGGAATAGATCCAATGTATATCAACAGTTCTTTTAATCTGGCATCCAGTGCCGAGAGCTATGTGCAAACATACTATAAACTAAACAGAACTCTCAACAAAGACAAAATTAAGATAGACTATATTTTTCTAGAGCTTGACATGCACACTTTTTCTTCAATTCTTTTAAGAGACAGCTCAGTTTTGGCTGATCTGGAAAACTACCATAACTACATGACCTACCAACAAATAGCATCTCTTTCTCATAAATCTATTCCTGAAATTTTTCTTAGAACTCACTTTCCAGTCTTGGGTGACGGAAAAAGTTTGTTTAAGAAGATAGAGCCCACACCAATCTATCTAGGGTGGACAGAAAATAATAACTCCTTTCTTACAATTAACAGAACAGAAGATGTTCAAGAAAGAGTTGACCTTCATTTTAAAGACCAAGAGTTAATCTCAAACTTAACTTTAGAATACTTTCAGAAAACAGTTCTTCTTGCAAAAGAAAATAACCTAACAATCATCTTTGTCAAATATCCAACATCCAAAGAGTATAATCAAGAACTCGCAAAAAGAGGCATAAATAAAACACAGTACTATAACATAATACTTTCCGATCTAAACAAGACAACCAGAAACTACAAAATTCTTGACTATCAAGAATCCTTCTTCAACCATGAAGACTACTTTGGAGACTGTGATCATCTAAACTCAAAAGGAGCAGAAGTTCTTACTAAAATGATTTACCAGAATCTAACCCTCAACACAAACAATAACAAAAACCATTAACTCCTAATGTTTAAACTATTAATTCTAATTCAACATTTGCTTTTTATTAAATTTAAGTAATCAATGGCTGAAATACTATCTATAGGCATTTTACAAGAAGGATTTGAATGACTACCTCCACCTCCAATGTTCCAGGTGTCTTCACATAACAAACTTGTGGTTAAGTTTTCAATAGAAGTAGTATAGATTGATAATATCTCTCCACCCTCAATCTCAAAATAGATGATGTTATCTTTAACATTCATCTCCAATTCATCATGAGATAATTCTGTATAAATATCTGATATATTGTTTTCAGGTTCTAATATCCTATTTTCAACATAAATATCAAAAATGATATTCTCAATTCTATTTACTCCTGAAAGTCTTTTTACTATTTCCTTTCTCAAGTCATAATAACTTTTTGACATGTTAACGCTCACACTATTATTTTCATTAGCTTTGATAACTGGACAGGTTTGTGATGAATCTTGCAGAGAAGTTTGTGCACAAAGTAAAACACCTCTTTTCCCATCTAAAGAATATTCAAATGCTTCAATTACTGCGTTGTTATTTTCATCATCCCACTCATGTGTTACAATAAACTTATCCCCTAAGTAATAAAATTCATACCAACTTAATCCATCTATTCTACAAGAACCACAATTTTGGTCTTCACAAGTACAATTAAGCGCTTTTTCTAAAATTGATACCTTGGCTTGATATTCTAAATAACTGGGTACCGATTCAACTCCTGTTTTCCAAGATTCATTCTTGGCACATAATGATTTTTTGCATTGCCCCCTTTCTAAATACTCATCTGCCTTACAGAAAATTAACTTGTTTATGCATCTATTATCTAAATCAAGAACATTTACAGAATGTTTAATGCAAGAGTCTATTGTGTTAGGGTTGTTATCGTTACAATTAGAATCATCCAAACAAGAATATTCAATACATTTTGAACCTGATTTATATTGGGTTTTTTCGTCACATTTATCTGGTATAAACACAAAAAAGACAATAGTTGCTAAAATAACTAAAACCACAATTACACTTATTACTAATAGGATTATCAACCCCTTTCTCATAAAGAATCTAATATTAGACCTATTTTAAGCTTTTTCATTTCTTAACTGTATAATTTTTTACATACCTAGTACAAACAAAACCATAATTCTTAAATAGACCAAAAAATCCACTTTAACATGAAAGTTCAGTTTATCAGTCATATTCCGGGCGATTTTCACGAAAAACGAAAAGCACATCTACACTTTGTGCCATTTTACCTTGAAAAAATGGGTTATAAAGTGAACATAATCCATAAGAAAAGCTGGCCATTTTTTTACTGGGAGTATCTTAAGTTTAAGCCAGATGTTATGATTGTCTCAGGAATAATAGCCATTTTACCAACAATTTTCAAAAGAATTGGTCTAATAAGAAAACCAATTATCTACTACTGGGGCGATTATTTTCACGAAACAATGGGAGCTAAATGGGGGCCTGATAAGTGTGCATTTATAGAATTCTACTGTGCAAAAAAAGCAGATTATGTTACAACTCCAAGCTTTTTCCTAAATAATGTTGGAGAAATAGTCGGCATTAAAACTCAATATTTACCTCATGGGTATTTAGAAGAAATTAAACAAATAAAAAAATCACATCTACCCGAGCTAAACCAAAAACAAAAAAAGCTACTAAAATTCATCTATTTAGGTGATGTTAATACATACAAAAGAGTTGATCGAATAATTAATGCAGTAAAAGGCAAACAATGTGTTCTATATATAATTGGAAAAGAATATGGTGAAAAAGTAATAAAAGATCTCCCTGAAAATGTTATTTACCTGCCAGAAATGTCCCATGAAAAAGCAATTCAATACACTAAAGCCTGTGACATTGCCGTAATAACATCAGACCAAGATTCTACTCTTAAAATGTTTGAATTTATGGCATTGGGAATGCCCATGCTAGCTTTTAATGGAAGAATAAATTATGTTCTAAGACATATGGACACAGCGTATTTAACAGCTGATATGAATGAAGGTGTAGACAGATTTATAAAAGAAAAAGATCTTGCACTTAAAATATCTTCAAATCTTAAAAAGATGAAAGTTTCAACATGGGAAGATGTTGGAAAAGAGTATGACCGAATTATAAAGATTTTAACAAAAAAAGATGGCTAAATTTTTACTAATCCAAGCAAAATACGGAACAAATCAGATTCCTTGGATACCTCTAGCTCAGATTACTCTTGGATCTGCTCTTTTATCAAAGAACAATGAAGTCAAAGTTTTAGATAGAAATATTGACAAGAACGATGAATCTCTTTTATCAACTTTAAGAAATTTTGATCCAGACATTGTTGGTATGACCTCCATGACGGGTTTTATGCTTCTGGACATAATTAATGTTGCAGAAATAGTAAAAAACAACTCAAAAGCAATTGTAGTAATTGGTGGAGTTCATGCAACTGCCGATCCAGAGTCTCTTCTTGATTGCAAGTTCATAGATTACATTGTCCGCGGTGAAGGAGAAGAAGTTCTCATAGAAATGGGAAGTTTAATTGACAAAAAGAAAAAAGACTTCTCAAAGTTAAAAAATGTAAATTACAATCCAGTAAGGGGACTAATTAACTTAAATGATTATCCTGCTCCAGACTATTCTTTAATTCATGTTAAAAAATATCCTTTAACAATATTTACAACAAGTAGAGGTTGCCCAGGAAATTGTACTTTTTGTTATAATGAATACTATTGGAACAGAGTTGTTAAGAATAAGTGTGTTAGGTACTATGATGCAAACAAAACACTTAATATGATTACCGGAGTAGTGGATAAATATCACATAAAAGAATTCATGATTGTTGATGATATGTTTGCAACAATGTCCAAGCGAACATTTGATGTTTGTGAGGGCCTTTCAAAATATAATGTAGCTTTTCACGCCTACCAAAGAGTTGACTTTACTCAAGATGAAATAATGAAAGCACTAAAAAAAGCTGGTTGCTGGGCTCTTCAACTTGGAGTTGAATCTGGAAGTCAAAGAATGTTAGATTTTATACAAAAAAATGTAACTGTTCAACAAAATGCCGATGCAATTAAACAATGCAAAAAATACGGGATTTTTGTAGATGCGGCATTTATGATCGGGCTTCCAACTGAAAAAAAAGAAGATGTTGATCAAACAGCAGAGTTTATAAGAAAGAACAAACCCGATGCATTTAACATAAACATATTCATGCCCTATCCCGGATCTAGCTTATTTGAATATTGTCTTAAAAAGAAACTAATAACAAGACCCGAAACAATTGAAGAATGGAAAAAGTTCTTTTCAAAAAAAACTGGAGATATAAATGTAAGTGATGTGCCAACAGAATATCTTATGAAAATACTTAAAGAATTCAGTAAAAAGGACTCACTAACCTATCTCAAAAAAACTTATAGAATGCTTTCATCCGGGCATTATAGATTTGTTGTTTCCAAATCAAAAAATATTCTAATGAGAAAGCTAAAGTTAACTGATGCCTACTGGTAACTGATAAATTTCAAGAAAAGAAAAACGAAAATGGAAAAAAATACTCCTGAACTATGGGATGATCTTTGGGATGAAAGATCTGAGCAAGAAGACTTTTTATCAATTGAAAAAGAAGAAGCTTCAGTTAGATGGTTAAAAATAGAAAAAAAAGTCAATGAAAAATTTGACTTTAAAAATTTAAAAGTAATTGAAATTGGTGCTGGTGCCGGGATAAACGCCATACTCTTTGCAAAACGCGGTTCAAAAGTCACAATTCTCGACTACTCACAAAATGCCCTAGATAGAAGCAAACAACTCTTTAAAAAGAACAAACTAAAAGCGCGTTTTGTTCTCGCAGATGCTCTAAACCTTAAAAAGAATCTTTCATCAAAGTATGATCTGTCAATGTCATTTGGTTTGGCTGAACATTTTACTGGAGAAGAAAGAACCAAAATAATCAAATCTCATTTTGATTTAATTAATGATAAAGGTCTTGTGCTGATTTCTGTTCCAAACAAAGCAAATCTTCCCTATAGATTAAACAAAATAATCCTAGGCATTTTAAAAAAATGGAAATTTGGTGAAGAATATCCCTTTTCAAGGTCTGAATTCCTGAAAATATGCAACTCTCTTAGTTTCAAAAAAGTCTCGTTTATTGGAAGTTCCTTTCCAGACTCTTTTAGGTTTATCAATCCAATTCTTCTAATTAAAAAGTTAAGCCACAAACCAACAAGCTCATCAAACATAAAAAAAGAAAAACCAACAATCTTCGATGACCATTTTGGCTATGCGCTAGTTTTAGTTGGGGAAAAGGGTTAACTTTTTAAGTTAATTAATCATATAAATAATATGAAAAAGAATAATAAGTATATTAAAGAAAAGATTACCTTATTTGAAAGACCATATTTTTATTTGATACTTTTCTCTCTGGTTATTGTTTTATTACTAACCTTTAAAGCTAATTTTTACTATTTGATTCTTGCATTTTTATTTCTAATTGCCACCATTATATACAGCTTACCAAGAAAGTGCAAAACTTGTGAGAGATTTGCAAAAATCTATAGATTTAATTTTTTTGAAAAAGGTACTTGTTTTTTTACCTATTTCTCTCGTTGTAAAAAAGGACATATATCTGAATTCTATAGTTCTGCAAGTCCATTCTAACTATAAATGCTTTTATTAGGGTTGAGCACCAGGACAGATAGGGGAATACATACAAAATCAACAAATCTAGTTATAAACCCACCACCACAAACTAGAATTAATCCAGTTATCACAAGTATTACAAAGATCCATTGAAAAGTTTCCTTTCTTATGCATTTCTCTTATAGCCTGGAACTTTGGACTATTCATTATTTCCTTTATAGGTTTTTTAAGAATATTTCCAAACTTAATTTTCGACTCATAATCCTGACAGCACATTATGATATTTCCATCAACATCCACCATTATATTTTGCCAAAGGGGTATGCAAGCCCATCTTTTTTCTCTAAATGGAGGTTTTTCTCCAGTTTCTACTTTTTTATTTCCTGTCCATTCCAATGGCAGGTAAGTCATCACCGAATCTCCGTATGGAGACCATTCAGCTATAAAAGCATCTATTTCTGATTTATTCTCTTTTAATATCATTAGGGAAAAATTAACCAGAGGATATATCTTTTTCATTTCTTTCTTCCTATTACAAAAATAAAGAATATTTTCCCTTACTTTTTGATAGTCCAAACCAGTTATATCTTTGTAACCTTTTTCAGTTGAATTTATGCTAAAATTAATTTTATGAATACTCAGATCTAGAATTTGATCACTAATCTCCTTTTTTAACAAAGCCCCATTTGTAAAAAGGTCTATTTTTAGTTGAGGATATTTCTCATTAACATACTTTATCTTTTCAACAATACCCCTATCAACTAAACACTCTCCAAAACCCGTTATTGTTAATATTCTAAGGCTGCCATAATTAACCATTGCCTCATCCACTACTTTTTTGAAATTCTTAAAACTCATAACTTTCTGCTTTCTTTTCATTAGGTTATGCGGGCACATTATACACCTAGCATTGCAGGCATTTGTGTTCTCTATTTGAAGTATAGTTGGTCTGTGTTCTCGTGTAAATTTATCCATCCGTTTCTTGTAAAAGAAATTATAAATTTTCGTATTTGTTAGCTTGGCCAAAGGAGTTTTTGAGAATAGATACTTGTAAATCATCCTTTTAGGACTACCATCAAGTCGTTTATAGTACTTTAATTCCTTGAAAATGTATTTTATACCCATAGTCTTTATAAATTTGAACAATTTATAAACCTATATACAGTCTTTTAGTTGTTAAAACAATGCCAACCCCAAAAAAGATATTAGAACTTACAAACTTCTCAGCAGGAGCCTGCGGAGTCTGGACTCGAGTTTTTCAAGAGTCTAAAGAGCTCACAAAAAAAGGCCATAAGGTAATTGTATTCTCTTCAAAAGCCACAAAAGGTTCAAATCAGATTGCTCCTGAAACGGATAATTTTGAGGGCATAGAAATAATGCGTTTTCCATTTAAAAAACTCGGAGGGGAAAGCTTTATGAAATGGTTTAATAAAGAAGCAATGCAAAAAGCTCTTGAATTTCAACCAGATATAATCATTGCCCATGTTTACCGCCATCCTCACACACTTAAAGCTCTGGATCTAGCTAAAAAGTTAAGAAAACAAAACATAAATTGCAAGTGTTTTTTAGTTACCCATGCTCCCTTTGTTGAAGATGATTCCACTCGCTCATTTTTTGCCAAAATAATTGTTAGAATCTACGATAACTCCATCGGTCCTAAAAATCTGAAAAAATTTGACAAAATTATTGCCATAACCCAGTGGGAATTACCCTATCTGGAAAACTTAAACGTCAAAAAAGATAGAGTTGTCTACATACCAAATGGCATTCCGAAAGAATTCTTTTCTCAAAAATCAAAAGAAAAAGAGCAAAACAAAATTCTTTTCTTTGGAAGAATTTCTCCAATTAAAGATATTGAAACTTTAATTGAGGCATTTAATTTAATGCAAAGAAATAGCATATTTCGTCAAAAGAATATCATTTTAGAAATTGTTGGTCCAGCCGAACAAGCCTATCTGGAAAAACTAAAAACTCTCGTTAAACAAAAAAACTTAACAAATAAAGTAGTATTCGGTGAGCCAGTATACGATTTAAAACAAAAAATAAAGAAAATTGACTCAGCAAAAATATTTGTTTTGTCAAGCAAAAGAGATGCAATGCCTCAAGCTTTAATTGAGGTTATGGCTCGTGAAAAACTTGTTATCTCTTCTCTAACTCAGGGTGGAAAAGAAATAATCGATAACGCCAGAAATGGTTTTTTATTTAACATCCAAGATCCCCAAGGATTGACTGATGAAATAGAATTTGCCACAAACTCAAAAAATTCAAAGCTCATTAACAAAATTAAACATCAAGCAAAAAAGTCTGTTACAAAATTTCGCTGGGATGTTTTAGTTAAAAAGCTTGAGAACTTATTCTAATTTTTAAAATTTAACTTTCATACCTAGTCCTATCCTTAACATTTGCCCAATAAAATCCTTCTTTTCTTAACATACAAGCTAGACACTTTCCACACTGCCTTGTAGGGTTATTTCCAACATAACAACTCCAGGTCTTTTCCATTTCAACACCTAACTTTTTACCAAGCAGTACAATGTCTTCCTTATCCTTTTTTATTAGCGGAGCAATAATCCTAAAGTGTTTATTGCACGAAATTTTAGAGAGTTTATTCATTTCTTCAACAAACTCCTGAGTTGTATCTGGGTAGCTTTCCTTTCCCTCGCACTTAAATCCAATAAAAATTTCATTAATATCTCGCTTTTTTGATTTAATGTAAAGCGATTCAGCCAAAGCCAAAGCATGCACCAGAAAAATAGTATTTCTACATGGCACATAATACTTATCACTTTCTTTTTTTGTATCTTTTAGATCTTTTCTAGAAAGTTGTTTCGTTTTTACCTTCCCAGATTTATTAATCAAAGAATTAGAAATTTCATTTAGCCATTTTAACTTAATTTCGATAAATTCTCCATTAACCACTTTTGCACAATATTTTGAAGCCTTTCTTTCTTGCAAAAGAGTTTTCTGCCCATAATCAAAAAAGAGAATTTTTATCTTGTCATAGCTAAGACTTTTCTTGACAAAGCTAGCAGTTACAACACTATCCAATCCTCCAGAACATAAAACTATGGCATTTTTTGTATTTTTCATGTTTTCTAGAGTAGAACAAACTTTAAAAGTTTGTTTAATCTTGTTTTTAGAAGATGGTAAAGAAACAAGCAAAAGACCTTAAAAAAGGAGATAAAATTAGCATAGGCGGAGAGAGTTTAATAGTTGAAAATATAGAGATTTCAGGCATAGGCAAACAGGGCACACAAAAAACCCGCATAACAGCCTCTAAAGCTAATGGTGAAAAAGTCGTGATAATTCGTCCTTCCGAGTATCCCATGGATGTTAGTTAATTTTATTAAGACTAGAACAATTAGATTAAAATGGTTAATCCAATAAAGAAAGTACCCTTTCTAATAAGAATTTCTATTGTAATTATTTTACTAGTCCTTTATCTTATTATAAGTATTTTATTAAAATTATCATCATACTACTATTTATCTATACTCTGCCTTGTTATTTTATACCTCATCTTTCCAGAGTTATTTAATCTGTTTAATAAGTTATTTAAAAAATATAAAAAAGAAAAAGACCAAAAAGCATTAGAAAAAGAAGCAATTAAGAGGCTTAAAAACAGTTCTTTTGAAAAGGAAGTTATTAGGTTTACAACAAAATTCACTTATTTCTATTGTATTACTGCAGCAGTTTTAATCGCCCTTCATTTTGTTCTTACTTTTTGGATTGGACCTTCTTTACAAAAGGCCTCAGCAGCCATAGTCATTCCATATGTTATTGGTTTTTGTCTTTCATTTGCAAGTGTTAGTATATTTTCTTTGCTAGTCTCAGAAAAACTATTATTCATATCTTATAAAGATCAAAAAAAAGTTGAGCTATTGGAAATGTCTATGCAAATGCTTGGTCAAATAAAAAATGGAGTAACCGTCCAGTATGATCTGAAAAAAACAAATAGGATATTTATAAAAGCCTCAGTTATTGTATTAATCTTATGGTATGCTTTCCTCATACTGCTTCACTTTTTCATGTAGACTTTCAACCACCTTATCCCAAACAATAATTCTTAAAAAGCTGAGAAATCTGCTCTTATCATGATCGATATTATAATAACGTCCTACAAAGAACCTAACTCTACTCTGAGAGCTGTAAACACCTTTCTTGATCAAATAAAAAATGATAAACAGCTCAAAAAACAAAAATTCAGAATTACCGTAGTTGACCCATTTCCAGAAGTAGAAGAATTTTTCAAAAAGAAAATAAAAAACAAGAAGTTTCACTTTTTCCTTGATCCGGGTGAGGGCAAGAGTTATGCACTTAATCTACTCTTTCAAGAATATGGCTCATCAAACAAAGAGGATATTTTTATACTAACTGATGGAGATGTTTATGTCTCACCAAACACTCTTAGTGAAATTATTGCAGCATTCAAAGAGCCTAAAATTGGGTGCATAACTGCCAAACCAACATCCCTTGATGATAAAAATGCAAAGTTTGGCTACTGGGCAGCTGTGGCTTTTGCCGGAATTGACAAAGTAAGAAAACGTCTTTCAAAAGAACAAAAATTCTTTGAATGTTCAGGTTATTTATTTGCCATACGAAAAGGAGTTATCATTGACTTCCCAATGGAGACCTCTGAAGATAGCATAATTCCCTATTTATTTTGGAAAAAAGATTACAAAATAAAATATCTAGACAATGTTGAAGTTTATGTAAAAAACCCAGATAACTGGGATGACTGGCTAGCTCAAAAAGTTCGTAACATCAAAGCCCATGAAAACCTAAGCAAAATTGCTCCAGACATGCCTCGAACAAAATCATTTTTTAATGAAATAAAAGAAGGAGCTTTGTTTGCAATAACCCAACCAAGAAGTATAAGACAATTTTTCTGGACAGTTGAATTGTATTTTGCAAGACTTTTTCTATACAAAAAAGCTTTTCAAGAGCTAAAAAAGAAAAAGTCCTACAATGATGGCTGGCGTGGAGAAGTCACAACTGATTCCACCAAGACACTTGATTAGATTAGCTTAATAATGAAATCTTCTCTCATATTCTGGATGATTAAACCATTCTAAAATTATGGAAATAATTTCTATCTTATTTGGAGTTGTTACAGAATAGATAAGCCTCCAACCATCTGGCAGGTCATATTTCCAGAGGTTATTGATTTCATACTTTTGTATATATTCTTTAGGAATCAATCTTTTTGGAATTGGAATTCCACAAAAAGCATTCTTTTTGATATCTTCTTTAGCACGATTTATCCATTTTTTAATTTCATCAGTATCATTTAGATCATTAAAATTCTTTTCAACCCTATCATCTGCAAATACAATTTGACAAGGTTTTATTATTCTCATTTAATATCTCCTTCTTTTCATGAGTTTTTTAGCAACTTCAGGACTCCAGATATAAACCAAAACTCCTTGTTTGCTTACTGCAATTTTATTTATGCTTTGAAGATAATCTAGTATCACTAAATAAGTTTGCCACATTACCTTTTTTGGCAGTTTTTTCCATAACTCTGTTCTATTAAATTCTCCACTATACTCTTCAATAGTTTTTTCAACCATTCTAACAGTATCTAGAGTTGGGCTTCTTGCAATTTGATTTGTTAGCTCACATTCCATAAGAAGGCATATATCAATTGATATATAAACTTTTCGGTAACTATACTTTCAAAACCCTCTCTACCTCTCTTTTCAAATCTTCAAAAGAACTAACTATCTTTGTCAAACCCATAATTATCGCACTAACTTCTTCCACAGAATCCTTCAGCTTTCTGTCTGTTTTTATTGCAATTATAGGAATGCCTCTGGCATGAGCATAACCCATTTCCCAAGCAGTTCCTGCACCAATATTAAATCCATTTAAATTAGCCACAAGAAGTTTACAATTCTTGAATCCTTCAATATCTCCCTTAGCTATCTTTTCAAAACTTACGCCCTCTTTCCACAAACCACAATCCCTATGTGGTAGAAATGTTTCCAATCCTAACTCTTTACATAAACTATCAAGTTTTTCAGCAAAATCCCTATCTTCCTTTACACATAGCGGACTTGCAATGTAAACTTTAATTTTATTCTTGTTTTTGAGTTTGTTTGATTTAGCTATCATAATGCTTATATATCTGTTCTAGTTTTAAATCTTATGACTCACAAAATCTGCATAATTAAGCTAGGGGCTTTGGGCGATGTAGTCCGTACTACTCCGATCCTACTTGGAATTAAAGAAAAATATCCTGATGCTGAAATAACTTGGATAACTAAGCCAGAATCCCTTGAAATACTTGAAGACAATCCACACATACAACAAATCCTGACCATTCCAGTTGAAGGCATTTATGAGACTTTTGACATGTTATATAATTTTGATCTGGAAGAAGAAGCTCTAGCACTGGCCTCAATTATTCAGGCTAGGGAAAAATTTGGCTACTACAATGAAGAAGGTTTTCCAGCGCCATTTAACTCAGCAGCAAGTTACTATCTGGAAACTACCTTTTCAGATGAACTTAAAAAAACCAATAAAAAAACATATCAAGAAATGATGTTTGAAATTGCCGAATTAGAGTATAAAAGACAACCATGTTTCTTTTACCTCACTGATTTAGACAAAAGATATGCAGATGAATTTGCCAAGGATAACAATCTAAACACTAAAAAGTTAGTTGGTATAAATATTGGTGCATCAAAAAGATGGCCCTCAAAATCCTGGTCTGTGGAAAAAATTAAAGAGCTCATAGAAACATTAAACAAAAAAGGCTATGAGATCTTATTGCTAGGTGGAAGAGCTGAAAAAGACAATATCTCAGAATTAATCAATCATTTTAGTGAAAAAGACATTAGAATCTTTCAAAACAATGTTGAAAATTCAATTAAACAATTTGCCTCACTAATCAATCTCTGTAAAAAAGTCGTATCTGGAGATACAATGGCTCTTCATCTAGCCATAGCACTTAAAAAACCTACAGTTGGCCTTTTTTTCTGCACTTCCCCAGATGAAATTGAAGATTATGGATTGTTATTTAAGTGTATATCACCAATGCTCAAAGAGTTCTTTCCAGAAAGGTCAGACCAATATGACGAAAAGCTTGTAAACAGCATTTCATCAGAACAAGTTTTTGAGGCTCTAGAACGGGTATAAAATGACTTTTCCAGTCATGTAGCAATCTTTATAAAACCCCTAAATCTGGCATTTTTATGAATCCTGTAAGATATACCGTTGAAAGAACTAAGCTAAGAAGGCCAAAAGGTAGAATAGATACGAATTATCCAGCATATTTATTTGACTTTTTAGCAAGCCATCCCTCAACTAAAGGCGACCTTATTGAAAGATCTGCAACATATCTTACCGGGACTACAAGACATACAATAGTTGCAACATTTGTCATGAGAAAAGCCCTTGATGCAGATACAATGCATGAACTATTTACAAGATTTCCACTCCTTGAAAGATATTACATTACTCCCTATCCATAATAAATCAAAATGAAAATATCACTAATAATTCCCTGCTACAATGGAGAAAAATACCTAGATGCAACAATAAACTCTGTTCTAAATCAGACAAAAAAGCCAGATGAAATTATTATTGTTGATGACTGCTCAAAAGACAAAAGTCTAGAACTCATCAAAAATTATTCTAAAAAACACAAAACAATTAAACTTATTCAAAATCCCGTAAACAAAGGCCTTTCAGCAACACGAAACATAGGTATTCAAAATTCAAAAGGAGATATAATCATTTTCATTGATGTTGACTGTGTTGCAGACCAAAACCTTGTAAAAAATCTATTTAATTTCTATAGAGAAGATAAAGAAAATAAAATTGGAGCAATTGGAGGTCATGGCATCGAATCAAATATTCAAACAGTCTATGATAAATATAGAAAAGAATACATGACTCAAGCCTTCTCATCTAAAGAAAATCTAACAGAAGTTAACTGGTTCTTTGGTTTATGCTGTTCATTTAGAAAAAAAGCTCTTACTGAAGCCGGTCTTTTCAATCCCATATTTAGAACAAACGGCGAAGATGCAGATATAGCCATGAGAATTAAAAAACAAGGATATCAAGTTTTCTATTCAAATAATGTTTTTGTCTATCATCATAAACAAGATGATCTAAAATCTCTTTTGAGAACAATTTTCAACGGTCTTTTTTGGGGCAGAATCGCAAAATACAAAAATAAAGACCTTCAAACAGATATTAAAGAAAAAAACTATTTGGTTAACGGTCTATCACTAACCTTTGGCCCAATTTTTAAAGACATATCTAAATTAAGATTTAAATTCCTGCTAATTGACATAGTAACAGTTTACCATAAATTTGAAGCTTTATTTCTCTTTCAGATATTGAAAAATAAGCTACTTGAGAAATAACTCTTTCAAATAATTAATAGAACCAATCGGATTTTTAATTAGTCTTCTATAATATTCTGGATTAAACAAGTTTCTTTTTATGATATATGCCGCCCATTTTTTATTTGCCATTTTAAGAGCATCTTCCAAATCCTTCTGAGTTAAATTTTCTGTTCTAAAAACTGCACTATCTGCACCATCATATTTACTCCAGTCTTTAGTTATTATTCTATTTTCTTTTTCCAGTTCATTAAAATAATCTGTTCCAGGAAAAGGAGTTACTATTGAAAATTGAGCCGAATCAACTCCTAACTTTATTGGGTACTCCATTGTTTTCTTCAAACTTTCCTTTGTCTCTCCAGGCAAACCAAAAGCAAAAGTCAAATGAACGCTTATTTCAAGTTCTCTACAGATTTTAATAGTTTCCTCTAGCTTTTTCAAATCTAAATCCTTACCAATCTTTTTCATAACTTCTGGATCAGCAGTTTCCACTCCAAATTTAATTGCAATCATCCCAGCATTTTTCATATCTTCCAGCATTTCTCTATCACAGGTATCTGCTCTGCACATTGCTCCCCATTTAACATTTTTTAAAATTACCCGAGACTTTATTTCCTCACATAGTTTGTGTATTCTCTCCTTACCAATGTTAAACGTATCATCATCAAAATAAAAGGACCTAAATCCATACTCCTTAATTAAAAATTCAACCTCATCAATAACATCCTTTGGATTTCTAATTCTATAGTTTTTTCCACCATACATTATTTTAGGCCAAAGGCAAAAAATACAATTAAACGGACATCCTCTAGAAGTTATAACCTGGACAGAAGGACTTGCCAAACACCCAAAGGTATCTGAATACTGTTTCATGGGAAGAAATTTTCTTGCTGGCCAGGGCAGTTGATTTATATCAAAACTCTCAGCTCTTGCATTCACAATAACCTTCTTAGATTTTCTATAAACTAATCCTTTAACTTTAGAAAAATTCTTTCCTTTCATAGCCTTAACTAAATTTAATAAAATAAATTCATACTCTCCAAGTAGAATAAAATCAACAAATTCGCTCTCCCCTAAAATTTCTTTATTTAAGACAGTGGCATGTGGTCCACAAAGCACAGAAAAAGCATTTGTTTGCTCTTTCATTTCTCTGCAATATTCCAAATCTTGGTATATTGAACCGGTAGAAGTCTCAATAACAAATAAATCCGGTTTAAACTCAACAACCCTTTTCATAAACTCCTCATCACTAAGGCCTTCAGCTATTGCATCTATCAAAAGAACGTCAATCTTGTTCTTTTCTAAAAGAGCAGTTGCATAGGCTAAATAAAACGGAAAGGGTACATAGGAGGGTATTTTTTGGGATTTTTCTGTTTTTTTAACAGTATAGGACCATCTACTTCCTGCCCTAACCCCCAACCGATCCCCTTTATTCCAAGGAGGGTTTGCCAAGAGAACTTTCATAACTCTTAACTATAAAAAAACTTTATAAACTTAACTAGCCAGCTATTACTGACGTTTTTGAGGTATTAATTGAGATGTTTAATAAAGAGAAGTTGAAAGAGTGGCTTAAAAAAAAGGAAAATCTGATACTTTTAGCAGTGGTAATTATTGCCTTTTTAATTAGAATTTACTATTTTACCATAACCAGCTCTCAACCACTCTGGTGGGATGAAGCAGAGTACATGTCTGCAGCCAAGGGTTTTGCAGGCATTGTTCATTACCATCTTGATGCCATTAGATCTCCAGGTTTTCCACTATTTGCATCAATATTTTTTATCATTGGTATTTCAAATGAGGTAGCTCTAAGATTCTTGATTCTACTAATTCCCTCACTGATCCTAATTGTTCTTACATATTTTACAATAAAAGAAATGTACCCCGATAAAAGAATAGCTATTATTTCAACACTAATTATTGCAGTTCTTTGGGAAAACCTATTTTATAGCAATCGTTTTCACACAGAAAACCTAGCACTTATTTTTGAACTTTTAGCAATATTTATCCTAGTTAAGGTCTATCTAAAAAAGAAGGATCTATGGGTTATCAAACCAAAATATTCTATAATTTGGATCGCTCTATTTTCACTAATCTCCATATTATTCAGGCCCGGAAATGTAATCTTTATTCCAGCAATTGTTGTCTTTTTGCTCATAGTAAATAAATCAAAGATTCTTACTAAAAAAGGTCTTCCAATTACAATAGGAATAATTGCTCTAGGAATAATAGCTTTTTTTGTCTTAGGACTTCAAAATAATGCTTTCTTTGCAACCTATCTAAAGAGCTTTCAAACTCACGCACCATTTACCTGGAGCAATCTCTCATTTTTCTATGGAATTTATCAGTCACCAGTTCAGTATCTACCTTCAATTTTATTCTATGCTTTTCTGCTGGGAGTAATTTTCTTTGTAGTGGATATGTTTTTATTCTCTAAAAAAATAAAATCAATTAACAATACCTCTGAAGATCTTGAAATTAAATCAGATATTCTAAACATGCTAATAATACTATCAATCATGTCCTTCTTTATCTTTTTTATGAGACCTCCAACCTACGAGTTTAGATGGTTTTTTCCATTAATGACAGGGTTATTAGTTTTTACAGCAAAAGGAATAGTTACTTTTTCAGAGTACATAGGAGATTTCTTAAAAAGTAAAAAACTCGTCATTATTTTAATAATAATCCTTACTCTTCTAGGAGTTTACGCACAATTTGTTCATGCTGATGCTATAATAAAAATAAAAATACCAACATACCAGCAAGTTAAGGATGCAGGCCTTTGGATAAAACAAAACTCCAATAAAAACGACGTTGTTGTTGCGGCCTCAATAACCCAACTGACCTACTATGGAGAAAGAAAGATAGAGGATTTTTATGTTAACAATTCCAATGAAAATGAATCCGCGTTTGATATAAAAGTCAAGAATGTAAATCCAAAGTATATGGTAATTTCGGTATTTGAACCCGGATTCACTCCACAATGGGCATATGACTGGCCTCAAAGACATAATCAAACTCTTACTCCAATAAAGATGTACTTGCTTGATGACCAAGACTCTCCAGCCCTAGTTATCTATGAATTTAAGAATTATAGTAAAACTGCCTAGGAATTAACAACCTTTAGAATTTCTCTGCTAAATATTTCAAATTGTGTCTTTTCACTGAATTTCTTTGCACTTTCAACTATCTTTTTCTGGTTTTTCTTTTTTAGATTTTCATCAAGCATCTTGTCTATTTTCAAAGCAAAATCTTCTATTAGGTAGGGTTTAGCATGATACCCATTTACTGAATCAATTATCTGTTCTGTTGGTCCACTATTATCTCCCCAAACAACACACGGAGTTCCACAGGAAATTGCTTCTGCAGGAACCAAACCAAAATCCTCTTTTGGTGCTGGAAAAGCATAAACTTCAGCCAAACCATAGAGATTAATCAAATCCTCAAAAGGTATAAGCCCTAAAAATTTAAATCTGTCTTCAATACCTAATTTTTTAGCCAGCTCTTTTATTTTTTGAAGATCTTTTTCACTTGCCTGACCGCATATTATCAAATCTACATCCTTATTTTTAATCATGGAAAATGCCCTTAACAACCAGTCTACTCTCTTGTCTGGAATTAGTCTACCAGATAAAAGTACAAACTTATTCTTTATATCATATTTTTTCAGCACCTTTTTTGTCTTTTTTGGTTTAAAACTCTCACCAACTGGCGGATAACACACAACTCCATCTATGCCATAAATCGGATCGATGCGAGACTTTGTAAAAATACTATTTTCAAATATAACAGCATTCTTTTTCACAAGTTTTCTATCAATTCGTTTAATTACCGATCCCAATACTAATCCACTAGCAAAAGAAATCTTTCTACCAAGGTTATTTGCCCAAACAAACCTCTCTCCCAAAGGAAGATATAAAAAATTCGGAAAGTGGTTCATGTAAAACACTTTTTTATTGTCCAACTTTCTCATTGTGAAATTTGCTGGAAATGAATAGGAAATAATTATATCATTTTTATCCACTACTTTATTTATCTTGTTTTTCCCAAGCAAATTAAGAAACACCTTTACAAAGCCCTTTCCATTGTTATTGCCATATTCTTCAACTTCCAGATTTGTAAAATTTTTATCCACTAACATTTTAGGGTTTACATCCCCAAAAATTAACTTTACATCATAACCCATTTTTTTAATAAACCTTGCATGTATGGTCATTAGCTTTTCAAGTCCACCCGCCTCATAAAGAAAATCATACATCAAAACAAACCTAGGTTTTTCTGTTTTTTCACTTATCTCGCTCATCTTGCTAACCTCATTTTCCATCCCTCTTTAGTTGAAACTTTTTTACCCGATAAAATACTTCTGATAGTGCCTAAAACAAAAGCAAAACTAACAACAATTAAACCAAAAATCTCTTTTATGCTAAGATCTGGCAAACTTTCTACAATAAAGCCCATCAAACCAACTCCCAGCCTCTTTCCATTTAATTTGTTTTTTAATTGTTTTCTTGCTATGGCTGTTCTTTCCTTTTGTCTGATTATCTGCCCAAATTTATAATTTTCACCAACCGAAATCATTCTTGGAATGTGAAGATTATTTGTTGCAACAACTTTCTTGTTTTGAGAGAAAATATAAATGCACCTTTCAAAATCATCACCAAGAGTCTCATTTTCTCTAAAAAGCTCTTTTCTAAATATATTAACTAACATTGGGAATTTTTCTCTATCTAACACCGACCAATTTTCATCAATTTTGGTTGAAAAACTCTTAATATAATCCATCCACAATTTATTCTGAACAGTCATCCCAGTTTCAAGTAATTTCGCATTAGCTCGTAGTGGATAAGTTATTGGAAAAGATTCTGCAATTCCTCCAATTTCTTTGTTATTAAAGATTTTAATCATTTCTTCAAAAGTTTTTTTATCCTCTACATTAAATATCCAATCAGCATCATTAATTATAATTACCTCTCCTCTAGCTTTTTTCATAAGAAAATTAACAACTTCAGTCTTACCACTTCTTAAATTAAGAATAAATGGCTTAAACTTTTTTGATTTTTTAGAGTAATTCTTTACAATTTCAAAAGTGTTGTCTGTGCAACCATCCAGACCAATAAGTACCTCGTAGTTCTTGTAGGGCAAGGTTAGAAGATTGTCCAATGTCTTTGAAATAACCTTTTCTTCATTATGTGCTGCAATTAAAAAACTTACTTTTATGTTTAATTTCACTTTGCAACCTCCAGCTCAAAGATGACCTCCGAGCAAGGAAAAGTCCAGCAGCAAAATCTTTCATACATTTCTGGAGAAAGATTAATTAGTGGATTAAATATTAAATTCATCCAAGTATAGGAAAGTCTTGTAAAGTTTAATTTTCTTTTTTTTATCACAAACCAATTGCTTTCTGGTCTTTCATAATAATTTTTTGGATTTGCAAAGTATTCCATTGTAAAATAACTAAAGAGTCGTTTGTGTGTTGGGTCTCTGTAACCAACACCACAAGAAAAATGAGGAACTCTTATCACAATTTTAGCTCCATTTTTTGAAACTCGTCTAATCTCCTTCATAATCTTAGTCAAATCGCCAATATGTTCTAAAACATGTGAAGCATAAACCTCTTCAAAAGTATTTTCTTTAAATGGCCACGGAGTTTTATCCAGATTATGTACTACATCAACACCCCCACCTTTAACAAAATCCATATTAACATAATCTTCCTTTATGTCCTGCCCGCATCCAATGTTTAGTTTAGTCTTTTCTGTAGCCATTCTTTTCTTCCTCATCAATTTCTTATTGCATGATGGATCTTCATCCACTCTGGCATCTTGTTATACACCTTTATAAAGTCTTTGAATGGCGAGTTTATGATTCTAAGCCTTATTATGGACAAGGCCATTCTCGGTCCAGCTTTACTAAAGTTAATTGTAGAATATGCTTTATCACTCCAAACTGTTGGAAATTCTCTAACTCTAAAACCCTTTTTTCTTACATTATAAAGAAGGTCCACATCAAAAGCCCAGAGTGATAGACTCAAATCATCAATTATTGATTCAATAGCCCTTCTTGTAAATAATTTAGCTCCACACTGGGTGTCTCTATAGGGCATGAAAAATAAAGTTCTAATTAGCAGATTAAATATTCTACTTACAAAAATTCTTTGAAAAGACTGTTTAGGCTCTACATATGCTCCAGGAATATATCTGCTTGCAATTATTCCATCATCATTTCCAAGATTGACAATTAAGTCATAAAAAGCTTCAGGAGTTGTAGCCATGTCTGCATCCACAAATCCAATTAACTCATTTTTTTTATTTTGCAACGATTCCTTAAATCCTTCAATAAGTGCAAATCCCTTTCCACCCTGCACAAAATTAAGAGTCTTTATTTTCTTGTACTTTTTTGACCACTTTTTAACAATCTCAGGAGTCGAATCTTTAGTATTATTTATCACAACAATTATCTGATAGTCTAGCTTTTCAGTCTTTTTCCTAGCAGAGAAAAACTTGCCATAGGCCTCAAGTGTAGGGCCTATTCTTTTTTCTTCATTATGTGCTGGAATTACAATGCTTACTGTCCTTGGCTTTGCCTTCACTTTTGTCTTTTCTTCTACTGCTGGTTTTTCAGTGTCCATAAAAAAATCAATAAAACCGGCTTTAAAGGTTTTTACATATTCAACCTTTAAGTTGTTTCTAAGTTAAGTAGTAAAAATAAACAAGAAAAAGAAAAAGAAAACTAATTATCTACATCTACCATCAATACAACCAGTGGGACAGTTATATGGGTATTTAGTTAGCACTTTTTCCGTTACACAATAATATTCCCAAAGGCTACAGTTAACTCCAAAACAAGACATGATAGGGTCATCACTATTGTTTGTACGCCAAGTACAATAATCCGAATCACTAAAAATACTTCCATTCTCAGACAAACCACGAGAATCTCCCTTTATCTTAAGATTAATCCCTCCATCAGAGTCGGTACAGTTGGGTATTGTATTAATGCATTTTCCATCTAGGCATCCATAAGGGCAAAAAACACAACTGTTTGAGTTGTTTACATTAACACATTTAGACGAAACTGTTGCTGGATTTTCGCAATAGTTATATACTTCACAAGCAGAATTATTATAACAATAATTTTGTGAAGATGCATAACATTCAGAATCATTATTACAAATTATTACTGAATCTATGGTTAAATTATTACAAGGTTCATTACTCTCAAAAGTCTTTCCCGTTGAATCAACGCAATTATAAAGTCCATTATTATTCTGTGAAACCTTTATTGCAAGTCCAACACTAATAATTCCAATAATAATTACTACAACAATTATAACAATTATTATAGTCCACCGTTTTCCACCAAAACTATTTACATTTTTCACCATCTTTTATTAAACCTCAACAGATAACAACCCTTAATAAATAGTTTAACAAGATTATCTTTAAATATCTTTCTAATTAATAAAAAAAAGAAAAGAAAGAGAAAGAGAAAAAAGAAAACTAAGAAAAGTCTTCTATTGTATAGCTATAACTTCCAACAGACGGAATACCCCCGCAGGATCCACCATCGTAACAAAATTTAATATTTTGATAAGTAAGTCTCCTACATTCTCCAAGTTTCATGTCATCTATATGTATTCCATTAATTGTAAAATCAGCTATATTTGCAGGGCAACTACCATGGATATTTGTTAGATTTACAATAAACTTATTGATTTTTGCCTCACTAGCATTTCCATACCACCCTTGCCCAAATCTTCCCTGTCCAAAAAGCATTAAACCTTTATTTAACGATGAATTCTCGTTCTTAATTATTACATCATAGGCATAAATAGTTTTATTAACAGTTACATTTCCAGAATTATCAACAATTAAAGCATTAGGATGTCCTGTTGTCCAGATAGAAACTGCTTTTGGCCCATCACTAGATTGGTGTCCGATTCTTAAAATGTTATTTTTATCTAGATTTATCATCGATAAGGGTATTCCACTAGCTGTTTTCCATCCAATCCAAAAGTTATTCTTTAAAAGCACATTATCAGGATAGATACTTGAATTAATCTGCCCTTTATCAAGAAAAGCATTTCCAGTCATTATAGAATTGTTTATCCCTGCTCCAATAAATCCAGCAATAAGTCCAACAACAACCACAACACCAATAAGAATAGCCAATTGTTTTTGATTAAAACCATTGCTTACAACATTGTTTTTTACTTTCATCACCATTTTGATTTTTATCAACCTCCTTTCACTTAATCTGTCTTATAAGTAAGACTATTATTTTAGTAATTCTACTTTTAAATTACTTCCCATACAACAAACAACAAAAATCCAAGAGCAATAACTATCAACTGGAAAAAATTAATTAGCAACACAACTTCCCATTCGTATGCTTTTTTACTTGGTTTTATTTTTTCTAAAATTCTAATTGCCAAATGTTCAAGGCCATAGATCTTATCATACTTATTTTTTATTGAACCATCCTTTTGCGGCTCACCGAATGATTCTTTCTTTAATCTTCCTCTTGATTTTAGTACTGTTTCTAAAATGTAGGGGATAAATATAAACACTGCAAAAAATTCGTAGTTTCCAAGTATGGCCATTATTGCAATCAAACCTCCAATAGAATATGTCATTACATCTCCTGGAAATATTTTTGCAGGAAATTTATTATAGTACAAAAAAGCAATCAGTGAAAAGACCATACACAAACCAATCAAACCTAACCAAGAACTTCCGGTAATTATTGACATTGCAGACACAGCCAATAATAACAAAATTCCTTGACTTGCTTCCAGCCCATTATACCCTGCCAAAAAATTAAATGTTGATGATGCTCCAACAATACCTATAGGTATTATAATCAAAGCATAAATAAGTCCAAGATTCACCGAACCTATGAATGGTATAAATACCCCTGGGCTTCCGGCATTGATTACCATCAGAGGAATCGCGGCAAATATAAGTAAAACAATCCTCACTCTTTTTCCAAGTCCGATTTTCCAGCCAAGTATATCATCAATTATCCCTATAAATGAAATCAAAATAATTGTACACAAAAGAGCAAAAATTTCAGTGAGATTATCGCTTGATTTAAAATAAAACGTTTTCAACGCCACATAACTCAACACACCAAGAACAAACCCAAAAATAACAATTATTCCTCCAGCCTCTGCAACTTCTTTTAAAGAGCTTTTATTAATATCCTTACCAACAAGTCCGGCATGTTTTGCCCGTTTTATCCAAAAAGGCATAGCAATAATTGTTGCTAAGAACGAGATCAAAAGAGATATTAATAATAATTTTTCCATTATAAGTAAAGCCAATCTCCTTTTAAAAATTTAATCTTTCAGTTTAATAACCTGTTACCGGCAGAGATAACATTGGATCTGGAAAGCTTGTATTAAGATACTGTGGATTTGCCTTGATTCCTGCAGGGTATTGGATCTCCCAGATTTTTATAGGCCCCATTAAATTTCCCCCATAGTACACAAAATCACTTATGTTTCCACCACTTGCTCTTATCTGTTCAACAACTGGGTTTTGTTCAATATGAACTAATTTAAAATTACCCTCTTCACCAAATAAATATTTTCTCGCTAAAAGAGAATTTACTGTTCTTCTACTTAGGTAAAGTCCTCCACCATTTTCACTAACGCCTAGTTTTCCAGAAGAAGTACTAATTGTTTCAAACAAGAAAAACCCAGCATCAAGTCCAGTACTATACGTATATGTAGTATTGTGGTATCTTAACTTTTTCAAAGGTATTGTGACTTGCTGTCCATTTTGTTGGACAAAAACAGCTTCAGGTTGCATAAATTCTCCTGAAAGATTCTTCTTTAGCATTATTGCTCCAAGATAAGTTGTTTCCTTAGGTAAAATATATTCTGTTCCATTATTATTCCATTCAATGTCCTCATCAATCTGAGAACCCCCATTGTAGATATATACAATTCCATCAGCTAATTCCTTTGTTGACTTTGGATCCAATCCTAAAGTTGGTATAAAACTATATCTATCATAATTTTCATCAGCACCAATACTGCTAAATGCCGGGTACTTTCCAATGTCAGTTGAATCAATTAGCAAATGAGTTCCATTATGTGTATACAAAAATTCTAGAGCATCTTTATCATTTGGACTTGTAAGAACATTTCTTCCCATTAGATGATCCCAATAAACATAAGTATTTCCTCCATCTAATATTGTTGCTCTCTCACCAATACTCTGCACCCAATAACCATAATCCCACCAATGAGCAAACACCGCATTTGTAGGAGTTTCATTTCTTACCCAACCCATTGCCTTTTGCCATTGTATGTGATATGAATCTCCCGGATAGTATCCACTTGCCTGATCCCTACTTGTGCTATAAAACGCATATGCACTATATGCTGCCGCAATTACAAGAAGAATTGCAATGATAAAACTAATTACTTTAATCATTTCATCCTTTTTATTTTGAGTGTTTATAATACTCATAACAACTAAATACCCAACAATCATACTAGCTGGAGGAACAAGAACCATTGTGAATCTTACACCACTTCTAGCAGCAAGCATAGCTATGAAGAAAAATACAAACATTAGGATCCAACCAATCTCAATTTTTAATAGTTCTTTTTTGTCTTCCCTATTATATTTGAAAATAACATAAATAAAAGATATAAAGAACAAGAGCATTCCTCCAAAATAAACAAACAAGCTTACAAAACTCTCTCCATTCAAAATACTGCTTTCTGAATATCTGCTAAAGATTATTGCAATTATAAATATGAAATACACTACTGTTAAAAATCTCCTTTCTTTCTTTTCAAAGTTTTTAAGAAGAGTATACATCATCCAAACAGCACCAATAATAAACATCCAAAAGAATATAGGTATATTTCCAATTATTGGTCCGAAAGAATAGGCCCACTCATCATAATGGGGCTGTTTATTTTCAGCAACAGTAAGTAAAAACCTACTTTGCCCCAGAACTCTGATAAATGAATCCCACAGCTCTTTGAATTGTCCAATTATAAAATTTGGACCAAATACAAATATTGAAGCTATGACAAGGATTATTACCACAATAATCAGGGCAAGAATCTCTCTTGGAATATGATACCTTGATTTTATTGATTTTATCCACTTTATTTCAGCAATCTTAGGATATGCATATAAATTAAACAAGATTAATATCCAAGTGGTATAAACGGGTATTGTTGATGTTGAACTTAAGAAACTTCCAACATCATAACGATTTGAAAAAATCATAGCAATTGGCCAGAAAAATAAGAGCCAAACTGTATAACTTGCAAATTCTTTTTTATGTATCTGCCCAAGTATATAACAAACAAAAAAGATAATTCCAATAATCATTGTTACAAATGTTATACCCCCCCACAAAAGAGCAAGTATAGCTGTTGATATTCCTGCAAGTGCTCCCCAAGTTATTGCACCCTTATAACCCTTAGATCTATAGGATAACAGTAAAAACAACAAAGCTAAAAAGATAAACAAAAATCCTGCAGATTCTTTTTCCGGAATTCCTGCAATTGTTCTTGGTAAAATTGAAGGTATTACTGCTAAAAATAATGTAGCAATTAGAGCAATTAGATTAGGATAAACTTTCTTTTCAAAGTAAGGTTTGAAAACTTCTTTAGTTAGGAAGAAAAAAGCAATACAAGTTAGTGCAAACATAAAAACTGGAAATATAATTGCAGCATAGGTAACCGTAACATCTTTCATAAAAAGAGAAAGAAAATCATAAAACCAAGCAATCATATAAGATAATAATTTCATTTCTCCAGCAGTATTAAATCCCAGAGGAACATATCTCATTGGGTCCATTACAAACAAACTACCATGTTGAACAATATACTCTGCCCATCTTAAGAATAAGTAAGGGTCTAAATCCGGGCCAAGAGTCCAGGCTCCTGTAGTAACATCCTTTAGTCCCTTCATATTAAGGGTTCTTATAAACACTGCCAGAATAGTAATTAAAGCAAGAGCGACATAGACAACAATATTCAAACCAAAACTATCCTTTTTCTTAAATATCTTGGCTAATTTTTCTCTTCTTTCCTCAATTACACTACTAGACTCTTTTATAGTTTCCTTTATAGTTTCATCTATTTTTGCACTATTGTCTTCTTTTTCAGTCATTTTATTTATCTGGACTGTTTACCAAGTCTTCTGCACTTTCTTCAGCAGCAATAAAGTTCTTTTCTCCACAATTTTGGCATGCCTTTTTTGTGGCATCCACTGGCGAACTAAACCGGTAATTACAGTTTCTACATCTGAATTTGGTCATTTTGGTTTAAAAGAATTTTGGTGTTATAAATACTTCTATTAGAGCAGCAACAACCACTATTAACATAGCCACGATGATAAGTATTAGGGCATCATGAAGTATGTCCCAAAATTTGTCAGTTTTATAGTCTTTTCTGATTATAGCCAGTCCGATTATCCCTCCAGCTAGTGTACCCACAAAATAGGCAGCAATTTCTGGGAGTCCATGGATCATATATCTTGCCAGCCCTAGAGGCAATTTCAGCAGATCATTTTGTGCAAAAATAACCATTGCCGCAGCAATTACACTTGCGTTCCAGGCAAGAATAAATATGCCTCCGGCACCAAAGATTATGGAAAAGACAATCGCGAAAAACAAAACATACAAATTATTTGTAAAAATGTTCAAGAACGAATTCCAACCACCACTTACTTCTGCAGTTATTGGTGACGCCTTTACCCCATAAGTTTCAACACAACCCAAATAATTTGTAGGGCTATTTATCTGACAATACGTTTCAATCTGTGCCTTATAGTTATTAGTATCTCCTAAAATGATGTACATGCAAGAAAAAGCAACAATAAAACCTAAAAATAACCACAGAAAACAGGTTAGTGCTCGGCCATGTTCTCTTAAAAGTCTCCAGGAGTTTTTTATTTCCAAGTCCTTATGTTCCTCAAGTCTTAATGTAAAATAAATAAAAGGCATGGAAAACATAACAGAAAAAGTAACAATTAATATCCCGGAATATTTTGAAAGAACTGGGTCTCCTGAAAATATCCAGTTAACCAGCAATACTGCTAGACAAGCATAAACAAATCCAACAAAAAACAATTCCCACGGTTTCCTCTCGCTTCTCCGAGGGTTTATTATCATCTCTAACATAATTTCTAAACGAGACTCGCGTTTTTAAAGTTTTGTTTAAAAATAAGAAAATTCTACTCTGTTGAATTAGCAATTTTAATTACTATCAGCACTTTCTTTTTAGCTCTTCTTTTAATTTTTTTGCTTTTGATTCCTCTACTTCCAAAAGTCCCTTAAATGGGAATTTATCAAATTTATCAAGCCCACAATTTAAACATTTTATCAAATAAGGAGTACCAGAAGCATCACCAACATCCATCTTAATATTTGTACTCCCACATCTTGGGCAAATTTTTACATACTTTTTTTTCATAAGTGTAATAAACTATTAAACTTTTTAAATATTCTTAATCTTACAAATTTTATAAATTAATCATCTCCACAAGCCCATCCATTTTGAAGAGTCCTTGTTGCTGCTATTGTAGCATGAACCATTGCGTCAAGGTGTTCTGTATTAGTTCTATCATAAACACCAATCACTCCTTGTCTATATTCTCCCGGATAAGGTCCGATTGAGTTTCTGTTTGTTCCAATAGAAACATTTTCCCAATTTTTATAACTCCATTTCCCTCCTTCAAAATCCAAAGCAAAATCTTTATCAACAATATCCTCAATATTACAAGCTTGAACATATGCAGTATTAGATGCAAACCTCAAAATCACTAAGTCTTCTCTATTCATTTTAATCTTCACCCTTAGGAGTTATCTCAACATCTTTCAAACCATTTTCTGTAATCAAGAAAACAGTTTCATTGTCTGGGAGATTTGGACTATCAATTAACTTTGCAACTCTAGAATCTTTTTTTCCACGTCTAAAATACATTCTGTATGTTGAGTTGTGGACAAAAATACCAGAAGCAAGAGCAAAATTATGGGTATTATCAATACTTAAGTCATAAACATCTTCAAATTCTCTTAAAAATTCAACCCTCAAAACTTTATGGTTAGCGTTTATTTCAATTATTGGTAAACATTGATTTTCTTTAAAATATAAGGGCATTAAAGAATCACCAGTCTTTAAATACTGAGCCTCTTTATAACTTCCATCTCTTAACATAAATTTATGGTCAAGTGTACACCTTACCTCTTCTTCATTATCTAATACTACGCTCATAACTTCTTCATTTTTCATTGTTAACATAGGATTTTTTATTTCTGCTATCTTGATTTCATTATTTTTATCAACAGTAAAAGTAAAATTTATCTTGCCTTGTTTATGTTCTTTAATTAATTCGATAAAGGATAGATTTCTACCATCACAAAGAGCGACCTTTGTATCTCCAGTTAAACATGCGTGCGCGACTATATTCCCACCAATAGCTGTTGTTGGATCTCCGAACATCATTGCCGGATTTGACATTACCTGATTTGTAACAAGAACTGCTAAATTTCTCTGCTCTGCAAGTTTCATTAAATCATGAAGATATTTATTTAATTTCTGCTGTCTATCGGCCAACATTCCTCTACCCGAGTATTCTGCTCTAAAGTGTGCTGTTAAAGAATCAACAATAACTAATTTTATTGGTTCACCATTTTTAACCATTTCATTTATTTTTTCCAATAAAAGCATTTGATGATCAGAATTAAAGGCTCTAGCCACAAACAAATTTTTCAAAACTTTTTCAGGATTAGCTCCAACTCCCGCAGCATATTGTTTTATTCTTTCGGGTCTAAATGTTCCCTCTGTATCAATGTAAACTGCCTTTCCATTTGCTCCACCATTTTCCTTAGGCAGCTGAACATTGACTGCAAGGGATAGGGCTAGTTGAGTATTATGCATCATCGTTGGCATATTTCCTCCAATAAATGAATGTCCATCGGGAACAACAAAGTCATATACAAAATCATTATAGTCAATTATTTCTACGCTTTCAACACAATCCCAGCTAAATAGTCTTATTTCATTTATTGATTCAAGAGCTAAACAAATAGTATCTACTCTAGTTTTTAACTCATTTAAAATAAGATTTCTCAACAAATCAACCTTACTATTTGGAATTTTTCTATTATAGTAATTCTGAATGCTTTTCTTTTTAATTCCTATATTCTCAGCTAAACTATTAAAAGCAAAAGGCAGCTTAGGGTAGAATTCTTTTAATAATTCTATAGAAAATTTTTCTTCTTCCAACAAGTGAATAATATTAACGAACTCTTTTTTTTGTTTAATAAAAAGATTCTCTATCTTGTCTAAGGTTTTTGTGTTTATAACCCCTGGTTTTGAGGAATCAGTAAGAATCCTATATTCATAACCTGAATTTAACTTTCCAACTTCTTTTCTTAAACGCCCTCTATTCCCTCCAATACTCTCTTTATACAGTTCATTAATAAATCCAACAATTTTTTGAGGATAACCATATGAACTGTTTAAAATCCTGCAATCAAAATTTTTTATTTTAAATTTTATACTCTTCATTTTATCTCTATCTTCTCCGCTAACCCTTATGATTTTAAAGCTATCACCATTGACAACTTTGTTACCCATTGTCGCAGAAACACCTATTCTCATTAAAAGATAAGTTAATTGTGTTGCCAATTTACTGCTTTTTGTTGTCGCAGAAACACTCTCTTTTGAGATTTCTCCATCACCATCTAAATATCCTCCTAAAAATGATAAAATAACACTCTCATTAGATAAAAAGATCCCCTCTGGAATAAACTTGTTAGAAGAATTACATTTATCCAATCCATCCATAATCACTCTTGTGCTGTCTCTTAATAAGATTCCATAAACAGTTTTATCTCTTCTATTATCTTCTCTAACTGTTGGGGAATAACCAAATTTATTTTTTATGTAGCTACACAACCAATCTTTTATTTTTTCTTCACTTATAGAGATTGAAAAAGGATTAAAACTTCCCTCTGCTGCAAATAATCCTAAAAAATAGGCATCATCTTCACTATAAATCTCTTCACTGACAATTTTTACCTCTTTTGGAGAAGCTATTAAATCTCCTTTATTTAACATTCCGACTTTTTTCCAACTGATTCCTCCATCAAAACTTAGGACTTGATGCATTCCAGTTGTTTTAAGAATTCTTCCTCTTTTTGTTTTAATAACATACAGCTTTCTAACCCTCTCTTTGTACAAGTTGGAAGCATTTACAATTTTTAATTCTCCATTATGCCAGGCTAACACTTTTACTGTAGACACAGGAACTGCATGTCCTTCATCAACCAAATACTCTTTGTTTTTTAATTTATATTTTTCATAAGTTTCTTGAATTTGTTCAACATGCATTCTTGTATCGTTAAAATAGCATACGGCAGTGTCTTTGCTTACACATTTACCACTGCCAAATGCCCCAAACACCTCTGTAATTGCCTTGCTTTCAATGCCTCTTCCCCCCAGTAGTTTGTCAAGATTTTTTGAACCGGTGGTAATATGGTGTATATCTTCTCTTTTCTTTTCAAATTCACTTCCGTCCATAAAACCCAAATCAAGCATATTTCTTGAAGCCTGAATTGCTTTTCTTGCAACAGCTTCGCCAATTCCAGCTACTTCTGATAATGATGATGGTGATAAAACTGCCAAACCCATTAGATCAAAAATTCCAGCAGCATCCAGCTTTGCAACAGCTGCAGGTCCAATTCCTGGTAGATCTGAAAGGCTTTTTCCTTCTTCTTCAACTATCGCTTTGCCTTCACTTTCTTCACCGCTCTCTTTTTTCTTTGCCATTTTTATTTATATAGAATAAGCTATGATATTTTCTTTATAAAGATTATCTCAATCACAAGCTATATTTTAGAATATATAGTGAGAGAGCTCTTAGGCATTTAATCATAAATTAATCTGAAATCACACCATAATAATTTGTTCTTACGAAAAATCAAAACTGGTTTAAAGCTATTTAATCTATCTTTTGATAAGTTATAGCCCCTTGAAGTATAATGAGTGGAACGAATGATTGTCTTTACATTTTCAATACATCTCTATCTAGTTTATCTATTAAAATTTATCATAGATATTTGCTCCAGACTTCATCATCTTTTTTATTATCCCACATAGCTTTCATAGATCTTTCAGCCATAATTAACCACTCTATCTTCTTCTTTCTATTCTTTTCTAATTTTTCCATTATAAGATGCCTGATAAATTCAGACTTTGAGGGATAATTTCTTTTCTTTACAAAAGCATCTAACTCATTAGATTCATCTTCAGGGAGTTTAATAGTTATAGTTTTCTATAATGATATTTACAACTATTCTAATTAAAAACCCACAAGAACAAAAAGAAAAAACGCTCAAGAACTTTCGTTCTTGGCGCCGTTATTTTCCTAAGAAAATAAGGAAAAGAAAAAATAAATTAACTATCCTAAACAATATACTCCAACATAAGCTATTCCTCTTCCATCATACTTGAATTGTACACCTGAAGTACCATAAGTTGCAGTAGAACTACAACCCCAACTTCCTCCAAGATATTCGCAATTATATCCGTACCAACCAATAGCTTTCCCACTTGGGCAGATACAACTCTTCCATGTAGTCATAGTTACATTAGTCATATTTGAGGAACTAAAAGTACAACTTTTTATATAAACTGAAGAAGACGCTCCAGATATGCTATTAGAAACAGCAGTAATTTTACCTACAGTAATTTTTTCACTTCCACTAGTAGTATCAACTAAAGTAACAAGTGCACTGCTTCCATCTTCAAGAATTAAATCTCCGTTACTGCCCCGAGCAGACCCATTTAATGATATTACATTAAGCCCACCATTTGTTATATCTTGGAAATTTATTCTGCTATTGTGGACATCGATTTTTACAACTTTCCAAGTTTGGGAGTAAAACCCCTTAGTCACAAAAAGATCACCTTCTTTTAATAACTGATAGGAATTAAAGGGTACAGGCTTAAGGACATTTCCAGAAGTAATTATATTTCCTTCTTTGTCTAATAACAATTTTTCACTCCAGTTACCTTCCCAACCTTTATAATAAACAGCTAAATCTCCAGCCTCATAACCAGCAGCACTTCCTCTGTGTGTTATTTGCCAAGCAGTATTTGTTGATTTATCCTCTAACACAACAGCGCCAGCATTCATTTTTCCAGCACCATATTGAGAATCGGATATTACATTAGCAGTCAAAGAATTATTTATCCCACTTCCAATAAATCCTGCAATAAGACCAACAACAACCACTACACCAATAACAATAGCTAACTGTTTTTGATTAAAACCACTACTTATATTATTTGCTTTCATTTTATCAACCTCCTTTCACTTAATAAAAAGTCTAAACGACTATTATATTTAACTACTCAAACAAAGAAAAAGGTATTTATATGCTTTTGCCTTCTTTTTGCCATGGCAAAAAGAGAAGTCTCAGACAAGACAATTTTAGACGAATTTGTTGAAGACTTTGTTAAAATTGTTGAAAAACATTGCAAGTACATAATTGTTTCAGGTTTTGTAGCAATAGCTCATGGAAGAAGCAGAGGAACAGAAGATATAGACATGATCTTAGAAAAAATCTCAAAAGAGCAATTTGTCAAGCTTCACAACGATTTAATTAAACATAAATTTGAGTGCATGCAATCAAAAGATCCGGAATTAATCTATACCAGCTACCTAATGAATCATACAAGTGTAAGATATACAAGAAAAGGAGAGTTTTTGCCTGAAATGGAGATAAAACTGGCAAAGGACTCTATTGATGAATATCAACTTGCAACAAGAATTAAACTGCCCTTTACCGGGCTGGATGTTTACTTTTCAACAATTGAAATGAACATTGCATTTAAGGAAGAATATTTAAAATCAG
Source organism: Candidatus Pacearchaeota archaeon (assembly GCA_041659945.1). Classification (GTDB taxonomy): domain Archaea; phylum Nanobdellota; class Nanobdellia; order Pacearchaeales; family GW2011-AR1; genus JACPLR01. Next base: position 141,377 of record JBAZXH010000001.1, on the reverse strand, counting down.
ATAAAGATATAGAAGATGCAAAACATTTAAGAATTATTTACAAAGACAACTTAAATGAAGCTGAAATAGAAAAAATAAAAAAAGACATAAGGAGAATAAGAATAAAAGATGACGCGAACAGAACATCAAGAGCAAATTGAAAGATGGGCAAATTATGTGCGTGAAAACCCAGATAAATGGAAGAAAGAGCTAAAGCCATTTATTGATGCCCAAATAATCATGGCTAGAAGAGCATATGCTAAACTAGCAGAAACAGAAGAAGGAAGAAAAAAGATAGTTTTACTAAAAAACCATTAAGTTATTAATAACAACATAAAAATGAAAAAGAGTGATAACCAAGTAAATAAAAAGCTAAATAAAATATTCTCAGATATAAAATCTGTAAAAATTCAAGGAGCTACGAATATTGCAAAAGCTGCAATAAGCGCATACTCTCTTTCTCCAAATAAAAAAACAATTGCTAAATTAGAATCTCTTCGCCCAACTGAACCAATGCTGCAGAACGTTTTGCACATGCTATCAAAAGGCAAAGCTAAAGAGGAAATCTTATCTCACTTTTTCCAAGCTCAAGATAAAATAAACAAACAGGTGTTTAACCTCATTCACAACAGCGATGCAATCTTTACTCACTGCCATTCAACAGCCGTTGTAAAATCACTCATCTATTCTAAACAGCACGCTAAACACTTTGAAGTTTACAACACTGAAACACGCCCACTATACCAGGGCAGAAAAACAGCCGTTGAATTAGGTAACGCTGGAATTAAAGTAAAAACATTTGTTGATTCTGCTCTAAACATAGCTCTCACAGATTCACAGCACCAAAAAGATATTAAAAAAGTTAACAAAGTATTTCTCGGAGCTGATGCAATTCTAAAAAATGGAGATGTCGTAAACAAAGTTGGTAGTGGAACAATAGCAGAACTAGCTAAGGATCATAAAATACCTGTTTATGTTATTGGAGACTCATGGAAGTTTTCCAAAAAAACAATAGGTTTAGAACAACGTTCATATAAAGAAGTCTGGGACAATCCGGGCGTTTCATCAAACATCAAGATAAAAAATCCAGCATTTGAAAAAATACCTGCTAAAAATATTACAGCAATCATTTCTGATTTGGGCATTCTAAGCCCTAGAGAATTTATAAAAAAATTAAAATAAAAATTATTTAACCGGAGTCATTTTTGTTACACAAGCTCCATTTTGACAATATTTTGGACAGTCATAGGTTTTTACTACTTTTTCATTGTTGTTGCAAACAAATTCCTTTAGCCTTTTTGAATCAACACAATAATCTACTGAAGAGCTACAGAAAACTCCTAAACTACACGATCTAACAACTCCCTGTTTAGAATAGTCAAATCCATAGTCTGAATCTTTACATACTGGTGCACTCTTATTAACAGCATTTCCAGTTATGCTTACTAGTCCAAAACCAAATATAATCACTACAATTACTCCAATAACAATCCACAAAGCTAACAGACCAACTTTTTTCTTTTTTTCATCAACCTTTGCTTTTTTAACCATATTAAATTCGAAGAGTTTAATATACTAAAATTCTTTTAGAATTTTTCGCATATTACTCTTTTTTATTCACCTCCTTTCAGATATTATAACTAAACTAGACTTTAAATTACTTACTCTTTTTTGTCTTTTTGAGAGTTACATTACTTCCAGCCTCAGACTCTTCCATATCCTCACTTCCCTCACTTTTTGCCTTTTCAATGAGTTTATTTAATTCCTCATTAATCTGTTCAATTCTTTTGGCAATCTGAGGTTTAATCTCCTCAAACTTTTTAATTTGGCTGTCAATTATCTCTCTAATCTCTTTTGCGCTTTTCTTAACCATAATTTTTGAACCAACATCAACTAAAAACTCCTTTTTTTCAACCTTTGCTTTGATAAATATCCCTCTTCCAAACTCACTAAGAATATCTTTTTGATCAGACTTTTCAAAAGAATTAACATTATTCTTTAGAATTGTAAGCTCACCTATCTGTTGATCAATTGTAGCCAATTGCTCTTCAAATTGGTTTGCCTGCTGTTCAAGCATTTGCAATCCAAGTAAATATTCTTCTTGTTTCACTTTTCACCTCCTGAAAAGTGGGACTCAAAAATTTTTAATTTTTTTTGCTTCATTTTCATTCAACCTTAAGCACCTTTCTTAGTATCATGCTAAGTATTATTGAACCAATTAAATATAACCAAAACCAACCAAGTACTCCAAAGAATTTGTAATCTCCAAGTACATTGAAATAATCATAAAACCATCTAAACAAAATAAGCAAAGGAACCATTGTAAAAACCATAGGTCTCATTGTTAAAGACATCATCTGAGGCATAATTGCAAACTGCTCTTTTTGCATTTCCATCATTTTTTTAGTGTCTCCAGAACTTTTCTTCATCTCTTCTTGCATTTCTTTTTGCTTTTTCTTTAGTTCTTTTATCGCTGCTTGATCGGTTCCATATTTCTGAAGCAAAGTTGTAGCTAAGGTTATAATAAATATTATAATAATCATTCCAGAATCTAAGTTCCATTTTAACAATCTTCCAGCAGTCGGATCAAGAATTGCATGACCTACTTGTTTTATAACTGGAAAACTATCCCAAAGTCCTGCAATGAGCATAGATATCAATAACAGAATGACTATGAACATAATACTGTTTTTTGTTTTTACCATCCGAAGTTTGACCTCCTCAAATGAGGACCAGAGAATTTGTTAAAATTCTCGCAGTTTATGCTTTACCTCTTAAAGCATAACATAATTGTTTATCTTTTCTTTTCATATTATTCTTTTTTATTCTTCTTCTACTTAAACTTTAGCTAGTTAACCTACTTGATTATTTTTCTTAAAGCAGGGTGCATATCTACCGAGTGTTGCTTGGCAATGCTCTCATAGAACTGGTACATTATCATAATCACAAGTAGGATTGAAGTTCCAGCCACAATTGCTCCAAGAGCATTTGTTAGGGCTGCTATAAGACCAATTGTTCCAGCACCCATTATTGTTAAAGGCATTATGTACCTCTCAAGAACTGATTCTAATATTCTTTGATCTTTTCTAAATCCAGGTATTGTTAGTCCAGAAGCCATTATATTCTTAGCCTGGCTTTGTGCGTCCATTCCAGATGTTTTAACCCAGAATATAGCAAAGATAATACTCAAACTCATGTAAAATATTATATGACAAATTAATTGTAAGATCATATCAAAAGTAAAACTCTTTGTAATAAATGCACTCAGCAAATCAGTAGAACCAATCCAATAGGCAAGTCCCGATGTTGGTACACCACTTGATGAAAAGGAACCTAGGAAAGTTGCATGTCCTATCCATTTTTCAACTAGACCTGCTGCCAGTTGAAGATTTGCCGCCATCGCAGAAACTAAAATTACTGGGATAACCGAGGTATAGAAAAAGGCTAAAGGCCATTTTATAGCATAGCCTCTTATTCTATCAAAAGATAAAGGAATTTCAATTTTCAAAGACTGCATCCAAACAACACCTAAGAATATTAAGATAGTTATAATCACTGAAGCTGCTGCAATTACTGCTCCGGTCATGTTTCCGTTAATTATTGAAACAATAAATACCAAAAGTTTACCACTTGGTTCTATTGTTCCCTGTGTACTTATAAACTGAAATAATGCTGTGAAAATTCTCCAACTGACTCCTGCTGCAATAAACAAAGATACTCCAGATCCAAAACCCCACTTATGGGTTATCTCATCCATAAACAAAATCGCCAGTCCGCCCAAACACAGTTGAAGTATTACAACAAAAGTATAATTTGGGTAAGCTTCCAATCCTCTCATTAGTACGTAAACACTTGATTCAAAGATTATAAAAAAGAAAACCAACAGTTTTTGCAGACCCTGGAAAAATTTCTTTCCTTCTGGAGAAGTTGTATCAATATCAAGAATTTTAGCTCCAACTAAAAGCTGCAAAATAATAGAAGCCATAACTATTGGGCCAATTCCCAAAGAGATTATACTTCCAAAATCTGTTCCAAGGATTACAGCTAAATTATCAAATCTTGAAAGAGCATTTGCAGATAATCCATAAAGTGGGATATTTGCAAGTATAAAGAATAGTACCAAAACGATTATTGTCCACTTTGCCTTAACACCAAAACTTAGTTTCTTTTCTAAAGGTCCTTCAACCTCTGGCAAATTTCTTAGTATTGCTTTTAAATCCATCTTTATAAATTGAATTTTAGGTTTATAAGGTTAATGTTCTGCTAAAAGTTTAACCCGTATCATAAAAATAATCTTACTTTTTAGGTTTAGCAGCCTTTTTCTTAACTGGCTTTTCTTTTACTTCTTCTTTTTCTATTTCTTCTTTTACTTCTTCTAAAATAATTTTTCCACCAGCTTTTTTCACTTTATCAATTGCAGATTGTGAAGCAGAATGAGCTTTCACTGTTAAAGGAACATTTATATTTCCATCACCAAGGATTTTATACTTTTTCAGGTCTAATTCTTTCTTTCCTTTTGCTTTTTCTTCCAATTCTCCCACATTGATTATTTCATATCGCTGAGGTTTTGCTTTAAGTCCATCTTTTCCAAAATATTCATATGGTAGATTTAAAATCAAAGTTTTTTTCTGATCTGCTCTTTTTCCTGTACCAGCCATACCAAATCCTCCTCGATGACCGCTTCCTCTTGCTTTCTTCTTAAAACCTCTACCATGAGTATGACTACCATGCATTCTTCCAACTTTTTTCCTTTTCTTCTTTATTGATTTGTTCATTGTATTCTGTTTACTTAACCTAAATTTAATATATATTCTTTTAATTGAGGATGTACTGATGTTGTGAAGTGCTTTTCTAATTCTTCTGGCCTAACCCACTTTAATTCTTTAAACTCATCACTCATTTCTTCTTTGCCACCAGTAACTTCACATAGATAGTAGATTAATAAGATATTCTTTTGTTCAGGCAAAATTCTAGTGAAAATAGAACCAAGACTTTCAACATCCAATCCTGTTTCTTCTTTTACTTCTCTTTTTATTGCATCTTCAAGTTCTTCATTGTGCTTTGGTCTTCCCCCTGGAAAGCACCAACTTAATTTTGGTACATGAGGATCATTTTCTTTTCTTCCAATTAATATTTTTCGTGTTTTGGTATCAAAAACAATACCCATCACTGCTACTAAGAACATTCCTTTGCCAAGGTCTTCATCATTCAAGTTTAGTGGATTGTTTGTTTTTGTCATTATAACATTCTCCTGATTAAATCATTAATCTTGTCTCCATGGTCTCCCAAAACTCCTTTAGGAAAATGTTGCTTACTACTTATTCCGCCTCTAGCAGGATGCAATCTAAAAAATGGTTTTATTCCAGTATTTTCAAAATTTTTGTTTTTGATTAGGTGTTCAACAACTTTTTCAGCATCGATTTTTTTGCTTTTTTCAACTGGTTGCCCTCTTTTTTTAACCAATTCTAAAAGAGTTTCTTTATCAATCTTACCATAGGCCACAAAACTTCTTACTTTTTTGATCATCCCAAGGTTCTCTTTAGTTTCATTTATCAATGTGCAAGCATATTTTCTTCTCAACTTTAATCTAAACAAAGTTTCTTCTATATCTCCATTTCTATTTACCATCCCAGCTATTCTTATTATTGCTATCATTTTATTTTAATTTCTCCAAAGCACGCATTATTGCAGTTGCATAGTTTATTGTTGTTCTTGTTTGTCCAAATGATTGACTATATATATCTTTGATTCCAGCAAGCTTTAATATCTTCTTTCCTTCATCACCTATTGCTAATCCAGTTCCCTGAGGTGCTGGGAAAAGCATAATTTTACAACTTCCACATTTTCCCTCAACTTTGAATGGAATACTATGCGGCTCTGATGAAGATCCTTCAAAACTTCCTGATCCTCTTTTAATGCCAATTATATTTAGCTTAGCCTTTCTAATTGCCTTTTCTCTAGCAGGTAATGTTTCCTTAGCCTTTCCAAAACCCATTCCAACATGTCCATTTTTATCACCCACAATAACTACTGCTGAAAAGGTAATCACATTTCCTTCTTTAGTCTTTTTTTGGGCCTGTCTCCAAGCTCTTCTTTTTCCGCCCCCAAACTTTCCCTTTGACTGACCCGCAAATAACAAATCACTTTCAACTCTTATCAATGAATCAACCACTTCAGGTTCTAAAATTTTCAAATCCTTTTCAAATATTTCATCTATATTTTTTATTTTTCCAGACTTAATCATCAAGCCCAACTTTGTTTTAGGAACCCAACTAGCTAGAGCTTCTTCTTTTCTGTCTTCTCTTTCTTTTTCAGTCAATCTTTCTCGTCTTACTGGTCTTCTCATTGCCATTTTATTTTAAGTTAGCCTTTACTTTTTCAAAAGCTTCTTTTACTCCTTTGTTAGCATCTTTTCCTGACAGTCTTTCCTTTGAGGGAAACACCTTTTCTTCTGCTTTTATTTTTATTCCTGCATCAATTAAACCTTTAATCGAAGCATAAATTTTAGAACCATGAACATTTCTTTGCAAACCAAGATCAACTATTGCTTCGTTACTCTTTGTCTTTTCAACTATTTTTTTACCAGCTAAATACCCTGCCAAATAACAAGCAGGTATTGATTTTAATGAGCCAGTAAGATCCTTTGGCCATCCATGTTTCAAAAGATCAAATGAAGTTAGTCCCACAATAGGTTTATCTCTAGCTTCACTACTTTTTACATATTGTATACTAATATATCTATTTGTTTTTCTAATTACAATTCTTGGTTTTCCAGATTTTAATAAAGTAATTCTTGCTCTATAATCTGTTTTGTTTTCAAGTCTTCGTTTTTTATCTATTTTTGTCATTTTTCTTTTATGCAGCTAGTGCTAATCCCTTATTTTGTCTTTTAGCCATCCATTGTAAATATTCTATTTCTTCCTTACTTAAAACTACTCTATTTGTTCTTCCAGCATCAATTCCTACAGGGTAGCTAGGATCATCTTCTCCATCACATAATCTAACCATTTCTCTATTTTTTGATAAATATAGTTCAATTATTCCTTCATTCTCTCTAAAAAACAAATGCCCCCAACCATCACTAATAGGGTGATTACCTCTTTGAGGAGGAATGTATCCTATGTAAACAGCATTAATTGTTTTAGAATTTAAAAATCCCCCATTAAAATTTCCAAATAGTTCATATTCTTTTCCATACATTAAATTAACTTTTTCTCTTTCCATTTTAAATTTTTAGATGATCTTTTAACTGCCTCTTACTCTTAAATTCCTTCATTTTAATTTTTTTGCTTAGGTTAGTATGCTTTTCCTTGTCTATCTTCTCCTGGTCTCTTAGTTCCTTTATATAAGTTCTTAGTTTCCTTGTTATTATTACATAATTCTTTTTTCTATTTCTAATCTTCTTTCTTACTTTTCCCCCTCTTCTTCTAGTTTTCTTTTCTACCTTAGCTTTTCTGCCTTTAACCTCCTTTATTGTAATAGCCCCATCATGATGCAGATCTCTTATGTCCTGCTTGGTAATTGCTTCTTTGATTTCATCAAGTCTTGAAACATTGAACTTTATTCTTTCAAGACCAACATTAAGTGTCTTTGCTGCCAATTTTTTCTTACTTTCAAGGTTCATCTTACTTCTTAGCCCCCTTATCCTTTTCTATCTTTTCCAGAGATTTAATTAATTTGTCCACATTTAAATTAATCACTGAAATATTCTTTTCTTTTATTATTTTTGCAATTTCTGCTTTTTTCTTTTTACCAAGTCTACCAAGTAAAACAATCTCATTTTTCTTTATGTTCTCTAATTGCTTAATATTACTGACTATTACAATCTTCTTTCCTTCAATACTATTTCTTTCATCAGACTTGTTTTTATAACCCTCTTGAACTCTTGAAGGATAACTTTTTCTATAATCTCTCATTTTATTATGTCTACCTTTAGGCCTTCTCCATTTTTGCAATTTTTTTCTTTTTTTACCAAGCCTTGAATATTTTGTTGTATTTCTTCTTGTGAACTTTTTCTTTGCCATTTTATCTAAATTGCCCTCCCACATTTCTCAGTAATAAATATACCATCTTGAAATTTTCTTCTATCTCTATTTCTTATCTTTGTTGCCTTTTCAATATTTGCAGCTGTCTGTCCAGCCACTTCTTTGTCATGGGATGTAACAGTTATTGTATTTTTATTCACTTCAACATCTGCCCCCTTAACAATCTTAGATGTCCTTGGCTTTTTTTCTCCAAGAAAGTTTTTTATTGAAATTAATCCTTTTTCCTTGTTTACATCAAGAGTTACAGGAAAGTGAAGATAGGCAACTTCTAGTTTGTAGATATACTCTTCATCCAATCCCTTAATCATATTTTTAATATGAGCTTCTATTGTATTTATCATAGTCTTTTCTCTTTTTGTTGCATTCTTAGCCTCCAAAATCAACTCTCTACCTTCTTTTTTAGCATGTATATTACTTAGATTAAATTCCTTTTTCATTTTTTTATCTCCCTTGCTTACACTAATTACACTATTACTCACATCAAAGTTTGTACCCTCAGGAAATTCCATTTTTAAGATAATATGTTCGTTCATCAGTAGAAATATGCAATTAAGCATCCTCCAATTTTATTTTCAAAAGAACCTTTATGAGTCATTAAGCCCTTGCTTGTAGACACAATAAGTACTCCCACATCTCTTGCAGGCAAGTATCTCTTCATGTATTTTAGTATTTCTTCTTTTGTAACATCAAATCTTGGTTTTACTGCAGCACATTTCATAATATCTCCAATCTTTATCTCTAGCTTTTTGCCATCTTTCTTATAACTTTTAATATAACCTTCATTTTTTGCAATTTCTAAGACATTTATCAATAAATTTGAATATCTGTCTACGACTACAAAGTCCTTATGACTTCTTTTTGCATTCATTATTTCATTCAAAGTGTCTGCGATGATATCTTGACTCATATTATAATCCCGCCTCCTTTAACATTTCATCATACAGATAAACTTTTGAGTTTACAGGACATCTAAATGTTACTGATATTTCTCCAGATTCTCTTGAAAAATAGTATGATCCTTTAAATACTACCTTAGAATTATCTCTCTCACTACAATTTCCTTTGTATATTGTTTTTAATTCACTATCTGTTATTCTAATTACTCGCTCTAGAGGAACATTTTCATGAAGCATAGCAAATTCAACATTAATGACATCCCCAACTTTTAATTCTAATAAATCTCTTCTAGTTCTAACTACTTTTGGATTATCTTTTGTTCCCAATTCTCTTTCAGTTCTTGGTTCTAATGTTGTATTTGTCATTTTTTCTATGAATATTTTTTAAATCCAATCTCTTCAGCAATTTCTCTAAAACATTGTCTGCAAAAGTTTAAACCATACTGGCCAACATGTGCCCCATACCTTCCACATCTCTCACATTTCTGCTTTGCAATACCCATCTTTCTATCTTTTGGTTTGCAATGTTTCATAAACTTTTTAGCTATCGCTGGTTTGCTTTTTAATTGCCTGTATATTTTTCTCCAATCACTTGCTGTCATTTCATGAGCTTGTCCTCTACAAGCGAGTGCCAGAGAATTCTATGAATTCTCGCAGTTTTGTTTTGTTTGATTATTTTATTTGTCATTTTTTTATTTAAATTGAGTTTTAAAATGCTGTTGCATGAACTTGATTATTTCTTCCTTTGATATTTTCTGTCTTGCAGGTAATCTTCCTTTTTTGATTTTTTTTCTTATAACTCTCTTTCCTTTTCTTACGAAAACTATTGTAACTCCCAAACCAATAATCCCAATTTCTCTATCATACTCTTCCCCAGGAATTTCAATATATTCTGGTATTCCAAATGAAAAATGATTTTCTGTTACCTGCTTCTTTTTGAGTTGATTATCAATTGATGCTAGAAGTCTTTTAAGTAGGTCGCTTGCTTCCTTACCTCTAAGAGTTACTAAACATCCAACCTGCATTTTAGGTCTTACTCCAAAACCTGGAATTCTTTTTTCAGTTATCTTCTTAGTAGGATTTTTCTTAGTTATCTTTTTCAGAAGTCTAAATGATTTTTCCAATTCATTATCAACTCCTCTACCAGATAAGACTATCTTTTCAATTGCAATATTCCTCATTGGATTATCTTGTTTGTTTATTTTTTCTTTAGTCATTTTATTCAACCACCATTATCTCATTATTCTTAATATCAAATTCTTTATCATCAGCCTTTACAATTATCCTTTCATCTTCGATCTTAGAAATAACACCAGAAGTTCCAAGATGTTTACCCTTTATCACAAGGACTTTAGATTTTTCTTTTATAGGCATTATCTTCTCTATCTTCTTACTTTTCATATTTATAAGAACTGAATCTCCAACACTAATCTTATCCTTTGAAATTAAATTTCTTCCATCATTGAAGTTTATTTGAGATTTATTTCCCCTAAGCACTTTTTTATTCATTACTTTAGCTATTTTTTCCACACACTCTTTTTCAGCTATTTCTTTCAAACTGAATTTTCTATTAACATTATAGATTAATCTGTAATACTTTCCCTCAGCTTTTAATGAAATAGTATCAAACAGAACTAGCGAGATATTTTCTTCAGTCACATTGTTACCATTTACTAAAACTTCTTTTCCCAAAAGTATTTTTTTCATCTCCTTTTTTGTTTTTACAACTTTTAACATATCTCTCATTACAACTAACAAAGGAATTCCATTATCATGGTTATGACTAGGTACAATTACGTACTTTGTTCCCTTTCTAGGAATTGGCCAAAGTCTACTTATGTTTTGTCTTGTTTTGTGCATTTTCTTTTTCTTCCTTTTTTGTTTTTTTAACTTCACTAGCCTTTCTTACAAGAGCTTTCATTCTTTTCTTGTCATTTAACTCCAATTCTTGTATAAGCAAGTTTGAAGGTTCAAACCAAAGGTTCACCTTTGTTCCATCTTTTCTTGATATTTGAATTCCTTCAATAGCAACCCTAAACTTTCGAATATTAACAACACTAACTTTTCCTTTTTTCCCTTTATTTTTTCCAAAGGTTATTTTAACTAAATCTCCCTTTCTTATTGGAAAGCTTCTTTTTCCATACTTTTTCCTCAGTTCTTTATCTAAATGAGCGCTCAACATTTTTCTTTTTAAAGTTATTGGAGCATTAGCTCTATACTTTCTTTGCTTTCTTGTTTGTTTGCTTCCTTTCCAATGAGCTGAAAATTTTTGTTTCATATTATCTTTATTTTATATTTTTTATACGACAATGCTTGCGATTTTTGCAACACTTGGCCATCTTTCCATAACCTCTCTTGCTATTGGACCCTTTATTTGAGTTCCCTTTGGATTTCCTTTTTCATCTTTTAAAAGTGCTACAGCATTATCACTAAAGGCAATTCTTTCTCCTGTTTTTCTTCTATAGGCCATCCTTTGTCTTACAACGACAGCATCAAAAACTTCGCCTTTCATTTCAGGTTTACCCTTTCGAACACTCACTTTAACCCAATCAGCAACTTTTGCAGATTGTTGTCTTTTTTTTGTTGTCTTTCCTTTTTTTACTCCAACAACTCTAACGATATTTGCGCCGCTATTATCTGCAGCAAACACTAAACTACCAACATTTAATCCCCTTGTAACTCTTGCAGATATGGCTTTCATGCTGCCCTAACCTCCTCATCTAAATCTAAACTTTGTTCAGCATTTCTAATTTTTTTAATAACAATAAAATGAAGTATCTTACTCAATGGTCTGCATTCCATTATTTGAATATAGTCTCCCATGTTTATCTGATCTTTTATTTCAGAAGGTAATCTAGCATGCATTTTTGATTGTGTTTTAACATACCTTTCATATTTTTTTATGTACTTTACTTTTTCAAAACGAATTACAACTCTATTTTCAAATTTCTTTATTACATAACCTTCGAATTTTCTTCCTCTTGTTGGACAATTTGTGTCTACAATATTTTCTTTAGCCCCAGCTAGGACTTTTCCAACTTTCTCTTCTTGTTTTCTTGTTTTCTTTTCCATTTTTCTTTGTTTTCTTGTGAATTAATTGCTTATTGAGCTTTCCGAAAAACCCATACTAACCAACAGAGGTTTTATCTTCCTCATGTGATCTCCTTGAAGTTCAATCACATTATCTTTGATTGTTCCTCCACATCCGAGTTCTTCCTTGAGTTCTTTTGCCACTTTCTTGATATCAATTCCTTTTTCTATTCCTGATACCAAGGTTACCAGTTTTCCGAACTTTTTCTTTGCAGTCGTTACCTGGATTCTTTGTTCACTTTTTGCAATTTCTTCACACACACAGGCCTGTCTTGGCAGGCCACATTTTGGACATATATCCATGCCTTTTATTTAAATCTCCTCCCTTTGAGTAGGAAACTTAAACACTAATTTTTGTATTTTATTTTTTTGTTTCATTGATTATTCTTGCTTTGATCATATTTAGCTTTGCTAATGTTTTTTTTGTTTCTCTAATTTTAACCTTTCCACCCTTACTTGCAGCAATTCTTGCTTTTACTAGTTCTAAATCTAATTCTTTTATCTTATCGTCGATTTCTTTCTTTGATAACTTTGATAGGTCTTTAAACTTTACCATTTTATTTTGTTTCAACTGGAGGTACTACAACCCTCCTTTCTTTTAAGTTTATTTGATCATGTATTTTTGCATCAGGGTGTAAAATGCTAACAGTTATTCCAACAGTGCCCGGCTTTGTTTGTGCCACAGCTCTTGCACTATCTACAATCTTTGCGCTATCTCCAACCTTTTTAAGATAACCTTTTTTAAATCTCCAAGTTTTTGCTCTTGCACTTGGAAGTTTTCCACAGAGTTTAATTTCAACACCCAAAGCTCCAGAGCCTATAATTTCCTGCAATAATTTATAGGCTATCAACTTAAATTTAACAGGCCCGCCGTTTTCAAGATTTATTGCTATTTCATCTGCAACAGACTGAGCATCAAGGCTTGCATCCTTTATTTCTTGAATTTCTATATGTGGGTTTTCAAAGTTAAAGTTCTTCTTTAGTACTTCAGTTAATTTTTCAATCTTTTCTCCACCACGACCAATAATTAACCCTGGCTTGCTAGTTAACATAATAACTTTTTCTCCAATGGGAGTATATTCTATATTTACCTTACTAACTCTTCCCTTTCCCAAATAGGCTTTTACAAATTCTTTTATCTCAGATTCGTTTTTCTTAAACTTAACAAATTTTCTTTCTTCTACCATTACTTTTTTCCTCCATCTTTCTTATCTTTCTTCTTCTCTTGTATTTCCTTTGCTTTTATTGAAACATGAGTTCTTTTAAACTGTGTACTTCCAAAACGATGGTACTGTGCTGGTGCCTTGTTTGGAACTGCCTCAATTATTTTTGTTATCTCCAAATCCATGCCATTTGAATTAGCATTAGCAGATAATTCTTTCAATAGCCTTATAAAAACTTTAGAAGCATTCACAGGGTATCTACCAGACATCATTCCTTTGCCATTTAACATCTTTCCCTTTCTATGTGGAATTTCACCCTTAAACGGAATAGCTATTTTTTTATTTACCACCTTCTCCAAAAGATTTATTGCTTCATCTATTTTTTTGTATTTTACAAATTTGCAGATTGCTATAGAATGTTTCAGTGAAATATTCAAATTTTTTGCATTAATAGCTGCCTCACTTTTCTTAACCTTTGCCTCTTTCTTTTTCTTAACTTCTCCAACAATATCTACCTTCTTCTCTTCATTCTTTATAGTTGTTTTTTCTTCATGTTTAACATTTTCAACTTTATTTTCTTCAACAGGTTTTTCTTTATTTTCTCTCTCCTTTGCCTCTTTTTTATTTTCTTGTATAGGTGCTTTAGCTAACTTAGCTCTTTCTTTCATAGGTCTGTCCTTTACTATCTTTTGCTGTTTTAATTGTTCATCTGCCATATTACTTTACGCTCTTGGAAGCAGAACTTCTTGTAGCTCCTATTCCAGCATCTCCATGTTTTACTAACTTTCTTGTTAATGAAAATTCTCCAAGTCTATGCCCCATCATTTCAGGGATTATCCTTACTGGTTCGAATGTTTTCCCATTGTAAACATTTACAGTAAGCCCAACCATTGCCGGTACAATTATTATATTTCTATCGTGAATTCTAATTGGTTTATTTTTTTGAGTGCATTTATTACATTTAGCTAAGAACCTTTCCAAAACATCAGAATTTCTTAGCACAGTTCTTCTTTCTCTAGATGTAAGAAACTTTGAAAATTCTCTCATATTCAAATTTTTTAATTCTTCAACACTTTTTCCTCTATAAGTGAATTCTTTCTTTTTTTGAAATTGCTCTTCATCTAAGTTTTGTTCTTCGGGTGTCATTTTATTTATTTATTTATTTCCTCCCTTTCCTCTACCAGTTCTTCTTGCTCTCAGTGATCCAACTTTAGCGCCTGGAGGAGCATTTGTTCTTGGAATTTTACCTAATCTTCCATGAGTTAAATTTTTTCCTCTACCAGATCCAAACGGATGATCAATAGCATTTACTTTTACTGCAGAGGTTCTAGGCCAAAAGTTACCCTTTGCCTTTTTAATATGAAACATCTTTCCTGCCTTTACAACTGGTTTGTCTTTTCTTCCAGCTCCAGCAATTACTCCAATTGTTGCTCTACAATCTCCACTAAATGCCTTTTCTTGTTTTGAGGGCATTATTAACGTAGCAATTCCCTTTTCATTATTAGTTATAACTGCCGATGTTCCACCAGTTCTAATAAACTTTCCTCCATCTCTTGGTCGAGACTCAATATTAAATACTTGTGTTTTTGTTGGAACATCTTTCAGGCTAACAATATCACCAGCATTAAGCTTCTCACTTTTTCCAATGGCTATTTTTTGTCCTTCATAAACTCCCATAGCCGCAGGATTGTAAAATATTTCATCTCTAATCTTTATCTTTGCAAGGGGTGCTGAATGTCCTGCTGAGTGAATAAGTTTAACAACCTCTCCTTCAACATCTTCAACTTTAGGGTATTTAATTCTATATGAAAATGCTTTTCTTCTAACTCTGTATGTTAGGCTTCCATGCCCTCTTGCCTGTGAAATTATTGTTTTTCCCATTATATCATCCCAAGCTTTGTTGCAACATCTATTGCAGGATTAGCTTTATCTAGTTTAACATAAGCAACTTTTTTTGTTCCACGATTTACAATGTTAACTTTACTTACCTTTACCTTAAACATCTTTTCAACATCTTTTCTTATTGTTCCTTTAGTGTCTTTAGCATCAACTGAAAAAACAATAATGTTCTCCAACTCAATAAGCCTAATTGCTTTTTCCGTAGTCATTGGTTTTTTTATCATTGTTTTTCCTCCACACTTTTTTTCTTATCAATCTTATCCAATTCTTTTATTGCATTTTCAGTATAAACTGTTAATCTTCCCAATGGCCAAAAATCACCGACCTCTAATTCTTTTACTTTTTTGCTTTCCAAAGAAGTAGTCATTATTTTTTCATTATTTCCAGTTATTATCAAAACCCCGGCACTTTTTTTGTTTCTTCTATTTCTCATATTTCCCTTTCCAGCTCGTGATTGAGTTTTCTTTTCAGCAACATTAAAAAGTTCACCAAGTATTTTTCTTAGAGAGTTAAGCAAGTCTTTTGTTTTTAACTCAGTTATCTTTGACTCAACAACAAATGGCAATTTTTTAATCTTAGAATTTGAAACATTTGAGTATCTTGCTTTCAAAGAAACTTCTTCAATTGTAGAAGCAATTGCAGAATTCAGCGCAAAATCCTGTTCTTTTTTGTTTATTTTTTTATTATTAAAATTTATCCAGTGTGCAATCTTTGGAGGATGAGCTCTTCTTCCACCTCTTGTTCCAGAAACCTCTGCGCCAATCCAATAAAACTGTGTTCCTCTTCTCCACATAGTCTTCCTTGGAGTTCTAGAAATTCCTTTTCCATAGGCAGTTCTCCATTTATGTCTTATGTGTCTGATTCTTCCTGAAGCAGATTGTTTTCTTCCAGCCATTGGGTCTGGAGAATATGGTTGAATTTGTTTCTCAGCTTCAAAAACTTTTTTTATAACATCTTCTCTTACTTTAGTAGAAAATACACTAGGAAGTTCTATTTCTTTTAATTTTTCCCCACCAACTGACATAATTTCTGTTTTCATATTATCTTAATTCAATTGAATCATAATTTTTCTTATCTGCGCTTTTTGTTTTTCTTAGTGGAAAGGTTAGCAATACTGGTCTCTTTGGAACTCCCTGTACACTTCCTCTCACAATAATATAATCTGTTCTAACAAGTCCAAAATTCTTAAATCCTCCCGCAGGATTAATATCTTTGTCTTTTATACTTCCCACATCAAGAAGTTTACTATTATAAGAAATCCTTGAAAACATTCCAAGTTGACCTGCCTGTGGTGCTCTAAATGTAACTCTTGCTGGATGCCACGGTCCAAGACTTCCTGCCCTTCTTCTACCTTTTTCTGATTTATGTCCTTTAAGACCTATACCAAATCTTTTAACAGCTCCCTGCAATCCCTTACCCTTAGTCAATCCATGAATATCAACCAACTGCATTCTACTCAAAACATCACTAACTCTTATTTCCTTATTCAAATGTTCCCTAACAAAACTTATTTTATCCTCAAGCTTATCTCCTCCAAGAGCAACCTCAATCATATCAGGTTTTTTCTTTAAACCCATTTTTCTTACATTAGAATAAACAATTATTCTTAAATCATCATAATTTTTATCATCAAGTTTTTTTGTATTTTCAGAAGAAGAAACGTTTTTTGGTATTTTAACCCTCTTTTTTAAATCTTTATCAAGTGTAGGAGATAAAAATTCTCCAACAACATTATTATTTTTATAAAGTCGAACAGAAAATATTTTCATTGAAGGACATTCAATGACTGTTACTGGAAAACTAATCTTTTTGTTTTTTGTCATTGAATCCAATGTAAGATCCTTGGCATAGGCAGATTTCATACCCACTTTATATCCAATAAATCCTAACACCTTTTCACTATTTTTTGAAGAAATTGCCACCCAGTTTGCACTAGGTAAAATTTTTTTAGCTCGTTTTCTCGGCCAGTATTGAAGACTTCCTCTTCGTGGCCTGGATATTTTTGCCATATTTTATTTCTGATTTCGGTTTTACAAGTCTTACCATAGTTTTTGTTGGCCAAATTGACCTTACAGCCAAAGCTGTTGGTTTCAACTCGATTTAAAAAACCCGAAATACCATATTTAGTGGGTTTTTTGATATCTTATTCAGAAAAAGTCTATTTATAAAGTTATGCTTCAAAGTCTCTTTCCTTAACTAGCTCTTTCCCGTCAATATTCAGTCTCCTCACTATCTTTCCTTTTCTTATGGTCTTTTCTCTCATTTTTAAAGGATCTGACTCATTTTTTGGTATTTCAAGACCGGTTATAATAAAATCATGACCAATGGCGACTTTTTTAAACTCATCAACATCAAACAATACCTCTCTCACTAAACTAATATCTCCTGTTTTTATCTTACAAAAATCCGGCACAATTGGTTTATCACTAGTACTGGGTTTTGCAGATTTAGGTGCCTTTGGCTTTACTTTTAATTCAGTCCCAGCAATTGAAAAAGATAAGGCTAAAAATGAGTTTGGAAGCGAATCACATAAGCCCACTATCTCTTTTCCAGTCATCTCAGTGCTTATTTTAAACTGTTTAACACCCATAAATTGCTTTATTTCAACATTCCCAAATAACTTACTAAATTCAGGTAATTCTCTTAAATTTCTTGTTGAAACTATTACTCCACTAACCTTAACCTTTTCACCATCTTTTATTCTACTCGCAACACTTCTCACAAATTCATTTACATACTCATAGGTTGTTGCTATAGAATAATTATCTTTTGATTTACTAACATTAACAAGAGCTTTATTTCTAAATTCTCCCTTACTAAATTTTTGAAACTGTAAATGTACAAATTCGTCTCTTTTTCCAGAAAAAATCTTTTTTATAAATGAATCCATCATATTATCTTTCAAAAGATCTTTATAAAAGTTTTTGTTTTGTTAAAATAACTGTTTTGAAAAATTAGTACTTATTATTCTCTGCTGATTTCTTATCATATTCTTCTGTAAATTTGTCTACTTCATGATCTTTTGCAGGTATTCTTTTTACTCCTCCAATTAATCTCCTATATGCCTCAATTGTGGTGACTCCCTCAAGAGGGCTATTTAACCTTCTTACACATTCAGCTACAAGGGCACTTAAACTATCTGCTCTATATGTTTGTGGTCTGTCTACCGGACCAGTCTTTCGTTCATTATGGCCCACCTCATCTTCTCTTACTTCCTCAAATACCCAAGTCCACACTAATTTAGCCGGATCACCAACCACTAATCTTTGATTAGATCCAAACAAACAACTAGCCTCATTTTCTTTTGGCCTACCTTCTTGGTATATTACACCACTTCTTTTCATATCTCTACTAATTTACCCTATTTTAAAAACTTAATTATACTAATTTGTCTAAATTAGCAAGAAAGATTAGCAACTTATTGCAAAGTTTTATATATATTCCAATATACTTTAAAATATAATGAACGAAAATACAACTAAATATATAATTGCAGCCTTGCTCATTGGTTTATTGCTAGTTTTTACTGTTTTGGTTATCAAACCTATTTTTTTATCCATTCTCCTAGGGCTTATTCTTGCCTACGTGTTCTTTCCAGTCAATAAGTGGATAACTTCAAAAGTCAAACAAGAAACAGTTTCAGCCTTAATAACTTGCCTTATAGTTCTAGGTCTTTTGTTAGTCTTCATATGGTTAGCACTACCTCTTTTAATTAGTCAGATTTTTGATTTTTATACTAAAGTTCAATCATTTGATACAATAGGCCTTTTAAAAAAGGTTTTTCCACCCTTGTTTAATTCAGCAAAGACCTCTGTAGTAATACAAAATGCCTATAGCAATCTACTTACTACCATAACAAAATCGACAATTGACAGATTAACAAATACTATCCTGGATCTACCCGGTTTAATCATTAACTTTTTAGTTGTTTTAATAACCTTTTTTTATGCACTGCGTGATGGAGAAAAATTAATAAATTTAATGAGAGATACTCTACCTTTTGATAAGTTAACAATAAATAAATTCATACACAAATCTAAAAGAGTTACTACCTCTGTTGTTTTTGGAAGGCTAATTATTGGAATAATTACTGGAGCTTTAGCAGGTATTGGGTTTTACATAGTTGGAGTTGATAACGTCCTTCTTTTAACAGTCTTTGCAATGGTAATTAGTATCTTACCGATTATTGGTCCGTGGATTATTTGGTTACCAGTATGTGGAGCGTTGTTCCTAGCAGGAAACACCACTGGAGCTATATTTCTCTTTGTATATTCACTGGTTGTAGTTACCCTATTTGAAAGTTTAGCTCATCCAATTTATATTTCAAAACAATCAGAAATACCAAATTCCCTTACAATGATTGGTTTGCTTGGAGGTTTGATTGCCTTTGGCCTATTTGGAATAATTATTGGTCCTTTGATTGTTGCGTATCTGCTGATATTATTTGATTTGTATAAAGAAAGTAATGCTAAAAAAATACAAGAAAAAAAATAAAGAATCCCAACCAAAAAAGATGTTGGTATTCTTTAAGCCTAAAAAATCCTACTGGATTTTTAGAGCCCCGAAAACCAAAACATCAAGGTTTTCAAAGCCTCAAATTGAGAAATCCAAACAATTTGAGCAATAAAAAGAGGACATAATGAAACTTAAAGTAAAATATTCTGGATGGTCTGCCGGAAGGCCAATAGCAATTCTAAACGAATTAACTGCTGTAAGAATGGCAATCACAGTTAATGATCGTGTTCTAATTAAACATAACTCCAAGAAAATTGTATCAGTAGTTGACATTTCATCAAAAATGGCAAAAGAGGATGAAATTGTTTTATCCACAGAAATTATTAAATATCTTGGGCTAAAGGGAACAGAATATGTTGAAGTTTCATTTGCTAAGAAACCTCGCTCAGTCCAAATAATTAATAAAAAATTAAGTTGTAAAACCCTATCTAGAAAAGAAATAGAAAATATCATTAAATCAATTGTTGATAATTCACTAACTGAGATTGAAATTGCCTTTTTTATCTCTGCAGTTTACAAGTGTGGCATGACTACCAAAGAGATAGTTTCATTTACTCGAGCAATGTTTCAAACTGGAAAAAAATTAAACCTTGAGGATAAAATAATTGTAGACAAACATTCCATTGGAGGCATTGCTGGAAATAGAACTACTCCAATTGTTGTTTCAATCTGTGCTGCTGCAGGTTTAACATTTCCAAAAACCTCTTCAAGGGCCATAACCAGCGCTGCAGGTACTGCTGATGTTATGGAAGCAGTTTGTAAAGTTGATTTTAATATCCGTGAAATAGAACAGATAATAAAGAAAACAAATGCATGTCTAGTGTGGGGAGGAGCTCTGGGTTTTGCACCTGCAGATGATAAAATTATAAGAGTTGAGGGCATGATTAATATTGATCCAGAACCTAATTTGCTAGCTTCCATATTAGCAAAAAAACTTTCCGTAGGAAGCAAGTACATATTAATAGATATTCCATATGGAAAATTTGCCAAAGTTGATAAATCTGAAGCTCTAAGACTCAAGAAAAAATTTGAGGTTGTCGGAAAAAAATTTAATTTAAAAATTAGATGTTTACTAACTAATGGTAGCGAGCCAATTGGCCATGGCATAGGTCCAATGCTAGAAATTAAGGATGTTGTTTCTGTTTTAAAATGTCAATCAGATGCCCCCAATGACCTTAGAAAAAAATCAATTTTTCTTGCCGGACAAATATTTGAACTATGTAATAAAGTAAAAAAAGGCCAAGGTTCAAAGTTAGCCGAAAAAATTCTTGATTCTGGAAAAGCATTTGAAAAATTTAAACAGATTGTTGAAGCTCAAAAAGGCAGTTTAAATAACATTAGTCTTGCAAAATTTTCAAAAGATATTCTAGCCGAAAAAACCGGTAAGATAAGTATGATTGAGAATAAAAAAATAAACCTTATAGCAAGAGTCGCCGGTTCGCCAACTGACAAAAAGGCAGGTCTTTACCTATACAAACATATTCATGAATCCATAAAAAAAGGTGAAAAAATAATGACAATTTATTCTCAATCTTCTGAAAAGTTATGTGATGCTGTCAATTTCTATAAAGAAAATAAGGTTGTTGAAGTTAGGTAATTATTTCTTATACAAATAATAGTGTATCTTATTCAACAATTCCATCTCTCGTTTCTTTACTTCTCTTCTGTCTTTTTTTAAATCACTAACTAACTCTATCATGTGTATACCACTCATTACTCTTGGCAAAGCAACATAATCTGCTCCTTTTTTGTAAAGTTCAAGAGCTTCATGTATATGTTCTGCAGCTACGATGATTATTGCCTTTGAACCACTTTCTTTTAGTTTTTGTATCAGTTCTAGATTATCATCAATATTTGGAATTGTGCTAATTATCATTTCAGGTCTCATTTTAATAACTCTCTCCATTATTTCTGGATTAGCATAATCTCCATATATGCATGGTACTTTTTTATGTATTAAAGGTCTGATTATCTCAGGGTTAAAATCAACAACAAGAATATCATCTTTTAACTTTCCAAACTCTCTCAATATTTGACCCCCCATTCTATGACAACCAAAGAGAACTATTTTCTTTTTCATTTCTTTACCAT
This sequence comes from Candidatus Pacearchaeota archaeon, assembly GCA_041659945.1. Lineage (GTDB taxonomy): Archaea > Nanobdellota > Nanobdellia > Pacearchaeales > GW2011-AR1 > JACPLR01. Next base: position 119,699 of record JBAZXH010000001.1, on the reverse strand, counting down.
AGCTTAATTCTTCTTTTTTTGTAGGCATCTTACTTAAAGTCTTTTTAAAAATATGTGAAAAAAGTTTAAACAACTGTTCTTCATAATGTATAAAATATCCAGTAATGGACATTGTTAGTATTGTTACAAAGACTAGCACACTAAACAAATCCTTACTTATGTGTGATAGTATAAGTGCTTGAGTTAGTAAAACTAAAGAAAACTCACTTGACTGCCCAAGAGAATTTCCAATAAAAAACGAAGTCCTATTAGAGTAACCAAGCAGTCTAGTTGAAAATATTAAGATTAATGGTTTAATCACAATTATCAAAACAATTAGGGCAATAAATAACAACCAATATTGTTTAGGTATCCAGATTAATTGAACCCCCAAAGACACAAATAAAATAGCTCCAAAAAAGTCCCTTAGCGGATGTACTCTTCCTTTAATATCTAATTTAAAATCAGAATTTGCAAGAGCAACTCCTGCAAAAAATGCTCCAATTACCAATGAAAGTCCTAAAGAATAAGCAATCATTGAAAACAAAAATAAGAATACAAGAGAAATAATTAACATTAACTCATTAGATCTTGCCGAGATCCTGAAAACAGGTTTTGAAATCTTTGTTAGTAAAAATCCAATTACAATGAATAATGCTGCCTTAATTAATGAGTACAGGATGGTATTAAAACTCAATTGTGTTGTAAGTACAGTTAAAGCAATTATTGCAATAATATCCTGTACAATCAAAATTCCAATAATTAATCTTCCATGCAGAGTATTAAGTTCATCCTTATCTGCAATCATTTTAATTACAACCATTGTACTACTAAACGCAACAATCAACACAATGTAAATTAATTCCAAATTGTTAAACTTAAAAGCTAAAAATAATAACACAACAAAAGTTATTATTCCAATGGCCAACATTTCAATAATTCCTATAATACTTGAGATTTTCCCATCTCTTTTTAGTGATCTTAAATCCAATTCCAATCCTGTAAAGAATAATAGGAAAGCTACACCAATCTGTGACATAGCCATGATAACATTGCTGCTCTGCACAATGCCCAATGCAAGAGGTCCAAGAATTATTCCAGCAATAACATATGCTGGAATTCTTGGCTGTTTCAGCACTTTAAAGATAAATGCAATTATTCCACCTAAAACAATCATTATGCCTATTTCAAAAAGTATCATCAAATCAGGAGATACGCCTGATAGTAAATTGCTTAGTATAAATGCCATTTAACCTCTTTTATTTATTTAAAACAATTAACCAGTATATAAAAAGCTTATCAAAATTAAATTTTCAAAAAAGGAGAGGTTAATGTAAGGAGAAACTTGGTTCTCCTCAACGCCGACGCCCTACGCCTATAAGAAACTATTCACGCCGGGAGTTATATGGTTTAGAACAATATTTTGTATTAAACTAAATTACTCTTAGATAACAGGTACTTTTCTAGCATCATATTCTCTTCTTTTAACACGACTTCCATCAGGGCGATAAACTTCTTCTCCTAAAAAATCCTGACATTTTTTCTCAAAATTTGGGGTATCTACATCAGAAGGAGTGCAATGCACAAGATGAGGATTTGTATGCGGATCATTAAATATTTTATAGGCTAATTGATCTACTAGACTTTCTCTTTGTTCATTTCTTTTCCATTCTTTAATAAATTCCTCAAAGTCTGGAGAACTGAAAAAAACATATAATGCATCCATAACCTCTCGTCGTACTATTGGCTCTATTCCTAATGTTCCCTTTATTGGAATTTTTTTCCAATTAACTGCTCTGAACGTTGCCTCAATTAACTCTGGAGGTATTTTATTTGCTCTAGTATCTTGAAAAAAAGCAGCTTCAAGTCTTTTATACCTTAAATCCTCAAAACAATATAACTCATATTCTTCCCCAGGTTTACAAAAACCCTCCTCACCTTTAATTGCTTTAGCATAATTTCTAACTTCTCTTGCATCTTCCAATAAAATTTTGATTAACTGTATGGGTGATGCATTAGAATAGGCATATGACAAGGAACCATACCTCAGAAATCTACTATTTCCAATTTTCTGGCTTTTATGTCTATAATAAAAAGAAACTGGATCTTCATTTAACTCTTGACTTGCTTTAATCATTTCTTGATACCCTTTGGATCTTTTAATTAATTCCCTAATCCTACTGTCAAGTCTTGTCCTAAGGCTTATTGCAGTTAATACTCTTGCATGCCTTTCAGATAAACCTAACTCAATACAGCTATCAAGAGTCATTTTTTCTCTTTGTTCTTTTGTTAATCTGAGCATTGTAATTTATCTTAATAACAGTTTAATAACTTAATTGTGAAGAAATAGATTATATGACTCCAGAAGAAACCGCCGACGCCCGGAATCGAACCGGGATATCCCGAAGGAAATTCGCTCACTTGTCTCTGTCTAATTACTAGACCTCAAGGCGAACGGAGTACCATTGTCCCACGTCGGCATATTAGATAATAAAATCTCTGTTTCTTTCTTATTTAAATTTAACTGATATGACTTAAATTTTTCTCTTTGAATATATTCTCTTACGGGTTTTTTCAGTTTAGTAAACTCACAGATTAGATCAGAAAGTTCTTCAAGAAATGTCTTGCTACCAGAATGAAACAGTATATCTTTCGTCTCTCTTAAACAACCATCAGTTATCAAAAAGTCATAGACAAATGATAATTTTTCTTCATTCGTACCCTCTTTTATCAATTGAGGTATTCTTAAAACGTCTCTTTTAACTCCCTCAGGAAATCCAGTTTCTTTAATCTTTAAATAAGATTCTTTTGAACATTTTGAGATATACCATAAGTCTTGTTTGTTTTCTCTTTTTGATACCAAAATTTTACTTGAAATAGTAAATAATTCAGATAATAAATTTTGAAATTGAATCACAATCTGTTTATTAGTATTATAAAATTGAATGGGATAATCTCTATATCCCTCACCATTATGACTAATTGATAGACACCCGTCTCCACATAACATCCCTAAAAATAGTGCAAACTTCTCATCTTTTTCCATTAATAACCTAACAGAAGATATATTTTAAATTTGTTTTAACATTCAAGAGTTGCATCAAATTCAGAGCTTATCCATCTTAGCTCTCAATATTGGTCTATTATGTTCTACACATAAGTCAATCACATCAGAAAGAGAAGTCTTCTGATCAATAAACCTCCAACCAAGCCTTTTAGCAGTTTCCGCTGTAGAATTAAGACTCTGGCTTTCAAGTCTCTCATAAAGCCCATCAGGTCTTTCAAAAATATTATAATATGTTGTCATTTCTCATTACATTTACAGCCATTTTTAAACTTTTATATGTCAAGATGTATTAAGGTTTGTTAGGCCTCTTGAACATGCTCAAGAACCAAAATCCAAGGTTCTTGACATTATTAGAAATCACTCTACATGAACGATGTCAAAACTAAAAAAAGTTTTTTGGTTTGTCCTATTTGTAAAAAATTAATAATTAGCCAAATAGTGAAGACAAACCATCTGCTGCTGCAGAAACTTTTTCTTCTTCTTTCTTATCTTCTTTCTTAGGCTCTGCTGCATGTGCTGAACCAGAACTTGCTGCACTTAAAGCAACAGCGTTTTCAAGTTCCTTGTCTATATCAACACCGTTCAAACTTGCTACCAGAACTTTGATTTTTCCTTCATCAACTTCTGCACCAGTAGCTGAAATAACCTTCTTTAGGTGTGTTTCATCCACAGGTTTTCCAAGTTTGTGCAACAATAGAGCTGCATATATGTATTCCATGTTTAAATTGATTCCTCCGTATTTTTAGGAGCATTATCATTGCTTTCAGAGCCTACTAAATTAGCTATTGCCTGTTCATGACTTGAAGCTCTAGCAAGTAAATAACTAAGTGTTTCTTTACAAACATAAGCTTGAGATACTGCAAAAGCAACAGATTTTGAAAACATTTCCCTCAAGGTTATTAATGTAGACTTTTTGTCTATAACTAAATCTGAAAATACTTTTTTATCTTTTGAATCATAGGCAGCTATTGGAGTCAGTCCAACTGAAAAAGGGGTAATATTCAACTTACTCATTATGCTAACAGCTCCCTCACTAATTGCCTGATCTTTTTTAACAATTACTTTTGCTTCTTTAATTTCAATCTTTCCTGCTTTAATTTCAATTTTTAATCCCAACCCTCCAAGCTCACTAACTACCGGACCAGGAGCAAGGTCTGTTGGTCCAGCTTCAACACTAATATCAGCCTCTGCAATTTGACCAACTTTAGCTTTAACCGGGCTTTTACTATCTGCCAATCTTGCAGATAATTCAAAAGCATCAACTTGGCTAATTAAAACAGCAACATCTTCTCTAACATATTCTTTTAGATCTTTCAAATTTTCTTTTTTTGATTCATCTATTGCTAAGTTTACCATTCTTTTCTTAGCAATTATAACTTGAGTATCTTTAGAAAGATCTTTTTTTATCTTTTGAAATTGTCTTGAAGGTAGACTTTTAATTGAAACAAGCATTATTGTATTATGTGATTCAATAAGTTTTACTATACCCTTAACTAATTCTACTTTATACTTTGGTGGTGCTCTTTTATGTTCACTACTTGATTTTTTTATTCTTGGCATTTTCTGAGCTTGTCCTCCACAAGCGATGAATTGAAAATTGTTTTGATTTTCATATTGTCTCCCTAATGTATCTCCACACGTATAGGTTTAGTCATTGCAAATTTAATCATAACTGATTTAACATTTTCTTTTTTGTTTGGAAGTTCATTAACAATTGCATGGTAAGCGGCAGTTAAATTTTCAATCAAATCTTCCTCCTTCATTTTTTCATTTCCAACAACAATCTTAATAGAAGGTTCTTTACTTTGAATTCTTACGGTGTGATTTATTTTTTCCACTAAAGTTTTAATATCACTTTCACTTTCACTTACTAAAATACCTAATTTTGGTGAGGGCATTTTCCCAGCTGGACCTAAAAATTTACCAAAAGTTGTAGCAACTGAGGGCATAAGTGGTGCAGATGCAACAAAGAAATCAAATTGTTTAACAAGTTTCTTAATTGGTTTTTTATCTTTATAATTAATAAATGCTGCCTTTGGAATAGTGTTAATTATACTAGACTTTGCTTCAATAAACCCACAAACTTTCTTATCCCTTATTTTATGTGGCAAAGTAACAAAAGCATTTATTGTGGTCTTTCTAGTATCAAATTTTCTTAAATTTACAATTAAATTTACACTTTGAACAAACTTTTTAGGTTCTTCTTTCTTTAGCTCATCTAGAGCTTGTTTTAAACTTAGTTTTGCTTCTGCCATTTCATTAATATCCATTTACCTTCTACCTATGCGATCTCTATACAGAAATTGTACAAAATCGATGTAGTATGGTATAAATAGTGTAACTTTAGAGGGTTTATAAAGGTTTTTATCCAATTCTAGGCACTTCACTAAAATCAATAAATCTTCCTTCAAAAGCTGATTCTAACTTTCCATCTCTTCTATGATTTCTTAGTGTTTTTGAATTATCAACCCTTCTTATTGAAACAAAACACCCTTTTTCTTTTGATTCTCCTTCATCAGGGGTAAAACCATAATCTCTAACAAACACAAATTCAGGAGCATTACCATCCCTATATGTACAAGCATAGGGCTTGTAAATTCCATCATTTGGAAGGAATAATCCACCATTATCTACTGAAAATTGAGCAACATTATGAATAGATATCAAAGTGTACTCCCCTCTAGACAAAGGTTCAAGACTAACAAATGCTCCTCTCAGTTTATGATTATTTTCTTGACTGTCTCCTAAAGATAACCCATCTCTTGTAGGATCTGAAGAAAATCTATAAGCAAACAGTCTACTGTTTCTTGCACTCGGATGTAACCTTAGAAGAATTGATTCTCTTATTCCACTGAAAGTATTTCTCATTGAGTTTAACCATAATAAGCCTTTATAAAACTTATTCTTCTAGAGTTTCAGGCTTGTAGTTCTTTTCTGTAAACACCCCAAACATGCTCATCCATATTAGTTACTTCTCCTACTACTTTAAAACCCAATGAACTACAGAATCTTATAGATGCCCTGTTTCTTACAGGTTCATGAAGTATTGCTACATAACATGTATTGACCTTACTGTTTTTCATATCTTTAAACAAAGTTTCGAGCATTGATCTTCCAGTATTACTTCTTTGATTACTTGGCCTAACACCAATTTGATCGCCAAAAACAAAAGGTTTCTTTTGTCCGAGTAAAAAACTTATAACTCCATCTTCATGTTCTAATTTTTTTCTTAAATCAACTATAGTATTTGAGTCATAACACATAAGAAATCCCTTAATTTCATCTCCATCTTCTGCAACATAAAAATACCTTGAGGCTCTTATTCTACTAAGATATTCTTTTGGACTTAATACATAAACCAAAAAGCCATTATTCTGGGGGGAGTAGTTTATTTTAATTGACTTAGCTATATTTACTATTTGGTCACAATCTCCAGCAACTGCACGTCTTATTCTCATTTAACCCTCAGGCTTATCCAATTCTCTCATATACTCTTTGAGACGTTCAATACTTGGTTCAACCAACAACTTATGTATCTTTTGATCAAAGATCTCGTGAAGAGGCTCAAATTCAGAAATATAGTATAAATTCTGCTGCTTATCTACTATCATCAGATCTCTAAGTCTTTTCAATTGTCTTCTGATGTTTGATTCTGCAACACCTCTTATTTCAAGATTATGCTCTTTCCTAACCTCTTCAACTCTAAACTTTATTTCATCAGAATCTAGCTTGGTTTTATTTTTTCTTTCATTAAGCAAAACCAAAAGAATATCAACAACAACATCTCTACTATCTCCTGGCTGCAAAAGTCCAAGTGAGAGACATATTTTCTTAACTAGCTGTCTTTTATCAACATTATACGGTCTTTCATATTTTCTCAAAACAATTTCGCTTAGGGGTTTATCTCGTGGCATATCTTTTTCCTCTTTAAATTATAACCATTAGTAGATATAAATCCTTATAAATATAATGCCTCTCTAACTGTTATGGAATTAATAGCACTTTTAAGTTCAGGAAAAGGAACCTGGGCACAGGTATCTGGGCTTATCAAACAGGGAGAATGGGATAAAATTATTCTTATTGGAGGAAGTTTTGCCAAAGATTTCAAGGCTGACAAACCAGCAGAATTTATTCAAATAGATCAAGATAAAAGATTGGTAGATCTGAAAAAAGAAATTCTAGAAAAATTAAAAGGAAAAGTTGATGATACTGAAGTAGCTCTTTCCATAGCTTCTGGTGACGGAAAAGAACATATGGCACTGATTTCTGCAATTCTTTCTTTGCCCGCAGGAATTAGATTTGTTGCCCTCACCAAAGATGGCGTTGTTTATCTATAAAAAGTAGAAAGAAAGAGAGTTAAAAAATAAATAAAAAAAGAAAAATAAATATATTAATAAAAAATAAAAATTTAAAATATTTTATACATACTTATAGTCTTTTTTTTGCTTTTTTCTTAGCCATTTTTAAATTTTTTACCAATTTTTTAAGATTGGTTTAAACCTCTTTTTAAAATTTTATAATATCTTAAACGAATTATGCTTTAAATACCTTTCTATTTTTTGAATTTTAAGCAAAAAATAATCGATTTTTATCGACGGAAAAAAATAAATATTTTTTCAATTAAAAAATTTAATTAACAAACATCGAATATCCCCAAAAAACCATAATTTTGGTTGCTAAATTAAAATAATCCGATTGCCCATCGGACCATGAGAGCTAAAAATCCGATTAAAATCAAATAAGTGATAAATTTAAACAACCAATTTGCTACTTTTTCCGAGCGAGTTATTTTTAACACGGTTAACTGGAAAAATCTACCTCCATCTAAAATACCTAATGGAAGCATATTAAATAAGGCAATAAGCAAATTAATTAAAACAACCCACCATAGAAGATAGTAAATAAAGATAGTAAATTCCCCTAATTTTGGTTCATAATAAACATTATCCTTTAAATTAAGATTATTTGGTCTAATGGAAACAAGAAAATGATTCATTTCCCCAATCAAAAAATTAGGTTTATTAGCTGAATAAACTCCTAGAACTGCTTTTCCATTTCCATTATCTGCAAACGTGATATTATAATCTTTAATCTCTCCATTGATTTTTACCTCAAAGATTGTGTTCTCTCCAGGTTTAAACTTTTGAATGTTTTTGCTAAAATCTTCTGCACTTGTAATTTTATTATTGTCTATTGAAGTAATTACTCCCTGAACTGGTAAACCTGCTCTTATCGCTGGTAGATCATTATAAACTATTGCGAGATCGTATGTTTGGTTTACGTTATTAATAAAAACCTGGTTGTCAAGGAAATATCCGTTATTATTAACAACTATTCTCGTTAGATTCCTATAGTCAGTTATATTGAGGTTATCAAGAATAAAGCTTGAACTGGGGTTGTGAATCGGCACACCATTTATTGAGGTTATTTGTGAGATATTAATACCAGAATACATATAGTTGTTAAATGTTACTCCAATAGGATTAAAGGCTAAACTGAAATAAATTATAAGCAATATAAAAAAGACCACTGTAACAATTATATTTGCAAATACTCCTGCAGATAAAATAGCTAGTTGAGTCTTAATTGACTTTTTATTCATTTGTTTATCATCCTGTTCAACAAATGCCCCAAAAATCGCTGGGAAAAACTTCAGAAAAGCAAAACCCGTTGATTTTATTCTGACTTTTCCAAACTTAGCAAATATTCCATGTGAAAATTCATGAATTGTTGCAGCAATTAAAATTGCAACAATAAAGTAAACTACATAAAAAGTTGGAAAAAATGATTTTAATCCAAACAACTCTGGAAAATAAGGGATTAAAGGCATAAGAGGTGGAGCTTTAATCGCTTGAACAATGGCCGGCTTTGTAATGTAGAGATAGATTGTCTTTCCTAAAAGATAAGTCATCCCGACCATTAGCAAGTAACCCAAAGTAATTGAAACATATGTCAATACTTTAAGGGTTTTTTTATACTTCCCACCAATCTTATCTATTAATTTAATACCTAATTTAGTTCTGTATAAAACTAGAATACCATCTTTTTTTAGATTAGATTTATGCTTAATAAGAAACCAAGTCAACAGTACTAATAAAACAGCAAGGATTGAAAGATCAATTATTTTATACGTTGTAAAGTCAAAGCTCATTTTTATCTAACCTCTTTGGAATTTTTTCTTTTTATATGTTACTACTTACGAGAACTTCAATAGTTTACACCTTTTTAACAGCTCTAAATTTCTTTCCTTTACATTTTCTACATCTAACAGAACCATCAAGCACCTTTTTAGGTTCAACTCGCAATTTTGCACCACACCGTTTACATAAAAAAAGATTCTTAAAAAGCCTTGTTTGAGCCACTAATATTTTTGCCATATTATTTTATTCTTAAGTTACTACCCTCTTTATAGCCATTCTTCCTTCAATCTCCCAATATTCAACATGAACTTCTTCTTTTAGCTCTCCCTCAACATCCTCTGGAACAGTCATTTCCATTGTTTCAAAATTTTCCAAGTCCATAACACTAGCTTTATTTCCACTAACAGAAAGAACTTGAGCCTTTCTTTTATTAATCATTGGAACTTCAAATCTTTCATGACCTGGTTGAACAGTAACTCTTTTCTTACCATCGAATATTCCAATAGCTTCAAGTCTTACCTTAGCATGACCGTGTTTTCCAGTTTTACTAATATCATAACTTCTTACAGTGCAGGGTTCACCATCAATCATAATTGTTGTACCGTTTCTTACCTCTGTTGCATTGATTAATTTATAACTCATCCTAATGGTGGGAAAAATAGATTTATAAAGATTACCTTTTATTCCTTTTTAGATAAATTTAATAAAAATGGACAAAACAAAGAAAGGCGATTTTATAGAACTAGAATTTACTGGCAGTGTTAAAGGCGGAGATATCTTTGATACAAATATCAAGGAAGATGCTAAAAAGATCAATCTTAATCTTGAAGGAGACAAACCCCTAATAATCTGCATTGGCCAGGGCATGGTCCTTCCGGGTTTTGACAAAGCTCTTGAAAATAAAGATACAAGCAAAAAGTATTCAATAGAACTCCAACCAAAAGAAGCATTTGGTCAAAGAGACCGTAAAATTATAAGATTAATCCCAATAAAAATATTCCAAGAGAAAAAAATTAATCCCTATCCTGGATTGACTCTAAACATTGACAATATGCTCGTTAAGGTAGTAAGTGTTTCAGGAGGTAGAGTACTGGTTGACTTTAATCATCCTCTAGCTGGCAAGGAATTGGTTTATGAGTTCGTAATAAAAAGAAAAATTGAATCCCTAGAAGAAAAAGTTAAATCAATAATAGACTTCTTTGTGGGAAAAGAGTTTAAATTTAGCATTAAAGATAATCATGTTGTATTTGAAATTGAAGAGTATTTTTCTCCAATAATCAAGTCTTTAAACGACCGTTTTAAGGATATTTTGGGTTGTGAAATGACTGTTGAAGCTAAAAAACTTGCAAAAGAAGAAACTAAAAATAACGATAAAGAAACTACTCCCCAATAACCATTTTTTACTAGATAATTTTTAATTTTATCCATAATTTCTCAAAACTATTTTTCCATCGCAATAAACCTTATAAATGCCTTTAATTATGATACGCTATGTCAGCTGGACTATTAAAAAGAGATGAGAGCCTTTACTCTTCTGAAATGGACGAAGAACTAATGGAAATGGATCGTGAGCTAGAGCAGATCCTAAAACAACAAAGTGCTAAGATTAAGGTAGTTGGTGTTGGAGGAGGAGGAAATAATACTCTAACTAGAATTCATGAAATTGGTGTTAAAGGCGGAGAAATGATTGCAGTTAATACCGATGCTCAAGATCTTCTTTATACTAGTGCTGATAAAAAAATTCTCATTGGAAAAGAGCTAACTCGCGGAATGGGTGCTGGAAGTAATCCTCAAGTAGGAGAAGATGCTGCCAAAGAAAACGAACACGAGATAAAGAAAAAATTAGAAGGTGCAGACATGGTCTTTATCACCTGTGGTTTGGGAGGAGGAACAGGAACAGGGGCAGCTCCAGTTATTGCAGATATAGCAAAAAAACAAGGAGCTTTAGTGATTGGCGTTGTAACAATGCCCTTTACAATTGAAGGAGCAAAAAGAATTGAAAATGCAATTAATGGTTTAGAAAGAATGGAATCAATTGTAGATACTCTAATAGTTATTCCAAATGATAAATTACTTGACATAGTTCCAGACTTGCCTCTGCAAACAGCATTTAAAGTTGCCGATGAAATATTAACAAATGCAGTTAAAGGTGTTGCCGAATTGGTAACTAAAGCAGGTCTTGTTAATCTAGACTTTGCAGATGTAAGAACAATAATGGCAAATGGAGGAGTTTCACTTATTGGTGTTGGAGAATCAGATTCTGCCAGCAGAGCACTTGAAGCTGTTGAAAAAGCTCTTCACAACCCCCTTCTTGATGTTGACATATCAAATGCCACAGGCGCATTGGTAAACATTGTTGGTGGGCCAGACTTAAGTTTAGATGAATCAAAGATAATTATAGAAGAGATTGGAAAAAACCTTAATCAAGATGCTAAACTAATTTGGGGAGCTCAAATAAGCCCTGACATGGAAAAAGCATTAAGAGTTATGTTAATTATCACCGGAGTAAGAAGTTCACAAATATCTGGAACAGATGTAAAAGAAACAAAACAACAATTAATGCAGGGTGAACTTTCAAAAGAACTCGGAATAAGATTTTTCAAATAATTTAAATTAGATTTTTTATAATATAAAACTTTAAATATATGCTTAATTGACGGTATGTCATGATAACTCTAAGAAAACTAACAACTAATGATTTAGAAGAGTTTGCAGACCAAGATAATGTAGATTTAAGATTATGTTGTAGAGATGATGAAAGATCTCAAGTTTTTGAAGGAATTTTTCGAATTTTTCGAATCAATGGAAAAAGATTAAATGTATACACTCCACTAGAGACTCTTCAAGCTGATAGTCCTCCCGCTGATGAGTGGTCATTTTTTTTATATCCTCGAGCAAGAAATTCAGAAGATAGACCAAAAGAAGATAGAGCGTATACGCTTGGGAAAAAGTGTTTAGTTATTTCGTTTCCAAAAGCAGAATATGATAGTACAGTAAGGAAAATTAGACCAAATGTAGCTTAACTTGTTCAATTTGTTATGTCATGAATTAAACTGCATCATTTATGATGCAGCCGCAATTTTAATGTTTTAATTCCTGATCACAAGAAATTCAATGAATTTCTGTGCAAAGATTCTTCAAATAATCTGAGTTAAGTTAAAGTATAATCTCCTTTAATTGCTTCATTTGGATAAATTATAACTCCCTTTCCTGCCTTTATCTCATATTCAACTATTTTTCTATTAATGTCTGTTCCTCTCATTTTTAATATTTCTATCGCTCTTTTTCTAATACCTGTTTTATGAAAAACATTATAGAGAATAATTATTCCATCTGATAAAAATGAAACAGCCTCTCCCTGCTCTACAAATAAATTTCCAATATGGGTAGGATTTGAAGTCTCCCTAATTAAAAAAGAAGTTATGTTATGACTTTCCAAATACCTAAAAAATTGTTCCATATAAATTCTAAACCTGCTTTCTTCACCCGAAAATGCAGATGCAATGCTTGTTAAAGAATCAATAATAACTAAGTCTGGATTAAAGCCCAAAGGAATCAAAACCGGTTGTATGTCTATAAGTAACTCTTTCTTTGCCTCACTCAGAAGGGCTTCAACACTTCTTGCAATATCTAAGGCATTAAATCTTTTAATCATAAATAACTTTTTCTTTTCATAATCTTCAACTCTTGCTCCAAATTTATTCATGTGTGCTTTTAATCTATGTTCTGGCTCTTCAAAACTCATATATAATACCCTTTTTCCACGTTCACACAAATTTTTAGCAAGATTTAAACAAAAAATAGTCTTTCCACTACCTGGGCCACCCTCGACTAAGACAGAACTTCCAATAGGAATTCCACTAGGTATTAGCTCATCAAACCCTCCAATTCCAGTTTTTATAAACTCTTCTTTTTCCTCTTTTTTTATAATCATTTTATCTTTTGTTATGTTTAATCTGCTTAAATACCTTTTTACTTTTTGTATTATTATCTTTTTTAATTTTAAACAACTCTTCATTTAATAATGGTATCTGCCTGTCAATATCTCTAATTAATTCTGCAAATTTTTTAGTTCTTATATTATATACGCTTTCTGCGATCTTATTATGGTTAAAATAATCATTTTGAGTGTTCATTATAAGGCTTTTTATTACTTTTTTTCTTTTTTCTAAATTATCAATCTTTCTCCGTATTATCCTTCTTTTAACAGGTATCCTATAAACAAAAAAAAGAATAATTATTACAATCAGCAAAGAGAGTATGTAATATACATTATCATAAACTATCTTTCTGATACTTAAGGTAGTTGAATCATAGAAAATCTTTAAAGTTGTTTGAGAAGCTTTTAACGAGGTAATCTTGTCATAAGCTTCGCTGATCATCGGAACAGCTAGCTCATATCTCTCATTTTTTATTTCATCATCTATTTTATAAATAACTTGATCAATTTCACTAGTATTCATAAATTTGGTTAGAGAATCATTGTAAAACCTTTTTAATGCTGAAAATTCATCTCTTGTATTGAGTGCCTTTTCTCTTATCCCTACTATTTCATCACAGTAGGAGGCGATTTGCGAAAAATCTGTGATTTTCTTATTTACTTTTAGTATTAACTGGGCATTTAATAAACTCTCTGCCTGGACAAATGTATCATTTACTCTTTGGATACTGAACCCTCCGGTTTGCAGTTCTAATAAAATTTCCCTAGATTTTTCAACACAGTCTTTTGCATTTTTTTCTATAGCACTAGTATTATTTGATTCAGCTAATGCAAGACTGCTTAAAACAACAATAGCAAAAATAAACAATACTAATTTTAGATTATTTTTTCTTCTCATCTTTTTTAACCTCTTTAATTTTATAACTCCTTAAAGCCTTTTTTGCATCAAAAAAAGCAATTTGTTCTTCAACTTCAGTTAATCTTGTTGAGTAACTCTTTATCATATTTTCATATATTCTTGTTTCTATTAACCCTTTATTTATGTACTCTTCTTGAACCTCCTTCATTCTTTCTATAAGCCTTTTTCTTTCTTCAATTAAAGCTTTATGATTTCCGCTTAATTTTAGAAGATTCACAATTCTAGATTCAATTTTTATCCTTCCCTCAATAATTTCTCTAAGCCTTTTTTCATACTGGTTCATAGCCTCTTCATACTCTTGCATTGACATAAACTTTCTTTCAAAACAATCTTTCTGAACTGCTTTAATAAGCCCCAAAATAATTTTTTCTTCTTTGTCATATTTTTTTAATTTTCTTCTATATGCATTTCTTTTAACAACTAAAGAAGCTCCAAAAGAAGCAGCAAATACAAAAAGAACTACTCCTGATGATTGCAAGGGATTCTTTTTTACAGTATATATTAAATTAAACATACCTTTAGTTTCTAAAGCATACACCAGTTTTGCCTCCTCAAGTCTGTTTAAAGCTAAACTATAATCTCCTCTAGCATATATTGCCTCAGCTAGGTAAATCAGTTTTTTTGTTTCAGTTATTGTAATCCCATTTTCTTCAGAGTTTTTTACTCTACTAGTTAAATCATCAATTATAGACTTTGATTTAAATGCAGAATCAGATATTTGCTTTATTTTTTGATAGTTGTTCATTATTCCTAAAAAATTAAGTTCTTTGTAATATTTGTTATTTTGTTCAATAAGGACATTAACCTCTTTTAAATTCATTAAAGATTCATTCATTTTATTAAGTATTTCTAAACTTGAGGTTATTGCCAGGTCAATTTCACTTCTGGATTCTTCTAGAATAACCAATGTTACAAGTCTAGTTTCCTTAAATCTTGTTTTTGTTTCATTAGAAACTAATTCAGAGTTTATTTCAAAAGATAATTTATACTCCTTTTCTGTGAAATAATTAGGCGCACTTATCCTAATTTTAATTTTCTTAATCTCTCTAGGTCCAATAAATGCTATTTGTTTTGGTATGACCTCTATATATTTTGAGTTAATTCCAGTTACTCCAATAGTAACATTCTCCATTTTATTTAAGAATTTGTTTGTTACTTCTAATTCAAAATCTTGTTGTTTACCTCTTACCAGTTCAAAAGTTTGGGAAGATTCTTCATGTTCATTTTTGATAACTGGTCCACCTCCCCCACCAGTTGAACCTCCACTTCCCGGAGCAGTAATAATAATCGTGTTGCTTTCACTTTCTGGTGCAACATAATCTCCATCAAGGGAACCACAAGAAGCTATTGGTATTCCATCAGAGATGTTATAACAAAGTAAAGTAATATTGATTTGGTCAGATAACAAAGTCCTATTACGGCTGTGAGTTATCAATATCCCTGAAGAGTTATAACCATAGGAATAAAGGTTAACTGAAACTGTTCCAGGGCTCAAACTAATAAGGTTTGTCAAATTAAAGCTAATGTTTAAGCTATTATATTCTTTTTGATTATTACTAATATTTTCATAGGATAAATTTGTTTTGCCATCTTTTATCAGAAAACCACTAGGCAGAGTCCAGTTAAAGCTAACATTATAAGCAGTATTGTTAATTGTATCATCTCCCGGAAGATTTCTTAGATAAGCTAAAAGACTAAAATTTTGATTAGTTAAGTATAGTGTTGAAGGATAACTTTCTATCTTTTGGTATAGGTATGGCCCTCCACTGGTACTTATTATATTTGCACTAACATTTCTTGAGGAAGTATTTGATCTTAAAGAAACTTCATTTATTGTTATAACTCCTGTCTCTTCTTTTAATTCACTTAAAAAAGTCGAATTAATAGATATTGTTGTATTTTCTTTAGCAGCAACTGTATAAATATTAGATGGTTTATATTGGTTACCATTAATATACATTCTACCTTCCACAAGATTGTATGTTAGCCTAAAGTCCAGACTACAAGATGAGAGAGAATATTGAGGATCACCAGTGTTAAATATGGTTAAATTTCCAATATATTTATTTTCATCCCAACCACTTGTTCCTCCCAAATCTGCTGGTAAAACTGTCCAATTACAGTCCCATAAAGATGCGAATGTTTGATTTATACTACTGTTAAAATTTCCGAAACTATCATTTGTCCAAATATTATAAGTATAATTAACTTCATTTGAATCTAACGTTATTGTCGCGTTATAGACATTACTCCCAGCAAAAGACATTGTGCTATTTCTCCAAACGCTACCATTATAATATTGAAATATTACCTCACTAACATTTACTCTGGCATCAATAACTGTTACATTAAAACTAACATTCTGATTTGGATCAACTTCTTCTGATGAATTTGGCCAATAAACAACACTGCTCACTATAGGAGCATACTTGTCTAAATAGATACCATTTGTTGAACTCCAGTTTTGATTGCTTGCCGTATCAAAACATGTTACATTCCAATAATGCCATCCCCCACTGATTATTGTAGCATTAAGATTTGTCTGGGTATTATTTAGTACGCTACTATTTGAATTTTGCATAACTCCATCAACATAAAGAGAACAGTTTATTCCGTTAGTGTCCATATCATCAATAGCAGTAAATTCAAAAGAAAGATTCTCTGAGGAAGTATTTGTTCCATCACTTGGCTGGTTTAGAATTATTGCCGGAGGCGTTGTGTCATTTAAATAATTCACCGTCACGTTATAAATTTTCGGCGTTTGTACAGAACTGTTTGAATAAAAATCAAATTTATACTGTAAATATGACCTATTGCTCATATTTAATACCTGTGGTGAATTAATGCCTACACTACTAAAGTTTTCTCCCTCACAGATTATATCATCACAATAGCGTATAGACAAATTTAGTTTTAGTGCACCTCTTTTATAAATTTGCAATATTTCTGCTTGAGATAAACTTCTGTTCCATATTGCAAGTTCATCAATTGAGCCATTAAAGTTATAGGCATCAGAAACCAATCTCCCTAGTTGAAGGGGGGCAGTAGTTGCTGTGATACTTCCAGAATATGTATCTTTTGTTCCCTCTGCACCATCAACAAAGATTCTTACATCAGATCCATTATAAGTCCCAGCAATATGGTGCCACGAATTGTCTGCAGCATGACCTCCCTTATAAGCTACATTAGTACCATAATTTGCAACCCAAAAATATATTTTTCCATCATCTGCATGAGAATACATACCATAACCATCATTCCAACTTGAACTTGTAGTTTTTCCAAAAAGACCCGCAAACGAATCTATTTTTTTCCATTTAACCCATAAAGAAACAGTTATTGCTGTTCCAGTTATGTTTATGCTTTGACTGTTAGGTATAGAAACATAATCATTAATTCCATCAAAGTCCAAAGACCCTCCAAATTTTCCAAAATTGCTCCAAGAGCTTCCATTAATCGAACCATTATTTCCGTTATTAGAAAAGTCATAAATTAAACCTCCATTTTCTCCATAAATTGAATTATTATTAAAGTGTAATAAAAGAATATTCCCCATCGTATTCAGAGGATAGATATAGTCTCCAGTTTCAATTAATTGATTGTTTGGTATTTCACATTGATAACATACTTCGCTTGTCCAAGAGAGGTTACTCCAAGAAGATGATTGATCAAATATCTTGCTTTTATAATCTCCACTTAAATTACTTAGGTTTAATTGGACAAATCCAGAAGAATTATAAAAAGTATAGTTATAAGTACCTTCATTAAATAGATCAGAGGTATTTAGAATATTAGTTAAAGCGGAGATTAATCCTATTAAGAATATTAAAGAAATTATACTTAATACTAAAATAAATTTATTCTTAGTTACCATTTTATTTTCCACCATCCCAAAGATAGATTTTAGCCATTCCTACCTGCCTTATTTTTACTTTTTTTGCTCCTTCTAGAAATGAAAAACAGTTTGATATTGTCTGCCTTGATAATTTTAATTTTTTAGCAAGCTCAGAAATAGTAAATCCTTCAGGGTTTTCTTTTAGGCATTTGATTACCTTATCTCTATTTTCTTCCATATTATTGATAAGCAATATTACAAACTACTAATGAAATCAATATTGTAAAGCAACTATTTAAACGTTACTTTGCAGAAAAAATAATTAGTTTTTCAGAATTTTTGTCATTTTACAATTTTAATAAACTTTTTAAAGTGACTTTATGTTATTTTCAAACATGGAAGTACCAAAAAAAGTTTTTTTCACAAAAGGAATAGGAGTTCATAAAGATAAACTAGCCTCTTTTGAAGTTGCTCTTAGAAGTGCAGGTATAGAAAAATGTAATTTAGTTTATGTTTCTAGCATTCTACCTCCAAATTGTAAAATAGTTTCTAAAGATGAAGGTATAAAACTTTTAAGCCCTGGCCAAATAACTTTTTGTGTAATGGCTCGAAATGAAACTTGTGAACCAAATAGACTAGTTTCAGCTTCAATTGGTGTTGCAGTTCCAAAGGATGAAAATCAATATGGGTATTTATCAGAACATCATGCTTTTGGAGAGACTGCTAAAAAAACTGGTGAATATGCTGAAGATCTTGCAGCAACAATGCTTGCAACAACGCTAGGAATTGAATTTGATGCAGATAAAGCCTGGGAAGAAAGAGAACAGATTTACAAGGCAAGTGGACATATAATCAAAACAACAAACTATTGCCAATCTGCCGAGGGCAATAAAGATGGTCTTTGGACAACAACAATTTCAGCAGCTGTTTTTTGTGAATAACGAAGAGAATAGTAACTTTTAAATATCACCTAATTTTCCTTACAATATGAGTATTATAACTAACTTAAAAGAATTTTCAAAGAAATGTATAAGAGTATGGCATGTTCTTAGAAAACCCTCAAGAGAAGAATTTGTTACTGTTGCGAAAGTTTCAGCAATCGGAATACTAGCTATTGGATTGGTTGGTTTCCTAATTTCCCTTCTAATGAGATTTACAGTTGTTAAGTAGGGCCTTTGATAAACAAAAGGTTTATAAAACAACCTAACAAATACCTTTTTATATACTAATTTACTGACTTTGGTATCTTGGAATAGCAGACTACAATGATTTTTGTTATTAAAGTTTCAACAAATAAAGAAGAAAAAGCACTGGACATGATAGCAGAGCATGTTCTAAAAAAAAGCATTAATGTTTATGCAGTTGCAAAGCCTCAAGGATTAAGAGGGTATATTATTTTAGAAGCTGCAGATAGAGAATCAGCAGAAGATGCATGTTTTAATCTTCCATATGTTAAGGGAATAATTGGTAAAACAATCTCTTACGAAGAAATTAAAAATATGCTCGAACCAAATGTTGCAGCAGTTAATATTGAAAAAGATGATGTTGTTGAAATTCTTTCAGATCCATTTAAAAAAGAAAAAGCAAAAGTTTTAAGAATAGACAAACAGAAAGGAGATGTAGTAGTAAGCCTATTGGGAGCTGTTGTCCAAATCCCAGTTACAATTAAATTAGAAAATGTTAAAGTTATACGTAGAGGAAAAGAAGAAGAAAATGAAAACTCAGAGGAGGAAAAATGAATAATTCAGCAACTTTAGAAATTCCAAGTAGGACAGTTTGTGTTGGTCCTCTTGAAAAAGTATTTGATCTTGGATTGAAAGTAGGAGATAAATTAATATATGATTGCAGCCAAGAAGAAATAAATGTTGTAGCAGGATATGATGGAAAGTGGATAAGATTAGTACGTCAACAAGGAGGAAGGATAAGAGAAAATAATGTTGGTCCTTTTACTGATGAAACTCCTATATCCACAACTCGTTTTTTTACTCCAAGTACTCCAATTGAAGAAAGAGAATTACCATCGGAAAAAGCAACAGTATATGAATATGAAATGTATCAACAGATTTTAAAACAAGCAGGAGAATGGAGGGAAGCTGCATGATAATTAGTTTACTTATAGAAGGCGGTGCAATGACTCCTGGTCCAGCACTAGCACAAAAAATTGGACCTCTTGGACTTGACATGGGTAAAATAATTGCAGATGTAAATAAAGCAACAATGCCCTTCAAAGGAACAAAAGTTCCAGTTGAATTAAATGTTGATACTGTTAAAAAAACTTACACAATAAAAGTTTCTACACCTCCAGTTCCAGAATTACTTAAAAAAGAATTAAAATTAGACAAAGCTTCTGGCGATCATAAAAATATGAAAGTTGGGAATATTGCAATTGAACAAGTTATTTCAATCGCAAAAGCAAAACTTCCAGAAATGCTTGAAAAAGATTTAAAGGCAGCAGTTAAAACAGTTGTTGGTAGTTGTGTAAGTCTTGGAATTTTAGTTGAGAATAAACTTGCAAAGGAAGTTGCAGGTGAAATCACAGAAGGTGTTTATGATAAAGAAATAAAATCAGAAAAAACAGAAGTTTCTCCTGAAAAAAAGAAAGAACTAGATAAATTCTTTTTAGAATTAAAGTCAAGACAAGATAAACAATTGAAAAAAGCTGAAGAAGCTAAAGCTGCTGCTGAACAATCAAAAACAAAAGCGGCAACAGTTGCAGCAAAGACTGAAGAGCCTGCTGCTAAAGCTGCTGCAGGAAAAGACACAGCGAAGAAACCAGCAGCTAAATCAACTGCAAAACCAGCAGCAAAACCAGCTAAAAAATAGTTTGTTTTAACAATATTTATAAAGTGCCCCATTCACATTAATAATGATGAGGTTATGGGGTAACCTGGTTAGCCTTCAAGCTTTGGGAGTTTGAGATCCCGGTTCAAATCCGGGTAACCTCAGTTTAATTAAAATGGCAAGAACAAAAAAAGTAAAAGCAAGTGGAAAGTTTGGTGCAGGTTATGGTGCCAATGTTAGACGTAAGTTTGTTGAGGTAGAATCAAAACAAAGAAAAAAACAGATTTGCCCATTTTGTAAAAAAACTGGAGTAAAAAGAAAGTCATCAGGTATATGGCAATGTTTAAAATGTAATAAAACTTTTGCTGATAGAGCCTATTACATTCCAAAAGAAAAAGCACAAAACTAAACAAAAACTCTTTAAACTAAAAATAATATAAATAACAATGGCAGATTACAAATGTTTCAAATGCGGAAAAGAAATTTCTTCTAAGAAATTAGATAAAAGATTTACATGCCCTTATTGTAATTCAAAAATCTTTTACAAGCCTAGATCTATAGTTGCAAGAGTTAAGGCCGATTAAATAATTTTAATTTAAACAAAAGGTGAAAAAATGAATATTGATGCAGAAACAAATCAGAAAATCCAAAATTTACAGGGGTTAGAACATAATTTTCAAGCGTTAATGATGCAGAAACAAACTTTTCAAGTTGAGTTTAATGAACTGGAAACAGCTCTAGCTGAAGTAGAAAAGACCAAAGATGATGTTTTTAAAGTTTTAGGGCAGGTTATGATCAAAGCTGATAAAAACTCACTTAAAACTGAACTAAAAGAAAAAAAAGATCTTTTAGAAATTAGGTTAAAATCAATAGAAAAACAAGAACTCTCCATGAGAGAAGAAGTTGAAAGATTGCGAGGAGAAATCGTCGAAAAGCTTCAATAATTATTACTCTTTTTCATCCTGATGTAGTAAAATATAATTTTTCCAACATAGAAATATTTATAAACTCTCTCAATTTCTTGAAGATATGGTATTTAAGAAATTTAAAGAGATGATGGCAAAGGATTCTCCAATGGAAGATTATGTTGAAATAGACCTTTCACAGGGTGATCCAAAATCAAAGGTTCATGTAAGGCCATTTATTCTTAAGAAATTTGAAGATGTAAATGAAATATTATCAGCTCTTAGAGATGGTTACACAATAGCTGTTATTGATATTCAGACACTTAGAAAAAAAGATATAATTGAGCTAAAAAGAGCTATTTCAAAGATAAAAAAGACAACAGAAGCTCTAGATGGTAATATTACTGGATTTGGAGAGAATATAGTAATAGCCACTCCACAATTCGCAAATATAATGGCCCCAACAGTTGAAGCCCCTCCAGAAAGAAAGGGCTTTGATATGTACTAATTCTAAAAATAAAGAAATCTTTATATATAATAGCTAATAGCTCTATTTCCATGATAAGGCAATACCTTAGTAGGCTGTCTGAAGGAGTTTGTAGGCTTTTTGTTTCTTTAGATCAAAGTCCAAAACCACAATTACCTCAACAACCTCCCTATAGGCCTATTGAGTTACACCCAAGAGATGCTGGAAGAGACTATCGAAATAATGGGAGATATCGTCCAGGTCTAAGAAAATAATTTCTCTTATTATCTATTTCAAACTAGCTGCCGAGAAAACAGTTTTAACTGCAACTATTATTGTAGCCGGTACAAACATTGTTAAGAGAGCATTTAATATTGTTCCCATTAAAGTCATTAATTCTTTTGGAAGCGTAATTGTAGTATATCCCATAGCACTTACAATTACTAAACATGTTGATGCCAGTAAAAACGTTGAAGTATTTGCACCCTCCATACTCGCACTTGCAAAACCAATTATCACTCCAAGCACAGCTAATATAATATAGACCCAACTAGATTCCGAAGAAAAAGTAACCTGAAAAACTCCAATTACCACAGCAAGGATTACACCGATTAATACTCCCCATGCCCCAAGTAAATTTTCTTTTGATCTCATAATTGTTGTTTTATTTCAAATTTATTTAGTTATTATCTATATATTCTACTATACTAAACATTATAAATATTTTTATCCCAATTAAACTAGCGGTTTTTAACAAAAAATTGGTTAAACCGAAACATTTATAAATAGGTGTTACTCCAAAATTACAACAAAAATGAATTCGAAATTATTTACAGTCGGTTTGTTTGCAATTTTGTTAATTGGATTTGCTAGTGCAGCATTTACTGTTTCTACAAGTTCAATCACTTTTACAAATTCTGCATCTCAAATAATTACTGTTTCAAATACTGATAGTTTACCACTAACTTTAGTTGTTCCATCATCAATTACAGTTACTGGTGAAAACGGATATTCTGCATTATCTAATATAGCAGACAATGGAATTGTAACAATTGCTCCACTAAGTTCTAAACAATTTACAATAACTCCTCAATCAGTAGACTTTTCTAATTTTAACATAGGCCAACAATACGCTTCAAGCCTAACCTTAACAAATTCAAATAACGCTCTAGACTCTAAAACAGTTAGTGTTTACTTTACAAGAGGTTCATATTGTCAGTTTAGTGATAAGGGCAGCTCATTAGTACTAGAAGATGTTAACATTGATAACTCTGGCCTTTATGGTGGAGATGAAGACAACTGGTACCCATTTGAACCAATAAGTGTTGATGTAACTATAAGAAATAGAGCAAGTGACAGAGTTAATGACATTGTTGTCTCATACGGTCTTTATAATAAGAATACAAATGAATTTATAATTGAAAAGGATATGAAAAACTTTGACTTAAATGACGGTGATGAAAAAACAGTTAGTTTTAATTTTAGTGTAGACCCAAGAGATCTTGATTCATCAGATGATCCTAATGACTACACTTTTTATGTAAAAGCTTATAGTGATGATCTTGGTGAAGATCAACAATGCACTTCAGAATCAAGGTCAATTACAATACCAAGAGATAGTAATTTTGTAATAATTGGTAACTTCCAAATGTCAGAGACTGTTCAGTGCGATGAAACAGCTACAGTAAGCTATCAAGTTTGGAATATTGGAGATACTGATGAACAAGATATTTCTTTGCTGGTTGATGGTAGAGGTAAAATACCTTCATTAAAAAACCAAAAGTTTGACATAGGCGATTTAGATATTCTTGATTCTAAAAAAGGTTCATTTGACATTGAAATACCAAAGAATCTAACAGAAGGAAATTACTATCTTGATTTTAAAATATTAAATGAAGATGGAACTGTTTTTGAAAACGATGATGGCAAAGAATCAACAATCTCTCAACTAATAAAAGTTCAAGGTAACTGTGAACTACCAACTTCAGTAAGCATAACTGCAAATCTTGAATCTGATTCCTATGCAGCAGAAGCTTCAACAGTTAAAGTTACTGTCAAAAATACTGGTCTTGGAGATGTTGTTGCTGTTGTAGATGCTACTAATCTAGACTCTTGGGCTACACTTGGTAATGTTGATCCTAAAACTCTTACATTAAATCCTGGAGAATCAGGAGATTCAGTAATAACATTAACCCCTGATGCAATTGTTTCAGGAAACAAAGATTTTAAGATAAAAGTTTCATATGGAGATAAGATAACAGAACAAACTTTTAGTATTAATGTTCAACCAAAAAGATCTTTTTTCGGAAGTTTCTCATTTGGAAGCTTATTCGGAGATAATTGGTTTATCTGGGTTGTTGCAGCTCTCAATATAATCTTAGTTCTTTTGATAGTTGTAATTGCAATAAAAATTGCAAAAAAGTAAATCTTTAAATATCTATTTTAAGATTAATAAAATGAACAGCTCTATTAATCCTGACAGTTTGGGAGTAACTAGCGAAAATGCTGAGGCGCTAGTAGGAAGAGGGTATCATTCAACAAATAATCTTCCTCTCGGATCATTGAGTCTTGCAAGAGATTTTGCAAGAGGTTTAGTTTCAAGACAAGGCAATGTTTTGGATATACAAGTTATTCATTATCCTTCAACAGGATTTGATGTTTATGTTCAATTTGGTGGTGCCAAAAGCCTAGCTGTTTGATTGTATTAACCCAAACTATTTAAAGCTAATTTTGCTTTTTACCCTATGGTAAAAAAGAGGCAAAGAGAGATTCAAATTAAAAAGAAACCTCAAACTAAGTTTAGTGTTGTTGATTTACTAGTACGTTATGTTATTGTTCTTGTTTCGGGTCTTGGAGGATTATTTATTTTTTATGCAGTCTTTACTCCATTAACAATCTACCCGGTTTATGCTGTTTTAAAAATTTGTTTTGGTGCAATTTTATCTGCTCCAACACTCATTGACATTGGAAATATTCATATAGAATTAATTGAAGCCTGTATAGCCGGATCTGCATATTATCTATTATTTATTCTTAATCTATTAACAAATATGCCTTTAAAAAAGAGAATTTACTCTCTAGTTTATTCCATGTTGGCTCTTCTAGTTTTAAATATTTTAAGAATACTTCTTTTATCAGTTATGTTAGTACAAGATCTTCCCTATTTTGACGTAACTCATAAGTTTTTCTGGTATTTTCTGAGCACTGTCTTTGTCGTAGCAATCTGGTTCTCTAGTGTTTGGCTATTTAAAATAAAAGAAATCCCAGTTTATACAGATCTTAGAGAACTAATTAACATAATCAAATTAGGATATCAAAAAGACTCTAGGAAACATTAAACTCTTAAACTGAACTACCACCAGACTGCGCAAGAATAGCAACCTCAAATCTTTCAACAACCTGCATTGTTTCACAATTTTTAAATGTTAAAACATAGCAGTTTGAATTTGATTTTGCTCTTTCTATTTTTGTTTCATTTCCATTTGTCAGCAATAACACTGTATTTGATGGATGACTGCTGCAATCAACAAAAGTTTGGTTCTTTTTAATAGAATCATTGAACGGATTTACTCCTCCACTAGCCTTAACACCTAAATTACCAAAAAATTGCCCTAAACTCAATAAAGATATTGAAGCATTAGCACAATCTCCAAAGCCAGAACTTTCATTTATTGATACATAAACATTTCCACTTTGTTTAAAGCTAATATTCTCAACAACAGGCACACCTAACTTCTTGGGATTATTTCTTAGTATTAATTTAAAGTTAATTGGAAGCCCCTTTGTGTTATATCCTGTAATCTGTGTAGTGTAAATTGGGATTTTTCCACCAAATAATTCCTCTTGAAAATGCATTCCCCCATAGTCAAATTTACTTGCCTCTCCTTTAACCCACACAGTTAAAACTATAATAATTATTATAGCAAAAGTAATACCAATAACCCACTTTAATTGGGTAGACTGTTTTTCTTCTAGTGCTTTCTTTTTTTCTAAATCTTCAGCGTTTTCTTCTATTTTAGTAATTTCTTCATCCATTTTTAAACTATTGGACTCCAAATATTTTAAATATCACTCCATCAGCGGCTCTTTTTTGTTCTGCATACGGTGTCTCTATAAATATGCAGTTATTACTTTTATAAATATTTGTATTGTTTGTCTCCCTAAATACAATCAAATTACTTGAACAATTTTTAACAACAAGATCTGGGCTACTACAATTTTCTCCAGCTAAACAGACATTTTGACTTCTCTCTATAAACGGATAAAGATTTTTCAGTATCTCATAATTTCCCTCATTAGCCTGAGAAGCAAAAAATAAGGGTTTATTGTAAAAGTCACCTAAACTTGTTGAAAATGTAATACTCAAATTTTCAGTTTCTAGCGGATTAAAATAAGTTGTTATCTCCTGTCCGTCAATATTACTCACCCAAAGTCCTTGACTATTTTTTAGAAACTTAACATTCTTATAATCTACTTCAGAGGTACTTCCACTACTGCCCCCATTAGTCTCATTTTTGCTGAGAAAAGAAAATCCCACAGTACTTAATATCATAACAACTACAAGAATCACGCCCACAATTATTTGATTTCTTTTACTTTTTGCTGCAACCTCTTCACGGGTTTTTATTTGTCTTATTGCCATACCAAAGAAAAGAAAAATCAGGCTTAAAAAACTTTGTGTAATGTCAGTTTTCTTGATAATCTGGTTCTCACCAGTAGTTAAAATCCTAAAAAAATCTACGTAGATTTTTTGGGAGTTAAAAAACTAAAAATGTAGAGTTCACACAGGTTTTTTAAAAAATAAAAAAGAAAAGAAAAAGAAAATTTATCTTTGTAACCTTACATTGGGGTTAAAGTACCAGTGCTATCTCCCTTAAATCCAGTTCCAGCAGCGATTGCAGGTTTTTGAGCTACTAATGCATTTACAGCAGCTGTTGTGTCGGTCATTTCATAACCAGCAACAACTGTAGCAACCTTACCGCTTCTTGAAAAAGTCTTGATTAGGAATTCACCAGCTCCAACTCCAGTTGCAGTTGTGAAATCATCACCACATAGAGCACCGCCAAGTAATTCAGCAGCAACACTATTGATACAACTTCCTCCAACAACAATTAAGTTACTTGATACGCTTGCAGCTTCAACATCTGTTACAGGAACTATGCCGCCTGCTCCACCAGGAGTAGTTGATCCAACATAGAATCCGTAATTTGCAGCTTCAGTTGGGTAAAGTAACGTAGTTACCTTATCATAGTTACCAATATTTCTTATGTAAGCACCGTAAGCGTCTACATAATAGTCATCATAGTCACCAACTCTTATTGCACTTGCACCAGGCACAGATACAGAACTGATTTCAAGATCATTTCCTGATCTTGTTGCTCTAGCATATCTTGTTGATATGTTGATAGGACCAGTTCCTAATGTAGTTCCAGCGTTGTTCTTAAAGTCACCACCATTATATGCAGTTTCTTCAACAACTTGGATTGTTCCATCCATCTTTGTCTGGTTGTATTTGCTTGGATCTGCCATAATTGTAAGATTGATTAATGCTCCTCCTTTTGTATAAACTAAAGGACTTGCCTTACTTACAGTTACGTTTGGTCCAACATTTGCAACAGAAGCGTTACCTGTTAAAGTAACTGTTGCAGTACTTCCGTCTGAAAGTGCTAAGTCTGCTGTAGCTCCAACATCATGACTACTCAAACTAAGAGCAGCATCTCCACCGCTACTTCCCTTATCTCTAAGAGTTATACGACCGTTAGATACATCAATTCGAACAACCTCCCAAATTTGAGAGTATTTTCCATTTGTTGTAACAACTAAGTCTCTTTCTCTAGCAACTGCTGATGGCAGTGCTGATAAAGCTTTTTCAGTTGCAGATGTGATTACATAGTATGTATCAAAACCCATAGTTGTAGTGTTATACAAAAAGTCAGCGTTTGTTTCATGTCCGTTTCCAGCTCCACCTAATGTATAGTTAGCCACGTTTGTTGTGTTTACAGTGATGTCTGATGGTTTGAAAAGGTCCAAATCATATGTACTTCCAGCCTGATTAGTGAATTTTAAGTGACCTTTTTGTTCGCCACTAGTCTTCACTTCAATAACATCTCTTGAAGTATCTTCAAGAGCAGGTGTTATTCCCTTGAAAGTCATTTTAAAACTTCCAAATACTGGATCAGTTAATGCACCGCCTTCCTTAACATAACTTACTCTATTGTCTAGAGAATATGGTGTTACATTAATAGCGATTTTAGTAACTTTTCCTCCAGATGATGTCATTCCTACAGATGTTCCGTAAACATTTGTAGAACCCTTAATTACATAAGTTCCATCCTGAAGAGTTACTTTTGCAGAACCTGCATAGATTTCAATAGATCTTATACCTCCAGCGTAGTTTTGGTTAATTACGTTTTTAACGTAAAGATCAAGTCCACCAACTTTGTATGAACCTCCTTTAACTACGTTTTCTGAAGCAGAACCTACTGTGATTGTAGCAGTACTATCACTACCAACAGCTTGTAATGCAATTTCATAAGGTGTACTTCCAACTGTTACAGTTGCACTTTCACCTTCCTTAATTGTTTGTCCTTGTGAGTTTTCAAACAATACTATTTTTGTTGTTGTTAAATCAGCAGCACTTCCAGTGAAAGTGTATTTCTTTCCAAACAAAGTTATATCTTTATTTGTAAAGTTTGCCATATTAACAGCAGTAGGGAAGATAATTTGTTCATTGTACAACTGAGATGTTGTTTCAAAGTAAGCATTTAATACAGGGCTTGCAAGGTTATCAACTGTCTTGCCGTAAGAGATGTAAGAATTTGGAACACCGATTTTTTGATTATAATCGTATGTTACTCCATCACTTCCAACAATTTTACCATCTGCTAAAAGCACTGGTAAGTCTGTCTTAGTCATAGCTTCCTTAGTGTTATTCATATAATCACCAAGGTATAGTTTTTGACCAGATGTTTCAACTGCCTTTGCTTCACTACCGATATCGGCGCTTGCAGTAGCAGGAAGTGCACTAGATAAACTTTGGCCTACAGTTAAAGCAGCAGTGTAATCTAGCGAATTTGCTCCATATACTACAGCGACATCTTGACCACTTGTTGTTACAAATGGTGCAGGGTAGTTATCAACAGCAGCAGCGAATCCCAGAGTTGCACCAAGCAAAGCTGTACAAGCTAATACTGAAGTTACCTTTTTAAAACTAATTTTCATTTTTATTAACCTCCTTTCACTTCTTAATAATTTTTCGACGTTTTGTCGGCGCGTTAAATCAACTTTATTGGGGAAAAATTGATTCAACAATTTTAATAACCCAGAGGTTATAGTCATCGGCTTCTTTTATTTAATACGAATAATAAAAATTTTGACCATTTATAAACCTTTTTGTTTTTTACCCCCTTTTATTGAAAATTTGCCCTCTATAAAGGCATTTATTTATAAACCTTTCGCTCATCTAAATTTTGAAATTATTTTTTCAAAAACCCGAAAACGAAAGGTTTATTAACATATAGGGTATATTAAACTATATATTCAAAGTAAATATATATAACTACAATATATATACTGCAGATATATTACTAAAAATACCTTATATAAAAAACAATGGCAGAAAAGACAAGAATAATTGAAATAACTGATAACCAAGGAACATTTTCCTACGTCCTTAGTAAATTTACCGGTCAAAAACAAAACTACAATTACTCAGATATGGCTCTTTTAAGAAAACTTCTAAGCAATGAAAAGGCGAGAATGCTTAATGTTATAAAAATAAAAAAACCTTCTTCAATATATGAACTTGCAAAAATCCTAGAAAGAGATTTTAAGTCAGTAAGGGAAGATGTTTTATTGTTAAAAAAATTTGGCTTTGTTGACCTTGTTGAAGAAAAGAAGCCAAAATCCAAACGCATTAGTCACAGACCAGTTTTAGAAGCAAGCTCAATAAGTATTGTAATTAGAGTTTAGTAGATTTAGATTTTCTCATTAACTAACCAAGCTATAGCAGACTTCTAGCCTCATTACAGCTTTTTGACTACTTGAACCAGCTGAAAAACTTCTATCTTTAGTAAGTCTAAGTCCTGGGCAATTTTTAAGTCCATCTTCTCCCAAAGAGATATTTCCTGCACTAATTGGAGCAATTATACTCTCGCCTATTGAAGTAGTATTTTCCTTTATCACTTTTCCTGCCCTTAGATCAAGATTATAATAAATAACATAACTTTTACCTGTTACAACAAAGCTATTGTTTAATATTCCTTTTAGAACATTTGTCAGCTTTTCACAGGCTCCCTCTCCACTAACACATTGCTTGCCATCATGACATCCGGCTATTAAACTTTCAATATTCTCGTAATGGCTTTTTGTTATTTCACAGTCTGTCGTATAATAGCCAACACTTTTAACAAAGCTATCAAGTCTATTACTACTTTCTCCTGCAAGATTTCCATTAGACCTAAAAGAAATAACCAAGAAAATCAAACCAACAACAATTACTATTACAACTATAACCACAAAACCAACCATTTCCTCCTGAGCTTTTTTATGTATTTTGCTAATCATGCTTAAGCACCAGTTATATTCCTAGCTTCTATAACCATTCGAGCAAGTTCACATTTATTATATGATCTTCCTTCCACAGTTACCTTTCTGCACCATGCAACAAAAGCCGATGATGCGAAGTTTTTAGCTATATCTTCTTTAGTAAACATTCTTATAATATCACATTCCGGGTAGTTTGTTTCTGTACATTCAATCCCTTTGCTTGTTGGATAAATTTTCTCAATTATAGCTCCATCAATTCCAAGAAACTGAGCATAAACTTTCTTATCCTTTAGAACCATTAATTTATCAATATCAACGCTACTTGGTTGATTATTAAAATTAAATTCTGGAGTTGAAGCTAGTTTTACAACCATCCCAGCAACTTTTTCTGTTTGAGAGTCTCTAGCCTCTCTTTTTAGGCTGCTAAGATTCATTGAAGCGTAAATCAAAAAAACAAGAGTAAAAAATATAAAAACTGCAATTATCATAAATATCATCTGCTGCATTTTTAACTGTCCAGACTTATGATTAACTAAAAAAGTTGGCATTGCAGCACCTCATTCTTTTGATTGATTTCTTTAGCTTTTTCATAAATCCCACTTAAATCTTTAGCATCTTTAAAATTTCCCGCTAATTCTCCAAGAACATCCAAATCACCGGCTAGCCCAGTATTGCACCCTCTACCCGAAACAAACCTCGCTTTTTGTGCATATAAAGAACTTAAAGCCTGTAGTCTTTTGAAAATTCTTTTTTGATTACAATTATAG
Source organism: Candidatus Pacearchaeota archaeon (assembly GCA_041659945.1). GTDB lineage: Archaea > Nanobdellota > Nanobdellia > Pacearchaeales > GW2011-AR1 > JACPLR01. The sequence goes on along the minus strand of JBAZXH010000001.1, from coordinate 88,353 downwards.
TTATCTGAGCTACTAAATACTGCTGCATAAACCATACTATTCACAGCATCTCCATAGGAAGTTAATCCATTTATAAAATACAGACTTTTTGTGCCTTTTTTCACATAACCCTGCTCGCAACTTTCCCCATCACAAAACACATTAGCATCACAACCCGAAACTTGTTCAAAACAAACAGTTTTTGAATCTTTTGAACACTGAGTTTTTGAATCCTTTATTTCTAAGCCGCTAGAGTTACTTATTCCCAAAGCTCTTAGATCACTTTTTATTCCACTTGGAGGGTTTACAAAACAATAGTATCCGGAATAAACTATAATCATATCTGCAGCCTTAAAGGGCATTTGAAATGGTACCGTTATAAAGTTAAAATATTTTCCTTCTATTTCATCCTCTGAAAATAGATAGTTATTTCTAATTGAAACAAAAGCCCCGGGTTTTTGTTCCTTTACAAAAGCAGTTTGCTGAATAAGGCCAACTTTGCTTACTCCATAATCAGAATCTTCTTCACACTCTACAAAAACTTTTGTGAGCGTATTCATCCTTACTGGCTCTATTTTACCCTGTTCAACTGTTGTTTGCAACGGATCCATCATATTTACAAATCCTTTTGCACTAACAGTATTTACCTGAAATGTTTGTTGCTTTGTAAGCTGTGAAGCTAAATATAATGCAAGAATAACAATCATAGCCCCTATTACAATAGCAAAAATCCAAACAAAAGACATTTCTATAGCTTTTTTATCGTTCAAACTTATTTTTCTAATCATTTTATTCTCTTTTAATATTTTTAGCTAACTTTTACAGAATCTTCTCTAGAACTTTTTTTGAGTGTTACCTTAACCGCTCCATTTGTTACCTTTAAACAATAAGGGTTAGATGTTAGTGAGTTAAGATTTAGGTGACTAACTTTTGTGCATAAAATATTTACCTTTGGGTAAAAACATAAGTTATCCCCAGAATTATGATTTTCCCTAAATAACTCATCCTCAACACTATAACTTCCTTTTTGATCAGCAGCATCATTAAAAAAACAAACTTCTTCTATTTTATTACAAAGTGTATAGGAATTTGTTACCTCCTGACCTCCATCAGCAGCCCAGATATTATTAACATCTTTTTGAAGATCTTTTGTAAATTGACCAATCTTAATACTACACTGCATACCAAAAAACATGGCAATTACATATATCGCAACAGCAATAAACACAATAATCAGTATTATGGAAAAAATCATACCATAGGACATTTCTATCTGCGATTTCTTCACACTCTTTTTAACATTATTCATATAATAATCAAGAAATTGTCTTATTTAAAATTTTGTTTCTATGGTTTGAAAGTCTTCTTTTTCCTCAAAAATAAAAATCCGCCAGCTAGACTAATAAACAAAAAAATAATTCCAATCACATTTGAAGAATTTTGATTTAAACCAGTTACATTTCCAGTTATACTATCTGATAAAAAAAATATTCCTCCCAATAAACCAACAATAGCTATTGCAGCTAGTGTTGTTTCTAATCCCGGCTTCCTTTTACTTCTTTCTTTTTTCAATTGTTCTAATTCCCTTAAATAAACTCTTTGTGGAGAAGAATATGACAAATTTCTTTGAGTCTCTGGGCTTTTTTGTAACATAGACTCTGCAAGGTCATAACATTCGACCGCTTCATCTAGTTTATTAGCATTCTTAAATTCAATACCCGCACGTAAATAGCTAGCAAATGCTCTTCCATACTCTCTTTCACGTTCAAACGTTCTGGCGAATTTTAGTGAATATTTGTAAGGGTTCTTCCTCATATCAACTATTTCAATTCTTCCTGGACGTTCATATCCCCTATCTCCCTTTAATTTTTTACTACCCCTACTGACTCCTAATCCTAATCCTGGAGTAATCTGATATTTATCAAAAAAAAGTTGTTCAGGCTGAGGAGGTCTGTGGAGTCTTGACCTTACTAAAATTTCTCTTCCGATTTTTTGTCTGTCATACACTGTTAATTCGCTAGGATCTACAGACATTAAATATCTAACAGCTTTTTCTGGTTGAGCAGAAAATTTTGTTCTTGCAACTTCAAGTAATTTTCTTGCTTTTGGAGATAACCTGCTCTCTTTTTTTGTCATATTATTACAAATAAAACCTTGTTTAAATTAGAATTACTCCTCTTCACTTAAATTCTCAGGAACATCCGTACTACTTATTATGTTAACCGGTTTTATAATCATTGTACATTCTGTTGGATTTGGTCTTGCATCATTCTTATCTCTACACTTTACATAGTAAGTTTGTTTCAACTGCCATGTTGCAAGGTGCTCTCGTAGGTTATCTGCTGTTTCATGTTCCATCTGTATTGCATTTTCATCCTCAGGATTATAGTTACATTTTATAGACTCGCTATTTGTATAAACACACTGAGCATCCTCATCTGTAATTAATTTTAATCTATCAGCATCATACAATACTCTTATAACTTTTGGAGGTTGTTTGTCAATATATACTGTAAATTTAGTTGTTGCAGAAGCCACATTTCCTCCACGATCAACACATTTTATAAAATATGTATAATCTCCAGCAGTCAAATCCTGTCTTTGTCTGTGTAGGTTTGAGTTTGTTTCAAAGAAAGGCACATAATTATCTGCATTTCCGACGCTGTAATAACATTCAGCTTCACCCTCTTTATATCCATTCTCTGTTTCCAATTCAATTGTAACATTTGTGGTTGTTGTTGAACCTGTAATTGTCTCATTATTTGGTTTTACAGATTTTTCTCTGATAGTAAGAGGTTGAGTTCCCTGCAAGGTTAGTTTATAATTTACTGACATTTTATTTCTTTTATCTGCTGCTAACCAAGGCTGATCTTCACAGGAAAAATAAAATGTCATATTTGTTCTATCTTTTATTTCTGTCAGCTCTCCAGAACAGGCATATAACATATTTGATTGCTGATCCCAAACATCCTGTGCACATTCAAGATCATTTTTCATATCACTGAATTTTTCATTTTGAAAAGACCATTTACAATTAGCAGGCTCATTTGTATAAAGGATTATTGGAACTTTATCAATTCCAGATTGAACCGGCTCACCATTTTTAATACTTGTATCAACTATTTCTGGAGGAGAAGTATCTGGTCCAGCATCCACACAAAATTTAATTTCATACGGATCAATATTCCAGTAACCATTTGCACTTTTACATCTTACAAATAAAGTATACCTTCCATTATTCACCATTTCTAATCCAGTCGTTCCACTTCCTCCGGACGCAGTTATCGAACTGCTATCATTTTGAGATTTGGCAACTTCCAAAATTGTTGTATTACTTGGAAGATTCATTGTTTGACTATGATTGTAATCATACAAATTATTTTCTCCAAGATAGTATTGCATTTGATCGTAGGTTGCATTTTTATTATAATCAACCTTGCACTGAGCAGGTTTATTTGTTTCTATTCCAAAAGTAATCGGACTAAATGCAGCAATACATCCGTGTTTAGTTCCCTTTTTAATAATCTCAGTTCCACCACCAGGAGGACGAGGAGTTAGTGTTCCATAATCATAACCTTTTGTTAAAACATCTATTCTTGGAGCTATAATCGGACTTGTAACATCCTTAGGATTTTTCCAATAGCAAAATTCTTTATCAGTTCCCTTATTGGCAATTTCACAAGCCTGACCTAAACTCTTGCATCTATACTCACTACATCTATGCAATGAATCATCACATTTTGAACAATCTGCTCCTCCAATTGGTGCTTCCCACGGAAGACATTCAAATGTAACAATCTTATATGATGTTTTTTTGTATGTTAATAAGAATACTGCAAGTCCAACACCAATTCCTATCCACGGTGCTGCACTTACCAATCCAGTACTCGGTGTAAACCCTCCTGGTGCACCAAAAGCATTAACTGCGTAATAAGCAAATATTCCTGAAGCTGCACCATATTGGATTGCTTGTGTTGTTTCTTTAGCAACTCCCAATGCTGGCAATATCCATCCAAGCAAAGCATAAACTGTCATTGCAAATCCAGCTCCCTGTAATAACCCTCCAACTCCCGGTTTTGGAGTTAGTAAACCCTTCAAAAATCCTTGATTTTCAGTTTGAGTTGCCCCTGGAGTTGTTCCAGTAGGTTTACTTCCACCATTTTTTGCTAACCAGTCTTCATATGATGGAACTCCAGCATTACCAACTTTATCTGGTCCACCAACAGATGTAAGATAATCCGGATATCGGTCCATACTAAGACTAGCAGCTCCTCCTCCCCCCGTAGGAACAGGAACATCCGATACAGCTTTCTGAGCAGCTCCAACACTTCCAGATCCAAGATCTGGTGCAGGCGGTTTATCCACGAGGAGAGGTGTTGTTACGGTTGGTCCCCTTGCTCCAGTTCCAGGAGGCCCAAGGGGTGTTTGAGTAATTACCGGATCGGCAGCACCAACTCTCTCAGCAGTTATTCCAATTAAAAATCCAATTGCAACAATTGACAGCACTAAATTTACAATTAAAAATAAACATTCATTTTTAGTTATTTTCTTTCCCATCTCTTTTTTGTTTTTCATTTATCATCTCTCTTTCCTTAAACTCGCAAGAGTTTGAGGCGCCAAAAATCGTTTATGATTTTTTAGCGTTACTGAATTTTACTTCTACTTTCTATCAATCTCAAACCCAACATTACTTTCTGCAAACACTTTTCTTTCTTCAATGCTTCCAGATCCTTCATATACCACTCCGGTTTTAATTCTTAAGGTTGTTTTTCCCGGTTGAACTACTCTGTTTAGTCTACTATATGGAATAAAAAGTGTCGAATCTCTATATGCTGTTTCTGGAAATGGAGGGGTAAATGGAATTTTTGAAAATACTTGTTTTCCATTTTCAGTTATAGCCTCACCATTACGATCACATAACCAAAAATAATCAAACAACTGTACCATCTGCAATCCACCCACAATAAAGTAATTATGCACTCTTAGACCTTCTTCTCCATCTTGAACCACATTGCATTCTAACCAAGTATTTTTTATTATTACTCTTTGCAGAACATCCTGATCTTGTTGAACAACATTATCTGTATTTTCACTTATATACTTAGGTCTTTTACCTGCAGCATGTTTAGGAGCATTTCTTGCGTCATATGTATTATTAATAACAACTTTCGGAGCACTATCTCTCATAGCATCCTGCTCACCAATTGCACTAACTCCCTTACCAACACTTTCTAATAATTTTCCTCTATTATAATCTACCTGAGTTCTTGCAGAATCCTGAGCAATTCCACCTAAACCCTGAGTAACACTTCCAAAAAATGTTTCAGCATCTCCAGCATGAGCAGGCAGACTAGTCCCACCTAATCCTAGACTGAAAACTATTGCTGCTAATCCTCTTCCTGCTTTTCCTCTTAATGTTGTTGTGTTCATTTTAAGTATAACTTCTATTTATCCTTCTTTCTAGGTTTGGAAACCTTTTAAAAAGGTTTAATGTTATCATTTTACAGTAACATCTTTATTTATAAACTTTACCATTACTCAGCTCCCCTCACCCTATTGTATGATTTCACTATTAATCCCTGAATTACACTACCAGATGCAGCAGGTGATCCACTAAACACTGTGGCATTTCCATTTCCTTCAAAAACTGTTGAAGATGCTGAAGCTGGAGCTGTTGAGGTTGTCGTTGTACCAGCTGCAGCTGCACCTCCCTGTCCAGAGTCAGTACTTTGAGTTCCATCTTTCTTAATTGTTATCTTATAACCTTTATCAACATATTTTCCAGCATAATTATACTTAGCCCCGCAGTCTCCATAGGCAGTACATATATTGTTTGCAATTGTTTTTGCAGATTCTTCTAAACAAGAACAGTTTGCAACACATTTTTTATCTCCAAGAAGTTTTTTCTCATACTTAACAACACAACTTTGGCTTCCTAAACTACAGGTTGATTTAGAACTACTATCCCAAAACATTAATCCAGTTGCAACATCCGGAACACACTTACCTTTTTCTTTGGCAGTTCCATAATATCTGGTTGTTAAAGTATTGGTAGTAGCATTTTTTACATCACCCTCTAAACTTATCCATTTGCAATCTCGCTTATCTGAATTAAGACAATCATCTGACTTATTTATTAGAGCACATTCTTGCCAACGATTTATAACACAGCCAGCCTGAGCAAAACTTCCACCACTATAGCTAATTGAACTTTGATAGCAAGTTTCCTGTCTATAGTCTGCGCATGGCTCCACCATTTCCTCACCCATCATACATATATGTCTGTAATATCTGCTTCCAACTGTTGCAGATTTTGGATCATTATTGTCATAAAAGCACCAGCTCTCTCCATTTTTATAGTCTTTTCCATTACTTGTTTTATAGCAATTCAAATCTCTACAAACATAATCTCCATATCCGGGTCTGTTTTTTGAAGTACTTTGTGAACATCTACTGCCCAACAAATAATCACAATTTCCACAAGTTTTTGAATTTATATTTCCACTACGAACACCACAACTTTCTTCACGAGTTTTTATCTTTGTCCAATATTCTAATACCTTTTTATCTCCCTTATTATTATCATAAACTTTAGAAGAATCATATATATTTGCAATATTTCCACAACTGTCTAAAAAGTAAGCACCATCCCTCCCTTCAACACAAGTTGTTTTACTGGTTGGTTGACAAGTAGTTTCTAATTCTGGAGCAGTACAAAGATAATCTTTATGAAATCCAATGCTAGAATTTTTTGAATTTTTTTTAGCAGTTTCACATTCAGTTCTTGTTTCAAATTTACAAGTTTTTTGAAATTCTGATTCAAAAACACAAGCTCCCACATCCTGTGCACCAGCAAGTTGAATACAATCTAATTCATTTGTAATTCCTGATCTAAAATCAGACTCAATCCCATAGAATGCGGCTAATTTTTTACATCTAATTAATGTTGTATATGCAGCCTGTTGCCCCATTACACAACAACCCAAACCACACTGTGCTGCGCTACTACATGACTTTCCAGTCCAAGCCCCATTTGCAGATTTACATGCTTCCTGAGGAGTATTATCCATGCAAATTCCCTCACTACTATCGTAACAACAACCCTTTTTACAATATGATGTTGCTTCACATGAAGTAGGTGTTGCTTTAAAATTTGCATCGCACTGATCTTTAGGTGCGTTTTGACAATAAACTCCCTTTGTTGTTTTTTCACAACAATAATTCACCTGAGGAGTATTGTTAATACTAACTTGTGCAGATATAAAATTTAAACTAATAACTACAAATGCTAAAATTATCAATAAACAAATTCCCCCTTTTTTCATCATCTGAGGTTTACCTCTTAAACCGAGGACCAGAGAATTCATAGAATTCTCGCAGTTTATGCTTTACCTCCTAAAGCATAATTTTTTTTGTCAATTCTCTTTTTCATTATATTTAAACTTTTTAATCCTTTTTATTATTTATTATACTGTTTTCGGTATCTCATATCCTGGCGGAAATGCAAGACTTTTTACTGCAAATACAAATTGATCTCTTGTATCTCTATTTGTTAAAACATAAACTTTAATTCCCGGATCAAATCTTTCTTTTTCAACTCTAACATTTGGATAGTAAATCATATAATTTAATATTTCTGAATTTCCATAGGCTGATTCATAATTTATTATGGATGTTGCAAGCATAATCAAGTCGTAAGCTTTACTAGGCTTTGTTAATTTTACATTCTCAAATGTTCTAACTCCTGTCGTATCTCCCGGCTTCTTTACACTCAACCCATAGTCAGTACTTATGATAATTTTGCTAGGAGTTAGATTTGCATAAAGTTTACTCAATTTATTAGAATTAACTTCATAATTTTTATCCCTCAAATCTTGCTCTAAAGAATTTATGCATTCTTGAATGTCTTGTTTTATTGCCTTGGTAATTTCAGTTTCAACATAAGTTACTAACCTTGGCCTTTGAACATAACAAGTCTTCAAATATTCAGAAGTATAACATAAATATTCAACTTTAGTATTATTATATGAAAAATAATTTTGAGGATCTGAACTTCCTCCTTGAGAAAGAATCAGATTTATTTTATCATTCACTTTTTGGTTAGTACTAAGGCAATTCTGAAGTTCACCATTAACATCAATTTCTCCACCAATCAAATTATTTATGATCTTTTTACCGCTTTGAGTCATTGTAAAAAAAAGAATAACTGCTGCAATGATAACTACCGCTATAATTATAAATATTGTAACCTGACCTCTTTTACTAAATTGATTTATTGTCATCTCTTTATATACTCCCACAAAGGACTTTTTGATTTATAAATATATTGGATTTTCTATTTTGTTTTAAGTAACTCATCTGCTTTTACAATCAGCGAACATCCTGCAGGCTTATTTCCCCAAATATCTCTACAAACTATATAGTGAGTTTCTGCAGGATTCCACTGTATAGAATGTTCTTTTGTTAGGTCTGACTCCATTTTTGTTGCATTTTCAAAATTTATATTACAATCACTCTGATTATAGCTATAGGCACATTCTGAGTCCTTTGTTGTTAAAACAACTAGATTACCAGCATCATAGTAAACCCTACTAACTTCGGGAATTGTTTTATCAAGTTCAATACCAAAAGAACTATTTCCTAGAGCGATATTTCCTGCAGCATCAAGACATTTGAAATAATAGGTATAATTTCCATTGTTTAATGTTTGAGTTTGTTTATGTATGTTTGAGTTTGTTTCAAACATAGGAATATAATTGTCTGGTTCAATGCTGTTATATCCACAAGAAGCCAAACCACTACTAATTCCTCCAGAAGTTTCAACAGCTAATTCAATTGTGGTTGGTTCAGAACCAACAATCATTGTACCATTAGGAGATGTCGCCAAGATAACTAAAGTATTTTCACTTTTTTTAAGACTATATGTATAAATATTTCCAACATTTCTTGAATTATTTTCTTTTAACCAGGGTTGATCTCTGCATAGAAAGTAAACAGTTGTAGACATACTTTCTAATGGTACTGGGTTAATTGTTGAGCATGGCCATCCAAGCAAAGTTCCTTCTTCAACATCTGTTACGCAATTCATATTATTTTTCATTGAATTATAATCTGCTGCACTTGACAAATCCCATTTGCAATCACTTGGTTCATTAACATAAACACTTACATTTTGTTCTTTTGCATCAAAAGCTAGTGTTGTGTTTTCTGGCGGAGATACTGCCAAAATAACCGGAGGATTTCTATCAGGTCCGGGCTTAACACAAAGATTTATTTTATAGTCAGCATCATTTGCATTACCATTTGTATTTGCACATTTAACATATAGATTAACATCTCCTACCGCACTTAGTATGCTTGACATTGTTTCTTCATCAACCATGCCTAAACTCTCTGTATCACCTAACTCTGATGCAGCAATACTTTCAGCACTTGGAGGATATGTTAACATTGTATGATTTTTAGTATAAAGAGATGATTCTAAGAAATATTCACTCATATTTTCAAAGCTATCTTTATTTTCGCTTATTTTACATTGTGCAAACTCACTTGTTTTAACTCCAAAAGCTAGCGGAGTAAAAGCATCTAAACAACTTCCATCCAATGCTCTAATCTTAAATCCATTATCTGAAATATCTGTATATTTAAAAAGATTTTTATCTAAAGCCTCATCCAAAGGACTTATAATGGGAATTGGAATTGCTTTATCATCAAGAATACACTGGTCTTGTCCGGTATTTTCATTAATAAGCCTGCAGTTTAGCCCTAAACTTTCACATCTATATTTTGTACACGGTTTTAGCGGATCTTTTCCACAAAAACTACAATCTCCAAGAGTTGGTCTTTGCCATTGCTTGCATTCAAATGTTATAGTCACTTTCTTCATTTTTCCACAACCAAATGCTGACATTAAACCAACAACAACAGCAATTGCAACTGCTGCCCATAAAAATGCCGTGCCTACTGCAAAACCACTTCCCCCTAGAATTCCACCAACTGTTGAGCCCCCTATAAATCCAGTACTAACTCCTACAGCTCCACCAACTCCAAGACCTATTCCAACAGTACTTCCCAACTGACTATCACCAAACAATCCATCACTAACTTTCCCACTTGTCTTTGCATAACCATCACCAAAAATATCTCCAATTCCAAAAAGCCCTAGAGAATTTATTGCTTGAATATTATCAAAAAACCCGGGTGAGGCTTTTTGTCCGGGAATTGGCAAGGCAAATATTGAATAAAGTTTTGAAATCTCGGTTAATCTTGGAGGAGCATGACCTTTATCTCCTTTTTTACTTACAGAATAACCCTGATCTGTAACTGCTCCAGCAATATTTACATATGCTCCACAATCCCCAGCACTTACACATAAATTATTCAATTGAGAAGTAAAATCCATTGTCATACAATTGCAATTATCAACACACTTCCATCCACCAGGACATTTTTTTATGTAAGTTACTGTACACGTTTGTGATGCCATACCACAAGTGTTTAAAGAAGATATTCCATCAGACAAACTTCCCAACAATTGATTATTTGCTAAACTTCCCAATCCTCCAGCCAAATCTCCAACTGTTCCAGAACTACCAGATAAAAGACTAGTTATTCCTCCCAAACCTGCTAAATCAAATCCCGGAGGATATTTTGGTACACAAGCATTAAATTTAAAGTTTTTATCAACTTCAACATTTTGCACTCTACAATCAGGATTGATTTTACATTGAGCCATGCAAGCTGTTCCGCATCCAGTTTCACTATTAAGTCCAACACAACTTTCCCACATATTAACTCTACAAATTGCATTATTCTTACCATTAACAGATCCCTTATCAACACAAATTTCTTTTCTATAATCAGCACAAGGTTCAACATTTACTTCACCATTTACACAAAGATATCTAAAATGTCTGCTTCCAACAACATCGCTGCTCAATAACCCCTTATTTCCAAGAATACTTGTATCAATTCCCAAGATACTAGTAAGGCTAGAAATTCCAGCCTCTCCAATTTGTCCATCATAAACACACCAACTCTCTCCATTTATTCTATTTTTTTTAATGCCTGCCTGTCCTGGAGCATTTTTACAATTCAAATCTTTGCAAACATAATCTCCATATTTAGGCTTAGTATCTGTTCCAATTCTATAAGTCCCGCAAATACTTCCTTTTTCATAATTACAATTGCCGCATGTAGAACTTTTAGTATTTGCACTATCAGAATTACAAGATTTACTTTTATCTAAAATTTTCCCACCAGCCCAAGAACTATCCTTATCAGATGAATAAATATTCTCCATATTTCCACAAGAGTCAAACCAATAAACTCCATCATTACCTTCTACACAATTTGTTGACTTTTGTCTTTCACAAACAGTATTTAGACTTGTTTTAGAACATAAATCTCCTTTATGAAATTCTCCTTTTATATTGCTTTTACATTCTGTCTGTGTTGTTGCCTTACAATTTCTCTTACCATCTTTATTAGCTTCACCATAAACACAAGCTCCTCTATCATCCTGACTAGATTTTTCAATACAACTTAATTCATCTTTAACACCTTTGTTAAAACTAAAATTCGTTCCATACAAACCTGCAAGTTTTTTACATCTTTGTTCAGTTATAAACTGGTTTTGTAAACCTAGCTTACAACAACCCTTTTGACACTGATTTATATTACAATAAGAATCCTGAGACCACTGACCATTTGTTTGATTTTCACATCTTTCCTTTGCACTTTGTGGAGCACAGACACCCTCTTCCTTATCAAAACAACAACCAAGCTTGCACTCTGCTCTTTGAGAACAACTACCGCTGTTACAAGCTCCCAAACAGTTTTTTTCACAATCACTTCCAGAATAAAATTCTTGACAACTAGAACCATTTTTTGAATTTGTACAACACTTGACTTCTTGGCTAGTGCTTAAACTTGAGGGTATTGTTGTTTGTGCAGAGACCCTTTCAATGCCAAGGCTTAGCCCAGCAATAATAAAACTAAAAGCAAATATGGATACAACTAAGGTTAGAATCTGAAAATAAACTTCACCAGATTTTTCGTTCATTAAATTTTCTAAATTTAATTTCACATCTTTTTTCATTTTAAAATTGCTTAGGTGTTGGTAAGACACACCCCCTTACAGCAAATCTAATCAACTTTTCTGTTTTTGTATCTTTAACAGTATAAATCTTATTATCATCCCCAGTTTGAAATTTATCTATTTCAATTTTAGGGCTTTGTCTCATTATTAACACATAATCAGAATTACAATATCTTGCCTCTTGATATAATATTTCTGTAGTGGCTATGGCCATATCATATAACGGACTTTGAACATAAGAACCATACTTCTCAAAGTCTCTTTCAGAACTAGATTTTGTTACTCTCATCTTTCTTTTTACTTCTGTTTTAATAGCTCCAGGCAACATCTGTACAGAATAATTTGTTCCACCATCAAACTCAACAGCATAGCCCTCATTCTCAAGATCTAATTTAAGATTAGAAAAACATTCTTCTATTTTGCTTCCCAATAAATTATAAACCTCTCCCTCTAGATGAGTCATTAAAACTGGTTCTTGGATTATGCATCTAGCTCTAGTATTGGGAGTAAAACAAAGATAAGGATATTTTTTAAAAGGTATTTCATCCTTATATGCAAACTCTTTGTACAATATTGGATCAGGGGTTGAATAAAAATTATTTTCAACCAATAAATTTGATATCTTTTCAACCTGCTCATTTACACATTGGGCAATATTTTGATTTGGTTCTTTTGGCTGAATTCCAGGTATAATCTCTGGTTTTTCCCGATACAATGTAAAAATAAGAATTATTGCCACAACAATTAACACACCAATTATTATGAAGATTGTTACCTGGGCCTTTTTATTATTTATTTTATCATCCATAGATTTACTCCTTCTTTTTTTATTCTTTCAACTTTTCCTTCAATAACCATTTCAAGAAGATATTTGTCCGCAGTATTCCATGAAAGATCAAGATATTTAGCAACTTCAGAACTAGTAACTACTTTCTTTTCTTTTATAAAATCAAGCAGTTTTTTATGAATATTCATATTAACCATCTTATTTATGTTATTAATAATATTATTCTCTTTTTTAGTCTCATAATACATATGATTATTAGCTTAATTAATAATATGTATTATCTTATGTATAATGAGACAGCCTATTTAAATCTTTTCAGAAAAAATTTCTTCAATCAATCATCATTATCAACTCTTGGTGCAAGAATAAATGAAAGTTCTATATCCTCTCTTTTAAACTCTAGCTTAACCGGGTGATCTGAAGAAAAATTAATAAACACTTTATCAGAAATCTTACTTGCCTTCACGAATTTTTGTAGATATTCTAAACTGTATTTTGACTTAGAACTTCCAGAAATTATCTTTACCTCATCACTTGAAAACTCTGCTCTAGCTGAGTTTAAACCGCTTGCTTCTATAATAAACTTATCAGGTTCAGCTATAAAACTACAGGAATCAGCTACAATTAAACAATCTTCAACAGCATCAACAAAGTCTGGAGGGTTCATTTGGATTTGTGAAAGAAACTCTAAATTTGGAACGTTTTTATCAGCAGTTTCAACTTCAATCAATGCCAAAGAAAAACTTCTTTTTATTTTATCTAAAATATCAAGTCTTAGATGACTTTCTTCACTTTCCATTATCAAGATACTTCCCTGCTTTGCCCTTCTCAAAACAGCCTTTAAATTATCTAAATTTACTCCCAAAACTTCATTGCCAGACTCATATTGTGAAAAAGAATTCTTTGGTAATTTAAAGTATACAAGAGCCACATTTGCAGGATCTATCGCTACAATACTCATTCCCTCTTCATCAAATTTTATTTTTACCTCAGTTACCAGTTCTGAAATGATTGAAATCACCTCAGAAAAAACCTTAGGGTTATCTATCCTAGCTAACATATTCTTTCGAATATGGTCGAGCTTTTAAGCTTTGTTGTAGTTTACTGGTCAATTAATCTAATAAGCAATTTTATAGATATTTATTTAAAAAGCCATATTTAATGTATTAGCATGGAACAAAAAGAGGAAAGAATAAGAGCAATAGCCATATCCTACTACTCAAGAAAAGATGTGCTAAACACTATTTTTGACTATTCACAAGATCGAGAAGTAAGCCCAAGATATTTTGAGGGCTTTGGCAAGCGTCCAGATTCTTTTCAATATCCTTCTGATATAATAGCCCTAGTCAAAAGAGGAGCAACAAGCTTTCATTGTTCAGAAGAACTCTGGAAAGATCCCCTGCAAATTTCAACAGATTTAAGTTTAGAAAAATTAAATGACCTAAGAAAAGGCTGGGATTTGGTAATTGATATTGATTGTAAATGGATTGAATACAGTAAAAAAGCAGCCATTTCTGTTATAACGGCACTCGAATTTAGAGGGATAAAAAACTTTCTAGTCAAATTTAGTGGAAGTAAAGGTTTTCATATAGTTGTCCCCTGGCAATCATTTCCAGAAAAGTTGGATGAAATAAATGTTAAAGATATGTTTCCAGAATATGCTCGCATAATCTTACTCTACATAAAAGAACTTGCTCGTCCAATTTTAGAAGACCTAATTAAAGAAAGCAACCAGGATTTTTCAAATTTAAAAGATTTTACCGGAGTTAAATGTGAAAAGTGTAATCTAATTGCTCAGGAAAGATTTTTAATAAATCTGAGATGCGACAGCTGTTATCCTCCATATATTGAATCATTCAAATCTTCAACTAAAGAATACAAATCCAAAAAATGCCCTGCCTGTGGAAAAGTAATGGATGAAACAACCAGCAAAAGTTTTTTCTATTGTAACAAATGCAACACCGATTCAGTAGCCAACCCAGACAACTTCCAAGAAAAAATTATTTCAACAGACATTTTTAAAATTCTAGGCCTAGACCTACAATTAGTTTCATCAAGGCATTTGTTTAGAATGCCATATTCTCTGCACGAAAAAACTTCTCTTGTAAGTATTCCTGTAGATAAGAATAAACTCAAAGATTTTCAGCTAAAAGATGCAGATCCATTTAATATAAAAGTTTCACAATTACAAATTAATCCAAAAAAAGATGAAGCAAAAGAATTACTAATCCAAGCGCTAGACTGGTATAAATCTCAGAATAAGGAAGAAAAGCTTTTTAATAATTCAGAAAATGAAAGTGATTCTTCTAACCAAGATAAAAACAACAAAAACAAAAAATTTGAACAAATAAAATTAACATCAAGTGAACTAAAAGAAGAATACTTTCCGCCATCAATTAGTAAAATTTTAGTGGGAATGGAAGATGGAAGAAAAAGAGGTTTGTTTATACTACTGAACTTTTTTAAATCTTTAGGCCTCACAATGACAGAAATTGAAAAGCGAGTAAATGACTGGAACTTGCTAAACAAGCCTCCCTTAAAACAAGGTTACATAAACTCACAACTTGTCTGGCATTCCAAACAAAAGGTAGTTCTTCCACCAAACTTTGACAATGATATTTACAAAGATCTTGGCATTTTTGAAATGGATGATCTTTCTCAAAAAACAAAAAATCCTGTAGCCTATGTAATCAGAAAATCCGGTGCCTGGAAAAAAACATCAAATAACCAAAATAACTATCAAAATAAAACTGAAAGTGAAAAACCTAAAGTAAAAAGAAAAAGAAAAAAGAAAGGCGAGTTGTATGAAATTGAACTGAGATAATTTCTAGATTATCAAACAAACATTTAATAATAATTAACTATTCTATAAATTATGAAATTAAAAAGAGTGATCATCATTATTGTTATAGTTGTAATTGGGTTATTTCTAATTTATCTCGCTTACCAGCCATTGGTAGGATTTTTGTATCTTACTTCTGTTAAAAATCAAGTTGAGATTGTTAAAGACATCAAATATTCAGATCAAAGTTTTTTAGATATCTATCTCCCTAGGAACTATACTTCATCAGAGTCTCTTCCAGTACTTATTTTAGTTCATGGAGGAGCATGGAATTCCGGAAGCAAAGAGGATTTTATCTATCCTGCAATAGGATTTGCAAAACAAGGTTATGCAACAATAGCTATTAACTATAGACTTTCAAATGAAGCAAAATTTCCAGCACAAATTGATGATTTAAAATCCTCAGTTAATTGGATAGAAAATAACGCCAATAGATATAACCTAGACAGAAATAATATTGGACTACTTGGTGGTTCTGCAGGAGCACATCTAGCTTTATTATTTGGAACAGAAAATCAAAATAAAAATATTAAAGCAGTTGTTAGTATTTCTGGCCCAACTAACTTTTTAACAATTCTTAGTCAGTGTGAAAATAGTATTTACTGTTCTAAAAGTAAACTATTTTTAGCAGAAATAATAAAACAGTTATTAGGTTGTAACATTGAAGACTGCCCTGAAAAAGCAAAGCAAGCAAGCCCTCAATATTATGTGAACCAAACAAACAAATTAACATCATTCCTAATAATTCATGGAGATAGAGATGAAATTGTTCCAATTCAACAAAGCATTGACTTCAACAACGCCCTTAATCAAAACAACATTAGCTCCGAATTGATAATTCTAAAAAATACTGGCCATAACGTTGATACTGCTGTTGACTTTGATATAAATAAGGTAGTAAGTTTCTTAGATAAAAATTTAAAAAAGTAAATATTTTAGGTGATATAATATGAAAAGAGGTAGAAAAAATAATCTCAAAAGAAAAAAAGATAAGATAAGAGAAATAGCTGTAGTAATCTCTATTGTAATATTAATTTTCTTATTTTGTTTTTTGTTAAAATCTTTTTTAAATGATGCATATCATGAAGGTTATTCTCAAACAAATCTCTCTTATAGTTCTCCAGGTTACATAAAAGATGATATAAAAACGATTTCAAACCTAGAATATTCTAATGTCAATAGCCCTCCTCTACTACTGGATCTTTACTTACCATTAAACAGCTCTTTTAAAAAACTTCCAGTTATAATTCTTGTTCATGGAGGTGGTTGGGATGGAGGAATGAAAGAAGATTTATCTAGTGTTGCTCTTGAAGTTGCTAAACACGGTTATGCTACTGTTTCTGTTGATTACAGTTGGAGTAGTAAATCAAAGTTTCCAAAACAAATTGAAGATCTTAATGCTTCTGTTTTATGGATAAAACAACATGCAGAAGAGTACAATTTGGATAAAGAAAAAATTGGATTAATTGGTTTTTCTGCTGGAGGGCATTTAGCTTCATTACTTGCTGTTCAATCAAGAGATATTAAAGCAGTAGTCTCTTGTTGGGGTCCACAAAATCTTAAAACACTTATACTCCAGTGTGATAAAAGTATTTATTGTATTAATAATACTCAACTTTTAAAAGAAATTACTTTAATGTTTTTAGGTTGTGACATTACTTCTGATAACGTTACTTGTATAAATCTAGCAAAACAAGCAAGCCCTCAATATCACATAAACCAAATAAAAACAACAACTTCTTTTTTATTAATACATGGAGATAAAGATGAGATTGTTCCAATAAATCAAAGCATTGACTTTAACAATGTCCTTAAACAAAGGGGAATTGATTCCACATTAATAATCAAAGAAAATTTATCTCATGGTAATATAAATGATGCTAGTATAGATACGATTGATAAATTTTTCAAAGAAAAATTATCCTAGAAACCTCACCACTACAAACAAAAGTTTTTAAACTCATTATACTTTAAAATTCCATGAGTAATAAAAGAGGTTTATTAGTTTTATTTATACTTGTAGTTCTTATTTTTTCTTTAGCAGGAGGAGTATATGCTGCAAATGAGACAAAAACTCCTTTAGATAAAGCTTATGGTTGTATTGATAATAAATTTTCTTCTGTTGGTGAAGATTGTTCTAAACTGCAATTAGGAGAGAAAATTTCTATTTTATTAGCTATTGGTTCCCTTGGTAAAGATGATAAAAGTTGTTTAAAATCATTAATGGCAGATTCTTATCAAGATGGAACTTGTTGGCCAGCTTCACATTGCACAATTAAAGATACTGCAATGGCTATGATTGCTTTAGAAAAATTAGATCAGGACACAACAAAAGCTAAAGATTGGCTTATAAGTCAAACAAAAACAGTCCC
Source organism: Candidatus Pacearchaeota archaeon (assembly GCA_041659945.1). Classification (GTDB taxonomy): domain Archaea; phylum Nanobdellota; class Nanobdellia; order Pacearchaeales; family GW2011-AR1; genus JACPLR01. Next base: position 70,273 of record JBAZXH010000001.1, on the reverse strand, counting down.
AGATTTATCTTGGCTTTTAGAAATTGAAGCAAATGAGGCTTCAACATGCCAAATACGTTACGATGAAGCAACAGTGGGTCTTAATATTGCTGCAAACAAAAAATTGTCTTTAACTGGTGGGAATTGTTTTACTCTTTCTGAAAATGGATATTGGTTACAGATAAATACTAATTGTCTAGAAAAAGAATTTACAGTTTCCTGTGATAAGGATTTTAAAACAACTCTTCTATACAAATCTCAAAATTCTCAAGTGATTCATGTTTCTCAAAATGTTCAATCGGCCACTGCTGGAACTCAGACAGTAGAAAAAGTAGTTTACAAATGTTTTAAACAAGATTCTGTTTGTAGCTATGAAGGAAGTTTATGGGCATCACTAGCTCTTTTTAATAAGGATATTGATACCTCACAATTCTTACCTTATCTAGACGCACTTTCAAGTGAAAATTTAGATCTATTTCCAGAATCATTTATGTACATGATGATTGGTTCTGATGATTATCTTTCAGTTATTTTAAATGAAAGGCTTCAGGGAAATCTTTGGAATGTTGGTAACTACGGAAAGTTTTATTCAACAGCCCTTGCATTTTTAGCTCTGCAAGGTAATGATTACAGAGAAGTCGCTTCTGCAAAGGATTATTTATTAAATGGAAAAGTTCAGGGTCAAGATGGCTGTTGGAATACTGTTAAAGACACTGGATGGCTTTTGTTTGCAGGCTGGGGAAATACTAGAGTTATAAATGGAGAAACAGTTACCGATTGTACAAAAGATACAGATTGTGGTTCTGATCAAATCTGTGAAGATGGATATTGCAGAAAAAAGATTTCTCCTGAAAAAGATTGCACATCAAATAATCATTATTGTGTTAGTAAACAAGAATGTATCAGTATGATAAATGCAGTACCTTTTGAGGAATTATCAGGTTGTAGTTTAGGGGACATTTGCTGTTCTGAACCAGTTGTTAAAAAGTCATGCTCAGCTAGTAGTGGAGTTTTTTGTAAAAGTAATGAAGTTTGTAGCACTGATGAAATAAGAGACATTGCAGATTATACTTTTGAGAAGGTTTGCTGTTCCGGAGAATGTGAACTTAAAAATACAGAAACATCTGAATGTGAAAACCAAGGTTATAGCTGTAAAGGTTCCTGTGATTCATCAACTGAATCTGAAATAGATCTCACTTGCCAAGATGTAACAAATGTTTGTTGTAAGGCAGGAGTACCTAGCGTCTGCGGTGAAGGACTAATAAAATGTGCTGATGGTACCTGTAAATCAAGTTGTTCAACAACCTCTAAACTTCCTTGGTGGATTTGGGTTCTAGTAATATTAATTTTATTGGTTGTTCTAATTATTATTTTTAAAGATAGACTAAAAGTTATGTTCTTCAAAGGTGGAAAAAAAGGCCCAGCTCCTAGAGAGACAAGACCACCATTCTTGCCTCCTAGATTTGGAGGAATGATGCCTAGACCAATGGGTCGTCCTATGCTTTCTCCATCAAGGTTATCAGCGCCTCAAGCAAGACCAATGCCTCCAAGGCCCGGAGTCTCAAATAAGGATAAAGAGTATAACGATACACTTAAGAAACTTAAAGAAATGAGTAAGTAATTACCTAATTCTAACAATTATAATTCTCTATAGTTAACTTTATTAATCTTTCAATTCTTATAAAATCATGATTATAAAAAAGGGTGTAAGTATAATTTTTGTTTTAATATTCCTAGTTGAATTTTCTTTTTTAGTTAGTTCCTTAACAATAACCTCTAAAGATTCCTTTATGAAAGGAGAAACATTTCAAGCATCTATCTCAGGAAATATTCTTTCAAATATTCCTAAAGAAAACATCGAATTCTTTAGAGGAAAAGTACGAGTTCCAATTAGCTATGATATAGAAAAGATAAATAACACCTACTACATCTATGCAATTTTACCATACAATGAAGAGACCTATAAACTAAGAGTAAATCAAGTTTATTTTAAAGAAAATAATCAAGCACAAACATTAGATCTTGAAAAGAATTTTACAATCACAAACACAACAGCACCATTTAATATTAAACCGGGTTTTTTTATTGTAACACAAGATCTTCAAGCAGTATTACACAATAATCTTAATTATGAAGTAAGTGTACTCTATACTTTAGATACAACTACTGGGTTTATTAAAGTTCCAGCGCAATCAGATAAAACACTAGTAATTCCAACATCAAATTTTGAGTTTACAGAGATAACTTATCTTTCCTTAATTTTAGCAGATTTTGAATATCATATCCCAACGTATATAATAAAAAATGAATCTATAATAATTGATCAAAACAACACAAATGTGTCTATAAATAACACTACACTTAACATAACAAATATCACACAACAAAATCAATCACCAATCAATATCACAAAACCTAAGTTTTTCTTTTTCCCATCTAACATTCAGGTAACAGTTAAACCTGGAAGTTATTTTATCTATGATGTTAACTTGACTAATCTTGGGAATATACAAACAGGTAAAATAACACTATCTATTTCAGATAGTTTAACAAATTATACGAATATTTCAGTAACTGAAATAGAAACAATACCTATAAATAGGTCCAACTTAATAAGTCTTAAATTTAGATTTTTAAAGCCTGAGAATATAAGTGGTTTTATTTTAGCTTCATCAGCAAATTTTTCTGATAAATTTTTGCTGAATTTTAACATTAAAGAAGATGCTGCAACAAATTTTTCTGTTTCTCAATCAAAAAGATGTGTTGAATATGGTGGAAAAATATGTGAACAAGGTTTAACATGTAACGGTCCAGTCATTAGCTCTTCAGAAGGATTTACATGTTGTATTGGAGATTGTAAGCAAATCAATCCTCCAGGTAGTAGCACACGTAATTGGTGGATTCTTTTAGTAGTTATAGTTGTCCTTGCGTTTATTGGACTTATTTTCTGGTTAAAAGTCAAAAAACCAAAAACAACCTCTAACCAAGTATTACAACAAAAAACTCAAGATTTTAGTCAAAGATTTGAAACAAACGGCAATTTAACTAAGGTCTAAGGTTAGCTAAATTTTCTTTTTCCCAGCCTTTTTAGGATTTTTCTTTTTCTCTTTAGTTAATTCTTTACCTGAAATAGAACTAACATCAACACCCTTCTTTTGTTGAAGGTAATCTACCAGCTCTTTTAATCTTCTTTGCAATACAGCATTATCGACCCCAACTTTTTTAACAATCTCTTCATATTTATGTAACCTTATCAAAATTGAAGTGAGTATATTACTTATTTCAACATTTTTAATAATAAGCTCGGTAGGCGAAATAATTTCAAAATTTGAAGGCATATAATTAAAGGCTACTGTTAACATATTTTCAAGAGTCTCAAATTCAGCTTCAATCTCTGCAAAAGTTGTATACAAATCACTATCTCCCTCAACTCTTCTTGGTTCATGGATTCTTTTTTCAGTTATACTAACTCCCTTTTCCTTATCAATTTTATCAACAATCCCAATTAAAGTCTCTTTAACATATTCTGGAGGTCTTCCAAGTATCTCGATTATAAACGATGCAACAATTTTTTTATTATTCATTTTTTCTCCCAGTTTTATTGAATTTATAAAAAATAAAGAGTATTATGCAAAATATGATAAAAAACCAAATTGCGTTCTCTTTTACCTTTTGATTCGTTGATTTAAATAAAATTTTCCCGCTTTTTATATCTTTTGAGTCTACCTTTTCATGAGATTTTGGTTCTAGATGGATAACACTTTCAGAATTGTTCATTGCAGTAGCAACACTTACATATAGCATTAAAATTACAACTACTCCCAAACACCCGCAATTTTTTCTCCACATTTACACATACCATTATTTAAGATAGTTTCAACAGGAGTATTTCTAATTATCACTGGAATGTTACAGTTTGGACAAAAGGTAGTTTTTTCATCTTCTAAATCTGAACGAGTGTAAACATACTTTAAGCCAGCATTTATAGCACTTATTCTTGCTCGTTTTAAAAGTTCCACATTAGCATTTTTTGAGTATAGATGTAAAGGAACATCACTCCCCAAATTATTCAGAATCCATAAAACCATCTTTCTTATCTCATAAAGATTTTCATTTTTATCATTATCTACATTATACCTCAATTCAATCCAAACATCATTTTCCTTCATTAGTCTTATAGATTTTAATATCTGCTCAAGTTTTGCATTATAATTCTCTTTGTAAAATTCACTATCAAAAGATTTTAGACTAATCAAAACAGCCCTTAGATTCTTTACTATTTCCCTCAGAGGTTCATTATTAAAAAATCCATTTGTAACAAGAAGATTTTTTACTTCTTTAGACCTTTCTAAAATATCTAAAACATATTCATATGAAACAAGCGGTTCTTGATATGCATGACTAATTATATTTGTTTTTGCTACTTTCGTTTCATCAATCACCTGGCTAGGAGTTTGACCGATTTTTGGAGCAACTTCAATTTCCTCTTCTATTTTTTTTATATCTTCATTTCTTTCTATTAAGTTTTTTCCAACCATTCCAACAACAAGGGTATCTTTTCCAGGTTCAACATGATAAAATCCAATATCTTCTATTGGTAAATGTTTCATCATGTGTGGCTTAGAGTAGAACATACTTCTTAATATTCCATTAACATTTTGACGAACAACACATTTGCCAGTTTCACCATTACTCATAAAACAAGAATGAGGGCACAAAGTGCAATGTACTTTTTTATTTTGTAATTTCCGATAGTACTTCGCCTCTTTAAATCCCATGATAATTTAAAGAGGCAGGGGTTTATTAAATTATTGTGTGCATGTTGATTTCATATAGAAACAATAATAGCTTATTTTACCGAACTTTTCCAAATTAAATTAAAATAACCTAGATAACCTTTAGCAATCTCTTTATCATGAATTAAAAAAGGAATAATATAAATCTTTAAATATCAACCATTTGTATCAAAATTATAATGGAAAATAATTCAGATTTACCAAAATTATGTAACCAAGTTATTTATGTAGATGGTTCTAGTGACAGAGTAGATTTTGCTAAATCTGATTCTGCAGCTAAAAACTTGCTATGGCCTGGAAGAATAACGGTACCAACTGACCAATTAGGTTATATTGAAGGTCTAGGATTTAATGAAAAACCTGATAAGGCTAGGAGTGATGCAATTCAAGCTCTTTTAGCAGATGCAAAAAGCAAAGGTGCTGCTTATGTTTATGCTTTTTTAGTTAGATGGGATAAAACAAAAGAAAATCTTGCTATAGCTTCAGGTTATGCTGCTAAGTTAGCAGATAAATAACATTTATTGAATTAATCACTGAGTCAACTGCCCAAACCTTTTTCCAATCTTTTTAGCATCTTCTAAACCCATAGCCCAATTTTTTCCAGTGTCTCTTAAATCCTTTGGGTTAACAAAAAGCCAACCCTCTCTAAAGAATTTTATTGCAATTATTGGAGTAAGGCCCATTATCTCTGCAAATATTAAAAAGTCCTCCATTTGAGCCTTAGAAATATACTGTATATTTTTTCTCGTTGATTTACACTCCACTGCAAATTTTCTACCAATTTTTCCAGCAATTAAATCACATGGAGATTCATCATTGACTCCGCTTCCAGCTACTCTTGCAGCTCTCCAAGCATTTTCAGAGAATATTTTCAGTAACTCTCTTTCATTATTTGATCCCTTATGTTTATTTGCCATGTTTATGATTTTATATCCTATAAAGAAGCCTTATGCCTATCTTGGAAAGGACCGAGGCATCTGACTAGCCTGTTGAGAATTAACATTAGACCTATTAACTATATTAGAAGAAGCGGAAATACTCGGTTTTGGAGGAATGTTCCCCCCACCGCGATAACTTGAGGATCTTGATTTACTATTATTTCTAAATAACAAATAAATAACAATTCCTCCAACAATCAAAACAGACAATAAAAATATTACAAATACAATTATCCATAAATTTTTACTCAGTAAATTTATTTGGTTTTGAGCAGTGAGGTTAGTATTATTACCTACTATGCCAGTTAAATCTCCAAAGTAATCACATTTCCCCACAATCTGTTGAGGTCCATTCCAATTTGAATTTTCGCAGAAATAATAGTCTGTTCCGGCACACTTTTCTTCTCCAGCAGCACACTGAGCTAAAGGAGTATTGTCTTCAACACAAGATCCTTCACTACATTTATAATTATCAGGGCACACATAAACTTCCTGACCAAGCAAACCATCATCTTGACAAAAATATTCAAGCAAAGTTTTTTCATCAATGCAACTATCCATGGAGGTAGAATAATTTCCATTTTCACTATAATTAACCTGGCCCAATGAATTGTAATTTTTTTCATCTGAATCTTCACAAGTTAAATTTTCACTAACAAATGTACATTGTCCCTCAATACAACCATTCTCACAACTCACATTTTCACTTAGAACACTATTTCCAGAACAATAATACTCTAGCAAAGTAGAATTATCTATACAGTCATCTTCATAATTTTCAGTTTCTCCAAGGTCATTTGTAAAATTAATCACCCCAAAGATAAATGGTTGCTCATCTAAGGTTAAATCTCCATCACTTCCAGAGCATCTGTTCATTTCATTATATCCCTTTTCAGAGTCATAAGTACTTTGAATTTCACTAGCACTTAATTCTTTGTTGTAAATCCTTACCTCATCAATAGTTCCATTGAAAAATTGAGAAACACCATCATAACTGCCCAAAAATAAAGAAGTATCTCCAACACTTAGATTAACTGTAAAGTTAGTGCTATTAACAAGAACACCATTTAGGTAAAGTAAACTTCTATTTTCATCCATATTTCTTATCACCGCAACAAAATTCCAATCAGTCAATTTTTCATTTGAAATCGGATAAAAGCCAGCACCAGAGACTCCACCAATCATCTCTGTTAAGGTGTTTTTATTTTTTAGGTGAATATAAAATCTATTACCATTTGGAGTTCCTGTTGCAGGATGACTAAATAGATAATTAAGATTATTTATCTGATCACTTTGAGAATTTGCCTTAAACCAAAAAAGAACTGTTTGCTTTCCACCAACTAAAAAATATCTTGGTTTGTCTATACTTAAGGAGGCATTAACTCCATTAAATAAATACCCTTCACCAATTTTTCCACCAGCATTCGATGTTCTTCTCGCGCCCTTTATAACGCTTACTCCGTTAGGAAGTGATGGATCATTAAATGATAGATTCATAAGTAAGCTATCTGTTCCACAATTAACTCCAATACAAGATCCCGGAGCATCTGAATAAATACTAAAGACTTCACTATCACTCAAAGTTCTATTATAAATTCTTATCTCATCCATAGTTCCATTGAAAAAATAACCTCTATAGGTACCATTAACATTTCCAAGGGTCAATGGCCAGGAACCATAGTACCTTAATTTTCCTTCTTCACATACACCAACACAATTAACTCTTTTTGATAAAACCCCATCCACATATAAACTTACAGTTTTAGTATTGGTATTTAATACTCCAGCTATATGATGCCAATACCCATAAGCATATTGCGAACTTGAATTTACAACAGCATAAGATCCACTTTTATTCCAAACATAAAAAGAATACTTATCGTTATAATCATAAAATAACCCCGGGTGATAACCCATCTTTCCAATTATTGTCATAACATTATTTGGACTTCCTCCTGCTCTGCTTGAGGGTTTAACCCAAGCACCAAAACTAAAACTAGACTCAGTTATATTTTTTATTTGAGAAAAATTGACAACATCAAAACCTATTGAACTATTAATCCCATTGAACAGGTAAGCTCCACCCTTTATCCCATTTATTGTTCTGACTACATTAGTTTTTCTTGAATTTGCTGGCAAATCTCCATCAAGATCTAAATAAATTACATTATCAGTAATACTCAAAGGACCAATATCTCCTGTAACCTCTCCAGTCACTTTAAAAATATCACCTTTTTTGTTCTCATTGCTAATTGAATTTAAAAAAATAATCAAAAATAGAATAACTACTGCAAATAAAAGAATACTCAAGATCCTCTTTCTATTCTTCAATTTAAGCCTCCTTTTTACTTTCATATTAATTCACTTAAAAGAATAATTTAGCCTTTAAATACTTTTTAGTAGAGGACAGCACTAAAGATCTTAAAGATCCCTTCCAAATAAGGTCCGTCTGTTATTTGATTTAGCCCTTTTTATTGCCTCATTTAAGAGATGTTCAACTTTTTTATTTAGTTCAATGGCAACATCGCCCGAAATACTACCGATACTTTTGTCTTTATCCAATTCTTCCACAGCCTTTTTTATGTTATTTGCTTTAATTAAATTTGTTGGCATTTTTCTTACTATACAAAACTAATGGGCATTTAAATAATTTTGTTTATACTAACTTAAACCAGTATAATTCTTTTCAAAATTATCATTTTTAGCATAAGATAAGATTTATAAAGTAATCACCATCTCTCAAAACATGAAAACAGAAGACCTGACAAAAATAGAAGATAACATTAGCGCCATGCAACTGAAAGACATAGGTGTACTCAGGAGATTAGCAAAACATACTGCAAACAGATTTCAATTGGAAAGTTTAACTCATGCATTTGGAATAGTTGCTAGCGATCTAACAGCAAGAGAAACAATTTATTATTTAACTCACCCAGAGTTGCCAATTGAAGAGCCCACAATACCGCCACAAAAACAAAGATTCTACAATCCTTCAATTGAAGAAACAATGTTAAAACTTGAAGAACTCGCAATAGCTGATATTGAGGCTGAAAAAAAAGCCAGACCCTGGCAAGATTTTGGTAAAGGTGTTTGGTGGAGTTCTGTAGCTAGGTTTGTTGAAGGAATTGAAAAATCACGAAGTGGATTAAACCTAGAAAGAACAGAGACACTTGAAATCCTTAGAGCAGCCTATAAAAATGAAGGTATCGATATGGATGTTGTGGGAATCACTGATTTAGTTTCATTGCTAGAAAAAACAGACACGACAAAAACAGCTTCATTAGTTATTTTTGGAAGAGAAGCAGAAATTCCCTATTGTGACGAATCAAAAAAACTCCTTGAATCAACTAGAGAAAAACTTACATCTGGATGGAGAACTGCTCATTGTGGACCAACAGCAAGGCTTTTAGAAACTCTAATTGATTTCCAAGCTCCTAATGATTTACTACTATCTGTGAACAAAGCTGTTTTAGCTGGTTGGGCATCAGATGGTTATCCTATACACCTACGTCCACAGGATATTTTAAGATATCACCTGGCAAGAAAAGCAGAAAGAGAATATGTAAGAACAGTTATTGAAACTGAAAAACTCCATAGAAATGATTTTCACTACTCTCATTTTCTTGATTCTGAAATCAAAGACCCAAGAATTTACAGATTCTTAACTACACAGATATTACGCGGTGCATCTAGTACAGAAGCACATAATATACTTGAGACTCTAGGAGAAATTGAACATGATAGAAAAACAGTTCATTCACTTGGTTTAGTTTTAACTGGAAGAAAAACTTCTCTTGATGAACTTCTTGAATTTTTAGGAACACAAGAATTACCTTTTCTTGGTGGAAGTCCAACACATATGATGGATTGTGAAATTTCTCCATTGCCCGATTTAATTCGGACTGCAAAAAAAAGACCTAATAAAGGAGTTTTATCTTATTTAAGAGATGCAGTGGGAACTGGTTGTGATGTTAATGATTTTTGTAAAATTGCTGCTGAGTTTCCCTATACTATGAGAGGAGAAAAACCAAACAGTGGAGAAAGAGCTGCTTTTTCAAGAAAGGCTTTTGGTAAAGGTTTTAAAAGAAATCATACAAAACACCAACCACAAATTATCAGTCATATGCCAAAAGATCCTTTATTAAGTTCAGTTTTTGCTTTAAACTCCGTTTATGATGTCGACTCTGGACTAACTCACGATGTTGTTGTTGGAAATCACGTTGAAGACTATGTTAGAAACTGTGCTACCCTAGCCTGCGTAAATTTAGAAGAAGGAGTACTACATACAATACTTCCACACTCAATGATGTTTGATGCGACAATTAAAGAGACTGATTGTATTGGATGTGCAAAAGCCTCATTTTGCAATGGCATGCATGATTATACAAGTTTAGTATTATTTGATCCAGCAAATTTTGATCCCGAATTTTTAAAAAGATTAGAAAAAACAATTCCTGGGGCATTTGAACTTCATAGAGCTCCAGATGGTCTTCATAAAATTGGTAGCTTTGCCATGTTTCCAGAAAAAATGTCTTTAGTTTATTTTAATCCAGTTACTACTGATAATTTTACGCCAGTTAGTACCGGAGACCCAAAACAGAATTTGGTTGCTTTTCCATTGAATCTTAGAGGTTCAGTATATTTAGCAAAAAGCTTAAGAGCAAGACAGATTCTGGGAAAAGATGTTGAATGGATGGATGATGAAGGCGTTTATTTCACAGGAAGTGAAATGATAAATGGAGATGAATTTCAATCTGTTAGAAGAAGAATGAGACATCTTGCAGGAAGAGAGATAACTCTTAACATAACTGCTCCAGATAGAAGAACTAAGCCAGAATCTTCTCGAGCAGTTTGCTATAATCCTGCAGCAGAAGATTTTGAGTTTCGTGATTCTTTGCTTAGAGGACACCATCTTGATAAGGATGACACCCTAGTCATAGCTCCAAAATATCAAAGAGCGATTGCTTAAGAATTTAACAATTATTTTTTAATTTCTTTCTAACTAAAACTGAAAGTGCTAAATCATAAAGCTCTTCAAGTTTTTCTTTTGAAAGGTTTTTTGTTTCCAAATTAATTCTACCAAACAAAGCTTCACTCCAACTTTTATTAAAGAATTTAATCCCATATTTTTTTGAATTGTTATAAACCTCAGTTCCTGGAAATGGTGTAAGTATTGAAACCGGAGTGTTGGCTCCCAAATCTCCAAGCTCAAACATGAAGTTTATGGTATCTAAAATAGTTTCTTCATCATCTTCAGGGTGTCCAATAATAAAACTACAGGTAATATAATCTATTCCAACCAATTTAACATTCTTTACAGCACTTCTTACCATATCTAGAGTTATATTCTTATTTATTTTATTTAGTATCCCTTGATTTCCAGATTCAACTCCAAATTGAATAGCTCTACATCCTGCATCATACATTAATTTTAAGAGTTCTTTACTAACACTATCTACTCTTGCCTGACACCCCCATTTTATACTCAAATTTCTTTTGATAATTTCACTGCAGATATTTCTGACTCTTTTATTATCAAAAGTAAACGTATCATCATGAAAGAAAAATTCATCCACGTTATATTCTTTAATTAACTCTTCAATTTCCTTGAGTATATTCTCAACTGATCTTGTCCTCCAATTATTTCCAGAAAGTGCGCCACACGAACAAAAAATACATTTCATTGGACAGCCTCTGGATGAAACTAAGGCTCCTTTCTGTATGTATTTACCCATTTCAAACTTTTTTCTATTTGGAAATGGTATGGAATCTAAATCTGTTTCAAGAGGCCTAAGTGAATTTGCCACAACTCTCCCATTATTTTTATAAACAACATTTTTTATTTCTTTAATATTTCCAGTACCTTTAAGTATATAATCTACAAGTTCAAGAGTAGTTTTTTCTCCTTCAAATCTAACAACAAAATCAAAGCCATCATCTAAACAGTCATTTGCTGTAAACGTGGGATGAACTCCCCCAGCAACTAAAATTATCTCTGGATAATTATTTTTAATAAATTGCACAATTATTTTAACATTATTATAAACTTGAGTTGTAGATGAAATACCAATTATTCTCGGATTATATCTATCAATTAACTCTTTAATTTTTTCTTCAATTTCTAATTTAGACAAGACTCCATCATCATTTAAAAGTCTCAAATCAGCTATTGCTGTTTCATAGCCTCCAAATTTTTCTAAATAAGCAGATAAATATCCCAAACCGAGTGGAGGAGCAGAATTTTCAGCAAATAACATACTTTTCTTGTCAATAGAATTACTGGGATAGGGAGGTAATATCAAAAGAATCATCTTAATAAAAAAAGAAATAATTTATTTATGAAAAGAAGAATTATCATCAAAACCACATATAGAACACATTAAACTTTGTTCTACTATTTCTTTTTCAGCATGAACTAAAGACTTATCACTAAATCCACAAATAGAGCAACATAAACTTCGTTCTACTATTTGTTTATTCAAATCTTTATTATTCATTTTTAGAGATAGTTTAAAGATGTTTTATTAAATCCACAGATACTTGCAAACATGCCCATTTCTCTAGGCATTGTTCTACCTGCAAGTTCTCTAACAGATCCATATTGCATCTCCAAACTTTCCTTCTCTATTTCAAGTTGTTTTTGAGTTTTCATTTTAGTGTTAATTTACTAAGATAAACTCAATTTATATTATCTTTTACTTAAAAATGATACAAAAGGAAAAACTTATATACTTATTAGTACTTTAAGTCCCATGCTAGACCTAAAAGACAGGCAGATAATTTATGAACTTGATAAGGATGCAAGAATATCTTTTTCTCAGATTGCAAAGAAAATAAAGCTAAGTAAGAATTCAGTTATTAATAGAATAAAGAATTTAGAAAAAGAAAAAATAATTTTAGGGTATAATACTTTAATCAACATCAATGAGTTAGGCTATACAACCTATGATATATATCTTAAATTTCAAGATACAACCCCTGAAAAAGAAAGTGAAATTATAGATCTTTTAGTAAAAAACAAAGATGTTTGGTTTGTAGCTCGAGCAGAAGGGGATGTAAACCTTGCCCTTCTTATCTCAACAAAAACTCCTGAGGAATTTAATAGCATCTGGGATAAAATATACTTTAGAATAAAACAGTTTGTTAAAATTGTAAGAATAACAATTCTTCTGGAATATCATCATTTTGGCAGAAAGTATCTACTAGAAAAAAAGGATGAAAAAACAACAGTGATTATTGGTAAAAGAGGCAATCAAGAAATAAATGAACTAGACAATAGACTTCTCAAGCTTTTATCAGAAAATGCAAGAATCTCTTTGTTAAAATTATCTGAAAAGCTAAAAATAAACCCCAAAGCAGTACAGTATAAAATTGAAAAGTTAAAAAAACAAAATATTATCCTTGGATACAAAATAAACCTCAACTTCTCAAAAATTGGATATGAATATTACAAAGTAAACATAGAACTAAATGACCTCAAGATTAGAGATGAAATTTACAGCTGGATTCTTTCAAGTCCTAATGTAGTTTACTTTGATAAGTTCATTGGAGGAAGTGACATTGAATTTGACATGGAAGTTCAATCATTTGAAGTGTTTCTTAATTTTATGAATGAACTAAAATCAAAGTTTAAAGGAACAATAAAAGAATATTCTTTTTTAATTGTTCAAATTTTCTACAAGTCAAATTATTTCTAACTCAAATCAACTTCCTTAGCAATGGAAGTTATAGCATTAATTGCTATCTCTAGAAAATTATCTAAGCTTACACCCAACTTTTCACATTCTTTAATTATATCTCTGCTAATTGCTGCAGCAAATCTTTTATCTTTAAACTTGTCTTTTAACCCCTTAACTTTCATACCGCTTATTGAACCCCTCATAAGTGCATAAGCATGAATTAATCCGGTTACTGTTTCAGAACAAGCCAAAGCATGCTCTATCTTTTCAGTTCTTTCCTTATTTTGAAAATTTCCTCCTCCACACATAAATCCATAGCCATGTGAAAGGATTACTGAAATAAAATTTTCACTAAATCCGGCTTTTTTTAATATTTCTGGAGCTTTAGTTAAATGTTCCACAGTATTCTCTTTTGTAATTCCCCAATCTACATCATGTAAAAGACCTAACATTCCCCAAACTTTTTCATTTTCACCCAGATGTTTAGCAAGGGCTTTCATAACAGCTTCACTTTCCAAATAATGATTAATGTCAGATTTATCTTTATTATATTTTTTAATTAATTCCATGGCCTCTTCTCGACTAATGGGTACCTCTTCAATTTTTTTATCCACATCATTTTTTACATGAGTTAATTTCTCTTCACCCTCACTAATTTCCTTAGGTCTCATCAGAGGAAAAATTACACACTCTCTTATAGGTCTATCAACTAAATAAGAAAAAAGTCTTTCACTAACACCAAAACCGCAGGTTGGAGGCATTCCATATCTCAAGGCTTCAACAAAATCTTTATCATGATCTTGAGCCTCAGAATCTCCAGCAGCTTTTAATTCTGCCTGTCGCCTGAATCTTTCCTCCTGGTCTATTGGATCATTAAGTTCAGAATAACCATTTCCCAACTCTGTTCCGGCAATTATAACTTGAAATTGCTGCACCTTTCTTGAATCTTGAATACTTCTTTTTGCAAGAGGGGAAATTTCAACTGGTTGATTAACCAAAAATCCCGGACCAGAAAGTTTTTTTCTGCAATGCTTCCACAGAACATCTACAAGTCTCCACTTATCAACACTATCTTCATACTCCACTCTCAACTCATCCAATTTTTCTTTTATTTCCTTTTCACTTGTAGAATAAATTTTTATTCCAGTATGTTTTTTAATAACTTCTTCATAATCATACAACTCCCATTTCTTTCCAAAATCAACTTCATAGCCACGAGTTTTAAATTTTAATGTACCTAAAACTTCCCTAGCAACTCGCTCATACATTTCTTCAACAAGTTTCATTCCGTCTTTATAATCTGCATAGGCCCAATAAAATTCCATCTGAGTATAATCTTGCAAATGTTCCATATCCATTCCCTCATTTCTAAACTGTCTTCCAATCTCAAAAGTTTTACCATAGCCTGCAACCATTAATTTTTTCTGCCAAAGTTCTCCCATCGAAATTCTCAAATAAACATTTAAATCCAAAGCATTATGATGTGTTTTAAATGGTGTAGCACTTGCTCCTCCTGCAGAATTTTCCAATACAGGAGTTTCAACTTCTAAAAATTCTCTTTCAAGTAAAAAATTTCTAATTGTTTGCCAGAATTTTGATTTTTTAATAAATAACTCTCTTACTTTTTCGTCCATAATTATATCTAAATATCTTTTTCTTAACTTTTCTTCATCATCTTTTAAACCATGCCATTTTTCAGGCAAGGGCAAAATTGCCTTACTTAAAATATCTAATTTTTTTATTAAAATAGAAATCTCTCCGGTCTTCGTCTTGATAACATTTCCTTCAACTCCAATAAAATCCCCACTATCTGCATACTTTCTAAATAACTCCCTTACTTTTTCAGGAGTTTCTCCTTCCTGTGAAACAACTTGTATTTTTCCAGTTGAGTCTAAAACAGTTCCAAAACATATTTTTCCCATATCTCGTTTAATCAACACCCTTCCAGCAATTTTAACTTCATCCTTGCTCGAAGAGTTTGCTTTTAGTTTAGCATGCTTTTCCTGAATCTCTTTAGAATTATCTCTAGCATCATACTTTGCAGGATATGGGTCTATTCCCTCCTGCTTAAGCTCCTCAATTTTTTTAATTCTACTTTCAATAATTTGTTCTTCACGTCCCATATTAATAGAATTGTTTTATAGTTTAAATATCTTGTTGATGTCTAATGATTAACTCTAAAATTTTAAAAGAAGAAGGAAGATTTAAAAAATTCATCAATTACATAGAAAAACATTAAGATATTTATTGCTGCTAATATCAAACTGCTTATCGCAAACCAATTTACACTAAAACGCTTTTTCTTTTTTGTTTTCACTAAGTAAATTATACTTAAGATTATGCCTCCAATATTAATAAAAGGTCCTAAAAGTAACAAAATAGCTACAGAAAATAGAATAAGATACTGGCCAAGGGCAGTATTATTAATCTCTTTCCAAAAAATAAACATTATCCCTAGAATAAATAAAAATAACTCTAAAATAAAACTTAAAACTGCAATCTTTTTCATAATTAAATTAGAGCATTAGACTTTTTAAATATGACTCAATCAAATATGTAAAATCTGAAATTCCTTAAAGTCCTGGAATTTTGTCTCAGTCATCTGAACATCCCTTATAACTGCATGCTTTGGACCCTCTTTACATAACTCATACATTCTATCAACATTATCAATCTCTCCTTCAATTAGAATTTCTGCACTTCCATCTTCAACATTTCTTACAAAACCTTTTAGATCTAGGTTGTCCGCATGCTCTTTAATATAGTTTCCAAAAAAGAGCATTGGTACCGTACCAATAACCACTATTTTTGCTGCTTTTTTCATTATGCTATTCCCCAATAGATTATAATTATAGCTAAAATATAAAAGAATTCATGTTTCTTAAAGTTATGTTTTCTACACTGGATAGGTTTTTAGGCTACGAGGAGATTACTTGATTAAGATTCATACTTAAAGCTATTGAGATTAATATTAAAAATAGGATAAATAATACGATTGCAATTGGGATTGCTACTGCAAAAGCTGCCTTTACTTTACTCATTTTTTGAAGTTTAGCTATTCCCCTAAACATAAATATAAACTCATGTATATAGGCTATTAAAGATATAATTATAGTTACTAATATTGCTGGCTGGGAATAATAGGCTATTTGGGCATTAAGACTTGCTTGAGGATCAAGGGTAGTTGAACTCAAACTCTGTATCATTGAAGCATCTATAGGTATAAACAATTGTATGGCAAACGACACAATAACCGCGATTATTGAGTAAACTACTCCAATTACAAGAGCGTAAGTAACAGGTTTAAACGTTTGAATAAATTTTTCTTTTCCTCTAAACACTAAAACACCTAAATGTACAATTCCAGATAATACAAAAGGAAAGAGTATAGCAAAAAGAACAATCTTAACAAAGAGAGTCATAGTACTTTTTAAATATTCTATTATTGAACTCCCAATACCAGTGATTATTAAACCCGATATAGTTAAAAAAATAAAATAAATTACACTTATTATCAAAAGAGTATTTATTATCATAGGATATCTATTTTCCTTATCAACCGATTCTAAGAAAGATGTTGGCCTGAAAAGCAATTTTTTAATTTTTTTTAAGAAATTTTTCTTAGGAAGTTCACTAACTTCTTTTGCAGCATCAACAGCGGCTGAATTTTGTTCCTGTTGAAGAGTATGTGAGAGATTATAATCTATTGTTCGAGTTTTCTCAATCTTTTCTTTTTTAGTCTCTTTTTTAACAGCCATGTTCCTCATACCCTCAAATAAATTCAATTTATAAACCTTTTCCTAAAACCCACTATAACAATCCTTATTAACAAAAAAGCACTATTCTTTTTATGTCATCAAACAAAATTTCTGCAGGAAGTTATGATTTAAATACCTGGCTTTATGGAGGTTATGAAAAAGATATTATTACAACCGTCTACGGACCTGCAGGAAGTGGAAAAACTAACTTTTGCATGATTGCTGCAGTTAGCCAGGCAAAAAAAGAAAAAAAAGTTATTTTCATTGATACCGAAGGAGGATTTTCCGTAGACAGATTTAAGCAAATTTGTCAGGATAAAAAAGATAGTGATTATGAGCAGCTTATAAAAAACATACTGATCATGAAACCAACAACTTTCTCTGACCAAAAGAAAATTTTTGAGTCGTTATACAGAGAAATAAACAACGATTCAAATATTGGTTTAATAGTTATAGACAGCATGACAATGTTATACAGAATAGAAATTGGTGATGCAAATGAAGAAAAAAACGATTTCAAAATAAAAATAATAAATAAAGAACTTGCAAAACAACTAAGCATTTTATCAAGCATAGCGCGAAATAAAAATATTCCAATTCTTGTTACAAATCAAATATACTATTCATTTGTTCATAATAATTCTGATAGCCCAAAAGAAAAAGAAGCGAAAATGGTTGGAGGAGACTTGCTAAGATACTGGAGTAAATGTCTTATTGAACTAGAACTTAGCAATTCTAAAAGAACAGCTATTTTAAGGAAACACCGAAGTCTGCCAGAAAAAACTCTTTCATTTATTATTTCAAATGAAGGTATAAAAAAGAAAGGCTGGATTTAACAATGTATAGCAATTGACTTTAGTAATTCCTCAGTTTGTCAATTGCTATATTCGAAAGAACAAAAAGCAAAATATGGAAATATTTTAGTCTCTCGTTATATGATCTGATTAACAATAAAGTTTATTAAGCCAAAAAAATTAAGTTATGTATGGATAAAAAGAGGATTTTGGTTGTTTTACCTTTAATTTTATTAGCAATAGTTATAAGTTCATTGACTGTTTTTGCTGTTCAAGAAAGTTCTAGGCTTTTTTATATTCCTTTTAGTGACTCTCTAGCAAACGGAATCTCTTCCCATGGAGGAGTTTCATCAATAGATCAAGGAAAAATAGGAAAAGCAGATTACTTTGATGGATTTAATGGTTACCTTTCAATAAACCAATCAAAAATAAATTATTCTCTTACATTAAATAAATTCACCTGGTCAGCATGGGTATACAAAGCAGCAGATGGAAATATGATGTTAATTAACCATGGTACTGGTACTGGAGGCAATGGGGGTTACCTAAATATCTTCAACAGCAAACTAATGTTCACAATAGGAAATGGTGCTGGAGTCAATGTTCAAGTAACTGACACCTCAGATTTTCCTTTAAAATCTTGGCAATATGTTGCAGTTAGTTATAATGGTAGTGTTGCAAAAGTATATAGAAATAAAACTCTAATCGGTACAAGCACTCCAGTGTTATTTACAACTCCTACCGGAAATTTAACAATCGGTGCTTTCATTGATCAGGTAAATTTTTCTAAAAGCTTTCAATACTTTAACGGTACACTAGATGAAATAAAGATCTACAATACCTCTCTAACCGCTGAAGAAATACTTGCAGATTCTTTTGTTCCAAATACTATTGTTGATCCGTTTTGCATAGATACAGATGGAGATTACAATCTTTCAGTTCAATACTTTATTCAAGCTAAAGTAAATACTACTTTTAATGGAGTTCCAATTCTCTATGAAGATGCCTGTGAAGATTCAAATGCACTTCTTGAATATTATTGTAACGGAACAAGTGTAAATCATAATAGTTTTACATGTCCAAATGGTTGTAGTGAAAAAGCTTGCATAGGTAATGTAACATATTTTTGTAATAAGGTTGGAGGTTTAAACTATAGTTCAGCTGGCTTTGTTAACTTTACTGCTTTAATCAACAACACAGTAGTAGGAAATTATAGTTATTATTATGACTCTTGTTCTGTTGAGGGAGAAGAAATTTTGCTTGAGTTTAACTGTGATATAAACAATCACCCAAATGCTTCAGTTTATTTATGTCCAACAAACTATGCTTGCTCCAGTGGAATTTGTGTTCTAAAGAATAACACTGGACATGTAATTATCTACCAAAATTATACTGGCGAATGTAATGAAGGTGCTGAACCCGGATGCACAGACGATCAGGAAATTATTTTATGTATAAACGGTCAATGGGCCGAACCAATGAAAGTTCCTGGAAAATGTGATTACCAAGAAGCTCAGTGTGATGAAGGATTAGTTTTATGTGATGGTGTTTGTAAATCAAGTTGTGATACTGATGTTTGCCCTTCAGGCCAGATTTTATGTGATGATGGTTCTTGCAAGGATAGTTGTGGATCAAGTAGCACAATGATTATAATTATTGTAGTTATAGTTATTTTAATAATTGCGGTTATAGGAGTAATTGCATTTATTCTTATGAAAAAAGGTGGTTCAAAAACGCCAAGAAGATTACCTTCTTCAATACCTCGACCTCCTGGTTCTCCTGGAAGCCCACCAAGTACTAAATTTGTAGGCCCTCAGGGCGGACAAAGATTATTTGATAAAAAGTTTTAATTTGTCTCATCATTCAATTCAACTTCTTTAACTATTTTCTCTTTTCTACTAGCACAATTAGGATTAAAACAAAAAATCCAGGGTCTTTTTCCTTTTTTCAAAGACATTAACATAGGAAATCCACATTCTGCACAAACTTTATCAGTTTTCTTAATTAGGGCATTTGGCGGTAAACTATAGGTGGTTTTACAATCTGGATAAGCATCACAAGCTACAAAATATCTACTAAACTTCTTACCATATTTTATTGTTAAATTTCCCTTTTTACAAACAGGACATACTCCAATTTGACCTTGCTTTTTTTCCTCTTCCCAAAGCTTTGTAGTTGCCTCAATAAGGCTTTGTCCTATCTTCAGCTTATTTTTTTCAAAATCTTCACCAATCCTATATAATACTTTTTTTGTTTCATCAAGAACTTTTTTTTCACTATCCAAAGGATTTTTTGATTCTCTTATTGCATCAAGATGTTTTTCTATGTCTCTTGTTAGCTTTTCATCAACAATTATCGGACAATTTTGATTTAGAGTATCTATCAAAGAAATTCCCAAGCTTGTTGCCTGAATACTTTTTTCTTTTATATAACTTCTATCATAAAGAGTCTCCAGAATGTTTGCTCTTGTAGCCTTTGTACCAAGATTTTTTTTCTCAAGTTCAGAAACTATTGATGCAGGAGTATATCTATGCGGTGGTTGAGTCATTTTTTCTTCAATTTTTACTTTTTTAACAGTAGCTTTTCCATTCATATCTGGCAATTCTCTTTCCTTTGCCTCTGAACGATAAACTTCCATCCATCCAGCATCAGCAATGGCCATACCTTTAGTGTTAAATTTCATACCATCAATAACAAATTCTATTTTTTTATTGTCAAGTATTGCTTCATTGCAAAAACAAGAAACAAATCTTCTTACAATTAAGTCATATATTCTTTCCTCTTCCCCTTCCAAACTATGAAACTCTCCAGTTGGATATATTGAAGGGTGTGCAGGATCGGTTTTTTTACCCTCAATGGGAACTGTTTTCTCTGCAAATTTTACAAAATTAAATCTTTTTGAGAGCCTATCCAATATTACATCATAGCCAATCTCCTTAGGTATCTTTTGACTACTTGTTCTTGGATAGGAGATTATTCCAGAAAGATATAAACTCTGAGCTATTTCTAAGGTCTTTGACGGAGTTATTTTAAAGAATTTATATGCCTCTATCTGCAAGGTTGTAAGATCAAAAGGAACTGGAGGATTAATTCTTTGCTGAGATTTTTCTGTTTTAACCTCTCCTTCTTTTTTCTCAAGATGCTTGAATTTTTCTAAGTCTTTTTCCTTAGTTATACCTTTAGTATACTTTACTTCCAACAGGTTTTTACCATCATCAATATCAAGCGAAACATCCCAATATTTCTCTGATTTAAAATTCATTATCTCATGTTCTTTTTTCACAATAATGTTTAATGCAGGTCCTTGAACTCTCCCAATGGACATTAGTCTAAATGAGCCAGCACTTTTCACAGCATCCATCAGAGCTCTTGATAAATTAATCCCATAAATCCAGTCTAAATAATGCCTTGTTTCTCCGGCAATTCCCTGTTTCCAATCCAAACTTTTAGAACGTTTTTCATATGACTCACTAATTTCATTTGCAGTAAGAGTTGAAAACTTCATTCTTTCAGCATCCTTTTGATTACAAATATACCTAACAATGTTCATACCAATTACCTCTCCTTCTATATCATAATCTGTAGCAACAATAATACTTGAAGCCTTTTTCACAATTCTTGCAATAACATCATAGTATTTCTTTGTAAAATCATTTTTCCTAACAAGATAATTAGGTGCCCATTTTATATCAAATGTTGGCCAAACATTTCTAGGTTTCACTTGCGCAAGAGTAAACAAATGACCAACTGCACAAACAACATTTATTGGTTTACCATCTCTTTCAAACTCATAGTAAGAAACACCCTCAAGATTTTTTTTAACAGATTTTCCCCGAGAAAGAGCATCAGCAATTTTATTTGCAGCCTGAGGTTTTTCAGTTATTATAAGTATACTTCCCTTTGGATTTAATTTTTCAGGACCTGGAACTTTAAATTCTTCAGCCCAGTTTGCACTCTTTTTTATGACTTTCTTTTTAGTTGTTCTTTTTCCTCTTTTTTCTTTAATTGCCCTAGCCTTTGGAGATTTGAATTCTATCTCCTCGGTCTTCTTTTCTTTTACAGGCACATCCACAGCATGAGCTAAATCTTTTTCATCAATAGGCACAAAATTCTCTTTTATTTGATTTACTTCGTAATTCTTTATTTTCTCTGCCTTTTTGCTTAGTTTTGCCATGATTTCAGTCTCATTCTATTTATTGATTATAGAATAAGTGTAATCTCCTATAAATAAATGTTTATAAAGTTTAGGTAGACTGAGGTTTTCTCATTATAGACAATTAGGTTGATTATACTGTCCTTTTCCTAATTGTCTTATTAGAGATTTAGGAACAAAAAGTAACTCAATTATCCTAAATCTGTATAACAACCTTTTTATACATCTTTTATTTTATCCTAACAGATAAAATGTTTACATTACACTACATAATTCCTCTTGTAATCTTCTATTTTTATAGAAAAAAGATAATGCTTTATGGGCTTATATTAGCAAATCTAATTGATTTAGATCATATTTTTTATAGAATTATTGGAAAAGTTGGTTGGTTTGAGTCCGCATGTCCTCATATTGGAATGCAATGTAGTTTTGGATTTTACCCTCTTCACACAATTTATGTTTTTATTACAGCAATAGTCCTTGTACTAGCTTCCGGTATCTTTCTTCTTTCAAGAAAGTTATCAAAACATAAAAAGAATAAAGAGCATCAAGAAAGCAAACAAAAGAAAAATGTAACAAGATTAATCTTTCTGTGGATATTTTGGATTTCCCTAGGAGTAATAATCCATTTTAGCTTAGATTACTTAAGTTTAATAATTGGCTTTGGAATATAAATTAAATTAATTAAATTCAGTTAGAATTATTTATTATCATTTATTTGAAGGCCCTCTAATCCGCCATCATACTTTTGTCTAGCAGTTAAATCAACACGATCTCCAACTCTTACTGTTCCATCCCAGTTTTCTAAATCAAATCTAATCGGCCTTGTCTCGCCCTCAACTCTAACATCATTTCCTTTTGATGAGCCTAAGCCTAATTCACTACGATGACTATAAGGTTCAATTCTTGTTATAACTGCATCATGTATTTTTATTTCTGGTTGTCTAGACTCACGAGTTCTTTCATAAGCTCCAAAAGCTGCCACTCCTACAGCTAATGTAACCACTGCGTAAGCCAGTCCATTCTTTCTTAAATTTTCCATAATCATTTTAAAAATATTATTTGTTGGTTTATAAATATTTAGCTTTTACATAAATATTTATAAATAACATAATTTAACTCTTTTAATGTTAAATGAAGTAGCATATGAATATATCCTGCCTGCTGATAGAAATATAGACCGTGAAGGAAAAAGAATCTATGGTAGCTTAGACCAGCTAACTAATACAAAAGATACCTCACAAATACCCTGTGGCAAACCAATTTGTTCTGTTAGAATGGATCATAGAAGCAATCCCCATAAAATATTAATCAGCTCATCAGTTCTAACTCATGACGAAATTGATGCCGTAGTAAATCAACACTAAATCTTAATTATAAATTGCTTTAGATCTCCATCTTAAATCTTCTATTGCTTGTGGTAAACTTAATTTTAATCTAGAAAACGCAATAGTTGTTTTAACTTCCTCAGCCTTTAACCTAAGTATTCTTGGAGAAAGTTGCATAACCTCTATCATTTGACTAGGATCTCCTTCATTTGAAATTAAACAAAAACTGTAATAATCCGGATCTCTTGCAGAATTTGGATATGTCACCGGCTTAGTAACTATTGAGTATCTATTCTCTCCCGATGGAAGCTTTAGTCTTAACTGCTCTTCAACATAACTTTCAATTTGTTTAAGTCGTCTTTCTCCTTTTACCATTCTAATTCCTATCAATCTCAATTATCTTTCCTTCTCTTCCAACATCAATAACTTTAGTATTTCCAATTTTTTCTTCAATTCCCGCAGCCTCATGAACATGAGAACAAAGAGCTATGTCTGGCTTAAATCTTTTAATTGCCTTTTCCACACCCTCACTGCCCTTAAAAAATTGAGTAAACTTTTCAATAACACTATTTGCCGGATGGACATGCGTAACCATAATCTTTACTTTACTGTCTTTAACCTTTTGAAATCCCTGAGAAAGCAAATCATAGAGTTCTGATTCTTTTAGTCTTGTAAACGGTCCGATATTTGCTCCACCTGCCCCAAATATGCCAATATTTCCAATTTTCACGGCATATCCATGAATATTTTTAACATCTGGGTAAACCTGACTTAAAAAATCAGCTGTAGCTATAGTTTCATGATTTCCCGGGATTAGCAAAACCTTTTTTTTAACCTTTGCAAATGGACCTATAATATTTTCAGTTGATTGTTCAATAAAAGTCAAATCCCCAGTAAGTATAACCAGGTCTACATCTTCTTTTTTTGCCCTTTCTGCAAGCCTTTTTGTAAGATTTTGGTCTCCATGTATGTCACCAGCAGCCAAAATTCTAAATTTTCTTGTATTTTGAGCCATATATTAAAATACCTTCAAATCCTTAATAAACCTTACTACCTCTCCACAGGAAATAAAAAAACCGACTTGTTTTTCCTATGGAACCGTCGATTTTGCTCTTTTTTAATCAGAATTTTAAAAAAACACCCCATACGCCAGTAGTAAAATTTTAAATTTTTTTACCTTTTTAAATCACGAAAGATTTAAAAGGACCACAAATATAGTCCGATATATAGGTTGTATCATATACTACCCAAAACATACTAATATACATCAAAAAAATGAAAGACAACTTTGATATCTTTTTTAGAAGAAAGCCAGCACTTATGATGATTGCTCTAAGAAAGCTAGCCCGAGTAAGATACGGTTCTGTTCTAGCCAAAGAAGTTGATTGTACCTATAGTCACGCAGTTAAGATTCTTCAAACACTAGAAGAGCTTGGACTTGTAACTTTTGAAAAAAAAGGTAGAATAAAGCTTATCAAGCTAACAAAAAAAGGTACTGATGTTGCAGACAACATCTCAAATATAAAACAAGTTGTAGGTTAATTTTATATATCTCTTTATTTTATTGTTCTAATGAACAAAAGAGGCCAGGTTACTATTTTTATTATAATTGCCATAGTAATAATTGCTGCAGTTATAATCTTCTTTGCAATTAAAAACTATAATGTTCTTCCAGATCAAGAAAATTTAGATAAAATACCAGAAGCACAAAATATTAAGCTATTTGTTGAATCTTGTCTAAAGACAACATCCGAGACTTCAATAACAAGCATTGGCCAAAAAGGAGGTTATTTCAACCTAACCTCAAATAAAATAAATATCTTTCTCTATGAATATCCAGTATTTATTCAAAATGATAACAGCTATGTACCAACATTAGAGTCTATTCAAACAGAAATAAGTCATTCTATAGAATATAACATCAAAGATTGTTTAGATGACTTTCAGCAATTTACAGATCAAGGTATCTCTGTTAGTTTTAAAGATATTCAGGCAACAACAAAAATTAATGAAAATTACACAGAAGTAACCCTAAATATGCCTCTTACAATTAAAAAGGGTAGTTCAACGGCAAAAATATCCGTGTTTAGCACAAGAGTCGAACCACTAAAATTACCCAGTATACTAAATTCAGTAAATCAATTGATAAACAAACAAGTTAAAAGTAAGAATACTCTTTGTTTTTCATGTGTTTCTGACTCTATTAAAGAAAAGAATATGAAACTAAAAGTTTTAGATTCAAATAATGTATTTCTTTATACCTTAACTGACTACGATTCTAACTTCACCTCAAGTCCCTATGAGTTTAAGTTCATAGGAACTTATGATTTTCCAGAGTGTAACAGCACGGGAGGTTGTTTTAATGAACTTAACAAGTAAGATACTATTTTTATTTTGTCTAGTTTTTTTATTTATTTCTCTAGCTTTTTCAATTGTTTTTCCAATTGTCTGCCCACCTACGGGTCTGCCAGATTATAAAAATCCGGTTTGTATCAATGAGTATCTGGACAAAGCTCCTCAAGCAATTAATCTTGTTGAAGCAAAACCAATTTTTAACAGTTTAAATCAAGAACTAATCTCAAGAAATATAGATAAGTATAGTCAAGAAATACTTGAAGGCAAGTATGTGATAAAAATTGAAAATTCTTTAGCCGGCATTACATATTCTACAGAGGGAAAAATTACTCCTCCAAATAAAGAACTCAGTGTTTTTGATGTAAAGACCCTTCCAGTAAACACAGAGATTACAATAACACAAGATAAAATTTTAGTCAAACTTCCAGGAAAAACCCAAAATCAAGATTATTCTACTCTTGATTTCTCCAAACTTTCAAAAAACGGTCCAATTGAATTAGAAAATGGAGCATTTAAACTTCCGGGCCTCAGCGGACAAATTGAATATGATAATCTACTAATCAAAGACGGAAAAATGTATCTTCCTCCAGGAAGTACTGCAAAAGTTAATGGAGTCAATATTTTAAACACAGGTTCTGCACTTCTCCAAATTTCTCCCCTTTTAAAAAGTACTTCTTCAAACTCTGTTTCTTTTCAAAATGATAAACTTTATGCAAAGTCATCAGAGGGCCAAAGCTATGATCTTAATCTTGATAACAGTAGACAGATTACAGTTGGAAACAAAGCAGATTTAACTCTAGACCGTCCTTCTGCAAATAAAGACTTTTTTACAAATCAACAAATTCAAACATCCCTCAAATCGTTAGGATATGATGTTCCTCAGAATGGAATATATGATGAAGAAACAAAAAAAGCAGTATTAAAATTTCAAAAAGATTATAATGCTCGCACAAATAAAGGAATTTTAGAAGATGGAATTGTTGGTACACAAACGCGCACAGCACTAGAAGATTCTTTTGCAGACTACTCTAGAATTTCTTCATCAAACGCAAAACAACTTGACCTTCTAAAAAATGATCAAAATGAATACCAATATGTTCTCAAAGATAATGAAGGGAATGTAATTTCTACAATTAACCAAGGTCAAGCTCCTTGGTTAATGGGCAATGTTAATCAGAATTCATATATAACAAATTCAAAATCAACACAAAATTCAGAAAGTTCAGCATCAAAACCCTTAGTAGTTTCAGATTCAGCTAGTGTTGTTCAACTTGAAAAAACTGGAACTTTGCCCCAACCAATTTTGCAAGACAGATATTCTCAAATAAAAGATTATTTTGATAAAGTTGCCCAATCTCCTCCACAAGGTCTTAGCTCAAGTGAGTTTAAGTCTGTTTTAGTTGCAATTGCGCAGCAAGAATCTACACTCGGACATCCCAATGGGCAAACTGAAATATTTGATGCATATCTGATGGGTTATGATGTTAGTAATAAAGCTAATTACGGACTAGAACCCCAGCTAAACGGCGCATCAAATACCCTAAAATCAGCATTTAATAATGAAAATCCAAATTATGCTATTTGCAATGATAAAACTGGTGACACTAAGATAAAATGTATTTTAAGTGTGTACAATGATGGGCAGCTAAGTGCAAAAGGTTTACAATATTCTAGTGAAGTTTATTCTAGCTACAAAGCCTGGAATAACTTTCTAAGTTAGAATCTATTTTGAATCTAAAGGTTTTTAAGTTTGTATTTTTTCTAATATTATACCTTTTGGACTCGTAGCTCAGCCTGGTTAGAGCACTAGACTCTTAATCTAGGTGTCGGGGGTTCGAATCCCCTCGAGTCCATAAAATTAATCGAACAAATAGTTAAAGTATAAAATGGCCGGAAAAAGTAAAATCAAAACTCTTGATGATATTCAAAGAGAACGAGCATCTAATGAAAGAGAAGAAAATAAGGAAAGAATAGCTGATGATATAAAAGATGTTATGAATAGAGTCACCTCAAGAAACAAACCAAAAAAGAAAAGTCCAATTAAAACAGCTCTTTGGACTTTATTGTTCATATTCCTAATACTAATATTAGTTAACTTTATCCTACTAAATGTATGGGCACTTAAGTTCTTTATAAAAAGTCTATTTCTTGGCGGTTAAAATTACCGATATGTTAAGCTTTTTATTTAATACTACTTCCTTTAATTAAAATTCTCGTTCCAAACCTTTCTTCTAATTCTAGTGCAGCAGTATGTGCAACACTTCCAAGATCTCTTAAATCAAATCTTCCAATCTCTTTTAACATTTCATTAAAAGGTGCTTTATCATCATAAGCCGTAACTCTGCCTGCATGATAAAGCCAGCTATAAAAATGTGCAGGTATTTGTGAAGGCATGACTACTGAAACAGTACTTATATCTTGCCCATCAATTTCTAATCCTCTTTCACCAGTATAAACAAGTGATGCTGTATTTCTTCTTTCTTCTTGGTCTATAAAACTATCAAATTGAGCAAGTACCTTTCCAGGGAAATCTTTTGGAAGCCGGATATCATAAGGTGCTAGAAAAAATGAGGCAGCATCATAAACCTGCAGGTTTTCATCTCTTAGTATTGGACCTAAAAGTCTTTCATCTCCTATAGGGCGAACTATAATTCTTCCACTATCTGTAATTTGAAAAGGATGGCCTTCATGTACCTGTAGTAGTTGAAATGATGGAAAATAAGGCGCTGCATTGCCAAAAGGATTATCATCAAAATTTAAATGTAAACTTCCCTGAGTTAGAATAAAACCTTCTGTTACAGTCTGTCTGCAAATTCCTTCATCTAAGAATTTATTTTCCCAGCTTATCATGTAAACTTAGTATTTTTATTATTTAAAAATAAATGTGTTATCAAAGATATATTAAGAATTCCTGATGATTTACTTATACTCTCGCCAGGTATGCTTGCACTTAACGCATCTAAAGAAACGAGTTTCAGCTTCATCACCTGATCTTGTTTGAGATGTCCAGAAATAAGCTTCCTTGTTCTTGCACTTTGGACAAGTATTTGCAACAACTGGAAAAACATCAGTATCTTTCTCTTTTACCACACCAATTTCCTTAGCTTCTTCAATTTTTTCTTTTGATTCAATTTTTACTCTATTTTTAGAAGTATAACCACACCTAACACATCCATAATTCTTCATTTTCATTTCCAACACAGATCCACACTTCGGGCAAAAATCCATTTTTATTAGTTATATAATTTATTGTATTTAGTTAAAACATGACAATCGTTTATGAAGATGTTTGTTCCTTTTAAAACTTTCCTAAGCCTGACTTATGGTCGTAAGGCCATTTTCCTTTTTTAAGCGTACTATATTTTCAACAAAAGACTCTATTTTTTGGTCATGACTAACTATCAATAACTGCTTTACATTTAACTCCTGCAAAACATCGCGCATCTTATCCAACTGTTGCTGAGAAAAACCATCTGTTGGCTCATCTAAAATAACAATTCCTTTAGTTTTAATCTCACTCAACAAAGAATTTATAGTCTGGTTCAGAGCAAGCCTATAAGCCAGGGCAATTGCTGTCCTTTCTCCACCAGAAAGATAATCATAGTCCAATTGAAAGTCCTGCTGCTCAATTATTGGTGTAAACTCTTCATCCAATCTTACTTCAAAATTATCCGGCACAAGTATTGAAAACCAGGTGCTAAATAGTTTAGAAAATTCATCTCTAAGCTTTAGCATAACATTTCTTTCAATAAAACTAATCATTTCTAAAAATTGGTTTGAAACCCAGCTTTCAATTTCCATGAGATACATTAATTCCTGTTTTGATTTTTCTTTTCTTTCAATCTCCAATTCAAGGTTAGAAATTTCTCGTTTACCAAATTCAATCTCCTTAACAACTTCAGCCTTATTTATTTCAATTTCCCTTTCTTTTCTAATAATCTCAGCAAGTTCACTTTCCTTTGATTTCATCACCATATCAAACTTTTTCATTTCGCTAACACTTTCTTTTAACCTATTTATTTGTTCAGAAAGCATTTTCATATCAATGTCCAGAGCACTTTTTTGTTTTTCCAAATCATCAACCCTTTTACGGTCATCCTCAATGGTCAACATTCTTATTTTAAGTACATCCATCAAACCCTTTTTTCTGTCCAACTCCAAAAGTTCAGAATTAAGTTGTTTTAGGGTAATTTCTTTTTGCTGACGTTCATTATCTAGATTTATTTTTTCAGTATTAATCAGACCGATTTCCCCCTCTGTTTGAGAAAGAATGTTGTTCTTATGCATATCTCCAACATCCTGCAGGCAAGTCGGGCAACATTTTAACCCTGAAATTTTATTCTTTAGAGATTCAAGGTCAGATTTTTTTGATACTAAAGAAGTAATCTTTGTAGAAAACTGTATTACTTCCTTATTAATTCCTTCCTGTTCCTGCCTCTTTGATTTAATCAACTCATTAAGTTCATCAAACTCCTCCTGAGAAAAGCTTTTCTTTGTTTCTTCAACTCTCATCTTTAAATTAGCTATTTCCTTTTCAGTTTTTACCAACTGCTCTTTTTTTGTAAACAACATTATACTCGCTTTATCCACTTCATTTTCAAGTTTCTTTTTCTCATCAATTTTCTCATCAATTTCTTTTATCTCTTTTTCTTTTATCCCTCTCAAATCAAGAATCTCTTTTAATTTCTTTTCAATCTCCGGTATTTTATTAGTTGTTAAAACAAGTTCTTCCATTCTATTCTTCATCAGGTCTTTTTTTGTCTCTAACTCGGAGATTTCTCCCTGTTTTAATTTTGAAATTTCTTTGAGTCTAGAAATTAGTATGGTTGAATTTTCCTTAATTCTTTTATACTTGTCTATGCCAAAAATATGCCTCAGAGTATTAAGTCTTACCTCAGGATTTTCTAAAATAATCTGTTTCATTTCTTCCTGAGGTGCATAAACAGTAAATCTATACAAAAGATTTGTTTTTTTAGCAAATTCTGGCGGGTAGTTTAGCAAATTTAAAACATAATTTTTAAGTTCATTAACAGACTTTTCTTCAGTTTTGCCATTAATTGTTATAAATGAAGACTCCTGCCCAATACTCTT
Organism: Candidatus Pacearchaeota archaeon; assembly: GCA_041659945.1. Classification (GTDB taxonomy): domain Archaea; phylum Nanobdellota; class Nanobdellia; order Pacearchaeales; family GW2011-AR1; genus JACPLR01. The sequence goes on along the minus strand of JBAZXH010000001.1, from coordinate 39,402 downwards.
TTTCCTTTTTAATGTACGAGTAATAATAAAATCTTGATTATCAATCTCAATCTCAATCTCAACACTTCCCTCATCCTTGCCATTTTTAAGAAGAGAAGCTCCCTTTTGGCCGGGTTGCAAACCAAATAATGCAAATTCTATGGCCAGTAGGATAGATGTTTTTCCCGAACCAATATCTCCCGATAAAAGAGTAGAGCCTGAAGGCAAAACCAACTCAGCATTTTCATAACTTCTTATGTTTGAGATTTTTATTCTTTTTATTATCATTTTCTAAATTTGTTAATATGGTCTAAAAATTTAATATTTTTGATAGTTCATCCAAAAGACGATCATTGAATATCTGGTTTTTTTCATCCTCCTGTTTTTCAATACTCAATGTCTTTAAAAGAAGAGGTACCTTGTCTCCAAATTTTGAAGGATTTTCTTCAAAATACTGGTGCATTATATCATCCTCTACTTCATGCATATCTTTGGCTTCAATTTTTATTTGAGATTCTTCCACAGAAAGCTTGGAAATATTCTTAATAAATGAATAAGCCTTTTTGTTTTTAACAAATTGTTCTATTTCATTAAATCTTATATCAGAAATCTTTCCATTTGTAAATTGGCCTTTTAGTTTTAGTAAAATTATCTTATCTTCCAAAACTTCCTTATCAAGTTCTTTTATTATTTTTTCAGTTGCAGTTATTGAATTATCAAGTTCAAGATTAATAACAAGTACTTCCCTGAGCCTTATTGGGATTTTTCTACACCTTAAAATTTTATCAAACTCAACTATGTAAAACGCCCCATACTTTAATTCTTCCAACTCTTCAAAATTATTTGGAAATATTGGACTAGAATACACAAATTTGTTATTACAAAAATCTATGTGTAAATGTCCCATTGCATAGTAATCTGCTTGAGGCAGCTCTTTCATAGAAACTGCATCTATTGGCAAATTTCCAATAGCTTCTTTTAACGCAGTATGTAACATAAAGATTTTAAAAAACCCCGGAGCATCATCAAAAATAATTCTTCTCAAGTCAGGTATTTCAAGACCTGCCTTTTTTCCAGGATAACCATAGATTGCATAATTTTGAAATATTGTTGGTTTTAGAATTAATTTATCATTCCTTTCTTCCACCTGCACAATATTACTACAAAACCCTGCATGTTCCAAAACATCTAAAAATGTTTTTCCAGAAGCTGAAAAATCATGAGATCCAGCAATCAAAAAGCAGGGTATTTCAGCATCTTTCAACTTTCTAAACTCTGCAAATGTCCTTTTTAATATTTCTATTGGAGGATATGCTGAGTCAAACAAGTCTCCGGCAATTAAAACCATATCTACCTTTTCTTTTATACAAACATCAAGAGCTTGAGAAAAACTCTGCATATTCAATTCCTGAATTTCCGGAAATCTCCACCCTCCCAAATGACAATCTCCCAAATGTGCAAACTTCACGCCTCTGGCACCTCTTTATTATATTTTTCCATAATATACCTCTATAAAACTGCTTTTTATAAATATGATTGTACTTAAGAATTACTCAGTTTTATCTCCCAAACATACAATTCCTCAAAGAATAGTTTCCTCCTAGCTAACCTCTTAACTTCTAGCTTTTGTTTTTTAGCTTCAGCTTTCCAAGCCTTTTCAGGAGTAAAAGAAGAAGTAAGCAAAAAACAAACTCCCATTTCAGATAGGTGTTTATTTAATTTTCCAATAAACCTAACAATAGTTTCATCACCCTTTTTTCCACCAGTTGTATCTTTTAGCTTGTCATACTTATCTTCAGGCAAATAAGGCGGGTTAAATATAATTAAATTGTACTTTTGTGGGAGAACCAAGTTTCTCCTAACACTACCTTTCCTTTTAAATGCTTCAAACAAATCAGATTTTAATGTTTTAACTTTAAGCTCTTTTACTCTATCCAAAGCACTAGAGTTTATATCAATCGCAAGAATATTTTGTTTTTTTACTCCTAATTTTATGCAGTTTTTTGATTGAATTCCAGAACCAGTTCCAAGGTCAAGAACCTTAATATCTTTTATTTTTTCTTTTTTCAAATTAACTAAATACTTATCCACAATTTCTGCTAAAAAATATGAATCATCAGAAGCTTCATAAACAATTGTCATTTTCCGGCTAATTTTAAATTAACTTCCCATTAATTTTTGAAAGAAACTGATTACCTGTTCTTGGAATATTAAAGTAAGCATTAATGTTGCAAAAAGCAAAACAAGTAACACAGCAAGAATTATTATTGCCACAGTATTTTTCTTTTTGTTGGGAGCCTCATCTCCAGAAGTTACAACCAAATGATTCATTTGAACGGGCAGTTTTTGAGGAACATTTTGATTCTGTGTTGGAATTGATTGCGAAACAACCTTTGGTTGATTAGCTATCTGGGGTTGTTGGGTTTGTTGAGGCTGTGTAGGCTGATTTTGATAGGTGGCATTTTGAAGTTCATTACTTGCTCCACCAGTTAAGTAGTTAACTGCCTCGTTTACATCATTTACATTATATCCAGAATTAATAAGCACCTGTCTTGCTTTTTCAATTGATTCACCTCTTTCAACAGCATTTCGTATGGCAGTAATTATGTCATATCTTACCATTTTAGTTTAATTCTAACATTCCCCCATTTTGGCATAAATGGCATGTTTTTCCAAATTGATAACCCATCTCTTTTGCTAGTTCTACCGCAGGAGTTAGCTGATCTAAACTCCCATGTGAAGGTATTATGTACTTTGGTTTTAATAAATTTATCATATCTCTAAGGTCTTCTCTTCCACCATGTCCTGAAACATGAACATCATCAAAAATTCTTACATCTGAACTTCTTATTTTCTTTTCCATAGTAGCACGATTTGATATATTTATTGGTGAAGGTATAACCTTTGAGGAAAAAATCAAACTATCCTGAGGTTGAAACATAAATGGCAATTTCTTACCCGCTATTCGATCAAGTATTGATCCTGGCTCTCCCTGATGTCCGGTACAAACCAAAACATAATCTTTTCTATTTTTATTAACTATCTTTAGTTTTGTTTTAACTTGATTTTGATAACTTGCCATGTCTATATCATTTTCAAAAGGACACATTTTTATTTTTTTAGCAGCACTAACATATTTTGTTAAACTTCTTCCAACAAAAACTGGTTTTCTATTTAATTTTTTACTAAATTCTACTATGCTCTTTAGTCTAGCTATATGTGATGAGAAAGTTGTTATTATAATTCCCTTGTTATCATGATCTATTGTTAACATAACTTCCTCAACCATTGCTCTAGCAATTTTTTCACTATGCGTCTTTCTTTCACTCCCAGAATATAGAGCATCAACTATTAGTAATTTTACTCCCTTGTTAGAAAGTTCTCTTAGTTTAGAATAATTCGGAGGAAGTCCAAGAGTAGGGTTATCATCAAGTTTATAGTCATTAGCATATACAATAACTCCTTCAGGTAGATGTAAACCTAATATTGCAGTTTGAATTGTCGAGTGAGTCACATTAATGAAGTCAACTTCATAGTTTCCACTCTTTCCCTTAACAACATAGGAATTATTTGGTTGAACTGTAATTATCTTGTTTCTTATTGTTATTCTAGTATCTTGCATAAGTGTTTTTAGCACTTCTATTGTAAACGGAGTACCTAAAATTTCAGCATTAGGGTACTTATCAGAAACATATTGTACTGCACCCACATGATCCAAATGTGCATGCCCTATGAAAATAGCCTTCACTTTATGTCTTATTTTCTCAAGATAAGTGTCATCCGGTAGAGCACCTATACTTTTTAATGATTGATATGTTGGATTTTTATCTGTTTCCTGTAGATCAATTACTGCAGGTAAATAAAAGCCCAAATCAAAAATAAAAGCATCCTCTTTATATTCGATAACCGTCATATTACGGCCAACTTCATTGTACCCTCCAACTGTGTATACTCTAAACATTTTTAATTTCTCTTTTTATATAATAGGTAATAAATAGTGGTTTAAATAACTTTGCAGATAAAACTCTCATATTTTTATACAGAAATACTTATATTTATAATTTCTTATCAAGATAAAGCAGCTAAATTAATCTTATGTCCTCTTTTCGTTTTTTCTAAAAGTTTGATTAGACTTTCTGTATCTCCAATATCTCTAAGGGCAGTCACTAATTCATCGCCCGAAACAATCACTGCATGCTCTCTTGTTAAATTATAATGATTTAAATCTCCATTAGCCCAACCATACGGACTCTTAGCTCCGAAATGATTAAAATTTCTTCCCTTTCTTAAAAACTCAAAATTAGGTAACTTAATACCTCCCATTTCTTTTGCAGGCTTAATAAAAAAAGCCTCTTTTGCAACCAGCCAAGCTGATTCCACTGCTCTATAACTTGCTCCTAATGAAATAAGTACTTCATCTTCTTCGTGGTTTTTTGGACGTGAAAATGGACCAACTCCTTTAGACAAATCATAATCTGATTCTTCTAGCCTTGAAAACTCAGCAACAACCGGATATGGTAAACCATACCATTGCATTGGTCTTGGCTCCACCAAAAGAATTAGTTCTCCTGGATTGACACCCCACTCAAATCCTCTACTACTTTTTTGAGGTCCTATCGATCTAGCTACTTCATAGCAATAATCTCCCCATGGTGCAGATGAACTCCACCCTCTATCAAATTCCCATATAGGTTGTCTGGTTTTATTATCCATAATTATTACTCAACTTAATTGTTTAAAAAGATTATTATATTACTTTTTTAAGTTCTAAATTCATTTATCTTGTCAGGAGCAAGTTTTATAACTCTATATGGCGCCTTCATTAAATTGTTATCCTGCGGTTGGTCATATGGTCCCGGTAAAATTTTATCCCTCTCTTGCCAAGTATCATACATTTGACTTTGAGGCATTTTTTCCAGCGGACTAAAATTTTCAGTTCTTGCTTCAGTGCTTGTAACGGTAGTTTTAGCAGCACGATAATTATCCCATATTAAACCAACATCATAACTTAATTCTCCAGCTATCACTAAAGATAATAATGCTAACGAAGTTTTTAATTTTGATGAGTTCATTGAATTTAAAATTTATATGTTTTAAAATTAGTTAGGAATCATAAACGGGTTTATAAAACTTTAGTAGGAATAATTAGATCTGGAATTTTAGAAAAATTATGTAAACGAAGTAATCTCTCTATACTTTTCATGACAAAAAACTGGGTTTCTTAGCCCAGGAATATATCTCTTATTTTCTGGAATAACAAAATCTCCCTTCATATTTCCTTTTAGTTGCTCTCTTAACATCCATGTTGCTTCATAGTCAATTCTAACTTCTGAATAATTTGGTTGGTCAAGACCTCTAACTTCATTACCTACAACAAAAAATAATGCAGAAGTTCCTAAAACAACACAAGCAATATTTCTTCTAATGTTTTGGATCTTGCTTAATTTCATTTTTCAATCAAAAAAAGCGATTTTAAATAATTATGTATAAAATTCAAAACATTTAATTATTTCTTAAGCAAAGCTTTCAGAATCTAAAACTATTTCTAATTCTCCTTTAAGACGCAAAACTGGGCTTTGAGCTTGTGATTCTTCTAAATCTTTTCTTAACTTATCATAAGTACTTTTGGCTAGGAGTACTTCAACAATAAAGTTAGGTGTAGGCATACTTGCTTGTCTTTCTTCATCTGCATAGACATCTAAGACTGCATAATACCGAACATTCTTAGGGTTGCTAAAATCCTCTCTTAATCTCGCCCTTCCTGATATTCTAATGCCTGCCATTTTATTTAACCTATTAAATTTTAGATATGATTTCTTTAAATAGATTTATGTTATACAGAATAATTAAAAAACAAAAGTTTTAATTATCCTTTTTTCTTTGTTAATCTATGCCCCTAAAACCCCTAAAACCTAGCATGAAAGAAAACAAAAGATATCTTTTACTCAAAGGCAACTTCACTAAAAAAGATGTTGAAGAAGCTATTTTAAAGTTTATTGGTGTTTTAGGTTATGCAAAAGCTGCACCAGTTTGGATAACCAATAATATTCTAGCAGTTAATCGTGAGTATGTCAATCAGGTTAGAGGGAGTTTTATTTTAGTGAATTCTGGCAAAAGCATAGAAGTCGTCAGAGTTAGCGGGACCTTGAAGAAATTGAGAGAAAAGACAAAGTCATAAAAAGCCTTTTAAACCCAGTTAATATCGATTTCTTGATTAAAATGACACAAGAACTAGAAGAAGGAGCAAGATACAGAACAAGAGATGGACGCGAAGCGTTAGTTGGAAATCACATAGACTTTAGAGAGTTTGACAAAGTTCATCCAGATAATTATTATGCTGGAGAAGTAGAGGGAGTAAATAATCCTATTACAAGATGGCAACCTGATGGGACTAATTGTGCAGGATTCACAGGATTAGATTTAGTTGAAAGATTGTCATAATAATTCGTAAAAATCACCAAAAGTTTTGCAGATTTCTCCATCAAAAACTTTTTAAACCCTTGCTTCCTTTAAAAAACGGTAGAGAAAGTAAGTAGATATATATTATTAACTTTCTAAGTTTATACGCCCTGAATGGGCAAAGAGGAAAAACAAAATGGATATGCCAAGTGAAATACAGCATCAAGCAATGGGTTACGACCGTGCTGCAACAATGTTTTCACCTGATGGACATTTACTTCAGGTAGAATATGCAGAAAAAACCGTTCGCCTTGGTAGCTCAAGTATAGGAATTGTTTGCACAGACGGAGTGATAATAGTTGCAGATAGAAGAGTTAATGATAAATTAATTTTACCAGACTCTGCAAGCAAAATTTATGAAATTGATTCTCACATAATTGCAAGTGCAGCAGGAATTTTAAGTGATGCAAGAGTACTAATTGAAAAATCAAGAGTTATTGCTCAACAAAATAGAGTTACCTATGATTCTCCAGTTGAAGTCGAAGAAATAATAAGAGAAATTGCAAATACAAAACAACTTTATACTCAATATGGAGGAGCAAGACCTTTTGGCGTCGCTATTTTAGTTGCTGGAATTGACAGAGAAACTCCAAAAATATTTTCTTCAGATATTACTGGAAATTATTTTTCATATAAAGCAATGTCAATTGGAGAAAATGACGAAAAAATAAAAGAAATACTTAGAATGAAACTAGAAAAAATGCCAAATATTAACGGAGGAATTAAACTTGCTTTAGATATATTTAAGGAGATTCTTGGAAAGAATTTTGAATTAAGTAGATTTGATGTTGCTTATGTTGACAAAGAAGAAAAAAAAGTAACTAAACTTGATGAGACTTCTTTAAGAAAAATTATCCAGAGTTAATAAAATAAAATGACTGATGTTATAGCTAGAATTAAGACCAATGGAAAAAATTTTGAAATCTTAGTTGATTTAGATAAAGCTTTAGAATTTAAACGCTCTGGCCAAGGAGACATCCAAGGTGTTTTAGAAACAGATTTTATTTTTACAGATTCAAAAAAAGGTCTTAAACCAACCCAAAAAGATTTAATGGATGCATTTAAAACAGAAGATATTAATGAAATTGCTGCAAAGATTGTTAAAAATGGAGAAGTTCAAGTTCCTGCCGAATACAAAGAAAAGCAAAGAGAAGGAAAATTCAAACAAATAGTTGACTTTTTAGTTAGAAATGCAGTTGATCCCCGAACAAATAGACCCTACACTCCAGAAAGAATCGAAAGATCTCTTGATGAAGCAGGAGCTAACATAACAAATAAACCAGTTGAAGCACAAATACCCGAAATTGTTGATAAACTAAGATTAATTATTCCAATAAAAATTGAAACAAAAAAGATTTTGGTTACAATCCCAGTTGCCTATACCGGACAGATATATGGTTTACTACAGATTTATAAAGAATCAGAAGAATGGATGTCTAACGGAGACTTAAAATGCAGGCTTAATATTCCTGTAGGATTTCAAATGGAATTTTATGATAAACTAAATTCAATGACTCACGGTTCAGCAATAGCTGAAGAGATTAAGGAAAAATAAAAATGACAGACCCATTAGATAAAATAATATATACTGATGAGAGAGCTTATGAAGAAGATAAAGCATCTTGTGAAGAGTTTAAAAGATTAATGGGCAACAGCGAATATGATGAAGGGTATGCTATTTTTCTAAGAAATCCTAACCTAGTTCGTTTTATTGAACTTGGGAATCTTATGACTTATTATCAAGAGCTTAGAGAAAATATTAGTAGAGGAGAAGCTAAAGAATTTCAAACTCAAATTAGAAGAGAAGTAGATCAATTTGATGAGTTAAGTAATGCAGTAACTTTTTTAAGAGGATTTGCAAAAAGGAGAATAGCTGGAAATTAAAATGACAAAAGAAGAAAGCGAAGAAGGAAGGCAAATCGTTGTACCTGGAGAAACAATTGTATCAGGACAAGAATATCTTCCTGGAGAAGGAACAAAGCGAGATGGAGATGAAATAGTTGCAGAAAGATATGGGATAGTTGAAAATTCAGGAAAACTTGTAAAAGTTATTCCACTTTCAGGAGTATTTATTCCTAGATGGGGAAATGTTATAATTGGCCAGGTTACAGATATAAGCTTTAATGGTTGGATGACAGATATTAATGCCCCTTACTCATCATTTCTTCCGGTTATGGAAGTACCAAGATTTGTTGATAAAAAGAATCTCGGAGAATTTTTAGATATTGGAGATTTTTTCATAGCAAAGATATCTTCTGTAAAACAAAAAGGAATTGATCTTACACTTGATGGAAAAGGTCTTGGAAAGCTAGAAAAAGGAATGATCATTTTTATAAACCCTAATAAGGTTCCAAGAGTTATTGGTAAAGAAGGAAGCATGATTAAACTTATTAAAGATGAAACAAATTGTAAAGTGACTATTGGACAAAATGGTATTGTTTGGATAAAAGGAGAAAGCGTTGATGATGAACTTTTTGCAAAAAAAGCAATAGGTTTTGTTACTGATAGGTCATTTGTAACTGGTTTAACAGATAAAGTTAAAGAATTTTTAGACAAAGAAAAACAGGAGATGAAAGGATAAAATGGCTGATGAATATAAAGATAAGGATTTAAAAGAACTTAAATATGTTGTAAGAACAGAAGTAACTAATGGCCAATTAACTCAAGTAATTGAACATCCTCTTGATTGTACAGGAATGCCTAAATGCGTTGGAGATATTGAAACATACAGAGAGTTTGTTAAAGAACAAGCTAGGTTACAAGAAGAAGGATTACGTGATAGTCAATCAACTTTAGTTGAATTAACACTAACAATAAAGATTGGATATAAATAAAATGGCATACACAAAAAGATTAGATGGAAGAAAATTTGATGAACCAAGAAAAATAACTGCAAAAGTTGGAGTTATTCCAAATGCTGATGGAAGTGCAATGTTCTCATTTGGTGATACCGTAGCATATGCAGCAGTTTACGGACCAAAACAACTACATCCTCAACACCTTCAAAATCCAGAAAAAGGAATTTTAAGATGCAATTACAGCATGCTGAGTTTTTCAGTAAGTGATAGAATCAGACCAGGCCCAAATAAAAGAAGTACAGAAATTAGTAAAGTTAGTGAATGGGCTCTAAATCCAGCAATACTAATTGATGAATTTCCAAATACAGTTGTTGATGTTCACATTGCAATTCCTCAGGCTGATGCATCAACAAGATGTGCAGGAATTAATGCAGCATCTCTTGCACTAGCACACGCTGGAATCCCAATGAAAGATCTTATAACAAGTGTTTCAATCGGAAAAATGGACAAGCAACTAGTTGTTGATGTTAATAAAGCAGAAGAAGATTATGAAGAAGGAGAAGGAGCTACAGATATGGCAATGTCTTTCCTAAATCATTCTGGAAGAATCACACACATTCAACTTGATGGAAAAATTTCAACAAAGGAACTTAAAGAAGCAATTAAATTTGGTCGTGAAGCATGCAAGAAAATTTACGAAGCTCAAAAACAAGCACTTAAGGATGTAAGAAATAATGGAGGAGACGAATAAAATGATAGAAACATCAAACTTAACAGCAGATAGAATAAAGGAATATCTTTCAGAAGGTAAAAGATTTGATCATCGAAAAACCGAAGAATTTAGACCAATGTCAATAGAAGTAGGCCTATCAAAAAAAGCTGAGGGAAGTGCTAGAGTTAAGATTGGTAAAACAGAAGTTTGGGTTGGAGTAAAAATGGATACCACTGAACCCTACCCAGATTCTCTTAATAAAGGAAATTTAATGGTTACAGCAGAATTATTGCCCATGAGCCACGGAAAATACGAATACGGACCACCAAAATTTGAAGCCATTGAACTAGGTAGACTAGTTGATAGAGGAATTAGAGAATCAGGTTATATTGACTTTGAAAAATTATGTATTGAAGAGGGCAAAAAAGTTTGGGCAGTTTACATTGATATTTACTCCATTAATGATGACGGTAATTTGCTTGATGCAGCATTTATTGGAGCACTTGCAGCATTGAGAGAAGCAAAAGTTCCTTACTATGATGAAAAAACAGAAAAAGTAGACTTTGAAAAAGAATCAAAAGAAAAAATGCCTTTAACTGAAAATATGCCATTAAATTTTAGCATTTACCAAGCAGGAAGCATTATATTTTTAGATCCAACAATTGAAGAAGAAGCAGCAAGTCAAGGAAGGTTAATCCTTGCAGTAATTCCCACAAATCCCCTAAAGATATGTAGCATGCAAAAGGGTGATACTATTCAAGTTTCTCCAGAAAAATTTGGCGAAATGTTAGACCTAGTTGAAAAAGCACATAAGGGTTTGTACTCAAATATAAACAAACTTATCGATGATGCTATAAAAAAGAAAGCTAAAGACAAAAAAGAATAGGTTTAAAAAGCATTAAACTTCATTAAATTACAGTAGTTAAAATAACCAACATGGATAAACCAATAGCTCGTGATAAACTCACAAAATACGAAAAAACAAGAATTCTTGGAGCTAGAGCATTACAGATTGCAATGGATGCACCGCTTTTAGTTGATATTGATAAAGAAGAACTTGAAGAAAGAAGATTTCAACCAATGGCCATAGCTAACATTGAATTTGAAGCAGATGTTTTACCAATAACTGTTAAACAACCAATGCCTAAGAAAAAGTCAGTTAAAGTTCGAAGATCTTCTTCATCAACAAATCAAGAGCAAAATACAGAAGATACTGAGGAAAGAGAAGAAAAAGAAATAATTGAAGAAGGCGAAATCATGGAACTTGCAAATCCAGAAGATGAAGAAGGCGGAGAAGAAGGTACTGCAGGAAGAGAAGGCAGCGAAGAGTTGCAATAATTCTAAAAATAATTAGTTATATTTAAAAAGTTTAGTCTTTTAGCTTATTTATGAAAAAGAGGGTGAGGAAGAAAAAACAGTTACTAACTGTAACCATATTACTTATTATTTTAATCATTTTAGCAGTTATTCTTTTAGTAAAAAGTATAAGCAACACTGGAATGGCTGGATTGACTGTTACTTGTACTGATATTAATGAAACTTCTTCACAAGATATCCCCTCTTTTGTACTACAAAATTATCCTGCTGCAAAATATTTTAATCCTTATGTTCAAAGTATGGCAAAACAAAATCCATATGGAAGCTATTACCAAGATAGATGTCTTATTGATGTAAAAAATCAAACAACTGGGGTATGGAAATCAACACAAGTAGCAACCTGTTCAAAATCTGATGAAGATGGAGTTGCAAAGAGATTTTGTAGACTGCAAGAAGGATTTTGTAGTGGAACTAGTGTAGTAAACTATTATCTTGTATGTAACACTTCATGTAAAAATGGTGCCTGTCTTAGAAATCTTTGTGGTAATGGAATAGTTGAACCTAGTGAAGAATGCGACGATGGAAATCTGATTAACGGTGATGGTTGTTCAAATACCTGTACTAGTGAAAGGATTAATTTTACCTGTGGTCAGAATTTATACTCAAATTTATTTTTAGAAAAAGATTTAATTTCAACATGGGATACTTGTATTAGTGTTTTTGCTAGCAACATTATTATTAACTGTAATGGGCATAATATTACTTCACTTGGAGGATCAGGAGGCGTTTATATTGATGTTGGAAAAGAAAACATTTCAATTGTTAATTGTACTTTCTTAAATTTTGCAACAGGAACAGGGATAAAGAGTTTTAATGTAGACAATCGTAACTTAAATGTTAAAAGTTGTAAGTTTATAAACAATAGATGGGGCATTAATGCCGGAGGGGGTAAGAATATTACTTTATCTGACTGCATATTCAAGAACAATTCTTATGCAATCACTAATTTAGGAGTTAATTCAACAGTTATAAATAATGTTATTAATCAGAGCTATAATGGTATTATATTGGATACTTCAAAGAATACATTAATAAAGAATAACACAATTACTGCATGCTATGAGGGGATTATTATTGATCATTCAAATGACCTTATAATTACTAACAATAGGATAACTAATAATTCTGTGGCTTTTAGTTTAATTGATTCTTCTAATAACATCTTAGGAAATAATACTATTTTAAATAACTCAATAATATTACAACCAAGATATGGAGATATTTCAGATTATACTCTACTTAATAACCAATTATCTAGTAATTACTTTGGTACTACTGACTGTAGAATAATCAAGTCAAAATTACTGCCACATTCTTTAAACATTGAACCATTTTTAAACAAGCCCTGGCCTACAGGCACTTTAATCAATTGCGTGTGGCCAAAACCAATTTGTGGAGATATAATCTATGTAGATACTAATCTAGAAAGCAATTTACTGGCTTCAGATTTAACATGTTTGACTATCGCAGTAAATGGGGTGGTTCTCGATTGCAAAGGACATAATATCACTGGTAATAATAAAAATATAGGTATCTCTGTCGGAGCTACAACTTACCCAGTATCTAATGTTACAATTAAGAATTGTATAATAAGTAACTTTGAGAAAAATATTAGGCTAGAAGATTCTGATTATACTAAAATTTTGAACAATATCCTTTCTAATGCGTTAAATGGGATGGAAATACTATACTCAGATCATATAATAATCAGAAATAATACAATACAAAAAAGTAGTGGTATAAATACTAATGGGATATACTTAGATGGGGATACTGATACATTAGTAATTGAGAATAAGATTATGAATAATTCATATGTAGCGGTTAGATTAAGATATGTCAATAATCTATTATTTCAAAATAATAGTTTTTACAATTCTGGTTATAAAAATCTCGTTAATAATAATGGAAATCAGATAAATGTATTAAGTAATTATTGGGGATCAAATAATTGTGGTATAATAACTAGTAAACTTATGGGTATTACTAATTTTAATCCAATTTTAAATGCTCCTTGGCCCCAAGGTCAACCTATAAACTGTATTTAGTTAAATTTATAAGTTACAATCAAGACATTTAGAAACCTTTAAAAGTTATTTATTACTATTTATATCATGGAAAAGGGGTCAAAGAGAGTTCTTATAGGCATTTTAGTAGGTGTTGGTATACTTATTATTCTTATTTTAGCGATTATCTTTGGATTTTCTTATTTTTTTGTCTCAAAATACTCTCCAAAATTTGATGCTAATTTAACATCTAACCTTGAAAAAACAATTGTTTTTGTTGAATACACATTTGATTACGTAGACTATGGAGATGGGAAATCTTATACAAACACTTTTTGGGGTTCTGGGGTTATTTTCTCTAACAAAAATAAAAAATTATCAATTTATACAAATAGGCATGTAGTGGATTGTGGTTACATTGGGGAATGTTCACCACAAAGGTTAAATGAAACTATTAAAATTATGACCTATGACAAAAAAAAGTATGTAGTATCTAAAATATTATTGCCTTCAAATGATATTGATTTAGCTATTTTAGAATTAGAAAATGTCAATACTTCTTATCCCTCAACAATAACCTCTCAAATTGTTAACAATGATGAAAAAGTTATTGCAGTAGGTTATCCAGCATTTTCTCAAAATGCGATTGAGTTGTCTAAAGCAACAGGGGTTGTTACTGGATTTAGAGATTTGCTTACAAGAAAAGGTGATTCTTTCGAAGTAATTGATTCAACTGTTTATACTAACTTCGGAAGTAGTGGTGGAGGATTGTTTAATGAAAAAGGAGAATTAATTGGGATTACCACTTGGTCAAATAATTACGCTTCTTATGCGATTAAAATGAGCTCTATTGTCAGCACCAATTTTGATTCTTGTGAAAATGGATATTTTGAAAATAATGTGTGTACTAAATACTGTCAAGGCATTTTAGATAAAAATAAAAATTGTATTTTGCCATGTGAAAGTTTTTACTGTAATTCTACAGTATACATGGCGACAGATACCACCTGTGAAGATGGAATGATTCTTGGAGAAGATGGTCTATGTTATCAACCCTGTGGCTCAAAAGATAAATATTGCTCGGGTTCATTTAATAGCTATTGCTTTAATAATAAATGTGTTGTTTGTCCACAACAGACTATTCTTTACCAAGACAATCATTGTTATTAATTAAGAATTAGTCTTAAATGAGTAATTAATTACTATTGGTTCTTGAGCATCTAAATTTATAACTTTTCCAGTAAACACTGGAGTATTATCTTTAATAGAAATCAAATCAGATTTATTTGGTTCATAGTACTTATATGCTACACCAAGAACTAGGATTACTAAAATAATAACTATAACCAAGATTAATTCCCACTTTTTCATATATTTATTACAACCCTCTAATTTAAAAAACTATCTTTTCTAAACCCATGAAGTTCTATTTTCTACCCAAGTTTCATATAATCCATTTCTAGTAAGATATTGCCTAACTGCCTCTGCACTTATGCCTTCATGATCTGCCATTTCTTGTAGTGTTAAATCATCTTCTACATTTTCATCAATATAAGGTCTTTTTACTCTTTCTTGAAAAGGGTGCCTATCCCAGCATCTTCTTTTCTTCCACTTCTCAAATAATCCTTTTGCTTCAAGGTAACCTCTTACATCTTTATAAGGCATACTCCAATCTTTAGCAAATTCACAAATACCCAATCCTTTTTCTGCAAGTTCAACAACTGCTCTATCAAATTCATCTAGATTAATCTCTTTTCGTTTCATTTTAATTTACAATATTTTGTATTATTAAACCTAATGTTAATTTAATTTACATAATTTTTGTTGTTTTAAAATATACTGCAACTTTTTAAATAGATGTTATATTTATGTTTTTTCAATGGTGAAAATCAAAAAAAAGATGATGAAGAAAAACATTTTTTTACTTACCCTCTTGTTTTTAGGGTTATCAATAATTTTAACAATAAATATATCAACAGCTTCTGCTATAACTTGTACAAACGGACAAACTCAGTTATGTTCAAACCAACAAGGAGTTTGTGCTGGTTCACTAGACACCTGTACTAATGGAATTTGGCCCGGCTGCACAAATTATACTTATTCTATTTCAAGTTTTTTTTATGAAATACCCGAGTATTCATGCAGTGATGGTTTAGATAATGATTGTAACGGTTTAACCGATATGTCTGATCCATCTTGTAATAATAATGGGGTTCCAGGAGATTGTTGTTCTGCTAGTGGAGGAATGGGTTGTACAGATCAAACATGTCAAAACACTGTTTGTGCAATTGATTCTTTCTGTTGCACTATTTCTTGGGATACTACATGTGCAAGTGAAGCTGCCACAATGTGTTCAGTATGTACTAACACAACAATAAATAACACAACTTGCACTGATACTGATTTAGATGGTTTTTCAATTGAAGGTGGAACCTGTGGAATAATTGATTGCAATGATAATAATGCTAATATAAATCCAAATGCAATTGAGATATGTGATGGAATAGATAATGATTGTAACGGACAAATTGATGAAGGGGGAGTTTGTTCAGCTATATGTACAAACGGGCAAACTCAGTTATGTTCAAACCAACAAGGAGTTTGTGCTGGATCAGTAGACACATGTACTAATGGCATCTGGCCGGGCTGTACAGATTATACTTACTCAGTTTGGAGTAATTATAACTATGAAGTACCCGAATTTTCATGTAATGATGGTTTAGATAATAATTGTAACGGTTTAGTTGACTGTGCAGATAATTCATGCAGTTCTGACCCTGCTTGTGTACAACAACCAACTTGCACTGATGATGACAACGATGGTTTTTCAATTGAAGGCGGAGACTGTGGCTTAGTTGATTGTAATGATAATAATGCCAATATAAATCCCAACGCTCTAGATAATAACTGTAATGGTGTTGATGATAACTGTAACGGACAAATTGATGAAGGATATATAACTACTTCTACAACTTGTGGTATTGGAGGATGTGCTTCAAACGGACAACTTGATTGTGTAAATGGAGTTATAACAAACACATGCACTCCAAGTATTTCTCAACCCGAGATGTGTGATGGAATAGACAATGACTGTAATGGTGTAATTGATAATGGAGTGTTATTAACTTTTTATCGAGACTTAGATTTAGATTTATTTGGTAACAATGCTATTTCACAGCAAGCCTGCACTGCCTCTCCAGGATATGTTGCAGACAATACTGATTGCAATGATAATAATGCAAATATAAAACCAAATGCAATTGAAGTTTGTAACAATGGTGTTGATGACAATTGTAATGGATTAGTTGACTGTGCAGATAGTGCATGCGCTACAAATCCTGTATGTCAACCAGCACCAACAACAGAAGATTGTTTAGTCAAGTCAACAGAGTATACTTGTAACTCAAAATTTTCCATAGCAAAAGTTTGGACTTGTAATAAAGGTCAAGGAACTCATAGTAGTTGTAACTTTGGGCAATGTAGCTCTAAAGTTTCTATAACTGGCTGGACATTTTGCCCTAAAGGATGTAATACCCTAACTGGACTGTGTAATAATGGATCTATAATTCCTCCAACTCCCACAGTAGTTTGCAATCAGAGTTCCGATTGCGGTGTAAATGGATTTAATAATGTACTATCTTGCAAAAACAATTCGGTTTTCCAGAATTATGTAACCTACACATGTAAAAATCCCGGAACATCTTCAAGCTATTGTACTAACTCAGTATCACAATTACTGAATAAAACTTGTGCTACAAATGAAACATGTTCAAACGGAGTTTGCTTAGTTCAATCAGGTGATAAGGAAGATTGTTCAGCTAAACCAACAGAATATACTTGCGAATCAAAATACTCTGTAGCAAAAGTTTGGACTTGTAATAACGGCCAGGGAACTTTAAACAGCTGTAACTTTGGACAATGTAGCTCTAAAGTTTCTATAACTGGCTGGGCATTTTGTCCTAAAGGCTGTAATAGTGTAACCGGGCTATGTAAATAGCTAATTCATTCTTTGCTTTTCATGACTAAGCATTAGCTTAATAAACTTTAATATCTTATTATTTTTATGATTCAAATAAGAGGGATTAGTGCAAAGTCTATTCTTGACACAAGAAAAGAAAAGACAATTGAAGTTACAATTGATACAACCTCTGGAAAATTTATTGCAAGCGCCCCAAATGGAAAGTCTCGAGGTAAATATGAAACTCCTTCCTATAAAAAATCTTTAAATGATGATATTCAAACTCTAAATAAATTAAAATTAAAATCAATTTCTCTATCTAAATTTGATGATTTAACTAAAATAGAAAAGATCCTTAAAAATAAAATTGGTGCAAACTCAGTAATCGCTCTAGAATATGCAGCATTAAAAGCCCTTGCAAAAAACAAAAATTGTGAAGTTTGGCAGCTAATCAATCCTCGAGCAAAAAACCTACCAATGTCTGTTGGCAATTCAATTGAAGGAGGTAGGCACACAAATAACATTGGTCCATCATTTCAAGAATTTCATTTCATTCCCCATGCAACTAGCTTTCAGGAAGCAGTTTTAATAAATAAAACTGCAAGGCAAGACTGCCTTCAAATTTTAAAGAATCTTGATAAAAAATTTAAAAAGCAATTGAGTGATGAAAATGCTTGGGTTACAACTCTTGATGAAGAAAAAGTTATGAACCTTCTTTTAGATGTCAAGGATAATATGGTTGATGAATTTGTTACTAAAGTTCACTGCGGTATTGACCTAGCTGCCAGCGAATTTTTTAATGGTAAAAAGTATTTCTACAAAAACATGAAAAAATCATTAAACAAAGAACAACAAATTTTGTTTATATGTGAAATCGCAGACAAATTCTTTTACATTGAAGATCCCTTGGAAGAAAATGACTTTCAAGGATTTGCAGACATTGTCAAAAACTCACAAAGTCTAATAGTTGGAGATGACCTGACTGTTACAAATCTTCAAAGAATAAAAAAAGCAGTTAAAATGAATGCAATTCGTGGAGTAATAATCAAGCCAAATCAGTGTGGCTCTTTGATTGAAGTTAAACAAATAGTTGATTTTTGTAAAAAAAACAAAATAAGAACAATTTTCTCCCATAGAAGTGGAGAAACAAAGGAAAACACTCTAGCAGACCTAGCATTTGGCTTTCAAGCAGATTTTATAAAAACAGGGGTAGAAGGAGTAGGTAGAGATGAAAAGCTAGATAGGCTAATTGAAATCGAAAAATCCCTTTGGAAGATCTAATTTATTCTTTTAAATTAGTATATAAAAACTTAAAAATAGAATTTGCTTTGAAATTTTATGGGACTTTTTGATAGAAGAACTTATTGTCTTCAAATTGTATCTGATGGTGAAATTATTGAATCACATGAGATGCCCTTTGATGAAGCAGAATTACCAAGGATTGGAGAATCATACAGAATTACAGACAGAGCTAGACATTTTCATGATATGCAAAGATATGATTTAGAAGGTCAACTTAAATGTTTACCAGCCCAAGAATTATTTGAAAGATTTGCTGGGGATTATGTCGTTGTTGATGTTAAAACCGAGTCTGGTTTAAAGGCTAGGCGGTTTTTTAAACCAAGAATTATTTCTTGGTCTAGTATTATAATAGAAAAAAGAAAACCAAAACAACAACCTTCTACTAAAACTTAAGATTTGTATTTTTAAAACACTCTTTTAAATGCTATAGAAGCATTTAAAAATGTAATTTTCTCTTAGACTTTATCACTTTCATATTAAAATGGCTAGGGTAAAAAAAGAAAAAACAGAAACAGAAGAAAAAGCTAAAAAGGTTTCTAAGAAAGCTAAAAAAGAAACAGAATCTGCTTTAGAAATTGAAGCAAATTCAGATGAAATTCTAGACTCAGTTAAAAGCAAAAAAACAAAAACTTCAGACAGAAGTGTTCTAATAAAAGAGCTTAAGGAAAAAGCAAAGAAATTAGCTTCTCAAATAGAAGGCGGAGTTATCAGTGAAGACATTAAAGAAGAGCTGGAAAAGAAAAGAGAAACTCTTGTTCCACTGGAAGATTATGTTAAAACAGGAATTCATCTGGGTACACGAGTAATAACTCCTGATATGAAAAAATTTGTCTATAGAAGAAGAGCCGATAGCATTGGTGTTCTAAACACAGCTCTAATTGACGAACAAATAAAAAAATCAATAGATATTGTTTCTAAATATTCTCCAGAAGAAATAGTTTTAGTTTGTAAAAGAGAAGCTGGTTGGAAGCCTGCACATTTATTCTCAGAAGCGACAGGCATAAGAGTTTTCACAAAAAAATATCCTGCCGGCATGATGACAAATATACAACTTGAAAGTTTTTACGAGCCAGAATTAATAATAATTTGTGATCCTTGGATTGATAAGAATGCTGTGGAAGATGCTGTTAAAACAAATAAAAAAAGGCTTATTCTTTGTGATACTAACAACTTCACAAAGAATGCAGACTTTGTAATACCCTGCAATAATAAAGGTTCAAAGAGTCTTGGTCTAATTTTCTATCTAATAGCTAAAGGTTATCTAGAAAAAAGAAAGATACAAAACCCCCTTCCTTCAATGGATCGTTTCACAGAAGACTCTGATCTTTAGTTCTTATAACATATTCATTTTTTACTTAAGGGTAGTAACAAACGAAACATTTAAAAAGGTAAGATTTATGGAATTTTCATGAAAAGAGAACAACAAACTAAAGAAGACGGAACTCCTCATGCTTGGGGAAGAGTAGCTGAGACTAGCTTTCATGGTCCAGCTGTAGTTTCTGATAGAGATGCACGTGGATCTGCCTATGTGGAAGAGCAATTGGATGACTATGTTGAGTCTAAAGAGCAAGAAGCTGGCAGATCTAGAAACAATAGATTTACCTATGGTGTTTTAGGAGCAGGTCTTACATTTACCTCTGGTCTTTTTACCTCTCTAAGTACAAATCCAAATCTTGTGCATCATTATAATCATTATTTTGGTGTTAGTGATAATCATAACTCTGTAACCTATGCTGCAGTTGCTGCAGGTTTAGTTGGATTAGGTCTTTTAGGAACAGCAGTAGTAAGTCATTTAAAATCAAGAAAAGACCTTGAACTTGCTACAGATTTACACGGATGGGATTAGGAATTAATTCTTACTTTAACAAATCTTAAATACTCTAAATTTTAAACTCTAAAATGGAATCAAATAGAACACAAGTTTCAGAAAATAATGAAGATCCAAGATTAGGAGACTTATACTATTCTGAATTTTGTCATAATGATGATAAGTGGCGAACTAGAGTTTATGCAAGCCTTGCATATGCTGCTTCACTAGTTTCTTTAGCCTACCCAATTTTTCAAAATGCTGCAATGGCTTCTAATCCAAACCAAACACTTGGTGATGATGGTTATTATACTGCATTTGCACTTATTACAGGTTTGGCTACTGCTACCCTTGGCAAAGGTTTAATGTCTAAATCCAAAAGATGTGCAGCTAAAGAGAGAGTAGTTCATGAAGAAATAGCAGAAGTAAGAAGAAGTGCTAGTGGAAGAAATTAATTCTTAAACTTAAACCTAAATCTAATTAACTTTAAAAAATAACCATGAATTCTTACTATATCCTGTCTTTAGCAAAACAAATTTACCTTTTAGCCTACTACCGTTTATCTGGAAAACTATCTTTTCTTTTTTAATTGATTCTGGATTAAAAGTTCCTTTATCCCAAATTTTTACAGTTCCTTTTCCATATCCTTCTTTAATTTTTCCTTCAAATTTTCCATAGCTCAGCGGATGATCTTTAACTTGTATTGCTAATCGTTTAACTGATTTAGAATTCAAAGGTTTTTTTGCCAAAGCCCAACTTTTTAAAACTCCTTTAATCTCTAATCTAAAATCCCAATGCAAATGAGTTGCATGATGTTCTTGAACAACAAAGCGAGGACACCTACGGTTTCCTTCGCATGATCTTCCCTTTTTATTACTACTCCGAGGCATAATTTATTCAAGCTAAATAAGTATAAATATGTTTTTAAATCAAATAATTAATAGCTTACAATGGAACGCGGAACAGATTATCTCCCACTAGAAGAAGTTAAAGATCATTTTGATGTACAAACTGGTAATTACCTCTTGTACCAATCATCTGCAAATGTGGTTGGAGTTGCACGAGTTTCAGGTGTTGATACTTCTAAAAATTTTTTTACCGCAAGTAATCCTAACAAAATGTTAGTTACCCCTATAGGAAGATGCACAAGAAAAGGAGTAGTTGTTAGAGGAGATAAATCAAGAGCAGAAGAATTAGCTTTAAGCGAAGGAGTTAGAGAATATCTTCTAGGAAGAAAATAAAAAAGAGTTTCATAACATTTATTAATCTGTAGATTAGCTCATTGAGATGATAACAACACCTTATCATTTACAATTATACACCACTCCTGAAGAATCAGAAAGATTTATTGATAATTTCGCTGCTGATTATTATTCTCATCCTCCTTTTGAAAGACATGATCAGAAAATAGAGACCCCGACTCATCAGATCACGAATGATTTTAATTTGGATGAAGAAAGATTTGCTGCATGACTTCTCGTCGTAAAATCATTAAAAGAATATCATAAAAAAGACGAAAGGTTTATAAACTAATTTTATCAACATATTTTGTAAAGAATCAGAAACTAAACGGTTTTTGATTTTTGTAAAAAACTAAAATGTTATTCATGAGTGCCTTAACATACATAATCGCAAGCTAAGGTATGATGTATGCGAAGCAATCATGTTGTATTTCTACCCAAAAATTTTTAGAACAGTCGTCGGAGGATTAGGTCGTTAACATTTATCTTTTAATGTTAACTATAATGATATTTTTATCATTGTATTGTATCAATAATTTTGAATATCTTATCAAATCAAAATTAAAAAAACAGAATAAATTGATTAATTCCAGTTTATCCTGCTGGCGGCTGCGGCTATCTGGTTTGTACTTAGACATGCAAGTCTTTCGAGAGAAGGCGAACTGCTCAGTAACACGTAGCTAACCTTCCTTAAGATTAGGGATAACCTCGGGAAACTGAGGATAAGACCTAATAGAAGATGATTTCTGGAATGAGTTATCTTTGAAACGTAAGGTCTTAAGATGGGGCTGCGGCTGATTAGGTAGTTGGCGGGGTAAATGCCCACCAAGCCTGTGATCAGTAAGGGCTCTTAGCGGAGATGCCCTGAGAAGGAATCTGAGACACTATTCCTAGCCCTACGGGGTGCAGCAGTTAAGAATTTTTTGCAATGCGCGCAAGCGTGACAAAGCAAGCCAGAGTGTTTTTCAATATGAAAAACTTTTACTAACTTTAAAAAGGTTGGAGAATAAGGACTGGGTAAGACTGGTGCCAGCCGCCGCGGTAATCCCAGCAGTCCAAGTCGCAGCCACATTTATTGGGTCTAAAACATCCGTAGCTTGCTTTGCAAGTCTTTTGTGAAATCTCACATCTTAAGTGTGAGGCCTGCAAGAGATACTGCATTGCTAGAGACCAGAAGACGTAAGAAGTACAATCAAGGTAGTAGTAAAATATGTTGATCTTGATTGGACTAACAACAGCGAAGGCATCTTACGAGTATGGATCTGACAGTGAGGGATGAAGGCTAGGGTCGCGAAAAGGATTAGATACCCTTGTAGTCCTAGCAGTAAACACTGCACACTAAACATCAGTATCTCCTCGAGAGACATTGGTGCTGTAGGGAAGCCGTAGAGTGTGCTACCTGGGAAGTATAGTCGCAAGACCGAAACTTAAAGGAATTGGCGGGGGGGCACTACAACAGGTGACGCGTGCGGTTCAATTAGATTCTACACCGTGAACCTCACCAGGAGCGACAGCAGAATGAAGGTCAGTCTAAAGGGCTTACCTGACACGCTGAGAGGAGTTGCATGGCCGACGTCAGCCTGTGCCGTGAGGTGACCTGTTAAATCAGGTAACAGGCGAGACCCGCGTGTATAGTTGCTATGAATAATATGCTCACTATACAGACTGCTGTGGTAACACAGAGGAAGGTGCGGGCTACGTTAGGTGAGTACGGCCCGAATCCCCTGGGCTACACGCGCGCGTCAATGCTGCATTCAATGGGATGCAACTCTGAAAAGAGAAGCTAATCCTTAATATCCAGCTCAGTTTAGATTGAAGATTGAAACCCATCTTCATGACACCGGAATCTGTAGTAATCGTTTGTTAGCAACGAACGTTGAATATGTCCCTGCTCCTTGCACACACTGCCCGTCAAACCAACCGAGTTTTGCATTGTTGAGGCTCATTAGGGACGAAATTTTGTAAGACAAGGTAGGTTAAGTCGTCACAAGGTAACTGTAGGGGAACCTGCAGTTGGATCACCTCCTATAAATCTAAAATCAAAATTTGGTCATAATAATTTACAACGATTGCTTCGCATACACTTTTCTTTTTTTAAAAAAAGAAAAGTGGGATAACATTAAAATTATTAAAACTCTTTAAAAATCAAAATGAAACACTTAAGAGACATTACAAGAATATTACCTAATGGCGAGCAATGGTGTTTTTACTGTTTTGGTGCAGGACTGGGTAAATTGGCTCTCGGAGGTTTAAGTGGGGATTATACTTTTATTGATCGTGGTCTTATAAAAACATTGTCAACATTGCCCCTAGGACTTGAAGTATTAGGTGCTACTCCAAGAAGGTTAATTGATTATTACAAACCTGAAAACCAAGACGAAGCGCAATAATATTTTAATATTTCTTGAAAAAACCTTTATTTAAATTAAATTTCTAACTAACATTAATTAGAAAGAAATATAAGGAATGTTTAATTTGATAATTAATGAATCAAATTGAAGATGAAAATAAAAGAAAAGGAAATGAAGCTGAGACAAGATTCAGAGAATGGCTTGACAAGCATAATATTCCTTATCTGTACTTACAACAAGATACTCAAACATTGTCTTTTGCATTTAAAAAATATTTTAGTGGAAAAAGACCGGACTTCTTGATTTTAATACCTAACTTAGGTTTTATTTTTGTAGATGTTAAATATAAAAACATAAACCCAGATTATAAAACATATCCTATTGATAGTGAAGAAACAAAAAATTATTCTTCAATTCAAAGAAAATTTAATTTGAATATCTGGTATGTTATATCAAATGAGACATTTGATTTTAAAACATGGTTATGGATTCCTATATCTAAAGTATTTGAGTCTGGAAGACCAATTTTCACATCAAGTAAGTCAAATATGGATTTTTATGCAGTTTCACCCCAAGAATTTATACAAATAGCAGCAGATGATTCTTTAGACAGATTACTTTCAAAATGTTTTTTAGATGAAACAAGAAAAAATTAATTTAAATCAATTCAAATGTCAGTTAAAATTACATATTTTGTTCATGGCACAACAACAGATAATGAAAAAGATATTTCATCAGGTTGGTTTGATGTAGATTTAGCTGATAAAGGCATAAACCAATCAATAGAATTAATAGACCAAATTAAAGACAAGAAATTTGATCTTGTCTTTTGCTCAGATCTAAAGAGAGCAGTTCATTCCGCTGAACTAACATTCAAAAGTAAGATAAAAATAATTAAAGATAAAAGATTAAGGGAGTGTAATTATGGTGATTTTAATGCAAAACCCTCAGAAGTTGTTGAACCAATGCAAGAAAAATGCATAACAAGAAGATTTCCAAACGGTGAAAGTTATGAGGATGTTAAAAGCAGAATCGAAGATTTTTTGAAATTTCTAAAAAAGAATTACAATGGCAAACATATTGCCATTGTAGCCCACAAAGCTCCTCAACTTGCTTTAGAGGTAATAATAAAAAAGAAAACTTGGAAACAGGCATTTGCAGAAGACTGGAGAAAAAGAAAAGCCTGGCAACCGGGTTGGGATTATTCTTACGAGTAACATTTACCCTAAAAACATTTAAAAGCATTAATTATATTGTTTGATAAAGGGCCTGTAGTCTGGTTCCTGAAATTCTTTCAGGAACTATAATAATCTATTTAAAGCCAATAGTGCGAATTTCTAAATGCCCACATTAAAAGAATACATAGACTACAAACGTATAACAGTTAAGTCAGAAAAGAAGATTGAAGATATTAGAAGAATTGTTGGTGAGCTTCTTCTAGTGGTAGGTAAAGACAAGGAGACATTTCAGGAAAAAGATCTGATCAACCATTTCAATTCATATAAAACATACAAGAAAAAAGGTGAGACTATACCCTATGGGCCGGGATATACTAATTACATCAAGGATTTAGTTAAGGAATTTTTAAAGTGGTATTACCCTGATTGGAGTTTAAGATTTAGAAATCTTAATAGAATATGTAAACATCAGCCCGTGCCCAGAAAGTATGATCCAGATGATATACTAACCAAAGATGATGTTCAAAAGCTTGTTCAGGCAGAACATAGCCTGTTTTGGAAAGTATGGTTTCTGGTTTATTTTTATGGCGGATTTAGGCCGGTTGAAGTTTGTAAACTTCTTTGGTCACAAGTAACCTTTGAGTCTGAAGGAGCTTTTATTAAAGTATATTCTAAGAAAAATAATAAATCCTTTTTGAAGTTTATCCCGGAAGATGTTGTTTATTATTTAAAACAACTTCAGGGCAACGAAAGCAAGTGGGTATTTCCCAGTCCAATTGAAAAACGAAGAAATAAACCAATAAGTGAAGATACTCCATATTATAGACTTACAAAATTATCAGAAAAAGTTCTTGGGAAGAAAATTAATCCCTACCTGCTCAGACACAGCATAGCAACAATTTTGTATAATGAAGACAGCTTAAAAGATGATGATGCAGCCAATCAAATGGGCCATTCAATAAGCATGAAGAAAGTTTACAATGATCTTTCTGAAAGTAAAATAAAAGACAGAGCAAGAAAGATATATATTAAAACTGAGGATTTACCACCAGAGAAAAAGAGAGAGCTTGAGCTGCAGATGCAACAGCAAATTAAAGAAACTGAATTATTAAAACAACAAATGAAAGATATGCAAGAAGAAAATGGTCATCTTACCAAAGCATTATGGCAATTCACAGAAAAAATTCCAGCACATCAATGGATACAAATATTTCCTGCACTTGATAAACCTAAGAAACCAAAAGACATGTAAAATAACAAATAAGTACTTAATGAGTGATTAAAATACAATCAACCGAAATAAATATCCTTAATTTTCTTATTTACTAAAATTTCTTTTCCACCACGCAAAGCAATCTTCCCATCTTCTAAAACATAAGTTTTATTTGCAATCTCAACAGCTTTTTTTGCATTTTGCTCTACAATTAAAATAGAAATATCTTCTTTATTTAATTTTTTTATTATATCAAAAATCTCTTTTGTTGCTTTGGGTGAGAGACCTAAAGAAGGCTCATCTAAAAGTAAAAGTTGAGGATTTTGCATCAAAGCACGAGCAATAGCCAAAATTTGTTGTTGGCCTCCTGAAAGTGTGAAACCATATTCATTTTGCTTTTCTTTTAAAACAGGGAATTTACTAAAAACATCTTTGATACTTTCTTTTATTATCTCTTTATCTTTAAAAATAAACGCTCCCATTTCTAAATTTTCCTTAACAGTTAAATCATTAAAAACCTGTCTTCCCTGAGGAACAAAACTAATTCCTTCTGATATTAATTCATACGTCTTTAATTTGTTTAAATTTTTACCTTTAAAGGTTATTTTGCCATCTATGACTTGAGCAATCTTAAAAATACTCTTTAAAATTGTTGATTTTCCACTTCCATTTGGTCCGATAATCGCTACAATCTCATCAGACTTCACCTCTAAATCTACATCATGAAGTATTTCATTTTCACCATAACCTGCTTTAAGATTTGTTATCTTTAACATAATAAGAATAACACATTAAAGAAGTTTATAAAATTATTCTAAAACTGTAGTCCCATTTACGAGTTTCATCTCTTTCCAACTATCAAACACTGGGTCGCCATTTTCTTTAAATGTAAATGTTCCTGCAACACCTTCATATCCTTTAATATTCTCAAAATATTTTTGAACACAGTCAACATTTTCACCACATTTATCCAATGCTCCTGCAAGCATATAAGTAGCATCATATGCTGCCGAAACATAATAAAGGTTATAAGGAACGTCTGTTCCATATTTTGCCTTGTATTTTTCTTGTACTTCTTTAGATTTTGGAGATTCAGGATCAGCAAATAATGTGACAGTCCATGAGTTGTTTGGCAAAAGTTTACCTGAGTTATTATATACTGATTTATCAATAAATGTTGTGCTTCCAAACAACGGAATATTTAACATTCCAAGTTCTTTCATTTGTTGCAATATTAGTACAGCTTCATTTGGATCTTGTGGAGCAATCCAAATTGCATCAGGATTTGCATCTTTAATTTTTGCCAACCCTGTTCTAAAATCCTTTTCAAGAGGAACAAAGTTTAGTTCAGAAACAATTTCTCCTTTAAACTCTTTTTTTAAATCATTACTATAACTCTTAGGGTAAGAAGCTTCTTCAGTTATTAATGCGATTTTTTTATAATTATACTTAGTATAGGCTATTTCTGCAACTTTTTTTGCCTGTTCAATTGTTGGTGGGCTGGTTCTAAAGGCATATTTACTTCCAGATACAGCATCATCTGTGCTAGTTACTCCTGCTAGTAAAAAGACTTTTGATTGATTAATTATGGGCACTATAGCAACAGTTTCTGGAGAACAATGACCTCCTAATATGAATTTTACTCCGTCAACATCAATTAGTTTTTTAGCAACTGTTACTGCCTCACTAGGATTACATTTACCATCTTCTGAGATAATTCTAATTGGCCTTCCATTAATCCCTCCTTTGTTGTTTATCTCTTCTACTGCAAGATTAATCATGTTTAAAGATCCCTGCCCCCACAATGCTGGTCCGCCAGTTAGAGGACCAATAAATCCAATATTTATTGTTTCTTTTGACTGAGAATTACCATACCAAACAATAGCAATTATTGCAATAATTATAATAACTCCAAGAGTAATCCATAAACCTCTTTTTAGCCATATTATCTCTAAGAAAAAAGCATTTTTAAATTAATCGCCTAAATAAGCTTCCAAGACCTGCTTATTATTTTTTATCTCACTTGGCTTTCCTTTTGCAATAACTTTTCCTTCATCCATTACAATAACTTCATCAGCAAGGTTTAATATAAAATCCATATCATGCTCAATAACAAAAATAGTTTCACCCTGTTTTTTTAGTTTTAATAATGCTTGTGAAAGTTCTTTTCTCAGAGCAGGTGTAACTCCTGCAACTGGTTCATCTAACATGAGTAACTTATGTGGCTTGATTATTGCTCTGGATATTTCAACTAATCTTTTTTGCCCGAAACTTAGGTTTCTTGCATATTTGCCTTCATGTTCATTCATTTTGAATAATTTCAAAATATCTTTTATTTTTTCTTCATTCTGTTTGCTAATTCTATTCTTACTAAAAAAACTTTTCCAAAATTTCATGTCATCATTATTCAAAGCAAGGACCATATTTTCTTTAATTGTTAAATTATTAAACAGTCTAGATTGTTGAAAAATTCTTGAAATGCCCAAATTAGATATTTTATCAGGAGAAAGATTTGTTATTTCTTTTTTGTCAAAGATTATATTTCCAGATTCTGTTTCTAATACTCCCGATATAAGATTAAAAACTGTTGATTTTCCACTTCCATTAGGACCAATCAGTGCGGTTATTTTGTTCTTTTTAATTTCAAAGCTACAATTATCAACAGCCTTTATTCCACCAAAATGCTTTTTTAGATTTTGAACTTTTAACATTTTTACATTATTTATAATAAAAGAAAAAGGAGATTAATAAGTTTTGGGGTTAAAAAACAGTTTAAGTTTTTAGTCAAATTGCATATGGAACAAGCTCTTTATTCTTGACAGTATAAAGTTGAGGAGACATCTGTGCAATCCTTGAATTGTTCATATCTACAAACCCAGATTTTCCATTGATTTTTACTTTTTGTAATTCTATTTTTAAGCATTCAGGATCATCAGCCCGTTTTCCTAAATTCTGGCAAGATTTCATTCCTTCAATTAACACTTTGGCAGAATCATACGAGAAAACATAATATATCTCTTTACTCTGAGGTCCGTAACCAACTAGGATATATTCAATTTTTGAATTATTAAGAGAAGATTCTACATTATCTACAACATCTTTTGAACCTCCATCACTTGTTACAAATATCTTTTTCACATTATAGTCTAATTCTACTGACTGTTTTATGAAAGCAAGTATCTGTTTTGGATATCCATTAAGAATAACATTTTCTACATTATTACTTTTTAATTTTAAGATTATTGTTCTAAAATCATCATCATTCACTTCAAATTTATATTCTTCCATATTTCCCATTTTTTGTACAAATATTTGTCTTAGAGCGATTGTTGCAGGATTATTTACATACACAAAGGCAGTTTTATCATTAGATTTCTTAACTGCATTAGTAATAGCCTCTGCTTCCTGATTAGCATTTGAATAAACTTTGAATGTATAATTATACTTTTCAGCATAGGTTGTTGGAAGAGCTTCATACATTAATATTGTTTTATCCTGATTTGCAAGAGGGCTTAAAGCTTCAGTAATTGTACTAAACGAAGAAAAAACAACATTGACTCCCTCACTTTTTAACAATTGATAACTTGTTACAGCAGTTTTAGGGTCTGCTTGATTATCTTCAATTAATAGTTCAATTTTCCTATTAAGGACTTCTTTATTATTTGATTCATCAATTGCTTCTTTGACTCCTCTTAAAACATCCTCTCCAATATATGCATAATTTCCAGATAAGGCAGTTGTAAAACCGATTTTTATTGTTTCTTTGCCTAAAACCGGTTTTCCAATAGTTCCATTTTTAATTAAAAATCCTGCTGATACAATTATAACTATAAGAGCTACTACAATTATAATTAACACTTTCTTTTTTGTTTTCATAGAAATGTTACAAAAATGGCCCTTAAAGAAATATGTTGTAATGTACATTACTATTTTAGAAAGATTTAATAATCTGCAAACCCAGATAAAATTATGTTAAATGTAAAATCAGTTTTGAAGGAATTTGGATTAACAGAAAATGAAGCAGAAACCTATTTAATTTTACTTAGACTTGGATCTGCATCAGCATCAGATATTTTGGCAAAAACAGGAATTCATCGGATAAATCTTTATGATATTCTAGAAAGACTACAAGAAAAAGGATTGGTTTCTTATGTAATAATGGGGAAAAGAAAACATTACGAGGCTACTGACCCTAAAAAAATACTAGAGATAGAAGAGGAAAGAAAGAACAAAATTAAAGGGATTATATCTGAATTAGAGTCTCAAAGACAATTAAGCAAGTCTCCACAAGAGGCCACAATTTACAAAGACAAACAGGGCATTAAGAATGTAATTTCAGAGGTTACTAAATCAAAAACAGAAGTTTATTTATTTGCCTCTGGCTGGGGATTTAAAGAAAACTTTCCAGATTATTATGACACTTGGTATTCTCATTTAAAATTAAATAAAATAAAGGTAAAACATTTAATTAGCAGTAAGTTTAGGGGTAGAAAGCAAACCTCAGAATCATTTTTTGAGAATAGATATCTTCCTAGTGAGTTTGTGTTCCCATCTACTACAGTTATTTTTGAAGATAAAGTTTTATTGTTAATGTGGAGTAAACAACCAATAGCTATTTTAATTAGGGGGGAAGAAATTTCAGATTCCTATAAAAAATTCTTTGAAATACTTTGGAATGCTAGTAAAAAATAATCTCTTACATCTCCACCTTTCCATAAATTCCTTTAGGTTTATACAGTAGAATTATGAGTAAAACTAGTGCATAAATAATTTGCCTCATTGGTCCAACTACTGATGATGGAAAACCAATAAACCTTAATGGCTCGGGAAGTAATATGAGGATAATGGTAGCAAATAATGTTCCATTCATTGAAGCCATTCCTCCAATTATGATGATACAAAGAATAGGAATTAGTTGCATAATTGTAAAAGAAGAGGGATCAATGTAGGTTATATAATGGGCATACAAACTTCCTGCAATTCCTGCAAAAAATGCAGAAATTCCCAAAACTAAAAATTTAATCTTAAAGCTGTTTTTTCCTAAAACTTTTGCTGAAAGTTCATCATCTCTAACAGCTTCCATCACCTTTCCAAATTTAGATTTAACAATTCTATTTATAACAAAGTAGGATACTAGTGCAATAATCACTGTTAAAATTAGAAATGCAAGATTAGAAGAAAAAGAAATTCCTAAAACAGTTGGTTTTGGTATTCCTGGAATTCCTAATGGTCCTCTTGTTAGACTAGACCAATTTAAAACAATAGCATAAATAACAAATCCAAAACCTAAAGTTGCTAGGGCTAGATAATCTCCTTTGATTTTTCTGGTAGGTATTGCAAGAAAAAAACCAAAAAGCATGGCTAAAATCCCGGCAAATATTAAACAAACAATAAAAGGAAATCCATTTAAAGCAAGCAAGGCCGAGGTGTAAGCCCCAATACAAAAGAAAGCAATATGTCCTAGATTAAGCAAACCAGTGTAACCAATTGAGAGCTGTAGAGATATGGCTAAAATAAGATAAATTCCTATTAAAATTAACAGGTGAATAAGATATGCTTCAATCATCTGAGATTACACCTCTTGTAGTGACTATTTGAAAATTTTATTTTCATTGTTGTTCTTTATCTCCTTCTTTTTTTATTCCTAAAATTCCCTTAGGTCTAAACAGTAAAAATAAGAACAAGATAACAAATGCGATTGCATCCTTATATCCAGATGGTAAAAACCAAACACCAAAATTCTCAGCAAACCCAAGTAAGAATGCTCCTAAAATTGCTCCGGGAATACTTCCAATTCCACCAATAATTGCAGCAGTAAAACCTTTGATTATTAACCCCGTACCCATTGTTGGCTCTAAATTTTGTTCTAAACTAATTAAAATTCCTGCAATTCCTGCAATTCCTGAACCAATAATAAAACTCCAAGTGTAAATCTTTTCAGAAGAAATACCAACAATCTCAGCAACATTTTTATTATCAGAAACTGCTCTCATTGCTTTTCCAAGTCTCGTTCTTTTCATAAAAAGCAATAAAGAAATCAAAAGTAAAACAGAAACGGCAATAATTACAATTTGTAAGGGAGTTATTATTCCACCAAAAATATCTATTCCTTTGGAAACCTCAATAAAACCTATTGTTTTAACATCTGCTCCGAAAAACATTAATATCAAAGATTCAAGCAAGATAAGCAAAGCAAGACTGGATATTAATAAAACAAAGTTGCTTGCTTTTCTTTTTCTTAGTTTTCTATAAACAATCAAGTTAAGCCCATAACCAAGCAATGAAGCAAAGATGATGGAAAGTATAATGGATATGTAAAATTCAAAACCTAAAATTGCAAATAAAAAATAAAGAAAATAAGCAGAAAAAGCAATAACAGCTCCATGTGCAAAATGAATAAACTTGCAGGTAGAATAAATCAAAGAGAATCCAGAGGCAACTAAAGCATAGATTGCACCTGCAATCAGTCCATTAATCAAAAGTTGGAGTATTATTGACATTTTCACCTAATAAACCACTTATGTGTTCCCAGCTTAAAAACTTAATTGAGGTTAGCCTATTTCTTTTAGTATACAAACAACATTAATTATTCAACTATCAATATCTTAATAAATAACCTCTTCTATCTAAGTGTTATGGTAAGTAAACGTCAAAATAATGAAGCTAAAATTGAAGATTTCAATAAAATAAAAGTAAATTACGACATTGGTTTTTTGGGATCTATAATGGGAGGAATATTTTTAGCCACATTAACCTCTACAACAAATATCATAAAGATCAATTTGACCTCTTTAGTTGGTTGGATGAGTATCACAGTTCTTTGTGCATGGTTTATCTTGCTTTATCTATTGGGTTTGTTTTTTGTATACTTTATGATAGTTAAAAAGAACATAAAAACAATGTTATTGGGATTTTTTGTAGTAGCGAGTATGGTATGTGTATACTTTATGTATTATTTTACTCAATGGCAACTTAAGCTCCTATTCTTAATTTTAGAACTAACCCTTTTTGTTATAGTAGCGTATATTGTAAAAAAAAAGAAAAAATGACATCCAAAGGCAAGATTATGGGTTGGTTATGGGATTATGCAAATAGTAAAGAATATTCACGAGAAGATAAAGACTTTGAAGAACTGTTAGAAGATTATCAAAAAAGACTCAACAAGATAAAAGAGGTTTATCATCCAAAGGATGATAATGAATTAAAACAAATAGCTCTTTCATTTGATAATATATATAGTCAAAGAAAGATTGTGGAAGCAAATAATGGTTTAAAGTGGGCTACTTGGGTTCTTGCTTTCGCAACAATAATCTTTGCAGCAAAGGAACTCTGGGGTGCTGAAGAAACTACTAGCTTTATCTATAAGTTATTTGCAGTTGTAGTTCCAGCAATAGTAATTATAATTCTTATAATTATTGGATTCGTCATGGGTAGAAAGATAGTTAAATTTGTGATAAAATGGGTAATAGGTAAGTCCAAACATATTTGGTGTATTAAATGTGGACGAATCATTAAAGAATTTGAAGAGGAGGGTGATAAAAGGCCTTCATTTACCACTTGTCCAGAATGTTTTAAAAAGAAAAATGAAAACTAAAGACTTTTTTCTTTAAAGTTCTCCTGAAAAAAGAGGATATTTTACTTATTTAAAAATTCCAAATAACTGACAAATCCAAGTAATTATTTTTTCTATAATGCTTGGTTCTTTGGCTGGTTGCATACATTTACTCTGACTACAGCTATTGGACATACATTCATAACTCTCATCACAGATACTATTTATTGATTTTTGATTTTCCCAACTTCCCATCTTATTACAATATTGTTCGATGCCTCCTATTGTTTCTCTATCTCCATAACTTAAACATTGATTTCCGAGGGAACACCCATTTTCTTTAGTATGAGAACAAGTTTTAGGATTTCCCTCACATAAATCTGTAGTACAAGGAGTATTATCATCACAATCTGATTTGGAATTACACCGGTCCATTTTTGGACAATCACCATCATTTCCTTCATTACAACCAATTGGACAAAAGTTATCACCGCTTTTACAAACAGTTGTTTGAATATTTTTACATTCACCATTAACACATTTGTCATCTGTTGCAGGATTATTATCATCACAATTTTTTAGGTTGTGAGTACATGTTTTTGGAGTGCCTTCACATTTGTTTATGTTACAAAGGTTTCCATCATCACATTGTAGGTCAGAGCTACAATTATCGCAATCTTCTGGACAAGAAAGAGATTCATTAAGTTCACACATTTTATTTCCACATACTATAGAAATATTATTGTCTGTATTATTGACTTCATTTTGAGCAGAGATCAAGGTAACTCCATAGAACACAAGTATAAAGAAGGTTATTAATACTAATGATTTATTCATAAAAAATGAATCTTTTTTTAGTTTAAATAATTTACTAAAGCTTAAAAAACCAATTATTAAGTTTGATAAACTTGATAACAGTTTGATTACTTTAAGCTAAATAGGTGCAATGTTAGAAGAAGGTTTTTGTTAGGATCATTTTTATTCTTAAACTTAAACAAATAACAGCTCTCAGATATTTTCTTTATAAGGCTAACATGATTTGGATGTCTAGAAAGTAATTCTTGAGCTTTTGATATGACTTTATTAGGATCATCATTTTTAGAAAATATGATATAACTGCATTTTGAATCTCTCCAGGTTAAATTACTTAACAATTGATCTATCCCCTCATTAAAATAAACATCTCCTCGCCAGATTTTACACTCAGAGATATAAAGGTTTTTGTTATTTTGTCTTATTAAGAGGTCTGTTTTTCCAGATTTATTAAATGCTTCAGTTGAAACTGTTCCTCTAAATGAGGAATTAAGGGCTACAAATAAAATATCTCTTAAAGATTCTTCATCCAAACTTCTAACAATTTTATTAACTCGCTCAAGATTAATTCCTAAACTATTTATAGAATTAGTAATTTCTTCATAAATCTCATTTTCTAATACAATATCATCACTAACTGCTACAATATTTTGTATTTTAATTGACTTTTTTTCTATAGGCTTTACGAAACCTATCTGTTTCATCTTAATCTCTTTTTCGGGTATACCTATTTCAACCATTATTTTCTTTTGATTTTCCAGTATACTTTTTCTTCTCTTAATCTGAGAAGAAATTAAGCTTGGCAATTTCTGATTGAATGATTCAATGTCTTTATTCATTGACATAGTCTGCTTTTTTACATAATCTAATGCAGAATCTATCTCTTTTCTCAAAGCCTCTGATTTATCTATGTCTGGAAAGAAACTAAAAGGTAAGATTATTTCATTATAAGTAACCTCTCCTTCAATATAGTTCATTTGGCATGTTGAGGGCTGTATACTCAAAAATCCGGCCTTACCCTCAAAAGGTACATGTATTTCTATTAAAGTTGCTGTTTTGTATGTAGGATTTACTTCCATCCAGAAACGATTATCTTTACTTATGTCTTTCTTAATCTCCCCTACATTTTTTCGATAGGCTTCACCTAAAGTTATTAAGGGTATCTGATGTTTTGAAGTTATGATTATTTCTAAGGAATCTTCAGTATTCTCAAAGTCTTCTTGTGTTAGGCTATCAATTTCTTTAATGGCTGCATCTTTCAAATCTTCTACATAAAGAGCCATATTATTGCTACCATGAAATAATTTCATGAAATTAGTATTAAACTCCAATTTATAAACGGTTCGGATTTTGATCCTATAATCTTTACTAGTATATACGCCCCTTTAAGGGGGTTTATCTCATTTTAAATCCAAAACTAAGGATTAGATGGCTAAATAGGCCCCTTTATTCGGTGCACGTCTTTTCGGCAAGTACAAGTAATATATAACTACCTTAAATAATAATTTAGAAGCAAATTTTGTAGGTATATGTCAGGACATAACATTCCTAACAGATTAAAGTACTATATAACTACCTGTAAATAGAACTTATGGGAAAAAATCTGGTATAGTGTAATTAATTGCTAAAATCTGCAAATAAATAGATCACCCATAAGCTTTAATTAAATGCCATGCAGATTAAGATGACTTAAACTTTAACATATTTTGATACTAACATTGATCTAAAAAATAACAAACTTTATAACCTGTTAGATTTATAAATTATCAATCTTTAATTTGATTATCTTCAAGCAATCATAATGCCTGAAAGATTAAGAGGGCCTGTAGTCTAATGGTTAGAATTCTTCGTTTGCAACGAAGAGATCTGGGTTCGATTCCCGGCAGGTCCATATATTATTTCTTCAAAATAATATTATGCTTCTGAGGAATCTCACCCTTACAAAACTAGAACAACAAAGTTTTGTAGGTGCTAAAAATTTCTAATGAAATTTTGGCAACTTTACTTCGCACAAAAATTTAATAATTTTTGGCGCCCAAAAACCTAGTTTTTGTGGCTTACGAAGATAAAGTGTTCGATTCAGTTAAATTCGCAAGAAAATAACTTACCAAGAATTATTAATTCTTGAGCACCGGCAGGTCCATAAAATCAACTGAATGAAATGAAGTTGATAGGAACTGACGGCCCTAAGAATTCATTCAAATGTGGAAAATTCTTTAAGCCGGCAGGTCCATTCAATGTTAAATTGGGTTAAAAAAATTAGGATAGATAGATTTTTATTCCTGCATAATATTAGGATATTATGGACATTGAAGAATTTAAAAATAAGCTTAGAAAGTACAAAAAGAATGATATTATAATAACTGACCATGCACTATTGAGAGCTGATTTTAGGCATACAGAACTTGATGAAGTTAAAGAAAACATTGTTCATCCAGACAAATTAGTTTATTTTAAAGAGCAACCTGCTAAAAAGCCCAATGAAAAAAAGTATGAGTGCTATTTTGCCTATTCGGAAGACCTAAGCCATAAGTATGTTTTCGCAATAAACGGAAAGATTATTATAGTCACAATAATTATTATAAACAGGAAATGGCAAGGGATGATAAGCAAGTAAAATGAAACAATTTAAATTTGACTATGATGAAGAAAATGATGATTTATTCATTTATCTAGATGGCTCTAAATCAAATGGTGCTGTCGAAATTGGTAATTTTGTAATTGATTTTGATAAAGATGAAAATTTTGTTGCCCTTGAGCTAACAGATGCCTCTAAAGTGTTATCTAAGCTTTTAGCTAAAATTATAGTATTAAGCAAAATAAGAGAGCTAAAAGCAGAGGCAATGAACTTTAGAAACATGGCAAGTATTAAGCTTAAAATAACAACTGATTCTGAAACAGAAACAGCAAACATAATTATCCCAACTGTTAGAGAAACAAGTCCTGCTATTAGTTATTAGCTATTAGTATCTGGCGAGAATATAAATGAGAGGGGGTAGAGTATAAGTATTTCTTAAGAAAAAAGCATATTTTATTAAGTAATTATACATCAATAGCTTTATGGAAGACCATTTAAAAAAGAGGCCAAAAAAAGATATTTTTAGTAAGAAGATTGTTAAAAGCCTTAGGACAAAAGCAATTAAAAAATTAAAATCTAAGTTTTTACCAGACGCTAACATAATAAAAATAGTTCTTATAGGCTCTTCAGTTAAGAATTGCTTCGGAAGGTATAAATCTCCTGGATTCAGAGGAAGTTTATATTCTGATTTCGATTTTATAATATTCGTTAAAGATAATTATAAAATTCCTAAGTGGCTTAGAAAAGAACCAACTGGTAGACCTTTTCCAAATAATAGATTAAATCTAGCATATAGAAATAAAAGATTTATTGATAGAAAATATGACCTTGAAGTATTTTTTATCAGAGAGAAAGTGATGAATAACAAAAAAATACAAAAATTAGGTGAAAAAGTCGGGATTCCAATGGTTAAAAGTACTAAACATAAACAACAGATTATTTTTGAAAGTAGCTCATTATAAAAGGTTACTAAAAGGATATATTTGTTTGCAACGAGGAGATCTGGGTTCGATTCCCGGCAGGTCCATTTTTATCATAAAACATATGATAAGTTTTAAACAAAAAGACAGTTAGAAAAAGTTACTAAAAGGATACATTTGTTTGCAACGAAGAGATCTGGGTTCGATTCCCGGCAGGTCCATAATGCAATTGATAAATTGCATATCGAACCCTGGTTCGACTTCACTTTCAGTCGTAAGAATGAAAGTTGCCAAAATTCATTTTGAATTTTGAGCACCGGCAGGTCCATAATATCAACTGAATGAAATGAAGTTGATAGGAACTGACGGCCCTAAGAATTCATTCAAATGTAGAAAATTCTTTAAGCCGGCAGGTCCATAAATTTCTTAACCAGTAACTGGATGAGGAAAATCAGATAACTCTCTAAACCTTATCTGATTTGGTAATAAATTACCAAGACCTTTTCTTTCAGCA
Organism: Candidatus Pacearchaeota archaeon; assembly: GCA_041659945.1. Classification (GTDB taxonomy): domain Archaea; phylum Nanobdellota; class Nanobdellia; order Pacearchaeales; family GW2011-AR1; genus JACPLR01. Next base: position 644 of record JBAZXH010000001.1, on the reverse strand, counting down.
AATCTTCTAAATCTACTTCCTGCCATAACTAATCTTCCTCTATAAATAAATTCTAAATAAGCATCCAAACCCTGGCGGTTTTCTCCTAGAGCTCTTTCAATTTCTTTAACTCCTGAATAAGCCGATTCAACAAAATACGCCTGAGAACTATCTCCACTAAAACCATTCATCACTTTATAACTTGGTCTGTAAAGATCTCTAGGACCTGAAGGAGCCCACAGCCCTAGAGCATGCCCTCGAGTATAAAGTGTCCATTCTTCTCTATTTCCATTTGAATTAAACATTAATCCTAAACAATTTTTTCCAGGAGAAAATCCTCTTTCAATTTTATCAGCTACTGCTAAAACAAAAGGTTGCGGTAAGTCCACGTCTGAATTATCAAATGCAACAACATCTCCAGATTTAAATTCTAGCTCAGCTAAACTTAAATTTTCATCAATATGTATTCTTCTTGTCATGACGTTCTAATAAATAATCACTTTAAAAATCTATCTTTTTTAGATAAAAATAAATACAGTGTATGTCCAGGTGACATATGTCACCAAGCACCGAAAATTAGTTTTCTGATGATTTCCTGCAAATCTAATGAAAAAAGAAGAGATTAGAAAGGAATTTTTTAAGCTAAGAATACAAAGGCATTCTTA